>NZ_JBFUGR010000002.1:0-994416 GCF_056402815.1 Mesorhizobium sp. P3_B5 | reverse complement strand
TGCTGGAACACCTCCGCAAAGAGCGTAAAGCGTCTCCAGCGCGATATCCTCGAGCTCTTCGTCGAGGTTACCATTGTCGAACGCAGAACGAAGAGCCTTGGCGTGTGGCGCTATGTCGGCTGGGGGGAGGCCCAAGATATGGTCGCCTCCAAAGCGGGCCAAAAGGGCACGGCCCAGCGCAGACTCGGGCTCGCAGAAAAGGTTGGCAACCATCTTACCCGGTGCCTGGAACGAGTGGGGCAGGTCGGACCGAATGAAAGCCGCGCTTTAGGATACCCAGGCTGCTGTGTCACCCGTTCGGAACTGCACGCGATCAGACAGGCCAATGCTGACCTGAATGGCATGGTGGGCGTGACACTCAATCGGGCCAACTGCCTGCCCGATCCAAAGGCTTCCGCCAGACCAGAAAATGATCCTGCCAATGCCTGAAATCTGCATGCGGCTACTATGCCATAGATCTCGAAAAGAACGGAAATCATTGAAGCTGCTCTCTGGTCGATATGGCGCCGGAGACATGCAGATGTCAGTATCCGGAAGGGGCTTAGGCGTCGCGGAACCCATCTTCCCAAACTCGGCCAGGGCGCGCGCCGCCGCATCCACCTACCCCAGCTGGGACGGCGAGTTCTGAAGCGCTTTGCTTTCTCAAGCCCACCCCTTTCCGCTTTTCGCGCATGCAGCAATGGCATGAGGATCAACGTGCATCACGTATGCCGCGCAACGTGTTAGAGTGCCGATCCCTTGGCTATTTCTGACCCGTCATTTTTCAATGAGTTTCACGAAGTGCTCCAGGGTGGTCTGCGTCGTTCGCTCCGCAGTGTGTCCAGCCTCCGCCCACTGCGCAAAATGTCCATCAATGCACATGCGAGCGAGCCCGTAGACGAGCGCTCTGGCAGCTATCTGGGTCTCTCCTATGTCGTCTGACCTGAGCATGTTTCGCAGCTGTGCTTCTTTCATCGACTCTTCCATCAGAGATCGCACCACTTGGTTATCATGACGAAGCGACTCCGAGCTTTCCCAGTCGATAAGAGTCCGTGTCGAAATGATCTGGAAATGGGTTGGGTTTCGAATTGCCCACCGCAGATAAGCAGTTCCAACAGCGGCAAAGCGCGCGATTGGATCATCAGTGGCAACGTTCTCAACTGCTGCCGTGATCTCTAATCGGAAACGGCTCATTGCCTGCTCTGCGACGGCCGTCATAAGTGCAGTCTTGTTGCTGAAGTGGCGGAAGGGCGCGCCAGGAGAAACGCCTGCCCGCTTTGCAACTTCGCGCACGCTCACATTGTCGGGGCCGCCTTCCTCGACAAGTTGAACCGCGGCATCGATCAGCGCGTCACGCAAATTGCCATGGTGATAGCCGGTGCGGCGACGCGCCTTCTTTTTTGGCATTTCATTCCCTTCGTTCGACAAAGCAGCACCTCATCCATATCACGATCCATGAATAATGTAATCACTGTTTACAATCCCCGCAATAGGATGTAAGCATTGATTACAGACGGGATCGGAGCAGACTGCGGTTCTCGCGGGCTTCCAATGCCAGATGGAGGAGAAGAAGATGCTTGTCGCAAACGCCGACCCCCGCCGCCCTCAAATCACATCGTCCCAGAGTTCATCTAATGCGCCCCATGTCCGGACCGCACCGTCGAGCGCGGCCGTGTCCAGCGTCATCCTTTATCGGCTTGCCTCTATCGCTGGGGTGGGAAGCGCCGTCATACTTCTGGTCAACGCGGCGAAACGCAGCTCGCTCATTGCGGCCACTGACCTAACGCAACTTCTTGCGCCACTCGCCGAGATTTTGGCACTCGGTCTTGTCGTCGGCTTGTTCCTTGCGTTCGGTCGGCGCGCGGGTCTACCTGGCACGATCGCGTTCGTCATCAACTTCATTGCACTGGCAAGTTTGGAAGGCGTGGAAGTGGTGATCAATCTGGTATTTTCGAAACTTCCGCTGGCAACAATCATCGAGCTGCGGGACGGCCCGCTCGGCCTGGCTCTGGTCGCCAGTTCGTTACTTTTTCTGCTTGGGACGTTCGCGTTTGGGATCTCTCTTGCCGTCGGAAAAGGTGTGCCTCGCACTCCCCTCGTCCTCTATGTCGCTGGCGCGGTGCCTATCGCACTCCGTGCGTTCGTGCCGGAGTGGACTCTTGATCTGGGCTTGGTCGTTCTTGCGGCAGCGATTGCCTGGCTGGCTGGTTGGCTGTGGATGCGCGCGAGCGATGTCACTTTGCGTTAGAAGCCGGCCTTCGTCAGTGTCTCGTTGCCTAACTGAATGTTTGAAATGCGCCTCGAAGCCAAGATGAGGAACCAGCACACTAAGCCTCCTGTTTTGGCCCGCGATTTGACGGCCCGCTTTCGAAACCCATTCGGCGGAGCGTACATTCAGTGTCTCAAGGCCATTCAAGCCTGCGGCTTCCGAAGTGGCGTGCTTTTCGCGAATGCGTCGAGAGGACGGTCGAGGATGTTCTGCGATATTGCTGGATCCGCCGTTCGGGCAGAAAAGGCCGCCGGGGCTAGATCTACGGTGCGGCCTGCAGGGAAGCAGCCGCGATTGGTAATCCACTCCGTAGTCGCTTACGACGAACTGCCGAGTTAAGCGATCGGAACAAAAATGACCGGTCGACGTTCTATGCGTCGTTGCTAATAGCTATTCGCCAAAAGGAGGGTCGGCGTTGCAGTTAGGCGGGGGCAGCGAGAAGCTCACAGAGAGGTTGGACGAACTCAGTGCACTTTACGTGCTGACGGATCGACTGTACCGGGCAAAATCGAGCCACGAAGCTTTTGAAGCCGGCCTAGATGCCATTCGTGACGGTCTAGGGTGCCGTCGCGCTTCCATGTTGCTCTTCGATGAAGCAGGCGTGATGCGCTTCGTAGCATGGCGGGGCTTATCCGAAAGTTACAGAAAGGCGCTTGAGGGGCACTCGCCTTGGGTTGTGGGCGAACGCAACCCTGATGCCATCTTTGTTTCGCACATTGCTGAAACGGATGAAGCTGCCGCCGTCAAAGAGATCATTGCCAGCGAAGGCATCGTTGGTTTGGCGTTCATTCCATTGACAGTCCAAGGCGAAGTGGTGGGAAAATTCATGACCTACTATGAACACAGGCATTCGTTTGTCAGCCATGAGATCGATCTCGCTACGACAATTGCCAGACAGATTGGTTTTTATCTCGAGCGGACGCGAGCAGAGCAGGCCCGAAGAGTTGCCGAAGAAGAGTTGCGAGGATCCGAGCAACAGTTTCGCCTTATGTCGGAACACGCTCCGGTGATGATCTGGACCTGTGACGCTTTGGGCAAATGCACCAATCTGAACATCATGCTTCGAGAGTTCTGGGGCGTCGAGACCGAGGATGTCCCGACGTTCAATTGGCACCCAACCATTCATCCTGATGATGCTGCCGATATTGGGGCCCGAATGATGCAAGCATTGGCTACACAATCAGCCGTCTCGGTTCAGGGTCGCTACAGAAATTGCAAGGGGGAGTACCGCGTTCTGCTCACAACTGCTCGTCCTCACTTCTCCGCAAGTGGGATATTTCGCGGGTTGATCGGGGTCAATGTCGACGTCACGGAACGTGACCAGGCAGAGATGGCGAGGCGCCACAGTGAGGAACGGTTTCGATCAGCTGTAGAGGCGGCTCCAAGTGGCATGGTGATGACAGACGAGGACGGGCGCATCGTTCTCGTCAATCTTCATGCCGAAACTCTATTTGGTTATGGGCGTGAGGAGATGGTCGGGCAAGGCATCGAGATGCTGGTCCCCGATCGCTATCATAGCTCGCACCCGGTTTTTCGCCGCGGGTATAGGAGTTTCCCGCAGGCACGCCCAATGGGTGCGGGCAGGGATCTCTATGCGCGACGGAAAGATGGAAAAGAGGTGCCGGTTGAGATTGGGCTCAGCCCAATTCAGACGAGCGAAGGAATGATGGCGCTCGCCTCTGTGGTGGATATCAGCGAGCGACGGCGGTCGGAGGCACAAAGAGAGCTGCTGATGGCTGAGCTCAACCATCGTGTGAAGAACACTCTGGCGGTAGTCCAGGGTATTGCTCATCAGACGTTCAGGGGAACGGAGGCCACTGATGCTCATGCCGCGTTCGAAGGCCGCCTCATGGCCCTTTCGGCAGCGCACAACATCCTGACGCAGACCAGTTGGGAACATGCATCATTGGACCAACTTGTTTGCGATAGCCTCCAGATTCGAGGCACATTCTCCAATCGGGTTTCGACCAGTGGACCAGCAATTAGATTGCAGCCTAACCAAGCTCTTTCCCTAGCGCTCGCCTTCCATGAATTGCTGACCAACGCGGTGAAGTACGGCGCCCTTTCAAACGAGGCCGGCAAAATTTCCGTCGAGTGGTTTCGCACCGACAAACCCAAGCCGAGGCTCAAGCTGGTTTGGAGCGAACTCGGTGGCCCCACAGTTTCATCTCCGGCCAGGCGAGGCTTTGGCTCTCGCCTCCTTGAGCGGGGCTTAGCCGCAGATCTCGAGGCTGAGGTCGCGATGGATTTCCAACCTCAGGGCCTAGTCTGCAGGATCGATGCCCCCTTGGCAGACGGGAGGTTCCCCCAATGACAACATTGTCAGGCCGACGTGTGCTCATCGTCGAAGACGAATCCCTCATTGCCATGCTGGCCGAGGATTTTTTGATTGAGCTTGGGGTCACTGTTATTGGGCCCGCCACCACCATCGACGGCGCGATTGCGATGATCGAAACCCAAGAAATCGACGCGGCTGTCTTGGATTTGAATATACGTGGGGAGCGGAGCGACCGCGTGGCCGACGCTCTACGGCTTCGGGGCATCCCGATCGTGTGCGCCACCGGATATGGTGAGGGTGCGTCAGACTTCGCGAGAGGATCGACGATTATCGCCAAACCTTATTCCAAGGAGAAATTAGACCATTCGTTGCGGTTCGCTCTCTCGGATGAGCCAAGCGGGACCGAACCCGTCAGCATGTGACTTGAGGATTTGCCATCAGGCCGAAGCCGGGACTGCTCGTGTGTGATGCAATGGTAGGCTATGGCCGACATGAGCCGAGATCTTAACCTGGCGCTAGGCGCTCGTAAGGTCCGCTTTTGGAGAACGCCAGAGTCTTAACGTTCTACATAGGGCGCAAAGCAGGCATTCGCTTGGGCCCGAATCGCAAAAACATCGAGCTATGCCAGCAGCATGTCACATCGAGGTTTAGGCCCGAGGCGACCTCGTCACAAATAGTCGATGTCGACCCAATGTTACGCCGACAGGTCGCCGCTTCGTTACGTCACGCAGGGGTATACCCTGATGTTAAGCGGAAGGGAAAGTCGGTTTTAGTTCTCTCTTCGTGCCCCAACATGACGTTACGTCACGACTCAGCTAGGCTAACGCTGCGGCGGTTATAAATCCCCCTTGGCCGGCGCTGCCTTCCCCTCGCAATGGGCGGCGTCGGCCAAACTTCTCATTGAAACCATTGCCATGAAGAACCGCCCGACGCTCGCTTTTCCTCCGGATCGCTTTCATTTTCTTGACGCTGTATCTGGTCGGCTTCTGGGCCTATGGCTTTTGCAGTGGGCTGACCTGTTGGCGAGTTAGATGCGATTCAGTTAACTTTGTTATCGGCGAGGCTCCAACCCCGCCAGGCCGGCGTCTTTCAGGCAACAACGCTCCCCTACAAGTGGCACGGGCCACCTGCCTCTATTTGGCGTTGTACCCTTTGATCCAGACATGCAATAGTTGCGACAGACGGCGGGCTGCGGGGGTTGGGTGGCGGCGGTCTGCCGTCGCTTCGCCTTGATCCGCCCCCAAAGAATCCTGTTGCGCGTTTTTGGGTGCGATTTTATTTTAACAAACGTCATCCGCTTTAGAGGGCATACGGATGATTGAAAGAGGATTGCGCTTTCGCCTGTGTGTGGAGGTGTCCAGATGACATTTCTTTGTACAGCCGACCCAGACCAGCTATCCATAATCACCAAGGCACTTGAAGAGCACTGTCAGTCCGTAGGTGTCCGCCCGGCAGCGCAGAGTGCGAAGATTTGGCCGTCCGTGCAATGGCGCTCTTCGGCACCGGCATCAGGACCCTAGAGGACCTTAAGAAGGCGCTGGCTAGCCGCGGTGCCTAGCCAGCCCTCACGACAAGGCGCATACATGTCCCATGAAGCCGCCCGTCACGCCAGACCTCGCCAACGACAACGGTAAGCCGGAAGATCACCTGGCCGTTGCTACCGTCGCGCTTCACACTGCCGTCAAGGGACTGGGCGCGCCTACCAAGTTGTTAGTGGATGCGCTAGCCGACAAGCCGCCCGTAGATGGAGCGCCGCAACGGTGGCCTACACAGTAATTTGGTACGGGAAACAGGGCATTGTTGAAAAGGTGCCCTTCGAGGCCGAGAAAGCCGCGCGGGATCATGCGCTGTCGACCTTTCCAGATAGGAAGTCCGGTATCGTGGCGGTGGAAGTTCGCAAAGACGACGGCACCGTTGTATTCAGTCGAGCCGGAGGGAGCTAAAGCCTCAGCGGCTATAGTCGCCGGGCGGATCGAGAACCCCGAAATCGACCGAACGTGCGCCTCGACCAGCATGATAACCCTTGGCCATGAGACCGCGTTGAAGCAACGCCCGTACTGCCTCAGCACGGCTCGGCTTTCTTTTCTCAAACCGCCAAGCATCCAGGACAGCGAGTTCCTTGGCATTGAGCATGATTTGTAGACGGTATGTTCGCTTGATGGGTGGCAAAGTTCAGCTCTCTCAGTTCACGTCAATCTGCCAGGCCAGCATCATGGTGCACGATGGCGTCGAGGATCGTCTCATAGACGCTGCCCGTATCTTCCTCAATCTCGGCGCTGCTGATTCCCACGGCCTTGGCGTCGGCGAACAGCTTTTGGGTAAGCTCGCCAACTGAGATGATGTCGGCGCCGACCCGGACGTTGCTGGAAATCTATTTGGAAAGAAGTTTGTTCCGCGTGTGCTCATCCCGCCATAACCGCTGGCGGCAGCAGGTTCCCTCGCCAGTGCGCGTTTTGTCTCGTGCGTTTTATCTCGTATTGATCCCGATCAAATTCCCTCCCGTCGACGCATGTAAACTCACGCCCCATGACCGAAGTCGTTACGAATCTCCTCCGGGTCTGCAATGCCGAGAGGAGAAAGGGGACAGATTTCCCGACGATCTGGAAGGACGTCCTAAAGGGCCATCCTTGCGTGAAAGGCTTGCCTATCCAAGACCGGGGCGAGGATGGGCCCGTCTTGAGGATTCCCCTGACCACGGGTCAATTTCTCCTCTTCCTCGGCTCTCACTTTTCTCTCTTGTAGGGTGCAACACAGCCCACTAGCGCGCGCCGCTGGCCGCACTGGAAATAAGCGGCGATGCCTCGAAACTCTCACTCGGGCGCTTCGTCGCCTATTTGGGTGGCATACCGCCACGCGCACGGCGCACGGTCGCTGTTGCAACAGCTCATTCCCAGACGTTTGGTGCCGCTGTTGGCGCAACCGCGACCTCTGTAGCCAAGAATGTCTGCTATCAGGCAGTGCCTAAGCTGGTATCTACGGCTGACATAGGCGCGAAGCAGCCATTCGCAACCGTTGGCGTATCCGTAAATTGCGACGTTCTCATTCACCGTCCAGCAAAGGGTGTCGAGTGCATTGGCGTTGCGCTTTTCGCCTCACGAAGCCCGATGTGGACGAGACAGATAAGGCGAAATCGAAGCGGGACCAGATGGGCCGCTTTGTTGCCACCTTTGTATTGATGCAAGTTGGTGCGAACCTTGCGGGCAATCGGCAGCCCTTATTTGATCTTTGCTGGTCGGTAGACGTGCAGACCGGCGAAATCCACAAGGCACCGAAAAACACAAAGGCGATGATCGGCAACATGGAGAACGCCTGTCAGTTCATCGCGGCCATGTGGGACAAGGTTTGATCGACCATTCCCCTACGGCTGGGTAGCGCCTCCGGGAACCTTTTCCTGTTGCTTGAGTTGGGCCATCTAGAAGGGACTTCCAAAATGGTTGACGACTTAGGCAAGCCGCCGGAAAAAGCGAGCGGCGGTGCTGTGCGCCGCCTTGTGGTGGCCACTGGCATAACTGACGCCCAAGCCGTCGAGCTTATCGGCTTCCTAGGTCCAAACAACTGGTCATCGCTCTTGCGCGAAGCAAGGATTTTGCGGCCCCCGGTGCGCTAGCTGGTGTACTTCTCGAAGTCATTGCGGCGGGCGCGTACTGCGGCCAGCAATTCAGCACCCTCGGTTATGCCGCTTTGAAAGGCGGCCAGCACGGTTGACGCCAGAAGCTCGCCATCCACTGATTTGCGGTCCAACCTGGCATCGACGCATATCTGGTCAAACGCGCGCTGACAGATCGCTAGATCGTCCGGACTGAGAAATTGGCTTTGCGGGATACGCAGCATCTCTACCTCCCTCAAAAATGGGCGAGAGTGCAGGCTAGTCTCCCAAGCGGCTATGCCCTTCACGAGCGCCGACCAACGCAGAATACTCTGTATTAGGCGATTATCGAGTCAATTCCCTGTAGCCGCCTGTCCTGATTATATTCCTATTTTCGATCTATGTTTGCCAACGACATAATCTTCTTTGTCGTTCAACGAGCCCGGCCAAATGGCCAAAATCGGTCAGCCCTGTTGAGAAGGCGTAGGTGCGCCGAGGGCTCTCACAAATCCGTCGTTTTCCCGCTTTGCGCCAGACGTTGAACGAGCAGATCAATGAGCATTCGGACCTTCGAGGGCATATGGCGACGATCTGGATAGAGCGCGTATACTGATAGCGGTTCACCTTGATACTCTGCCAGAAGGGGGACCAACCTTCCCGTTTCGAGATCGGCCGCCACAATTGCGCTTGGCAGACTGGCGACGCCGAGTCCCGCAATCGCTGCGGCACGCAGGCCATCGGCGCTATCCATGACCATCCTCGCTTGCGCATGCCTAACTTTCACCAGTTCATCACCGCCTGAAGCGACCAGGCCATTAAGTGCCCGTCGCGGCCAAATGCCAGATGATCATGTTCGTTTAGCATTTCGGGGTTGTCTGGCTTGCCGCGTTTGGAGAGGTAAGACGGCGCGGCGCACAGGACTCCATCGATCCGATCAATGACGCGGCTCACAAGGCCGGTGCTGAATTCGAGTCCCCCTATGCGAACCGCGAGATCATAGCCGCCGCCAACGAGGTCACTGATGCGATCAGAAAATGTCACCTCTCCCCTGATCTCTGGCCATTGGAGGAGGTATTCCTGCAGAACCGGCAAGATGCGTAGCCGGCCATAGGCATCAGGAACGGACAGTTTTATCGTGCCACGGGGCTTTTGCTCACGGTGCCGGACTGCCGCTTCTGCTTCTTCCAGATCTGCCAGCAGCGAAACGCAGCGTTCGTAGAAAAGCAGGCCGTCCGAAGTGGGCGAAACTCGGCGCGTACTTCGGTTAAGCAACCTTGCACCAAGACGCTCCTCCAGCCTGATAACGGCCTTCCCCACAGCCGATCGCGTTATGCGCAGCGCTCGCCCAGCCGTCGTGAAATCGCCAGCGTCCACCACAGCGATAAACGCCCGGATGGCTCCGATATCGAGTTCGTCTCGCAACAGGCACCCCGTCCACAGTGTGGGGACACACATTCCCCAATAGACCGCTTATATCGCGAATTGTAGCGCCAGAACACCTTCCGTTCCCAGTCGCGCGTCAAGCAAACACGATGGAGAATAGTTATGTCCGCCATGTCCCCTCTCGATACCGCCCCTGTGGTTCGTCACAACCCCACAACGATGTGGGACTCGACCACGAACGGTCACTCACAAATCAGCGTCGCCCAGGCAAGGCAGTTGGCCTACCTGTCGGGGCAGATTGCATCCCCGCTCGACGGCTCGGCGGTGCCAGAGACAATAGGTGGCCAAGCGGAGCTCATTGCCGATAGCTTGAAGGCTGCCCTCCAGGAACTAGGCGCCTCGACAGACGACATCGTTATGCTCCGCATCTATGTTGTCGATGGCACAACAGAGCGCTTTCTCGAGGCCTATGCACCGATCCAAGCGATGCTTGCCGGAACAATGCCGAGTCTAACCGTGTTGGGGGTGCAGTCCCTCTTTACCCCAATGTTGCAGCTCGAAGTGGAGATGGTTGTCCACGTCCCATGACGAAGACAGGTTAGAGCCTCGGAGGTCGGGGCCCAGCCATGGCTGCTTTCAGGAGGACCTGAATGAGCCATGCGACGGCTGAAATAGACGCGAAGCAGCCATTCGCAATCCGGCGTACAGATGCCAGTTGCTGGAAGTGCATAACACATGTCAGGAAAAGGCCCATTCCTCGTCGGCCGGCGTGACCAACCCCTGCCGCAGCCGGCTGTGAAGTTCATTCCACGAGGGGTCCGTCACGAAGCCTTTCATGCTTCCACATGCCTCGGCGAAGGAAATGTCGCCCAAACGGTCGATAAGATCATTCATCCCGCCATTCCTGCCGTTTAGGAATAGCTCGAACGGATCATCATCACATTCAATTACCCGATGTCCCCAAGCTCCCGGCAAGTCGTCCGTTGCGAGAGCCTGCAGAAGATCCGCATCCACGCCCGCAACCTCAAGCGCCCGGCGGACAACATAGCGCATCAAGGGATAATACACCGGCTGATGACTGCCTCCGAGCACGCGAACTCCGGGCAGAATGGACAAAACCAGAAACACGAGGAGGAGATTCGGAATGAGGCTGCGGTTTGCCAGCCGCTCAAGGATATCGGGGGCCGTAAAGCGCGCGACCTTCATGCCGGTGGCCGGATGGACGAGTTCTCCCGCGACCAGACGCAGCGGCAGCCGCTTGCCATTTTCATAGAACCAGAAGAAATCGGTGCCGCGCGCGAGCCAGCCACTCCAGGGGCCGGCTGCCAACCTGTCGAGCCCCACAAGGATATTCGAAGCAAATTTCGGGTCTTCCAGCAGCCACGCCCGTAACCAGGAATCTGTGTCCGACAGATGGTCTGCCACAAGATCGGCAACATCCTCGTCGTCTATTTGCAGAAAAGCGAAACGATCTGCGAACATTTTTGGCCAAAGCATCAGATTGGCTGCCTTGATGGCATGCGCCGGCCGCTCGAATTTGGTCTTGGGCAGAAGACTGCGCAGCCTTGCGAGCGCGTCGCCCTGAACGTCTGGCTCCGTCGGCACTAGCTCAAACCCATAGGAGCCCGGCCCGGCCAGAAGGTTATAACCCGCCATCCGGCTTCGGCTAAGGCCAAAGACGTTGACTGGCTTTCCGTCAACGGTGAGCCAGCCTGGCCCCTTGCGTGGCTTTTCAACGAGGCTCACCGTCGAAACGGCGTAGGAAACGTAGGTCGAACAGCCATGAGCCGTGAGGCCAAGTAGGCTGAAGATATGCGTGTAATAGGCTTCTGGCTCCATGAGGAGAAGCAAATGAGGGCCTGTCTGCAACACGCGGCGACTTTCGAAATCCCTGCAGATTTCCGAGGCGGTGTCGGTCGACAACCCGTTTCGTGTCGCCGCCTTCCTGATGATGTCGAGTAGTTTGGTGAGGGCTCGAAACCGGATTTTTGGCATGGACCTGGAAGCTGGGGCCTCGAACAGGCGAAACGCATAGTCGCGTATCGGCCGGGAATAATATGAGCTCATCCAGGGGTAGAGTGCCGTCAGCGATCCCAGGACTTCCTGTTTCGCATCTGTACCTGCTGTTAGATCTTCCACCTCACGATTCACCTTTTTCTTGCGTCGGAACGACACCGACGTTCAAACACGAGATACTGATGAGGAGCACCACTGCGAAGCTGAAGAAAATTGTCGAAGGTAATGCTCGATCTCCTATTGCGGCGGCGATGCCGAAGACGAGTAATCCGAGCGCCACGGCCACACTATGCATAATGCCTTTTGCCCGGCCCAACAGATAAACGGATACACGCGACTGCAATGTGACTTCAACGCTGACGCGTCCAAGATTGTATAGAAATCCGAGCCCAGCAAAAAAGACCACGGTCCAGGGCGTGCGCAGATATGCCAACGCCATAAGTACCAGAGCCGTTAAGCCCAAAAGCATGAGATGCAGCGCATGAGTGCTCATCGCTTTCTTAATTCGGAATAGAGAGACCGCGCCGATCAGTGAACCCGCCGACCATGCAGCCTCGAGGTAGCCGAAATCCACGGCAGTGCCCTTCTGCTCCTGGAAGACGAAACTCGATCCCATGACGCTGACAAGCACCGCGCTTGCATAGAGAAGCGCGTAGACGGCAATGAGGCGGCGCAAGCTCAGATCGATTTGGGCTGCAGAGATTTTGGCGATGCGGACATCGGGCGAAACCGGCTCCGACCGCATCAAGGAAAGGCAGCCCGCTGAAAATAGGAAGAAGGCAGCCAGAACGGTGAATGGCAGGGCTGGCGAGCGCTCATGCAGCAAAGGACCTGCAAGCAGAGCTGCGCCGAGATTGCCGAATTGCATGACGAAGAAGACGGCGGAATTTGAGGCTACAAGATCGCGGCCGTCAGCTATCACGGGAATCATGGATTGAGAGCTCGTTAGCGCGACACGGTCGCAAAACGAAAAGAGGGCCGCTGAAAGGCAGATGATCAGAAACACGTCCATGTAGAGGAGCGCGCAAGCGGTAGCCAGCATAACGAGGAAGCGGCTGAGGTCTGCCGCAACGTTCAAGCATCGCCTGTCAAATCGATCCGCCGCCATGCCGGCCAGAGGGCTCGCTATGAATTCGACAACGCTGGCGATCGCAAGGAACGTCGCCACGCCGGCGGTTCCGTATCCTCGCTCGACGAGAATCCAGGCGGATGCGATGTAGTAGCCGTTTCGGGCAACAGCCGCCGATAGCGTGCTGGCCAGGAATCCGAGGCCGGGATTGGACCGGCCGGCCCGTCCTTTGCCATGATGAATTCGAACCAGGTTTGACATGAGCGGCGTATCCGGGTTGACCGCCGATGGATACCTTCTTCCGCCAAGCCTGCTTTACTGTGATGTTAGTGTTTTCCGATACTTGCTGAGAACCGACAAGCGGCGGCCTAGATTCTGCACTTACGACGAAATTCCGTCGGGCCCGCGCCGAAAGCCCGCTTAAAGGCGGTCGTGAAATGGCTCGAGCTGCCGAAACCACATTCCATCGCGATTTCCGTCGCCGACAGATTGGTCGATCGCAGCATGTCCGCGGACTGCTCCAACCGTCGCTGCGCAATGAATGCGTGCGGCGTCATGCCTGTCGACTGCTTGAAGGCCCTCCAGAAATGGAACCGGCTAACTCCAACCTCTTTTGCCAGATCGGCGAGCGTAGGTCTGCCGTCCGACAACGCCTCAATCATTCCCACCGCTCGCTTGAGATCGAACGATGACAAACCGCCTTTTGCCGGTTCCTGATGGAAGCCGTTCAACCTGAACATTTGCCCGAGCAATTGCGTGGCCTGGCACTCCACCATCGTTGCGCTGATGGGGTCGGGCTGCTTGAGTTCCAAGGCAATCCTCTGCAACGCCAACTCTATTGTGCCGTCCCGAAACCCGATCGAAGGCGGCAGCACCGCCGGGCGATGGCGAGCCATTCCCGCAAACACCTCGTCGGCGAACCCTTTTTCAATCGAGACCAGGAGGTAGGAAGCCGTCGCGTCCCCCTCGTCCCACCCATTCCAATCGCTGCCGGCGGGCATGAAGATTATGGAACCGGCCCGGCGCGGCAAAAAGGCAATCCGGCGCCCATCCACAATGTCTTCTCCGCGGCACGCTGTGCCCTTCAGGTTCATCAAGAACACATGGTTTGGCTGGAGGATTCTTGTCTCCTGGCGCTCAAGCCCGGTTCTTTTGACTACGTCGGCCCGTACGCTCCCCCAACTCTCATACTTGTGGGCAAGCGATTGGTGCCGTGAACGGCGATTCTCGGTCGGGTCGAGGGCAAGAGTATTCACGTATCCACAGCCTCCTTACTGGCGAGTGGCCAGTCGTCGCATGATGTGGCGAACCAAGGGTTGCTGAACAACACGCAGATAACTCTGGATTGGTAGAAGATGTGACTTTAGCGAAAA
Organism: Mesorhizobium sp. P3_B5; assembly: GCF_056402815.1. Classification (NCBI taxonomy): domain Bacteria; kingdom Pseudomonadati; phylum Pseudomonadota; class Alphaproteobacteria; order Hyphomicrobiales; family Phyllobacteriaceae; genus Mesorhizobium; species Mesorhizobium sp. P3_B5. Next base: position 980,463 of record NZ_JBFUGR010000002.1, on the reverse strand, counting down.
AATGGCAAGCGAGTGAAAGCCGCCTGTATCCCGCAAGCCTACGACTTGGCTCAGCCAATACTTGAGCCCGGCGAAATATTAGACCCCACTGATCTTAGTGGAATTTCCCTCATCGACGTATCGGCATCTCACCAATGGAACGGTGCTGGAGGCATACTGCGATGCGTGGACTCGACGACTTTCTGGCTGAGTGCGACCATGGCCCACGGATCAACGGACTTGCCGGCTTTTTCGCGGCGACCGCTGCCGGCAAGAGCGGGATGCCGATCCGCAAGCCCGTGGCTGACGCCCGCCTTCTGCCGAGCGATGAACTGCTGCGCGGCCTAGTCAGCCTGCATGCGGCACGACAAGGTTTTTTCGACCAGCACTATCACGGCAGCATTCCCTACAGATTAGAGGAAGAGTGCCGGATGGCCTACGCAGTTCTGAAATACGCACGGCACCGTGGCTCTCCGCTTGCGCTATACAGCCTTGGAACAGCGGAAGGCACGATGGCGAGAACACTGTCGGAACTGTCCGATGGACAGGTACGCTCACTGTCGTGCAGCCCGAACGCGGAGAATTACAAATGCTTCATGGCCTATGGCCAACCGCCGCACGCCGACTTCTTCATCGGCCCCTTCCATAAGTTGAGCAAGGACGTCGTGGGCTCGGATCCGCGGCTGGCAAATTTCGCTCACGGGTTCGACATTATTCTCGAAGATACGACCTTTCAGATGTACTCGCCCAACAGAGCAAGCCAGATCGAGTTCGTGACCCAGCACCTCAAGCAGGACGGAATCTTCGTCTTCGTCGAGAAGTTCCGGGCAACCGAGGAGCCGGACTACAGGCGTCGCGAATACCAGAAGGATTTCGGCTTCAAGGCGCGCTATTTTCCCCCAGACGAAATCGAGAAGAAACAGACCCTCGTTCTGAATACGATGTTCGGCAACGAGGTGACTTTGGCGGAGATGGCCGACGCAATACGCGCGCATTTCAGCTACTGCTCCCTGACGTGGAACAGCGGAAATTTCTGTAGCCTCGCTGCGAGCAATAGCGCGGAAAACCTAAACCGGTACCTTTCCCAGATGGCCACTCCAGCCATTCCGCTCGAGTACGTCTACGAAACCAGCTTGTATCCGACCCTGCCGCTTAGCGTCGCCGCCGCGCAGGAATAGGCTCCTGAGCCTTGAGACAGGTCAACAACACGTTGCGCCGTTTGGACCATGTCTTCGCAGCTGTCGACCATGGTAGCCTCAGGCAGGCCGCAAGAGTTCTCAGAGTGAGGGAATCCTGTGTCAGCCGCAACATCGTTGCTCTCGAACAATTACTGGACATGCAGTTGTTTGATCGCGACGTCCATGGTGTTCGGCTGACCGAAGAAGGCCGGGCCTGGACTGACCTCGTCCGGGCTCATTATGAAGGCTTGCACGATGCCCTGGCCGGAGGTGGTCATAGCGACCAGGATGCCAAAACGGTCAGGATAGGGTTGTGTGCCCAGATAGGGCGCACGTTCGTGGCACGTCTCATCGATCGTTTTGGCCGTTTACATCCGGACGTGACTGTCGCCATCGAGGACGTTCCACTCGAACAGTGCCTGGCGGCTATACGCCGCCGGCGCCTCGACATCGTCTTCACGCATGGGCTTGAGAACGCCGCTTTATGCCGTAGCGAGATATTTGCACACGAGCGATTTTTCGTTCTTCTGCCCTGTGACCATCCGCTTGCTGCAAGGCCTGCGGTCACATGGGCAGATCTTGCAGATACTCGTCTGCTGGTTTCGGTCGGATCGCCGCTGGATCCGGTTTTGCTGGACAAGATTGCCGCGGATGGTGGCCCCGCTATTCAAATATGTCGCGCGAGCGAAGCGACGGTCATCCTCAAGGTGCAACTCGGTCAAGGCGTTACTCTGGCGGGCGAAGGTTTTGCCAGGACCGTCGCCATCGACGCTACAGTGTGGAAACCCATCGACGGTCAGCACAGCATCAGTTCGATTAAGGCGGTGTGGCTGGAATCGAACCCAAAGCGTGCGCTTCTGCGGCTGGTTGGGACCGCAAGAAACATGGTGACAGCAGCGCGACCCGGGCCTATCCCTGTCAGTGCAGGTAGTACGGAACGCCGCGGCGCGATTTCTGAAATCACGTCATGAATGGGAGGCGCGACTGACCCGGTTTGACTTCAGTCGTCCGGCCTTCAACCACCCTCCGAGCGCTTTGCCCTGGCAAAGCCCCGATCCGTCGCAATGAACCGCTCCAACATCGCGACGATGAGGCGCGGCGCATCGGCGGGCCGTTGCCCCGCTTCCCGGCCGAGGATCTCGGCATAAGCCGTCAGGTCGCGATGCAGTGAGGCGGGGAGTTCCACCATGACCTTGACGGGTTTGTCGTCGGCGATTGGTCCCAGTTTCAGCTTGGCCATTTCAGCCTCCGTAAGGTTCGAGCACGAGATCGCGTGTGACGATGACGCGCACCGGGAATCCCGGTCGGATGGTGAGCGTCGGCGCTATGTTGAGCTGCCGCTGGACGATCTGCTGGCCTGTCTGGCTGATGCTGTCCGAGGCGCCCTGGCGCAGAGCGCGCATGATGTCGCTCTCCTGGCCCGATGAGCCTGCTTGCGCCCCGATGCTCAGAACCGTGGAAAGTGCTGCAGCCTTGAACAGCTCGCCCCAGTGATAGTCGACGCCATCCTCGACACCAGCATAGCCCTCGGCGTCCGCGCCAGACTCACGTTCCAGAACGATTGAGCGACCGTCGGGAAAAATCAGCCTGGTCCAGACCAGCAATACGCGACGCTGGCCGAAGCCGACACCATTGTCATACTGGCCGATGAGGCGCGTTCCCTGCGGAATGAGCAGGATGTGGCCGGTGGGGCTGTCATAGACATTCTCCGTTACCTGCGCGGTGATCTGCCCCGGCAGGTCGGAGCGAATGCCGGTGATGAGGGCGGCTGCGATGACGGCGCCCGCCTGCAGGACGTTCTTCGACGCCGGCGCCGCAACACGATCCGACGAGACGGTGCGCTTGTCCGGCGGCTGATTGAGGAACGCAAGTTGGCGGTCCTGCGCCGAGGGCGTGGCTGGTTGCGGCGCGAGGCCAAGGCTGGCGAGGTCGGTCTGTGGCATGGTGCCTGTCGTGCCTGTTCCAGGCTGAGCGGCGGTCGCGTCGCTTGCGGGCCGCGTTTGCGTGGACGCGAACAGACGCGCGGTCCTCGCCGCTTCCAGTTCCTGCTCCCGGCGCTGCTCCTCCGGGTCCGGTCCAACGGGGCCTGTCGATGGCGCGGCGCCGCCATTCCGCGCGTTGAGAATCGGACGGCCGAGATCGCCGGGAAGCGGTGGGCCAAGCTTTGGAACGCTTGCATAGTCCTTTGGCAGGCCGGCGAGCCCATCGGGCGCCGAACGATTGTCGGTTGAATACAGCTCCTGACCCTGGCCTTGTTGACGGTTCTGCAGCGCGTAGATCAACGCACCGCCGACAGCGAGGCTTGCGACTAGCCCCAAGCCGGTTAGCGCCTTGCGGGACAGACGCGTCACGCGCGGCGGCTCGGCGCGCAGCCGCATGGCCGCGGCCGGCTCGCCTGTCAACGGCCGGGCGTCATCCTCGACCGGCGCCTCCGGCCCGGCGTCATTCGCCGGCCCCCGGCCTTCTTCCTTCCCGGGATCGAATTTGTTGCTCACGATGCCGGCCCTCCGCCGTCTGTTCGGAGGTTCGTCGCTGGCGGGGTCTCACCAGGGCCACGCATCCATGAGAATCGACTGCTCCTTACCCCATCGGTGCGGGAGATGCGGATGCGCTGCTGGTTCTTGCCGGCGCCGAAGCGCAACTCGGCGGCGGCAAACAGCCGGTCGACGATCATGTAGTTGCCGCGCACGCGATAGTTGACCAGCTCGGACGTGTCGCCTTCCGGCCCGACCACGAAGAGTGGCGGCATCTCGCCCTGGCCGATGCCCCGCGGGAACTCGATGAACACCTGCTTGCCATCGTCGAAGGCGCGTAGCGGCCGCCACGGTGCGCGATCGCCAGTCACCTCGTAGCGGAAATTGACGCGAGAAAGATCGATGCCCGTCGAGACCGGCTGTGCCGCTTCAGCCTGCTGGTTCTGGCGACGCAAGGCGATGAGTTGGTCCTGCGGGTATTGCCAGGAAACCGATGCCATGTAGGTCGACGGCGTCGAGCGCAGTTCCATGTGATAGGTGCGCCGATCGGTATTGATGACGAGATTGGTTATCAGGTCGGCGCGCGTCGGTTTGACAAGAATGTGGACTTGCTTCGCCCCGCCCGTACCGCTCTCGGTGTCGCCGATGATCCAGCGCACGGTGTCGCCGGCGGCGACGGGACCGGAGCCGACGAGTTGCTCGCCGGGCTGGAGCGCGATGTCGGTGACCTGCCCCGGCGAGGCATAGACCTGATAGAGCGCGCCATCGACGAACGGATAGACCTGCATCGAGTTGATGAAGCCGTTGCGCACAGGCTGGACGCGCGCGGCGGCGTTGGCGAGATTCACGCGCGTGGTCGGATCGGTCGGTTCCGGCTCGGGCTTTGCGTCCTTGCCGACCGGCTTTAACTGGCCGGGAAGCGGCAGTGGCTTTGCCAGCTCGACCACCTTGACGGGCGGGGGCGGATCGACGGCCTGCACGGCCGGGATAGGATCGTCATACGATATCTCCGGCGGCTTATGCCTGGTGGCACAGCCCGCAAGCGCCGAGGTCAAAAGCAGAAGTGTTGGAAAGGCTGTCTTACGGAACGCCGGCATTGCGTGGATGAGGAAAGCCGGACGCCCCCAGGGGGCGGCTTTGCAGGATGCGGGCGTCATTGTCCAAGCTCCTTCGACCAGTTGATGGCGTTGATGTAGATGCCAAGTGGGTTCTTCCTCAGCGCGTCGGCGTCGCGCGGGGGTTGCACGACAATGGTGAGAATGGCGGACCAGCGCTCCGTGGAAGCGAGTGAGCCGTCCTGATAGCGGCGTTCGACCCAGGCGATTCGGAAGCTCACCGGCGATGCGCGGATGACCGACGACACGTCGACGGCGACCTGCTGCTTGCCGACCTTGATGAACGGGTCATTGGCGCGCGCATAGTCGTTGAGAGCCAGCGCCCCGCCCTGCGTCGTGAAGTCGTAGGCGCGCAGCCAGTTCTGCCGCACGATGATCGGATCGGCGGGGATCGACCTCACCTGTTCGATGAAGTGCGCCAGGTAGAAGGCGATCTGCGGATCGTTCGGCTGATAGTCGCCGACCGCAGGGGCGACAGCCTGCGCCTGGCCGAGACGATCGACCTGCACCACCCATGGCACGATCGAGCCGCTGGCGGATTGCCAGACGAGTGCTGTGGAGAACCCCGCGGCGAGCGCCAGGCAACCGAAGGCCATGGTGCGCCAATTGCGCGCCTGCACGCGGGCTGAACCGATGCGCTCGTCCCAGACCTGGGCAGCGCGTTGGTAGGGCGTCTCGGGTTGTGGGGATTTGCCGTAGTGCGTGGACGGTCGTTTGAACATGCTCAGTCTCTTTCAGAGAGGTTGATCGAGGAGCCGCCGCCATGGCCGTCGCCACTGCGAACGGCGTGAGCTGCGGCCTGGACGCCATGGGTCATCTGTTGCGAGCGCTTCATGCGCTTCGCCCAGGCGGGCTGACCTTCGGTTGCGGAGGACGCGACGGGAGCGGAGCCGGCTTCGGCAGCGTTCGCGCCGATTGTGCCAGCGGTGGATGATCCGCCCGTCGTCTCGAAGGCACCGCGAGCGCCGGACTGGTAGCTGTGCTTCATGCTGCCTGCCGCATTGTTGGCCGCGCGCTTGAGCGGTGAGATGGCACCCTGGGCACCGGCGCTGATGACACCGCCGAGCCCGGATGCAACGCTGGAAAAGCCTGACTGTCCGGCCGCGCCGAGGCCGTAGGCTGTGGATGCCCTGCCCGCGGTGGCGGCACCGCCACGGGCCGCCGCTGCAGCACCGCCGCTGACAGCCGCGCCCCCGGACACGACTGCGCCGGCGGCCGCGGCGCCCACTGCTGCCATGCCGCCGGCGGCGAGCCCGGTGCCGACCGCCGCGCCCGCGCCGAGTTGCGGACCGCCGGAGACGAGACCGTTGGCAATGCCAGGTCCAAAGATGCCAAGGCCAAGCAGCGACAGCGCGGCCAGCACGATCGCCATGGCGTCGTCGATCGACGGCGTGTTGCCGCTGAAGCCTGCGGTGAACTCGGAGAAGAGCGTTGAGCCGATGCCGATGATGACAGCGAGCACGAGCACCTTGATGCCGGACGAGATGACGTTGCCGAGTACGCGCTCGGCCATGAAGGCGGATTTGCCGAACAGACCGAAGGGGATCAGCACGAAACCGGCGAGCGTCGTCAGCTTGAACTCGATCAGCGTGACGAAGAGCTGGATCGCCAGGATGAAGAAGGCCAGCAGCACCAGCGCCCAGGCGAAGAACATGCAGGCGATCTGGATGAAGTTCTCGAAGAAGGACCAATAGCCCATCAGGTTCGAGATCGAGTCCAGTAACGGCCGGCCGCCGTCGAGCCCGGTCTGCGCCACCTTGCCCGGGCGCATGAGATCGTTAACGGTAAAACCCGTACCCGAGGCCTTCAGGCCAAGCCCGGCGAAGCTTTCGAAGACGATGCGGGCGAGATTGTTCCAGTTGGAGATGAGATAGGCAAAAACGCCGACGAACAGCGTCTTCTTGACGAGGCGCGCCATGATATCGTCGTCCGCGCCCCAGGACCAGAAGAGCGCCGCCAACGTCACGTCTATGACGATCAGGGTTTTGGCGATGAAGCCGACCTCGCCGCCGAGCAGGCCGAAGCCGCCGTCGATGTAGCGCGTGAAGACTTCGAGGAAATGGTCGATGACGCCCATGCCGCCCATGTCAGCGAGCCTCCGGCCGGGGCGGCGCGACATGCATCGCGGGAGCGGTCACATCCGTGCGCTCCCCTTCTTTCCGGTCGGTTGACACCGCTACATTCGGAAACAGCGTTGTCGGCGCTACCGGAGCAGGCGCGGTAGCCGAGTCACGTTGACCGAGAAACCGGCGCCGGCTGGCTGCCCACGCTTTCAGACAGCCGGGATCGCGAGGACCGGCCTCGCCGATCCCGGAACAGCGGAGCAATTCGGCCGCGAGCGGGTCTTGTGACGCGAAGGGACGACCCCGCGTCGCAAGGGCGTCGGGCTCCTCGTCCTTGCTGCTCATCTCGATTGCAGCCACGGTCAAAGCGACCCCGACGAAGACGACTGCGCCGATGCGCGCGAGGATCTTGCCATCCATCGCGCCGGCCTTAGTTCTTGCCATAGAACATCTGCGCACTGCCGGGCTGGTAGCCCGAGCCCTGCGTCAGGAAGCGGCGGCGCTGCTCGCGGCCCTGGTCGGCGGCGGTGGCCTGTTCGGCCGATTGCAACGCCTGCGCCCGACCGTTCGCGGCGACGACCGCGGTGAGATCGGCGAGCTGCTGGGCCTGAAGCGCGAGGAGCTGGTTGCCGGCCTGTGTTGCCTGAAGCGCGCCGGTCGCACCCTGGCTCTGGCCGACCAGCGCCGACATCTCACTGCGATTGGTGTCGATGTTGCCAACGACGCCCGCCTGCACACGCATGGCATCCTGAAGGCCATCAACCGTGTTGCCCCAGCGCGAGCGCGCGTCGGCGACAAGTTGCTGATCCGAAGCCGACAGCGAGACATTGCCGTATTTCTGCTGGAATGCCTGATCGATCTGCTGGACATCATAGGCAATGTTCTGCGCTTGACCGAGCAATTGCTGCGTACGCTGCACGGACTGCTGGAGCTGTTGCAGCGAGGAGAACGGCAGGCTTGCGAGATTGCGCGCCTGGTTGATGAGCATCTGCGCTTGGTTCTGAAGCGAGGTGATCTGGTTGGTGATCTGCTCGAGCGAGCGCGCTGCCGTCAGGACGTTTTGCGAATAGTTCGAGGGATCGAAGACGATGATGGCGTGCGCCGGCGTCGCCAGCATTGGCGCGAGCGCGGCGGGAGCGGCAAACAGTGCGGCGGCGAACCGCATGCCAACGGAACGGTGCAGTTTCATGGGGACTTCTCCTTGTTGGTGAGGGCGGGGCTGGTTAGGGCGGGAACGAGTTCAGCGGCCCAGCCGACGCCACGGTGGCTAAGCCAGGCAGCGAGAAACCCGTCGCGGCCATGCTCGGCGACGATGCGGGCGATCGCGGTTTGGTCGGTCTTCGCGGATACAGCGCAGAGCGCGAGCGCCACATCCGACAGACCGAGCTCGAACAGCCGATTGCCGCGACGGGACTGGCAGTAATAGTCGCGCTTCGGCATCGCCCGCGCGATGATCTCGATCTGCCGATCGTTGAGGCCGAAGCGGCGATAGATCGCGGTGATCTGCGGCTCGATGGCGCGCTCGTTCGGCAGCAGAAGCCGGGTCTGGCAGCTCTCGATGATCGCGGGCGCGATTGCCGAACCATCGATGTCGCTGAGCGACTGCGTGGCGAAGATGACGCTGGCGTTCTTCTTGCGCAGCGTCTTCAGCCATTCGCGGAGCTGGCCGGCAAAGCCTTCATCGTCCAGCGCGAGCCAGCCTTCGTCGATGATGAGAAGGGTTGGCGAGCCATCGAGCCGGTCCTCGATGCGATGGAAGAGATAGGACAGGACCGCGGGCGCAGCACCGGTTCCGATCAGTCCTTCGGTTTCGAATGCCTGGACCGACGCCGATCCGAGATGTTCGCGCTCGGCATCGAGCAACCGGCCGTAGGGACCCCCGACGCAATAGGGGCGCAATGCCTGCTTGAGATCGTTTGATTGCAGCAGCACGACCAGACCGGTGATGGTGCGCTCCTCGACAGGCGCGGACGCCAGAGAGCTCAACGCCGTCCAGATATGCTCCTTGACCTCAGGCGTGATCGCCACATTCTCGCGCGTCAGGATCGACACGATCCAGTCGGCGGCCCAGGCGCGCTCGGGGACATCATGAATGCGAGCGAACGGCTGAAGGCTGACGCTGTCGAAGGTCCCATCGCTGAGATCGCCGCCGAGATCATGCCAGTCGCCGCCCATGGCGAGTGCCGCCGCGCGGATTGAGCCGCCGAAATCGAACGCGAAAACCTGCGAGCCAGCATAGCGGCGGAACTGGAGCGCCATCAGTGCCAGCAGCACGGACTTACCCCCGCCGGTCGGGCCGACGATCAGCGTATGGCCGACGTCACCGACATGAAGCGAAAGCCGGAACGGGGTCGAGCCTTCGGTCTTGCCGAAGAGCAGAGGGGGCGCTGCAAAATGCTCGTCCCGTTCCGGCCCCGCCCACACCGCGGAAAGCGGGATGATGTGGGCGAGATTGAGCGTGGAGATGGGAGGTTGACGGACGTTGGCGTAAACATGACCCGGCAGGCTGCCGAGCCAGGCGTCGACGGCGTTGATGGTTTCGATGATCGCCGTGAAATCGCGGCCCTGGATGACCTTTTCGACCAGGCGTAGTTTTTCGTCGGCGATGCGGGGATCATCGTCCCAAACCGTCACCGTCGCGGTGACATATGCCATGCCGGCATAGTCGGCGCCGAGCTCCTGCAGCGCCATGTCGGCATCGGCGGCCTTGTTTGCGGCGTCGGTATCCACGAGGACGGACGCCTCGTTGGTCATCACCTCCTTGAGGATCGCGGCGACCGATTTGCGCTTGGCGAACCATTGACGCCGGATCTTTGTCAGCAGCCTGGTGGCATCGGTCTTGTCGAGCAGGATCGCGCGCGTCGACCAGCGATACGGGAAGGCCAGCCGGTTCAGTTCGTCGAGCAGGCCCGGCGTGGTCGCGGTCGGGAAACCCGTGACCGTGAGAATGCGCAGATGCGATGCGCCAAGCCGCGGCTCGAGCCCGCCGGTCAGCGGCTGGTCGGCCATCATGGCATCGAGATACATCGGCGTTTCGGGAACGCGGACACGGTGGCGATTGGTCGAGACGCAGCCATGCAGGTAGGTCATCGTCTCGGCGTCATCGAGCCAGCTGCACTCCGGCATGAAGGCTTCGACAAGGCGCAGGACGCGATCGCTGCGATCGGCGAACCCGGTCAGCACCTCACTGGGGTCAAGGCCCTTCTTCTCGCGCCCTTCGTAGAGCCAGCTTTCCGCTCGCGCAGTGTCTTCGGCGGGCGCGAGATAGGTGAGTGTAAGGAAGTAGCTGGAATCGAAATGCGCGCCGGCCTCCTCGAATCCCGCCTTTCGTTCCGCATCGACCAGCGTGGAGGCCGCATCCGGAAAGCTGCTGTTGGGATAACGGGTCGAGGCATGGCGCTGCGCCTCCACGAAGATCGCCCAGCCGGAGCCGAGACGGCGGAAGGCATTGTTGAGTCGGCCGGCGACGGCGACCAGTTCGGCCGGAACGGCGCTGTCGAGATCAGGACCGCGAAAGCGCGCGGTGCGCTGGAAGCTGCCGTCCTTGTTGAGGACGACGCCGGCGCCGACCAATGCCACCCAGGGCAGGAAGTCGGCGAGCCGGCTGCTACGATTGCGATATTCGGCAAGATTCATCATCCGATTGCCCCCCCCTCAGACCGTGAGATGCGCCGGGATGCGCAGATGCCGGCGAACGACGTCGACGAAAAGCGGATCGCGCTTGGCGGCCCAGACGGCTGCAACATGGCCGATCGCCCAGATTGCGAGGCCGACGAGCCACAGACGCAGCCCAAAACCCACGGCGCCGGCGAGCGTCCCGTTCATGATGGCAATGGCGCGCGGGGCGCCGCCGAGCAGGATCGGCTCGGTCAGCGCGCGGTGTACGAGGACCGTATAGCCGGGCACCGCATAATCGGGCATTGACCCGCCCTGTTCGACTGAACCCGCCATCAGATCAGCGCTCCGCCGCCGAACGAGAAGAACGACAGGAAGAAGCTCGACGCAGCGAAAGCGATGGACAGGCCGAACACGATCTGGATGAGCCGGCGGAAGCCGCCCGACGTATCGCCGAAGGCGAGCGTCAGGCCGGTGACGATGATAATGATCACCGCCATGATCTTGGCGACCGGGCCCTCGATCGACTGGAGGATCTGTTGCAGCGGTTGTTCCCACGGCATCGACGAGCCGGAGGCATGAGCGGGCGCCGCCATCACCAGGATGAGCGTGGCAACCGAAGCTGTCATGGCGAGACGATGGCGCGCGAGGCGCAGGCGTTGGATCACGGATTTTCTCCTTCAGGGCTTTGGATGAGCAAGGTTGGGCTGTCGTCGTCCCCGAGGACGGCTGGCGCGACCCGGTAATCACCGTCCGGGCGAAGGCCATCGACACGGGCGAGTTCGGACAGCCGGCGCGCGGAGCCGCGGCCGGAAAGGACGGCAACGAGGTCGATCGTCTCGGCGATCAGCGCGCGCGGGACGGTGACGACGGCTTCCTGGATAAGTTGCTCCATGCGGCGGAGCGCACCAATGGCGCTGCCGGCGTGGATCGTCCCGAGGCCGCCTGGGTGGCCGGTGCCCCAGGCCTTAAGCAGTTCGAGCGCCTCGGCCCCGCGAACCTCGCCGACCGGAATGCGGTCGGGGCGCAGGCGCAGCGATGAGCGAACAAGATCAGATAGAGACGCGACGCCGTCTTTCGTGCGCATTGCCACGAGATTGGGTGCTGTGCATTGCAGTTCGCGCGTATCCTCGATGATGACGACGCGATCGGCGGTCTTTGCAACTTCAGCCAGCAGCGCGTTGATCAGCGTGGTCTTGCCCGTGGACGTGCCGCCAGCGACCAGAATGTTCGCGCGGCTGGCAACGCCCAACCGAAGTGCGTCCGCCTGGCACGCCGACATGATCCCGGCCGCGACATAGTCTTCAAGGGTGAAGATGGCGACGGCAGGCTTGCGGATAGCGAAGGCGGGCGCTGCGACGACGGGAGGAAGAAGCCCCTCGAAGCGTTCGCCCGTCTCGGGCAGCTCGGCCGAGACGCGTGGGGCGCCGGTATGGACTTCGGCGCCGACATGATGAGCGACGAGGCGGACGATGCGTTCGCCGTCCGCCGCCGACAGGCGCTCTCCCGTGTCGGACAGGCCGTCGGACAGGCGATCGATCCACAAGCGCCCATCGGGGTTGAGCATCACTTCGACGACGCCCGCATCGTCGAGATAGCTCGCGATCGCAGGTCCGAGCGCTGTGCGCAACATGCGTGCGCCGCGCGCCAGACCTTCTGAATTGTGATTGGAAGATGCCATCCTGTCCCTGTTTCGATCCGGGGGAACATGGGTGGCCCCTGGACGGGGATGATTAAGAGAGCCGCATCTCGGGTGGTTTCAACACCTATGTCGAGGCGTAGTGGCGTAGCGTGCAAATACAGGAGATTGGCGGTGCCGACCTGTAATCAAGGTTGATGATCCTCAGGCAAGGGCGGCGCTCGCCGTCAATTGTGCGCTCGTCGGCAAAGCTGTCTGATCAAGCGGCTTCAGCACGAGTTGACCGTCGAGGCTTGTGGCGAACCACCACGTCGACCTTGTAGTCGAGCCGGTCCAGACAGCGAACCAGTCTGTCTATTGAAAACTTGCCCGTGCGCCCGGTGGCGATCGCGGAGACGTCGGGCTGTTTCATTCCGAGCAGTTCTGCCGACTTCGCCTGGGTCAGGCGCCGGCGCTTGATAATGGCGCGGATCTCGCGGGCCAGCTTGGCCTTGAGCAATTCCTCTTCAGGATTGTCAAAGCCGAGGTCCGCAAACACGTTGCCGCTGCTCACTTCGGCGGTGATGTCTTCTGTCATGACTTTGTGCCTTTCCCATAGTTTTCGCGGTAGTGCGCCTCGGCCGCCTTCAATCGCACTGTCACGAGATCGATTTCGTGCCTGGGTGTCTCCCTGCCCTTCTTCGACTTCTTCTGGAAGCAATGAAGCACGTAGATCACCCCGGCAAAGCGCACCGCATAGACGGCCCGGTATGTATCTCCGTCGAAGTCGTCGACCACCTCGAGGATGCTGCGGCCCCCAAAGCCTTTCAGGGCTTTGACAGCCGGGTGCTCCTCACCATTCTGGGCGTCGTTGATTGCGACACCCATCAACCGGCGAACATCGACCGGAAACTCGCGCAGGTCGTCCTTCGACGACCCCATCCATACTGCCGGCTTTTGGTTTTTCATTCGCCCTTGCCTTATAGCATACAGACTATAATTTTCAACGAAAAATCCTGACACCGCCTAGCCACTGAAAATAACTGTTTTCGGCTCAGACGGCTGTTATTTCCAGGTGATCATAGAAGCTCATGAAGGGTGGTCCCTCATCCAATCACGGATCTTAAATTGCGGATTTCGCGCCCAACATGCTTCCCGCAAAAGCGACCCCACCCTGCGGCTGTCTAGTTCTCTTGTGCCAAAACTCGACAGGTTGGCAAAGCGCGTTCTATGACAACATATCGTTCCAACGCTTTGATATGTTTTGACATATCGATCTTGCAAAATCTCAGTCCGCCAGTCCATTTAGCGCACGGGCGTGCCGGGCTTGTGTGTGTCCAGACCGCCATCGATGTCCTCGGAGATCTCCTGCCGAAGCTTTGGACCTCTCGCCAGGCGCCGGCCGAGTGCGGTGACAAAGGCATCATAGCGCTCGCCCGCCTTGGCATGGGCGGCCTGTGCCGCGGGCTCAGGCAAAGCCGGCGTTGTCGCCAGCCAGAAGCGGACGAAAACAGCGAGCGTCTCCACCGCGATTCCAACATCGCGCTCCTGGCGTGTCATGCGGCGATCGATCTGGTCGAGCCGCTTGGTGATCGCGGCCTCCTGTCGCTCGGCGGCATCGGGTGAGAGGAACGACTCGATGGCCGCCTCCGCGACGAGCGACCGTGAAAGATCACGGCGCGCGGCATGTTCGGCCAGCCTGTTCATGACCCGTGGATCCAGATAGACGGACAGGCGTTGTTTGCGGGGTGGCTTTACCATGGGAGGCTCACATATCCACGCCGTCGCCTGGGTCGAGCGACACCTGTCGCGCAATGCCCTGCATGAGGCGCGTCAGTCGACGGTTGCGGGCAACCTCGTCCTCCACGTCGTCCAGGCGATCGATCTCGAATTCGTTCTCGGTCGAAGGCTTCACCACCTGCTCGACGCGACTGAGCTCAGGTTGCCGACGACGCTCGGAATCAGTTGTGTCGTCATCCGTGGCCGACGGCGCCGACGTGGCTTCAGCAATTTGCGGACGGGAAGGCAGAGGCAGTTTCGTCCAGTCGTCGGGCCTCCCCACCTCCGCCGCCGCCGCCAGCACCGGCGGCGGCAGGATACGTTCCTGGAAGCGAGCATCCTCATGATAGCGCGCCTTTTTGGCGCGGATCGGCGGCGCACCCGAGACCATGACAATCTCGTCGGCGGACGGGAGTTGCATCACCTCACCGGGCGTGAGCAGCGGGCGAGCGGTCTCGGAGCGGGAGACCATGAGATGGCCGAGCCACGGCGACAGCCGGTGGCCGGCATAGTTCCTCATGGCCCTCATCTCGGTCGCTGTTCCCAGAGCGTCAGAGACGCGCTTGGCTGTGCGCTCATCATTGGTGGCAAAGCTTACCCGGACGTGGCAGTTGTCGAGGATCGAATTGTTGGCACCGTACGCCCTCTCGATCTGATTGAGCGATTGAGCGATCAGGAAGCTTTTCAGCCCGTAGCCGGCCATGAACGCGAGCGCAGACTCGAAGAAATCGAGACGGCCAAGCGCCGGGAACTCGTCGAGCATCAGGAGCAACCGGTGCCCTTGCGCCCTCACCTGCAGATCTTCAGTCAAGCGGCGACCGATCTGATTGAGGATCAGGCGAATGAGCGGCTTGGTCCGGTTGATGTCGGACGGCGGCACGACGAGGTAGAGCGTCGTCGGATGCTTGTCGTCGACGAGGTCGGTGATGCGCCAGTCGCAGCGGCGCGTGACCTCGGCCACGACAGGATCGCGATAGAGGCCAAGGAACGACATGGCGGTGGAGAGCACGCCGGAGCGCTCGTTGTCGGATTTGTTCAAGAGCTCCCGCGCGGCGCTGGCGATGACCGGGTGCGGACCGCCCTCACCCAGATGCGCTGTTTTCATCATCGCGGACAGCGTCGATTCGATCGGGCGCTTTGGATCGGAGAGAAAGCCGGCGACGCCGGCAAGCGTCTTGTCGTGCTCGGCATAGAGGACATGCAGGATCGCGCCGACCAGCAGGGCATGGCTGGTTTTCTCCCAGTGGTTCCGCCGCTCCAGCGAGCCTTCGGGATCGACCAGGATGTCGGCGATGTTCTGAACGTCGCGGACTTCCCATTCGCCGCGGCGCACCTCGAGCAGCGGATTGTAGGATGAGGATTTCGGATTGGTGGGATCAAACAGCAGGACACGGCCATGCCTGGCGCGGAAGCCCGCGGTGAGCTGCCAGTTTTCGCCCTTGATGTCGTGGACGACCGCGGAGCTCGGCCAGGTTAGCAGTGTCGGGACGACAAGGCCGACGCCCTTGCCCGAACGTGTGGGCGCGAAGCACAGCACATGCTCTGGCCCGTCGTGGCGCAGATAGGCGCCGTCATATCGCCCGAGCACCACTCCATCGGAGCCGAGAAGACCAGTTGCCTTGACCTCGTGCTTGTCGGCCCAGCGAGCGGAGCCGTAGGTCTCGACCTTCTTGGCCTCGCGAGCCCGCCAGACCGACATACCGATGGCGACGGCGACGCAGGCGAAACCGCCAGAAGCCGCGATAGAGGCGCCCTCAACGAAGATCGACGGCGCGTAGGCACCGAAGCCATACCACCACCAGAAGAAGGACGGCGGAAGGTAAAACGGAAAGCCGAGGACACGGAACCATGGCGTGCCGAGCTCGGGCTGGAACGCCAGGCGCCAGGCCACCCACTCCGTCGCGCCCCAGGTCGTGAAAATTACGATCGCGAGGACTGCGAGGATCTGGCCCCAGAGTATCTTGGTGGCGGACATAGAAGCGGTCCTTTCTTCACAATGAGGTTAGAGCCCGAGGCCTCGCGTGCGGCCAAAACTCCAGTCGATGCCGTAGTCATTGCGAGCGACGCCAGAGACGTGGCGGCCAAGAAGCTTTTCGAGAGACGGCGTCCAAGGCACCAGTTGGAAACCGAACCCGTCATCGATCATGGCGAAGCGGCCGGAGGCGAGCAGGAAACGTTGCCGGTAGGAGCCGGAGACGAACTCGCCGCCGCGGGCGCTGATGAAGGGCTGGCCGGTTTCCGCCGAGAGCTTTTCGCCGAGCGCCTCCAACTCGCGGCGACGCAGCGTGTCGATCAGGTTGCGGGTGAAGCTTACTCGTTGGGCGTGACGCTCGCCGAGGCCCTGTTCGACGAGGTGGTCGGCACGACGTTCCATTGCCTGCCGTACCTCGGCGCCGAAGCCGCCTTCCGACAACGCAATCGGTTCGCGGGCGATGTTCTGGCGGTCGAGCCATGTGGCGCCGGCGGCGGTTGTCTGCTGCTCAATGTCGAGATCGGAACGGACAGCGAGTGCTGCGCGCCTACGTCCCTGCGCGTCTTGGAATCTGCGCAGTTCGACGACCGAGCCCGGAGTGCTGTCGCCGGCGGCGTCAAGATCGGACAGCTTGATGTGATGTGTGCGACCGTCGGTGCCATCGACCACGGCGTAGGCGCTGCCCTTCAGCTCATCATCGAGACCGCGGTCGACCAGCCGACCGACGATCGGCGTGTCCAGGCGCTCCGCCGCCAGCACATAACTCGCCGCGCTGCGCTCGATGCCCTGTTCTGTCAAGGCGCGGTGCATCCGCTTGATGATGTCGCCGCGTTCGCCAAGCTCGCGCAGCGTCGCCTCGGCCTTTTCGTCGATCATCCATTGGCCTGGGCCGACCTGTTCGGCAAGGCCAAGGGTTTCGAGCTTGCGCACCCGCCCGACCTTCAGCACGTGATACGCGTCGGGCTGAGCGTTCGGGTTGGTGGCAAGGTCGATGACGCCTGTGTCGCGCCCGTCGCGAACAAGCTGCCGGTCAAGCTGGGTCCAGCGTTCGGCTTCGACCTGGCGCTGCAGATTGCGATGGATGTCGAGATCGCTGCGCGGGCCGAGCTCCTGGGTAACAAGATCGGCGGCGCGGGCGCGCATCCCCTCCTTGATGTAGTCGCGGGAGATGACGAGATCCTGCCCGTCATCAGTGTGCCCGCGCAAAATGATGTGAAGGTGCGGATTGTCGGTGTTCCAGTGATCGACGCCCGCCCAATCGAGCTTCGTGCCGAGGTCCTTTTCCATCTGGCCCATTAGATCGCGGGCGAAGGATTTGAGATCCGCCATGTCGACGGCATCTTCCGGCGAGACGATGAAGCGGAAGTGGTGCCGATCATCGCTGCACCGCTCGGCAAAAGCACCGCCATCCACCTCGCCAGCCTCCGGCCCGAACAGCCTTGCCTTCTCTCCGTCACGGGTGACGCCTTCGCGGCGCAGATAGGTGAGATGGGCGGCAAGCGGCGCGGCGCGCACGTGATGGCGCACCAGCCGTGTCTTGATGATCACGGTGCGCGAGCGGCCGGTGAGGAGACGATTGGCGCGCACGCTCGCCGTGCGGCCACGCCCGAAGGTCGAGCGATTGCCCGGACTGATCCGGCCGGAGCGAGAGATGCGGGCGCCGGCCTTCTGGGCGGCGGCAAGCGCCTGCGCGATGAAGGGCCTGGCGCGCTGGGCGCTGGGCGAGCGTATGCGGCCGGGCCGGATTCGGAAACCATCCTCACCGTTCATGGCGAAGATCCGCACATCGTATCAAGGCAAGGAAATCACAGCGAAAACAGTGTTCCGGCGCGGTGCGCCAAATCTTCGCACCTCGCGGAAATGCTGCATAACCTATTGAAACAACACAACCGACCGACGCCGCACCTCGCGGCCTTTTATCTCGCCATCTTCCGGTTGTTCTGCCCACATTCCGCCTCCATCCACGCCACGGTGCGCTGGAGCTTGCGGTTGTGCGAAAACGCCCATGCGCGCTCATGGCTGGATCCCTTCGCCCGCTCGCGCCACGAAGAGGCCTCCGGACAGCGGCACGATGGCGGAGACATCGCGCACGCTGGGCGCGGAGCTCACGTCATTTTCTGGGCGCTCGGTCGGCACGAGAGCGACAGCTTGTATGCGATCCGACTGACCCACGAAGAGCGAGCCGTGCTTCCAGGGAATGGCCTCGACAGACGCGACTGCGAAAGGGCGCATACCCTCGCTTTCACCGATCAGTGGGGCAAGTGCTGCGACATAGGCGCGGGTCTCGGCCGGTAACGGACGCCCGGCGAGGTAGGCTTGGTAGCGTGCAGGTCCCGCGTTGTAGGCGGCCAGAAACCCCGGCGAGCCGAAGCGATCGTGCAGTTCGCGCAAATACGCCGTTCCGGCCAGGATGTTGTCACGGGGATCGAATGGATCGTGGCCGAGCGACCAGCGGGCACGCAGATCATCCCATGTGCCGGGCATGATCTGCATCAAGCCGCGGGCGCCGGCGCTGGAGACGGCGCGCACGTCGCCCGCACTCTCCTTGCGCATGACGGCGCGTATCAACGCAGTCGGAACGCCGAAGCGATGCGAGGCTTCGATGACGTGCGCGCCAAAAGGATCGCGCTGCGACGATCGTGTGAGAGGTGTTTCCTGCGCCAAGGTCGCCACCGGCATGACGGTCGAAACGGACAGGCCGCAAAGGAGGAGCAGAGCCATGCGCCGGGCAGCGCGAAGCGGCCCAGGCGCACCGCGATGGCTCGTCGACGGACGGCGAGCGCGCATCGTTCAATCCTTCTCGCTGCGGTCGCGCGGACGCGCCCAGTGCAGCGACCAGGACGTCTTGTCGTCGCCATTGCGAAAGAGGTTCGCGCGTATCGGCTGCGCGAGGGCCGGGTCGTCGAGCTGGATCGAGACGTAGTCTCCGGCCTTTTCGCTGGAGCGTTTCCAGCCGGCGCCAATCTCGGGGCCGTCCTCGCTTCCAGCGTGAACGCGGTATTCAGGCGCATTTTCGGTTTCGCTCGCCTCTGCCGCCACGATTGCGATATCCAGGTTGAGGCTGAGCGTGTGGATGCGCCCGCTATAGCCAGTCTTCTGGCGCGTAAATTCCCCGATCCGTTGCATGTCAGGCTCCTGTTTTTCAGTGGTGCGGTGATGAAGGCTGGCGGCGCGACGCGCGCCGCCGGTCGCGCGCTCACCGCGTTGACGCGCGCCATTCGAAGCGGCCATCGCCGGTTTCGTCCGTCCACAGCGGGACGGCGCGGCCGATGATCTGGCTGGTGGAGAGGAGGCCGAAGTAACGGCCGTCGAGGCTGTCGCGGACCTGCCGGTTCATCAGGAAGACTTCGCCGGCGGGGATGCGGCGGCAGCCCTGCCAGACAGGCAGGTCACGGCCTGTCCGATCACGCTTGAGCGCCATGCCCGCCTCGACGCCATCGACGGTGATGGTGAGGTTCGAGCGACAGACATGTTGCCCGGCAACGCCAAGGATGCGCTTCATGAGTGGCACGCCCCTCGGCAGATAGCCGCGATCAGCGAGGAACGCGGCAAGTGGCTCGGGCGCGTCGACGGCCACAAGATCGGTGACCTCGAAAGGTCCGTCGACGTCGATCGCGTAGAAGCCGATCGGTGCGCTGGCTGACGCATTCCAGATGAGCTTCGTGGGCATCGAAGTGAGGCCGGGATAGCCGACGCCCATGGTTGCGAGAACGCTAGCGAGGATGATCCCGGCGCGCGTCACGGCTCGGTCCTCTTGCGCAGCAGGAAGGCGCGATGTTGGTCGAGTGTGTAGCTGCGCGGCGCGTGGCCGGCGGTTATCCGGTTGTGGATGTGCCGCCAATGATCGGGCGACACCAACTCAGGCTCGATGTCGAGGCGCTGGATGGCGTCGATCGCCTGCAGCACGCGTTCCACCTTGGGCCAGCTCTCGACCTTCAGAAGGATGTCGCCGCCGGGGCGCACGAAGGGCAGTGTCTGATAGGCTTCGCCACGCGCGACCGCACGCACGATATCGATGCGTGAGATGATCGTTCCGAAGTCGTTCGCCGCCCAGCGCACAAAGGCGAAGACCGCGCCGGGGCGATAGGACAGAATGCGCCGGCGACGATCAACGATCTGTTCCTGGGCGTGGGTGCCGAAGCGTATCCAGTTCTCTTGCCTCTTCTCAACCCAGGTCAGTTCGACATGGACGAGTTCGTCGCGAGCGTGGTGCGTGGCGGCGCTCATCGGGTGGCTCCCGAGCGCGGATCAAGAGGCGGATTCGGGACTTCGGAGACGCTGGTTGCCGTGCTGCTGCCGTCAGAGACCGATGGCGCATTCGAGGTCTTGTCTGTGTCTATGCTGAGTGCATCGCTGGTTCGCCGGATGAGCCTTTGCACATCACGAGCGCGCTCTTCAAAGTTAGACTCTGGGTTAGACTCTAAGTTAAGGGCGCGATTTCGGCTTTGCTTTCTGGAGGTTAGAGCCTGCTCGGGTTCCTGATAGCACGACCCCGCGGTTCCCGATGGCACGACAGGTCCGGTTCCAGATAGCACGATGCCGTCCACAGGCTTTCCACAGGAGGCGATCCGCTCGAAGGCCAGTAGCGTCCGGCCGCCCATCTCCACTTCGAGGAAGAGCGTGTAGCCGGGTAGCGGTTGGCGGCGGATGATGTCGCGCAGTTCGAAGGCAAAGCGCTTGTAGGGCGACAGGCTGCCGGATTTCTGGTGAAGGTGACGGAAGTCGAAGCGCCAGCCGTCGCGCTGGCGTCCGCCATGCTTGCGCACCAGCCGATAGAGCCAGCGCTCCAGCCCGCCAGTCAGGTCGAAATAGGCGCGATCGATCGTCAGCACGAGCGCGTCATCGAGGACTGCCTGGTAGAACCAGTCGGGGACGATCAACTCGATCCCCGCGGGTTTGCCATGGCGATCGATGCGCTCCTGCCACTCATTGATCCATGAGAAGCGGTGACGCCGGCCTTCGGCGGGCTGACGGATCGTCGTCGAGACGGTGGTCGACTGCAGCCGGTCAAGCCCCGCCTTCAGGCGCTGATAGTCGCGCAGGCTCTTGCCGCGGCCGACGAAGGTCAGAATCTCATAGGGCGTGGCGGCCATCAGGCGCGAAGTGCGAAGGCCGGTGTCGCGCGCCTGGACGATCTGGCTCGCGGCCCAGATCAGGATGTCGGCGTCCCAGATGGTCGCCATGCCATGATCGGGTACGGCTTCGACCCGGATCGTGACGTTACCCGCGGCAAAATCGATCGGGGTGATGCGATGGGTCTTGGAAAGGGAGAAGAACGGATAGGCCATGAGATCCTGCGCGTCTCGTGGGGCGAAGTCGCCAGGCAGCGCCCGGAACAGGTCGAGCTGCCCGCGCTCCGAAAGGGATTGGCTTCGCGCCACCATTTGGAAATCCGCGCGCGGTCAGCGTGCGTATCGTCCGCCGTGCGTCGGCGGCGTTGGCGTGTGACGCTTGGCCGGCAGGACCGACCCACGCGGATCGGATGTAGAGGTGACAGCGCCGCGTTCGGCCCAAGCCTGAAGATCGTCGACGGCATAGACGACACGGCCGCCGAGCTTGCGGTAGGAAGGACCAGTGCCATAGGTACGGTGCTTTTCGAGCGTGCGGGCGGACAGGCTGAGGAAATCCGCGGCTTCCTTGGTGCGCAGGAAGCGCGGCGGCAAAACGGCGATATCGGGTCGCATGGGTCGAACCTCCGTGGGGTTTTGGGCAGCCGCTGGCGTTCAGCGGTGGACGGAGACCACGGTGGCGGAGAGTAAGCTTCGTCAGGGATGGGGAAGTTGAGGGGGGGCGAAAACTCCACCCCTTTTGCGCGGCCAGACCCGCTAGGATCGACGGCGATGACGCAGGATTTGCAAATAGCCGCCGCCGATCATGGCGGTGGCGCCTTCGACGAGACCGATCACCGCATCGCGCAGTGCGGAGGTTTTCCAAGGATCGGCGGCGACGCGCTTAAACCCGTAAAGGGCGATCGCAATGTCGCGGTAGCTCGCGCCATTCGAGTGGCCGTCAGCGGCCTGTATCATCAGACGAAAGCGGCGTCGCTGCTGTGGTGTCATCCGCGTGTCCGAAGCTGTTGGGCGCTTTTGCCAGGAACGCCAGAAACGGGTGAGTGCTTCGATCCGTCCCAACGTTTCTGCATCCAAGGGGATCAGCGCCGCCAGAGGACCGTGCGGCTCACTACCGGGCAGAAGCAGAAGTTGAGTGGCGACACCTGCACTATGGACAGTGTGGCGCCCTTCCACGCTGTCGCGGCTTACACCCATGCCGGTCAACGGCGCCGATCGCAAGGACGACAGGAATTCCGGCGCCGGCACGAGAGAAACCACAGCTGGATCGACGTCAGGCGACCAGAAAACGTCTTGCGCCAAGGCGGACAAATCCGGCGTGGCCGGGAAATCGCAACCCCCACTGCCGCTGTGCCTCAGGGTGGAAGGGTGCTTTTTCGGATCTTGTGGTCAGGAGCGCTTGGTAGTGCCGTTGATAGGGTTCGTGACGCCGCAGACACTCCCAGGCGAGCCCTTCGATTGGTAATGTATCGAAATAGTCGTAGCTGTCATTGTCTCGCCAATGCGACGTATCCGGCCTCATCCAAGAGCTCCTCGCAAACAACCCGTAGACCCCGCCTCCAAACGATTCCGGGTTGTGGCGATTGGCGGAAGACCCTTGCCGGGCATCGGGTGATGCCACTTCGGCATCACCCGGGAACGACAGGAGCGGTGGTGCTAGCTGCCGGGTTGACGCAAGAGATGGCGGTAGCCAGCACGCGCCATCCAGCGCGCTCGCGCCAGATGGCTGTCGTGGATGCGCCGGGCGCGTTGTGGCTCCTTCGTCAGATCAATCCCGAAGAGAATTTCGACCACCTCGCGCCAGTCCGCGCCGTCGTCGGCGGCGTCGAGCAGGCGTACATAGAGCTTGATGTGCTCCCGATCGTATTCGGTGAGTTCGTCACCCGTCGGCGCGGTGTCGTCAAACGGCTCGATCATCGCTTGCCCTCCTCTTCACCAGACTGAAGCCTGCATTTTATAGAAACAACAGCGCCGACGGAGGACGGTTGATCAGCATCAGGCGATGCGGTTTCGGCATCGCTCTCGGCTTGAGTGAACCGAACCGGACGTCCCCGGAAGAAGGCCCCGGCCTTCCGGCCGGGGCCTGTGCGGGTCCTCAGTCACCCCGCCGCGCGTTCGGTCGGGACCAGATGAGCGAGAAACCCTCACCTTCCTCGTCGTCGAAGAGGTTGGCGTAGATCGGGGCGTTGAAGCTCGGATCGTCCAGCTTGAGACCCAGGTAGTCGCGGCCCTCGTTGGAGGTCTTCGACCATGCGGCGCCGATCTCGGCGCGGCCGACCAGCACCCGGTGGCTGGGAGCGTTCTCGCCAGTGGCGCGTGTGTCTGGAACGATGCGCACGTTCTTGGCCTGGACACTGAGGGTGACGATTTCTCCGGTGAACTCGTTCGCGGTGGTCTTCTTGAAGGTGCCGATGGTGGCCATTGTAAGTCTCCGTTTTCTGTTCCCGAGCCCGCACCATGCGGCCTCGATGGCGATCACTTGGCCGGAGGCGACCGACGACGCATCGCTTGCGACCGGAGCAACGCGGAGGACGGCGCAGGAACGACTTTCTTGTCTCGCGAGGAATGGCGGCGCTCGGGGTCCCCATGCGCTTGCGGCATGGGGTGGGAGCCGGCAGGGGAAGAAAGTGGAGACGCGCCGTTGCGGCCTAGGCGGTCGAGGCTTCAGCCGTCCTTCGGCCAGATCAGCCCATTGAAGAGGCCGTTTGGAGCGCTCTTGGGACAGATTGGCAACGGAGACGTTGGCGCTCAACGCGCCTCCAGCAGATCGCTACGAGCTTCACTGGTATCGCCCACACATCCAGGCACCAGATCCCGCACACCTCCAACGCCGCGGCCACCGGGCCGCGCTGCCGTCCTGCTACCGACTGGTCGGCCTGCCATGGGCATCGACCGAAGAAAGTCCAAGTCCACAGACGGGGCCGCGCCGGCACGTGGCCGTTGCTCGATCCTTGGCATGTAGCCCGATTGCTCCGATAAGGAGGAGGCTAGGCCTTCGTCGGTCTGGTCCATCCGCCTCGCCCGCGCGGGTCTAGGCTCGAACCACGTCCCTGCCGGATTGGTCGGCGGCTGTCATGCCCGCGACCCGGAGATATGCCGTGACGCCGACGGCGGTCGCGCCAATGACGGAAAAGACGATCTGCCAGGTTTCCGAAGGCATCATGTGCTTCGCGATGCCATGAGTGGCATGGTAGCCGGCAACGATCGCGGGAGCGACGAAGACCATCGCGATCACCAGCTTCGCCCACATAGGGCTGATAACGCCGAGGAGGATTTGGCCGACGCCAAGCGTCAACCCGGCTGCGAGGATGCCGGCAAGGATCGCGCCGAGCCAGCCGGCACCGGTGTTGAATGCCCACGTGCCTGCGCTGACCCCGACGAACAACGGAAGGGCGAAGATAGCAAACGTGAAGAGCAACCAGCACAGGATGCCGATGGCCGCGATACAAAGGAACATGCCGAGAATGATCATGGTGGTGTCTCCGAGAGAATAGCTCTGCGATTGCGCCTTCCACCACCACCTCGGCGCAGCGCAGAGCATAGCAACGAAAACCACGGGCGAAAACTGCCAAAGCTCTCTTTCGCCAGCGGCAATGTTCGCCCCGTCATGGGGCGAACGGGTCGATTTCGCCGATGATGGCGGTGTCGTCGCCGTCATACTCGTTCGCGGGCACGACCGAGAGAGTGCCGTCGCCGGCACGAAAGATGACGATGGCTACCATGAGGGTGGCGGCGAGGCTGAAGGCGAAGGCATGCGCGTCGGCGAGGGACATCGATCCGGCTCCTGTTTGAAGCGGAGGACCCTCCTCCGCTGACAGGCGCCCGATGTGTTCGACCGATGGCCGCAATCACCGCGAAGGCGAAGCCGCAGCGGCGGCACGCTTCGCGTAGTCCGACCCCTTGCGGGTTGATGGCGTCAGGCCGTCGGCTGGACCAAGGATCAGCGCAATGGATCGCGGGGTGCGGTCATCTTCAAGTCAGGAGCAGCGGGCGTCGTTGGCGCGACGCTCATGCTCCATGAGAGTCTGAGCAAGCCGCCGCGCGATGTGGCGGGCGTCGAGCGAGAAACCGGACGGCCATGAACGCGCTGGGTCCCGTTGGAAGCCGCCACGCTGAAAATGAGGATGAAGTTGGGCGATGACGCTGTGCAGTTCCGGTGGCAGGCCTAATCCAGCTCTCTCGGCGTAACGAGCCGCCTTGTCGAGATCGTGCCCGATATGGCGGCGGTTCCAGGGATCGCCGGTCGCGACTCTGAGAAGATGCGACTTCAGGAGCAGTTCAATGGCGATGGCAATGGCGTGAAGGGCCGCATTGTGCCTGCCTAGATCCGCCGCTCGGTCAGCGCCATCGAGGTGGGCGGCGGCATTGCGCAAGAAGGTGTCGGCAAGCGCGATGTCCGGCGTGAAGCTTTCGGGAAAGGATGCGAGCGACATGGCTTGAAGGATGCAGTACCTCCCGGGCATTTATAGGGGCGCTTAGGTTCCGGCGGCGCTTAGGCGCCGCCGTTGCCGAGCCGATAGACCGGGATGCCGAGCTTGCGGGCCTTGTCCACCAGGTTCTCCTGAATGCCGGTGCCCGGAAAGATGATGACGCCGATTGGCATGACCGCCAACATCTGGTCGTTGCGCTTGAAGGGAGCGGCCTTGGCATGTTTGCTCCAGTCGGGCTTGAAGGCGACCTGCGGCACCTTGCGATGATCGGCCCAGCGGGCGGCAATTTTTTCGGCGCCTTTCGGTGATCCGCCGTGCATCAGCACCATGTCGGGGTGCTTGGCGCGGATTTGATCGAGCTTTGCCCAGATCAGCTCGTGATCGGCGGTATCGCCGCCGGAGAAGGCGATCTTGGGACCGGCGGGTAACATGACCTCGGTTTCCGCGCGCCGCCTGGCCGCGAGGAAGTCGCGGCTATCGATCATTGCGGCGGTGAGATGGTGGTGGTTGACCATCGACCCCGTGCGCGGTCGCCAGGCCGAGGCGGTGTGCTGCTCGTAGCGGTCGGCGGCCTGGTCACGCATGAGCTCGAAGGCGTCGCGCCGTTCGATCATGGTCTGCCCCTGGGCGGTGAGTGTCTCGAGTTCGACCGCCTTGATCTCGCTGCCGTCCTGTTCGCGCTGCAGGCGGCGCTGGGCCTGCTCGTTGTCGTCCAGTTGCCGCTCGATCCGTTGTACAGCTCGGTGGAAGACATTGGTGACGGACCAGAGGAGGTCATCGAGGTCGGGTTCGAGGCGCGTGTCGGCCAGGGTGGCGATGAGGGCGTCAAAGATGTCGGCCACGGCTCCGGCCACGTGGTCGCCACCGGGGAGCGGTCGCGGATCTGGCTCGTCGGCATAGGGGCGCCAGCCATAGAGCTGGAGTTCGGTGAGGATGTGATCGGTCGTCGAAGCGGCGTGGTGGGGTTCGGTGTCGTCGTGCTCGCTCATGGGATGCTCCCGTCGGTTTGACCGCGACCCTCGCGGCCTTCATGGCGACGAGAGCGCACGGGCGGGACGGTTCGACACCCGCAGCGAAGCGGAGGGCCGGAGCGTAGCGGAGGATGGCGTCGGCCGGCTATTTTGCCTCGCGATGGAAAGGCGTCGCGCCCAATCGCTGCCATTCGCGAGTAGTCGCGCGCCGCCGGAAAATAGTCGGCCGCCGCCATTGCCTGACCGGCACGACTGTGGGCCCGATCGCCCTCTCGAAGGCCGGGTCGCGGTTCTCTGCCGGCGGGTCACGCATCCATGCGGCGCACCGTCACCGTGCGCCGCGCGCTTCCCCTCACGGCTCATGCCGCCTGTGTCAGATAGCGGATGCGGTCATTGCGCATGAGCTGGTCCGCAATCGAGGCCCGGAAGGCGGCAAGTCCGAAATGGCGGAGATCGTTGTTGAAGTCCTCCATCACCGGTGATAGCGCGATCACGTCGATCCCGACCTCCGTTGCTCGCCCGACCAATGCGTCGCGTGCACCGTCACCGGCCGGATCGTTGTCGCGGATGACATAGAGCCGCCGCAGGTTCGGAGGGAACAGGATGGCGGCAAGGTGGGCTGCCGAGAGTGCAGCAGCCATCGCCATGTCCGGCAAGGCGCATCTGAGCGATAGCGTCGTCTCGATGCCTTCGCCTGCCGCCATGACGCTCCCGGGTACTCCGAAGCGGACGGCGTGACCGAGAAGGTCACCCATTGCCCGACGCGGTGTGTCGACGAGTGCCTTGCCGGCGCCGTCCGGTGCGAGCCAGGTTCGGTGCGCGCCGGTCAGATGTCCATCCAGATCGGTAACGGCGGCAATCATCGCCGGCAAGGTCTCGGTCGGTCCATGATCGTCTGGCCGGTAGTAGCAGTGTGGATGGAACTGCAAGGCTGCGGTTCCGTGCAAAGTCGTAATGCCACGTCCACGCAAATACGTTTCCACGAGGGTGCCGATAATGGGCTTCGACATGGCGACCAGTCGGCGAGCCGCTTCCGGAGATCCAATGGGGACCTGCGTGATCGGCTCGACCGGTCGGGGCGGCATGGCATCTGGCATAGCGAGAAACACGCGCGCCTCGTCGGCGACGTCCCGGAAGTTGACCAGTCCGAGGGATTCGCGGATGACATCGAGCAGGTCGCCATGCTCGCCGGTAGCGGCGTCGGTCCATTTGCCTGGCGGTCCCTTCAGGGATGGCTGCAGACGCACGAACATCGAGCGGCCTGGCGCATTGCGGACGTCGCCGACGGTCCAATAGTTGCCCTGGCGACGGCCATTGGAGAGGTAGTGGCGGCACACCGCCTCGGCATGTTCGCCGAGGCGGTGTGCGAGATCGGATGCAGCGTGACGCGGAATCATGCAGCCTCCCGGTCACTGACCCGCTCGATTGGGAACCGGTCGAGCACGCGCTCCAGGACGGCGAGCCCATTGGCGTCGATCGGCACGAACATCCTGAGCTTCCACGAAATGATCTCGTGGAAGAGACCGTAGGCGGTGAGGCGCTCGCGCATCGTGTCGGTGAAGCCGGACAATTCGATACGCCATGCGCCCATGACGCGGCTGCGGCGAAGCTGGAGATCCTCGGCAAGATCGAGGATGGTCTGGCCGTCCATCAGAGCCGCAAACGCCTGCTCCGGCGACAGCGCAACCACGTTCGTCGCAGAGGCCTTGGCGGCCCATGCCGGCGAGACGCGGCGGCCGATTAGGCGCTCGCCCTCATCGGTCTGAAGTCGATAGACGCGGGTCGACTCGTTGGGCAGGCGCTTCCAGATCGGCAGCAGCAGGCCGGTGACCATGTGCAAGACCGAGTCCGAAAACTCCGGCACCCCGGCGATTTCGGCGGTCCAGGCAGTTGCGAACGCCTCGCGGTCGGCCTCGACCCAGCGTGTTTCTCCCATGGCCTTGAGCGGCATGTTCTGGCCTTCCATCGGCCGGATCAGGCGGACACGTCGCTCGACCTCGCCATCGTCGAGCATGACGCTGGGGGTCGGGATCTGTACGGCGGCGCGGCCCGATTGCTCGTTGATGAGCAGTAAGGCACGCGGATCGCGGAGATGATCGAGCGCCGCATTGAGCGTGACGGGCCGATTTCGCTTGCGTTCGGTGATCGTGAGCATGCGGCTTTCGGCGCCGGTTCGAGGATGGGTGTAGATCACCTGCCGATCGGTGACGACGAAGTTTTCGGCCTGCAGCGTCTCCAGCCCGGCGTCGTAGGTGCCTGACGCGACCGCGCCCTCGATGCGCGCCGCCAGCAGTTGCTCGAAGGCACCGAACAGCACGCCCTGCAGCGCAATGGTGAGTGCGAGCAGGCGATTGAGGAAGGTGGTGATCGGCGGCAACTCGTCCTTGATGCCATTGGCATCCATCAGCTTGAGACCCGTCGCCGCCTCGAAACGCTCGAGCGAACAGCCGTCGACCTTGCCGCGTACGATCAGCAGATAGAGTTGCCGTAGCGCATCGCGGGCATAGTGGCTTTCCAGATTGTCCTCTGGCCGGAACAGGCCCTGGCCGCCGGTCTGGCGCTGGCCGCGCGTGATTGCGCCCAGCGTGTCGAGCCTCCGCGCGATCGTCGAGAGGAAGCGCTTTTCCGCCTTCACATTGGTCGAGATCGGCCGGAAGAGCGGCGGCTGCGCCTGATTGGTGCGATGCGTGCGGCCCAGGCCCTGAATGGCGGTGTCGGCCTTCCAGCCGGCTTCGAGCAGGTAATGCACACGCAGCCGCGTGTTCCGGGCCGAAAGCTCGGCGTGGTAGCTCCTCCCCGTTCCGCCCGCATCCGAAAAAACCAGAACGCGCTTCTGGTCATCCATGAAGGCCTGCGTCTCGGCGAGGTTGGCCGAGCCCGCGCGATTTTCGACAACCAGGCGGTCGCCCTTGCGCACGATGCGGCGCGAGCGACCGGTGACCTCGGCCACGATGTCCGTGCCGAAATGCTGGACGATCTGATCGAGTGCGCCGGGCACGGGCGGCAGGCTGGCGAGCATAGCGATCAGGTCGTCGCGCCGGGCGACCGCCTCCCGGCTCTCGACCGGCTGGCCGTCGCGGTAGACCGGCCGCGACGACAGATTGCCGTCGCTGTCGGTAAACGGCTCGTAGAGCTGCACCGTGAAGGAATGGGCCAGGTAGTCAAGGACATATTCGCGCGGCGTGATGTCGACGCGAACGTCGTTCCATTCCTCGGTCGGCAGTTCGGCCAGCCGCCGTTCCATTAGCGCCTCGCCGGTCGAGACGATCTGGATGACAGCTGCATGGCCCTCCTCCAGATCGCGGGCGATCGAGCGGATCAGCGTCGGCGTCTTCATGCTGGTGAGGAGATGCCCGAAGAACCTCTGCTTGGCGCTTTCGAATGCGCTTCGAGCGGCCGACTTGGCTTGGGCATTGAGCGTGCCGGTAGTGCCGGTGATGTTGGCCGCCTGCATGGCCGCATCGAGATTGTTATGAATGATGCCGAAGGCGCCGGCATAGGCATCGTAGATGCGGACCTGTTCCGGCGTCAGCTCATGCTCGATCAGCTCGTATTCGACGCCGTTGAACGAGAGCGAGCGAGCCGTGTAGAGGCCGAGCGCCCTGAGGTCGCGGGCCAGCACCTCCATCGCCGCGACGCCGCCCGCCTCAATCGCCTCGACAAACTCGGCGCGGGTGGAGAACGGGAAATGCTCGCCACCCCAGAGGCCGAGCCGCTGGGCATAGGCGAGATTGTGGACGGTGGTGGCGCCAGTCGCCGACACATAGACAATGCGGGCATTCGGCAGGGCGTGCTGGAGTCGCAGGCCGGCACGGCCCTGCTGCGAGGGAGAGGCGTCGCCCCGCTCGCCCTTGGCGCTGACGGCATTCTGCATGGCATGCGCTTCGTCGAAGATGATGGCTCCATCAAAATCCGGACCCAACCATTCGACGATCTGCTTGACCCGCGAAACCTTCTCGCCACGGTCGTCGCTGCGCAGCGTGGCATAGGTGGTGAATAGGATGCCTTTCGGCAGCGTGATCGGCTTGCCCTGCGGAAAACGCGACAGCGGCGTGATCAGCAGGCGCTCCATTCCGAGCGCCGACCAATCGCGTTGCGCATCCTCGATCAGTTTGTCGGACTTCGAAATCCACACCGCCTTGCGACGGCCCTGCATCCAGTTGTCGAGGATCACGGCCGAGGATTCCCGCCCCTTGCCGACGCCGGTGCCGTCACCGATCATGAAGCCTTGGCGGAAGCGAACGGCGCCGGCGGCGTCATCGGCCGCGGCGCTGACGACGTCGAAGGTGTTGTCGAGGGTCCAGGCGCCGGCGAGATATTCGGCATGGGCCTCGCCGGCATAGATGACGGTCTCGATCTGCGCATCCGACAGCAGGTCGAGAACGTTCCGTGGCAGGCGCGGTCGATAGCTCGGCTTGGGCGGAGCGACCGAGGCCATCGCCGCCGACTGCACAAGTTGGGTCGGGTGCGCCTGCGCGCCGGGAATACGGATCGCCTGAAGCCCGTAATCTTCATAGATCGCATCGCTGATGTGGCCGCCCTCGGCGGCCTGCCAGTCGATCACTTCATAGGCGAGTTCGACGGCCTCGGGATCGGCGATCGAGGGGCGCGGTGTCGCCCTCGTCGTGCGCGCAAGATAGCCGCGTACGGTGCGAGGTACGGCCGAAGACGGTGTGCCAGTGACGCCCCTGGGCATAATGACCGGCAACCGTGCCGGCAGATGCTCGCTGACCCATTCGAGGAGCGTGGCGGCATCGCGGGCGACGCCGGGAGCGGCCGGGAAGACGCCCAGATCGTCGGCGGGCGCACGGTCGAACACGGTGAGACGCGTCGAAAAGGTCGTGCCATGCTTGGCATAGGCGGCGCCGTCGATGGCGGCGGAGAAGACGACACGACTACGCTCCTGCAGGCGGGTGAAGGCGGCGGTCCAAGCCGGATTGTCGGGTGCGAAACTCGCGCCGGTGATGGTCACCAGCCGCCCGCCGGGGGCCAGGCGCGCCAGCGCCGAGGCGATGTGACGCCAGGCTGCGTCAGCGACCCGGCCCTCGACATTGGCCATGACCGAGAATGGCGGGTTCATCAGCACCACGCTCGGAACGGCGCTGGCGTCGAGATGGTCATCGATCTGGGCGGCATCGAAGTGGGTGACGAGGACAGCCGGAAAGAGGGAGGAGAGGAGTGCCGCGCGCGTCTCGGCAAGCTCGTTGAGGACGAGCGAGGCGCCGGCGATTTCGGCCAGGATGGCGAGCAGCCCGGTGCCGGCCGAAGGCTCCAGCACACGGTCGGCCGGCGTAATGGCGGCGGCGGTGGCCGCGACGAGGCCGAGCGGGATCGGCGTCGAGAACTGCTGGAAGGCCTGCGCCTCTTCGGATCGGCGGGTATGCGTCGGCATGAGCCCGGCGATCTTCGACAGTGCGGAAAGCCGGAGAGCCGGAGAGCCGGCTTTGCGGAACAACGCCTTTCCGTACTTGCGGAGGAAAAGGACCGTCGCGGCCTCGCAGGCATCGTAGGCCTGCTTCCAGTCCCAGGCGCCGGTGGCGTCGGAGGCGCCGAATGCGGCTTCCATCGCAGAGCGCAGCTTTGGCGCGTCGATGCTCTCACCGCGTTCGAGATGGGGAAGCAGCAGGCCGGCGGCGGCGAAGATCGCGCCGGCTGCACCGGCTTGGGCGAGCGGGAGCGACGTGGCAGCGGGAACCGCCACAGAGGGCGAGATCATGTACATGGTGTGAACCTCGGGAGAGCGGGGACAGGATCGAGCCGCGCGGCGCTCTCTCTGGACCGCGCGGATTCAAACCCATCCCGGCCCGCCTCTCCCTCTCAGGGCTCCGCCGAAGCCAAAATGAAACAAGCGCCCCGCCATGAGGTGGAGCGCTTGCCGGTATCAACCGATCTCGATCATATTCCGCCGTCAGCTGACGCCGCGCGGTCAGGCCGCCGCCCGTCCTTCGACGACATCGGCGCCGACCTCGTCGGCGGTGATGTCTTCAAGACGCGCATTGCGGTATCCGGTCTTGGCCGTCCAGAGTTCGGCCGCATCGCGGCTCTCGGCGAGGTGCAGCAGCTCGTCGTGGTCGCCGATCTGCTGCAGGACCCGGACCATGCCGATCGCGGGTCGCTCGACGATCTCGAAGCTGAGCGAGCTGTCGACCGAGTGGGTGCGCATAACGGTCACCAGGATGATGCCGCCGGAGGAAAAATTCCCTTCGTTGAGCGTGATCGAGGCCGGGGCGCTGTAGGTCGGACGGTCGCGCGGGGGTGACTTGCGAACCAGCCGGCCGAGACCGTTGCGGCGCTCCCAGTCCGCGAGCTTGCGGGTGAAGCACGCGGGCGGTTTCGGCGTGCCGTCCGAGTAGCGGATCAGCGAGCCAAGCGGGGCGTTGTCGTAGACGATGTGGGCTGACATGGACCTATCTCCTGAAACGAAAATGGCCCGGCGGGGAGCCGGGCCGTGAGGTGAAGGCGGAACGTGGCGACGAGAGCCGCGCTGTCGATGGGTGCTATTCGGCGGCGACCGCGTGTCGGGTGACGTCGTTGGCCGCAGGCGAGTCCTCCTCATCGCCACCGGCGAGGAATTCGGGCAGGTCAGCTTCCTCGCCCTCATCCGGCTGCGTGGCTGGCGCGTCATCGCCGCTGAGGCGGAGCGGTTCCGGCAGCCACCCACTATCGGCAAGGAGGCGCTCCGCCTCCTTGGCCATGTCGCCCTTCTTGAGGTGGTCGATGAGCTGGGCGGCCTGCTCGCCGGCACCTTCGCGCACGGCTTCGAGAATGCGGGACTTGGTGACGCGGCCGAGATAGTTATCGACCGTCGGGCGCCAGCCAGCATCCACCATGTCGAGGCCGGTGGCACGGGACAGCCGATCGGCTTCGCGCAGGCGCTGATCCAGCCCGTGCTGGGAAACGCCGCTGCCGTGGGGATTGGGTCGTTCGAACAGGGCGTTGATCCCATAGCTGACGCAATGCGCCAGCAGCGCCTGCCGGCTGGCGTCGTCGAGACCGTCAAGCCAGCCCCATAGAGTCTGGTCGTCACCGAGCGGGATGTCTCCCTTCCATGTCGCATGGCGCTCATCAACCGCCCTGGCCGCTGGGCTGTCTTTGAGGTCGGCGTCCTGCGCCGGCAGGTGGACATGCCGGACGAACGCCTCAACGCAGCCGGTCGCGGAACGCTGACCGAATGTGTCAAGAACGAGCCTATGCAAGAGCGCCGTGATGGCAACATGCTGGTTCTCGGCCACGGCATTGCGCAACGCCAGCGTACGATGGGCGGTGAGTTCGATCACCAGGCGCTCGGGCAGCGGCTTGATGATGTCGCCCTCATCCTCCTCGGGCTCGGACGCCTGCACGCCGATGGTGATGGTGGCGCGGCGAACGGAAAGATCGTCGCTGCCATCCCCGCTCCCGGTCGCACCGTCGGGCTCCGCGGAGTCGCCGCCGACCGTCTGTGTCGCTTCATCCTCGGGGCGCACATGGCCCCGATCGATGACGAGATCGCCATCACGATCGATGCTGATGAACACTCCGGCGCGAGCGATCTCGGCCGCATCGTAGTTCATCGGCCGGCTCTCGAAGGCATCGAGCGCAGACTCGATCTCGCCGAGGTGCTGATCGACCTCGTCGGGGAGTTCGTCGACTTCGCCATACTCGGCTTCCAGCCGATCGTATTCCTTGCGCAGCGCTTCACGTTGTGCCCGCTCCGCGTTGGTCAGATCGGTGGGGGTGCCGGCGAGCGCTCTCAGGCCGTGAGTGTGGCCATAGGGCAGATCGACATCGACCACGATCCACTTCCAGCCCTCTGCGGCGATATCGTCGGCGATCGACTTCAGCTTGTCGCAGACCAGGCGGTCGAGCAGCACAGGGTCCTGCAGCCAGCCGCCATTGTCGGCCTCGAACAGGTCACGCAGAACAATGCCGCCGGCTGCGAGATAGGCCTCGACGCCGACGAATAGCGTTCGGCGATCGCTTGCCAGAACCGTGGTTTCGGTCAGCATGCGCCGGATTTGATGCGGCTCCTTCGACCACGAATGTTCGAGCGCCTCCCAGACCTGTTCCTGACGGGCGTGATCGTCGGTCACGGTGAAGGCCATGAGTTGATCGAGCTTCATGCCGTCCTGCTCGTAGATATCGTGCAGCTTGGGCGACACCTTCGCGAGCCGCAGGCGTTGCTGGACAAAGGTCGCGGACACGAAGAAGCGTGCCGCAATCTCCTCGTGGCTCGCGCCCTGATCGTGCAGGGTCTGGAAGGCACGGAACATGTCGAGAGGATGCAGGTCCTCGCGCTGGAAGTTCTCGGCCAGCGAATCTTCCTCGATCGGCACCTCGCTATGTGCGTCGGTGACGACGCAAGGCACAGGCTCGGTTTTGACCATGCGCTTCTGCTTGATCAGCAGCTCAAGGGCGCGATAGCGGCGGCCACCAGCCGGCACCTCAAACATGCCGGTCTCGTTGCCCTCACCATCCAGCACTGGCCGGACGTTGAGACTCTGGAGCAGGCCGCGCCGTCCAATCGAGGCGGCGAGGTCCTCGATCGTTTCCCCGCGCTTGATGCGCCGGACGTTGGACTGGCTCAGCATCAGCTTGTTGAACGGGATGTCGCGCGAAGCGTTGAGGGTGATCTTCTGCTTGACCGTAGCCATCTTGATTATCTCCGCGACGGGCGGCCGAGACTCTCTCGACCTCCAAACCCGTCACAAAGACCGGCGCAGCCCTCTCACTCTACGTACCGCGCCGCACACGGAAGATCCGAGGTACGTGAGGAGGATCATGCCGCCCTCCTGTCGATGTCGGTCTCATCGACCTCGCCTGTGCCCGTCCTGGAAGCGCCGTCAGGTTGCGGTAGGAAGGCAAGCAGCCAGTCGGCCGCCTTGCTGGCCCGGGAGGCGGCACGCACGATGGCGCGGTTGTCTTCGCGCAGAACCTCAAGCCAGGAGGCCAGGTAGTCGGCGTGGCGCACGGTCGGCACGATGCCAAGCGAGGCGCAGCAGAAGGCTGCGTTCATCTCGGCGACCAGTTCCTCGAACGCATATTTCTTGGTGCCGAAGGCGCCGCCGAGGTCACGGCCGACGCGGGAGGGATGGCCGGTCGCATGGCCAAGTTCGTGCAGGGCGGTGCGGTGCCAGTCGATGGTCTCGAAATAGGCCTGCGGGGGCGGCACCCGCACGTAGTCGTGCGCCGGCACATAATAGGCGTTGTTGCCACCGATGCGGAAATCGATCCCGGTCGCCTTGATCATCGCCTCGACCGTAGGCTCGATCAGTCCGGGTTCTGGTGCAGGCGGAGCCGCGGCCAGATCGTCGGGCAGATTTTCGCATTGCGCCACGTTGAACACGATGAAGCGCTTCAGGAACGGTATCACCTGTGCTGCCTCGCCGGTTTCCCGCGCGCGATTCTTCTCGTCGTCAGGGATGAAGCGGTCAGCATAGACGACGGTGGTCCCGTGTTCGCCCTTGCGGACATGACCGCCCAGCGATAGCGCCTGGCGGAAAGTCAGCCATCCCTGGACGGGAAAGCCATGCTCGACGACCGCACCCCACAGGATCAGTACGTTGATCCCGGAATAGGCGCGGCCTGTCGCGGCATTGGCCGGCATGGCGAGAGGAGCTTTCGTCGCCGTCGTGCCCCAGGGCTGCACCCAGGGAAAGCGCCCAGCCTCCATCTCGGCGATAATCTTGTTGGTGATATCGTCATAGAGGCTTGCCCGGTCGGTGCTGGCGCGAGCGTAATGTCTGGACATCGCGGTTCTCCGCGACGGGCGCCGGAGGCCTCTCCTCCAGCTCTCAACCCGTCACGGCAAACCGGTCCGTACTCTCACTCTAGACGGCGTTGCGGGGGAGGACGCTCTCGAATTTGGGCAAAGGCGGTCCGCGCCAAATCGGCAAATGTCGCTGACCATCTAGTATGGTTATTGCTACCGGACTGCGTGGCGGATGCGGTCGGTAAGCGTTTGTTCGACGTCGAAATAACCCTCCCAGGCTTCGGGTAGCTGAGCCCGCGCGGCGGCGGCGAAAACATCGAAACCGTTGGCGCTTTCGCAGGTGGGCAACTCCTCCCAACTGACGGGCACCGCGCACGACGCTCCCGCGCGTGCCCGCGTCGACCAGGGACAGATTGCAGTGGAGCCCTGGCCGTTGCGCAGGTAATCGAGAAACATTCGGCCCTTGCGCTTCGCCTTGCTCATGTTGGCGACGAAGCGCGACGGATCTGTACGGGCCAGCAGTTCGGCGAAGTCTTGGCAGAAGCTCTTGACCTCGTCCCAGTCTGCCTCCGGGACGAGCGGCACGACCACATGAACGCCCTTGCCGCCGGACAGCAACGGCCACGACTGCAGTCCAAGCGCTTCCAGAAGGCCCCGAACGTCGAGGGCTGCCTGCTTGACGGCAGTGAAGCCGAGGCCCTCGTCGGGGTCGATGTCGAAGATCATGCGGTGCGGCAGATCCGGCTGCTGGCGCAGGCTCCCCCAGATGTGGAATTCGAGCACGTTCATCTGGACACCTGCGATCAGCCCTGCCAGGTCATCGACCCACAAGATGCGGCTTTCCTTACCGGACATCTTCTCCAACTGGCCGTCATGGATGGCCTTGGGCATGCCTGGCAGTCTGTGCTTCTGAAAAAAGGTCTGTTGCAGGTCGCCGTCGGTATCGCGCACCAGCGACAGCGGCCGATCCTGTATGTGCGGCAGCATCTTCTCGGCGACCACGGCGTAGTAGGCGGCAAGCGTGGCCTTGGTCACCTTGGTCCCGGGATACATGACCTTGTCCGGATGCGTCAGCTTGACGCCGACAGCAACTGCGATCTCCTTGCCGATTCCCGGATCGAGATTGGCGGAGCCAAGAGTTGCCGGCGCCTTCGGCATTTCCATCACTACCTGGTCGGCTCGCTTGTCTTCGCGCATGCCCTGAAAGCTTGGATGTCGCAAGCTGCCGTCCGGTGTGACTTCGGCATAGGTGACTTCGGCGACAAGCTCGGGCTTCACCCACCGGGCACGACGGGCAATGTCTCTCGGAACAGAAGCGAACGCCGGTTTCTCAATACGGCGTTTCTCGAGCTTCGCCAGGATGTCCTTGCGCATCGCTGCGGTGAACCCAGTGCCGACGCGACCGCGATAGATGAGCTTGCCATTGTCGTAAGTGCCGAGGATCAGCGAGGCCATGCCATGTCCTGTGTCACTTGGGCGATAGCCGCCGACAACGAATTCCTGTCGCTTCGTGCACTTGATCTTGAGCCAACTCCCGGTGCGGTCGCCGACGTAGGAGCTGTCGGCGCGCTTGGCGATAACGCCTTCGTGGCCGCCCGCGCACATGGCGTCAAACACCCTTTTGCCCTGGTCGAGGATGTGGCTGGAGAATTGCAGGCTGTCTTCAGGGCGGCGCGAGCCTAGCAGGGACTCAAGTCGCTCCTTGCGCTCAAGGAGCGGCTGGTTCGACAGATCTTCGCCATCGAATTCAAGCAGATCAAAGGCATAGAATTTGAGCGGCATACCCGCGGCAATGCCGGTTTTCAGCATGGAGAAGTTCGTGCGGCCCTGGCTGTCGATGGCGACGATCTCACCGTCGATCAGCACCGCGCCCTTGGTCAGTCTCCGAAGCGGCGGCAGGATGACCTTGAACTGTCGGGTCCAGTCGTGGCCATTGCGGGTATAGACGACGACGTTCGAGCCGGAGATGGCGACTTGGGCACGATAGCCGTCGAACTTCATCTCGAAGAGCCAATCCCCGCCGACCGGTATGTGGTCTGTCAATGTGCAGAGCTGGAAGGACCGAAATCCCGGCAGCGGATATCTAGGGATAGATTCCAAGTCTCGGCGCCGTGTGCGCCTTTTGCTGATGCCGAGGGTGCCATCTACAGCCGACATGCGGAACTCGGATACACAGTCCGATTCAATACCCTGCCTGGGATTCGGTTCCATGTCCAAGCATCTCCGCGCCGGCGACCGTCGGCGCTCTAAGGAAGAACGGCGTATAAGCCGCAGTCCTGCGCGCGTCCGCAACCGCGGATCATTGTCGCGCGTAGGACGGAGGAAATTCGCCCCCGCCGCGGGCGGTGAACGGGACAGCCGTAGGAGCGTCAGCATAGCGCCGGCCGCAGGACGGGATGCGGGACCGACTGTCCCCGTCCGCGGTGGTCCGCATGTTTTGCGTCGAAGCCGACCGGCGGAGATCGCTCGCATTCCCGGTTCTCGACAGTCCGGCCGCTGATCGGCGACGATGCGATAGGATTGTCCAACCAGTGCCGAGTGGGCCTGGACGAATTTCG
Source organism: Mesorhizobium sp. P3_B5 (assembly GCF_056402815.1). Classification (NCBI taxonomy): domain Bacteria; kingdom Pseudomonadati; phylum Pseudomonadota; class Alphaproteobacteria; order Hyphomicrobiales; family Phyllobacteriaceae; genus Mesorhizobium; species Mesorhizobium sp. P3_B5. Next base: position 941,954 of record NZ_JBFUGR010000002.1, on the reverse strand, counting down.
ATGAGGTCTTGCATCCGTTCGCCCCTCAATTGCGTGGCAGCTTGTGAATTTCCAGCCTGACAGGCCCTCCCCTGTTACAACTCGTGCAGAAGAGCGCTCGCTCGACCGAACTGAACAGAGCGCCTTTTCCATAGCGTTCGATGAGCCCGGCAGGCTTTACCGTCGCATGGTGCGAACAGGATCTGCACCAGGCCCGCAACACATGCCATTCGCGAAGATCGCCGAGCGCCACATCGAGGCCCGCATGAACGCTGCCATCAATGATGGCCTGCGGTGGGATCTTGACCTCGCCTGGTGTCAGGATTTTCTCCATCACATGCCGACTGTTGTAGTGGATCAGCAACATGCCTGGCCGGCGCCGGATGGCAGCTTGCCAGGCTGCCTGACTCACCGTTGAATCGGGGGAACGCGAAATGGTTTCGGATAGGGCCTGCTCCTCTCGATCCCATACCTCGATCCGAAAATTGTCTTCCGCTGTTTTTGCCATAGCTTCGCCGGCCAGCGCGATTGACGCCGAGCCATGGTCCTTTTCTGCTTCAGATCACGCTGAAATAAGGAACATATTCCTCCCCCGTCAAGGGCAGGCTTGACTCTTTGTTCTCTTTTTGTTCACTATTGGCGGAAATGGCCATAGGAGGCAGAGGCGGCATTGCTCTATGTCGGTCGCAACTGCTTGCTGCCGACTGCACTGGTAGCTTCGGTGGTTAAGAGGATTCCGATTGGATCAGGCTTTCTAGCAGATCAAGCAGCCGGTCCTGCTGCTGGGCACCGTAGCGTTGCTCGATCGCCTCATAGATCGCGGCACGCTCAGGCGACAGGTCCTCGATCAGTGCCAGCCCGGCCGGACTGATGGCGATCAGTGCCCGGCGCCCATCATCCTTTACCCTGTTGCGGGTGATGAACTGCCGCTCCTCCATCGCCTTGATGATGCGGGTCAAGCTAGGCGGCAAGATCGAGGCTCGATTGGCGAGTTCGGTTGCTTCGAGCGGCCCGGTTTCGGCAAGCACCCGCAGCACGCGCCATTGCTGCTCGGTGATGTCGTGTCGGGCAAGCATCGGTCGAAAGTGCGCCATGATCACTTCACGGGCACGAAGCAGGGCCATTGGCAGGGAGCGTTTGGTTTCCGTTATTCGCAAGGAAGACTCCACGAAGGCGCGCATGAGCCCATTGGCAATCACCCGCGAACTCACAGCCAAGTTAGGATGTCGAGCGCACGGGAAAGGATGTTGACCCAACTGCAAAGCAATTGACAATACATCAACAAAATGTAATACGCACGTTAATTAAAGACAGCGTATATGTCCGACTGGAGCGACAGCTTGCCGCACATGGTGATCGACTATTCGGCGAATCTCGACGCCAGGGTAGACATGACGGAGCTCTGCGCTTTGGTCTCGCGGACAATCCTCGAAACCGGCCTGTTCGAGCCGGGCGCGGTCAGGGTGCGCGCCTTCCGCGCTGATGCTTATGCCATCGCCGACCGTCTGCCCGAGAACGGTTTCATCGACCTGAACTTCCGCATTGGCAAGGGCCGCACTGACGAAGAGAAGAAACGCACCGGCGAAGCGATCTTCGCGGCAGTGTCCGAGCATCTCGCTTCATTGTTCACGACGCCGCATTTCGCGCTCTCCCTGGAGATCCGCGAGATCGACGCCGAACTGAGCTGGAAGAAAAATGCCATCCACCCGCGCCTGCGTGGCAAGTGACAGGGCGTGGCAAGTGACAGGAAAGACCTCATGGCTCTAGACGACAATCTGAAGAAGGCCGAGGCCTATCTCGAACGCTTCAAAAAGGGCGGTGTGCTCAACCAGATCGGTGGCGAGGCCGTGCCGGCCGCCGACGGCTCGACATATGAGACGATCTCGCCGATCGATCTGAAGCCGATCGCCACCGTGGCGCGCGGCAAGGCTGAAGACATCGACCGCGCCGCCAAGGCGGCGAAGGCGGCCTTTCGCGACTGGGCGGCGCTTGCCGGCGACGCCCGCAAGAAGCTGCTGCACAAAATAGCCGACGCGATCGTGGCGCGGGCCGAGGAAATTGCCTTCGTCGAATGCATGGACACCGGCCAATCGCTGAAGTTCATGGCCAAGGCAGCATTGCGCGGCGCCGAGAATTTCCGCTTCTACGCCGACCGTGCACCGGAAGCCCGCGATGGCCGCACGATCCGCGCGCCGAACCAGGTCAACATGACCACTCGTGTACCGATCGGCCCGGTCGGCGTCATCACGCCGTGGAACACGCCCTTCATGCTGTCGACCTGGAAGATCGCGCCGGCGCTCGCCGCCGGTTGCACCATCGTCCACAAGCCGGCGGAGCTGTCGCCGCTGACGGCGCGGCTGCTGGTCGAGATCGCCGAGGCGGCCGGCCTGCCCAAGGGCGTCTGGAACCTCGTCAACGGTTTTGGCGAGGATGCCGGCAAGGCGCTGACCGAGCACCCCGATATCAAGGCGATCGGTTTCGTCGGCGAAAGCCGCACCGGCTCGATGATCATGAAGCAAGGCGCCGACACGCTGAAGCGCGTGCATTTCGAGCTCGGCGGCAAGAACCCGGTCATCGTCTTTGCCGACGCCGATCTGGAGCGCGCCGCCGACGCCGCCGTCTTCATGATCTACTCGCTCAACGGCGAGCGCTGCACCTCGTCCTCGCGCCTGCTGGTCGAGGCCTCGGTCTACGACAAGTTCACCGCGCTGGTGGCGGAGAAGGCCAAGCGCATCAAGATAGGCCACCCGCTTGACCCCGAAACCGTGGTCGGTCCGCTGATCCATCCGGTGCATGAGGAGAAGGTTCTCTCCTACATCGAGATCGGCAAGTCGGAAGGCGCCACGGTCGCTGCYGGCGGCGGCAAATTCGCAGGTCCGGGCGGCGGCTGCTATGTCAGCCCGACGCTGTTTACCGGCGCCAACAACCGCATGCGCATCGCCCAGGAGGAAATTTTTGGACCGGTGCTGACCGCCATCCCGTTCAAGGACGAGGCCGAGGCGCTGGCGCTGGCCAACGACACCCAGTACGGCCTGACCGGCTATCTCTGGACTTCGGACGTCACCCGCGCCTTCCGCTTCACCGATGCGCTCGATGCCGGCATGATCTGGGTCAACTCGGAAAATGTGCGCCATCTGCCAACGCCGTTCGGTGGCGTCAAAAGTTCGGGCATTGGCCGCGACGGTGGCGACTGGTCGTTCGATTTCTACATGGAAACCAAGAACATCGCGTTCGCGACCGCGCCACACTCGATCCAGAAGCTCGGCGGCTGACCGGAGACATCAAGATGCCCTTGCCCACACCCAACCTCTACCCGGCCTTCAACATCGTGCGGCTGAGCCATGTCGAACTGGCAGTGACCGACCTCGCAAAATCACGCGCCTTCTATGTCGACACGCTCGGCCTGCAGGTGACCGACGAGAGCAAGGACGCGATCTATCTGCGCGCGCTGGAAGAGCGCGGCCACCATTGCATCGTGCTGCGGAAGGCTGCCAAGCCGGAAGCCCGCGACCTCGGCTTCAAGCTGTTCTCCGACGAGGATCTCGACAAGGCCGAGCACTTCTTCAGAGGCAAAGGCCTGCCGGTGGAATGGGTCGAGCGGCCGTACCAGTCACGGACCTTCCGCACCCGCGACCCGCACGGCATTCCGCTGGAGTTCTACTCGAAGATGGAGCGGCTGCCGCCGATTCACCAGAAATACGCGCTCTACAAGGGCGTCAAGCCGTTGCGCATCGACCACTTCAACTGCTTCTCGCCCAACGTCGATGAATCGGTGGCGTTCTACAACGAGCTCGGCTTTCGTGTCACCGAGTACACCGAGGATGCCAGCAGTGGAAAGCTCTGGGCGGCGTGGACGCACCGCAAGGGTGGCGTCCACGACATCGCCTTCACCAACGGTGTCGGACCGCGCCTGCACCACCTCGCCTTCTGGGTGCCGACCCCGCTCAACATCATCGATCTGCTCGACCTGATGGCGACGACCGGCTACCTCGCAAACATCGAGCGCGGTCCCGGCCGGCACGGCATTTCCAACGCCTTCTTCCTCTATATCCGCGATCCCGACAATCACCGCATCGAGATCTACTGTTCGGACTACCAGACGGTCGATCCCGATCTGGAGCCGATCAAGTGGGACCTGAAGGACCCGCAGCGGCAGACGCTGTGGGGCGCGCCGGCGCCAAAAAGCTGGTTCGAGGAAGGCAGCGTCTTTGCCGGCATCGAGCCGCGCCAGCCCGATCTCTCGGCCTCACCGATCATCGCGCCGTGATGATGGCTACGACAGGCGTGATGGGGAAATCAGCATGACGGCACAGGCACGGCTCGCCACCTTCACCATCGGCGGCAAGAAGCGCTACGGCGCGATCACCGGCAAGGGCGTCGTCGACCTGTCGGCGCGCCACAGCCAGTGGCCGACGCTGCGCGAAGTGATAGAGGCCGGCGCCTTGCAACATCTGGCGGAAGAGGCGGATGCCTTTGCCGCCGATTTTTCCCTCGACGACATCGCCTACGACATTCCGGTCCCCTCCCCGGAAAAGATCATCTGCGTCGGCGTCAACTTTCCCGACCGCAACGAGGAGTACAAGGACGGCCAGGCAGCCCCCTCCAACCCGTCGCTGTTCATCCGCTTCCCGCGCTCCTTCGTCGGCCATGGCGCGCCGCTGGTACGGCCGCCGGAATCGCCGCAGCTCGACTATGAGGGTGAGATCGTCATCGTCATCGGCAAGGCCGGCCGGCGGATCGCCGAGAAGGATGCGCTCGACCACATCGCAGCACTTTCGCTCTGCAACGAAGGCACCATCCGCGACTGGGTCCGCCACGCCAAGTTCAACGTCACCCAGGGCAAAAATTTCGACCGCACCGGCGCCATCGGCCCATGGCTGGTGCCCTACACCAGCGAGGCGCAGATCGCCGACATCGCGCTGACCACCCGCGTCAATGGCGAGCTGCGGCAACAGGACCGCACCAGCCGCATGATCTTTTCCTTCCGCAAGATCATCAACTATGTCTCGACCTTCACCACGCTGGTGCCCGGCGACGTCATCGTCACCGGCACGCCGACCGGCGCCGGCGCCCGTTTCGACCCGCCGATCTGGCTGAAGCCGGGCGATGTCATCGAGATCGAGGCCGATGGCATTGGCCTGCTGCGCAACGGCGTCGTCGACGAGGGGACAGCGCAATGACCCCCGAGCAAGTCGAGGACGCCGCAGCGCGGCTGTTCGAAGCCGAACGCAACCGCCGGCAGATCAGGCTGCTCAGCCTCGATTTTCCCGATGCGACGATGGACGACGCCTACCTGGTGCAGGCAGCACTGGTGAAGCGCAAGGTCGAGTCGGGCCTGACGATCAAGGGCTGGAAGATCGGCCTGACTTCCAAGGCCATGCAATCGGCGCTCGCCATCGACATTCCCGATTCCGGCGTGCTGTTCGACGACATGTTCTTCGACGACGGCGGCATCGTTCCCGCCAACCGCTTCATCCAGCCGCGCATCGAGGCCGAGATCGCCTTCGTCATGAAGGCGCCGCTGTCGGGGCCGGACGTATCGATCGACGATGTGCTCGACGCCACCGATTACATCACCCCTGCCCTTGAAATCCTCGACACCCGCATCGAGCGCGTCAACAAAGAGACCGGCAAGATCAGGACCTTCTTCGACACCATCTCCGACAATGCCGCCAATGCCGGCATCGTCATCGGTGGTCGCGCGTCTGGGCCGCGCGAGGCCGACCTGCGCTGGATCGGCGCCATCCTGTCTCGCAATGGCGAGGTCGAGGAAACCGGCCTTGGCGCCGGCGTGCTCGACCATCCGGCCAAGGGCATCGTCTGGCTGGCCAACCGGCTGCATCAATACGGCATGCAGATCGCCGCCGGACAGGTTGTGCTGTCAGGCTCGTTCGTGCGCCCGGTGGAGGCGCGCCACGGCGACAGCATCGTTGCCGATTTCGGCCCTCATGGAACAATCCGCATCGCGTTCGCCCGCTAGAGCGGCGCTTGAAACAGACTCGCTGTGCCTCGTCACTTCAGCCTATGAGCAAGCTTCAGTCGGTCGAACTCGTCCGCACCGGCCGCATTAGCAAGGCCAAAGCCGAGATGGTGCGGACCGCCCTCACCTTAAGAAGTGGCAAACGACATATGAGCCGTATGGTCAATGGTCCGCGCGTCTGGGCCGTGAGGCCGCCAATCGGCAGGCTCCGAAAAAAGCCAAGATCGCACTCGCCCGAAAGCTCGCGGTCATCCTTCGTCGCATCTGGGCGACAGCACCGAGTCCCGCCGGACCGATAGAGGTGAATCGGCTGCATAGGGGCACTGCTCTCACCTGTAGCGAGCCTAGATCCTTGACGGGACGCTGGGTCGAGTGGAAACCACCATCGGTGGAATGGTCCACGTCAGGCAGAATGGCTCCGAATGACGCGTATTTGCCGCCAATCGCCGCATGAACGGACGGAGATCGTTCGGAGTCCCAGCACCTGGACTTGAATATGGCCGATCGTTAACGAGCGAGAGAAATTGAAGCCCGGACAAAGTGCGGACTTCCTGGGCGCACGCCTTGCTTCCGATACGCGTGCCTCTACCCGTGCTTTGATTAAATGCTGGGGAGACATTGCTGTTAGTCGAAGCGAAGAACGACGGTGGCTTGCTGACAGAGACCTCACCGAAAGGCGCGGCAGTCTTTTGGGTCCCAGCCTATCTTCACATCAACGCCAGGCCGCAGTGGCAGGTCGGATCTTGCGTTGACTGTCTTAATGATGAAGTTCTCCGAGCCCGCCGCGTGAACTTTCACCCGAATATGGTCGCCGTGATAAATCGTATCGAGCACCTTGCCATCGAATTGGTTCATCGGGTCTGGAAAGTCATGGCCCAATAGACAGCGTTCCGGGCGGACCGAAATTATCACGCTATCGCCTGGCGCGAGAGACTCATCGGCGACTGCACGCACAACGCCACCGCCTGACAAGGCAACATCGTACAGTCCGTCCTTGCCGGACTTGGCGACCTTCCCTATCAGCGTATTGTTCTCACCAATGAACCGGGCGACGAACGCGTTGGCGGGACGTTCATAGAGGTCCTGCGGTGTCGAAAGCTGCTGGATGATGCCATCGTTGAACACGGCTATCCGGTCCGACATGGTCAGGGCTTCGGATTGGTCGTGGGTCACGTAGATCATTGTGATGCCGAGACGATCATGCAGCGCCTTGATTTCGTATTGCATCTGCTCTCGCAAATGCTTGTCCAACGCGCCCAGCGGTTCATCCATCAGAACCACTGTCGGCTCGAAGATGAGTGCCCGCGCCAGCGCGACGCGCTGCTGCTGGCCGCCGGAAAGCTGCGAGGGGCGTCGCCCTGCGAAATTGGGCAGCTCAACCATCTCGAGCGCGCGTTTGACCCGGTTGGCGATGTCGGCCTTGGCGACGCGGCGCACCTCAAGGGGAAAGGCGAGATTCTGTGCCACGGTCATGTGCGGGAACAGTGCATAGCTCTGGAACACCATGCCGATGCCGCGCTCATGCGGCGGCGTCTGGGTCACTGGCCGTCCGTCCAGCAGGATTTCGCCTGAGGTGGCATCCTGAAAGCCAGCAAGCATCATCAGAGTGGTCGTCTTGCCGGAGCCCGACGGGCCGAGCAAGGTGAGGAATTCGCCCCTGAGTACGTCGAGGTTGAGGTTTTTGACGACGAGGCCAAGGCCTCCATACGATTTCTGTACATTGATGAACCGGACCAGTGCGGTCTCGTCATGGGCTCGCGCGGGATTTGCCGACAAGTCGCTCATCATATCTGGCTCACGAATTTGCTGACGAGACAGGTCTCAAGGCCTTCGACACCGTTTTCGGCCCCGTGTCCGCTGTCCTTAATGCCCAGAAACGGCGTCTCGGGAAAGGAAATGGTAAAGCTGTTGATCCCGACCATCCCCGTTTCGAGCCCGCTGGAAAATGCCTTCGCCGCGTCTGCGGTCGCGCCGAAACCATAGCTGGCCAGACCGTAGGGAAGCCGATTGGCCTGCTTGATTCCACTTTCGATCGAGTCGATCGGATTGATCAGAGCCACGGGGCCAAACGGTTCCTCATTCATGACACGCGCATGTTCTGATACATCGCACAACACCGTCGGTGAAAAGAAGTAACCGGGGCTGTTACGCCGATGGCCGCCGGCACGCAGGTTAGCCCCGTGCTTTTCGGCATCGGCCACGAGTTCATCCAGCGCAGACCCGCGTCTCGAATGGGCAAGAGGTCCCATGGCCGTATCTTCCAGGAAGCCATCGCCGACCACAACGCCATCCGCAATGGCAGCGAAGCGTTCGACAAACTCAACATAGATCGCCTTGTGGACATAAAAGCGGGTCGGCGACACGCACACTTGGCCGGCATTGCGATATTTCGCCATCGCTGAAAGCCGCACGACGGCATCGATGTCGACATCACGGTCGACAATGACCGAACCGTGGCCGCCGAGTTCCATCGTTGTCCGCTTCATGCCTGCGGCGCAGAGCGCCATCAGATGTTTTCCGACGGGCACCGAACCGGTGAACGATACCTTGCGTATGATCGGGGAGGCGATCAGATACGATGAAATCTCGGCAGGTATACCGAACAGCATGGATATCACGCCCTTGGGAATCCCTGCATCGTCCAGCGCCTGGACGATCGACATGGCACTGGCTGGCGCTTCTTCGGGTGGTTTGAGAATGCACGAGCAACCCGCGGCCAATGCCGCGCCCAGCTTTCTGGCCGGATTGACGGCTGGAAAATTCCAGGGCGCGATCGCCAGCACCGGGCCGACTGGTTCCTTGACCACGAATTGCTGCATCCCTTCGATGCGCGAGGGTATGATCCTGCCGTAAGCCCGGCGCCCCTCCTCGGCAAACCATTCCAGAGTCTGCGCAGCGGCTTCCGCCTCGATACGGGCCTCGGCCAGAGGTTTGCCTTCTTCGAGCGTGATCAGACGCGCGATGCTCTCACCCCTTTCCCGAACGATTGCGGCCGCGCGGCGGATGATATCGGAACGGTCAAGGGGCGAACGTCTCCGCCATAGCTCGAAGCCGGTTGCCGCCGCCGCTAGAGCGGCATCCATGTCGGCCTGAGTTGCCACGGGCAGGTTGCCAAGAACGGCCTCGGTCGCGGGATTGAAGACCGGTATTGACTCACGATCGCCTCGCTCATGCCATTCGCCGCCGATCAGCAAGCGCAGATCGGGATAGGATTGAACCGCTGAAACGGTCCTCTGAGGGTTGTTGGTCATGCTGCCTCGTGCTGTATGGCCATTCCGCAAATAAGCTGGATAAGACCGAGCGGATCAGTCGGTGCGGTATCACCCCGCCAGGCGACATGCTGGTCGGGCCGCGAGAGGACCAAGGCCTTGTCGTAGACGCCAGCAGCGTCCTCCGCCGTGACATCGAGCAACCGGACAGGAACAGCGATCGCGTTCGCTGCGGCCAAGAATGTGGTCACGTCAATCGAAGGATCAAAGCGAAGCAGCGTGTAATCGGGACCCATCGCGTCGTAGAGCGAGCGGCCATCGTCGAGCCAGACGTGAGGGGTCCGGCAGCCCGGAACCGTGGACGGTGTGAAGTCGGCCATGCCGTAGGCAGGTGGTTTTTCTCCGTCATAGGCGATGATGGGGGATTGGTCATAAAAATAGCCAAAGTTCAGCCCGCCGCAGCAATATTGCTGAACGTTGAGGTCATAGGCGAGTTTGCCAAGCGCGGCTCTTGCTCGCTGGCCCTCGGCGTCGTCATCATCGATGTTGTCAGGAACGTCGCCGCGTTGCTTCGACAACGCCAGCGCATGGTTCATCGCAAAATGCGACACCTGCTCGGTGATGGGCAGCCGCTCTTTCTCATGGGCGTCGACAATGGATGCCGGCGCCCAGCCGTTCAGGTGAGCGGCGAGCAGCCAGGCGAGGTTTGCAGCGTCGGCGATGCCGGCATTCATGCCGTACCCGGCCATCGGCACCCATAGATGGGCCGCGTCGCCGCAGATGAAGACGCGCCTGTCGCGGAACTTGTCGGCTACCAGGCGCCGACCGATCCAGTCTTCCTTGCTAAGAATTTCGTACGCGAAATCAGGACCGACGCCGAGGATGGTTCGCAACGCCCAGTCGCGGTCGATGGCTTCAAAGTCTTCCTCGCCCGGCCTGAGATAGTTGTGAACCAGCCACTTCTCCTTGCCGTCGATCGCATAGACATTGCCGGAACGCTGCGGGTTGAGGGAGAATGTCGCCCAAGCGGGCTTCAGGTTGCTGAGCGACAGCAGCGACGGCGCTCTGATATAAGTGGACTGGACGCGCTGCACGACCGCCGTACCGGAAAGCTTGGCGCCAATCGCCTTACGCACGCCCGAACGCGAGCCATCGCAGCCAACCATATAGCGAGCGCGAATGGAGATGGTCTCGCCCGTATCGAGCAGCCGCCCCGTTGCCTGAACGCCATCGTCATCCTGGGTGAAATCATTGATCTGGACACGGTTGAGCAAGGAGAGATTCGGCATCGCCGCGGCATGGGCGAACAGCACCGGTTCGATATAGATTTGGTTGATCCGGTGCGGCGGCTCCGGCGTCGGCCACCATGTGTCAGGGCCGCCGGTCGCCGTATAGCGGTCCTTCCGGCACGGAATTTCGATGCGCGACAATTCCTTGCCGGTGAAGCTCACTCGGTAGGAAATGTCGTTGGAATAGTCGGCCGGCAAGCCGGTTTGCCGCAGCTTTCCGGCAACGCCCAAGCGGCGGAAAATCTCCATCGAACGAGCTGCTATGTGATTGCATTTGACACTCGGCGGCTCCCCCTCATGCCGCATTTCCACCACCAGCGTCTCCACGCCGCGCGACGCGAGATCCATGCCGAGGGTGAGGCCGACCGGGCCGCCCCCGACGACAAGCACCTGTGTTTCTATCGTTCGTGTCATTGCGAATGAATACCTATGGGATTGAAGTGATCAGGCGATCGTCGCCGCCAGACGCCGGCTGCGACGCTGCAGCATCAGGATCACAGCCATTAAAGCGACCGAAATCAGGATCATCAGCGAGGCAGCCGCCGTGATCGTAAGGCGAAAGCCGTCGACACTGGCGGTGAGCATCTGGCGCGGCAGGGTGCGCTGTTCGGGTCCGGCCATGAACAGCGCGATGACGACGTCATCGAACGAAGCGGAAAATGCAAACAGTGCGCCGCTGACCACGCCCGGAAGAATGAGTGGCAAGGTGATCCTGCGGAAGATGAGCAAGGGCGGCGCGCCGAGGCTGGCACCGGCACGCAGATAATCCGGATTGAATCCAGAAAGACTGGCCGAGACCGTCACGATGACGAAGGGCACCGCGATCGCCGTATGCGCCAGAATGAGTCCGATATAGGTGTTGTTGAGCAGGAACGGTGCCGACGCGTAGTAGACAGAAACGCCGGTGATGATGACGGGCACCATCATGGGCGAGATCAGCAGTCCGACCAGCAGGCTCTTGCCGCGGAACGTCGCTTTCCACAGGCCGAAGGCCGCTGGCACGCCCAGAGCCATGGCAAGCGCCGTCGCACACGCGCCGACCAGCAATGAGTTGACAAGAGAGCGGATCCAGAAGGGTGAGGTGAACAGATCCTGATACCAGCGCAAGCTCAACCCATCGAGGGGGAAGCGAAAGAAGCTGCCGGAGTTGAAGGACAGCGGCAGGAAAATCAGGATCGGGGCGACAAGAAATATGCAGGCGAGCGTGGCTACGACAGGAACTCCCCATCGGCAGGCAATCTGCAGTGGCGTGGCCCGGATGCCGTGTGCCATGGTCAGACCACCCCGACTGTTTTGCCGCCAGCAATCGAGCGATAGACGCTGGACAGCAGCACGATTGCTACAAGGAGTATCAGCGAGAGAGCTGCAGCCAGCCCCCAATTGGAACTCTTCGTCACGTAAAAGGCGATGATCGGCGCGATCGTCTGGTCGTTCGGATTGCCGAGCAGCACCGGCGTAATATAGGCGCCGAGAGCCTGGATGAAGACGAGAAGGCAGCCGGACACCACGCCAGGCATAACCAGGGGCAGGTAGACGCGGCGAAACACCGTGAACGGCTTGGCACCCAGCGAGGATGCCGCCCTCAGATAGCCGTCGGGGAACGCTTTCATGACGCTGAAGATGGCAAGGACCATGAACGGCAGCAGAATGTGCGTCATTCCGACATAGACTGCCATACGGTTAAACATGAGGTCGAACGGCGCGCCACCTGCACCGAGCCCCGCAAGCACGGCGTTGACGATGCCCTCGCGTTGCAGGAGGACGGTCCAGGACAGGGTTCGCACGAGTATGGATGTCCACAGCGGCAGGAGAATAAAGATCATCAGAAATCCGGCCCGCCGTGGCGGTGAGCTGGCTATGAAATAGGCGAGCGGGAAGCCGACGATCAGGCAGATGAGTGTCACCCAGGCGGCCATGACCACCGTACGGACAAGCATGCCGACGAAAAGCGCCTTGTCAGGCGCCACCTTGGCGATAGCGCCCTGATCGGTGCGCTTCAAGTCGAGCGCGGCAAGTAGGTTGGCGTCCGTCAGCGGACCGCCGGCGCGCTTGATTGCCGCCCACGTCGCGATCTGGCCCCATCGCGCGTCGATGGCGACGAAGTCCGGCCCCGTCAGCGTAGCGGGCTCGGCCGACACGGCGGTGACCGTCTTGAACAGAAGTGACCGGAAACCCGGCAGATCCGAATTGATGCGGACGGCTGCCTTGGCCAGTGTTTCCGGAGCGGTGGTTTTTAGGTCGTGCTGCAAGCCGGCGAATGCTGGGCTGTCCGGCAGCGAACTTCCGTCGAACTCGCCAAGAGCGGCAATCGTGCGCGGAAGTGCCTGGCGGGCCAGCGGATCCGAAACGCTCTGCCACAGCGTCGCCGCTATCGGCACGAAGAACGTGACGAGCAGGAAAAGGAACAGCGGCGCGACCAGGATAAGGGCCTGCGCGTTCCCGAGCCGCCTGAGAGGGGCCGCTATCTTTGCGAGGTTGGTAAACATGAAACCGAACATGCACACAGTATGGGCACCCTGTGGAGGCGCCCATACTGTGTCATTCTATCATTGGCCGATGAGGGTCGTCATGCGCTGGTTCAGCGCATCGTAATTGTCCAGCCAGAAGCTTGCATTGGACTGGATCGCCGTCTTGATGTTGTCAGGATTGGCCGACAACAACGGCAGCACTTCCGGCTTGACCAAGGGCAGAGCATCGGTGTTCGGAACCGAGATCCCCATCTTGGATGCCAGTTGCGCCTGTCTCTCCGCTTCGGTCGCGAAATTCAGGAAGCTATAGGCCGTATCGAGATTCTTCGCCCCCTTCGGGATCGCCCAGTAGTCGATGTGGCGGATCGAATTGTTGTTGACGACCTTGTTCTTAAGCCCTTCGCCGAGATTGGTGGCGTTGATACCGCTGTCGTAGGTGGCAATGAACACCGCCTCGCCGCTTGCCAGAAACTGCCGCGACTGTCCCGGATTGGTCCACCAGATGATGTTGGGCATCAGTTCCTTGACCTTGGCGAAGGCGCGATCTTGGCCTTCCGGCGTGGCGAGCGTCTTGTAGACGTCGGCCGGCGCAACTCCATCGGCAAGCAGCGCTGCCTCCAGCGTATCGCGTGGGTCGCGATAGAGAGATCTCTTGCCAGGCCATTTTTTGACGTTCCAGAAGTCGGCCCAATTTTGAGGTGCTTCTGAGGTCTTGGCGGGATCGTAGGCGATCGACATGTTGTAGAGGACCTCACCAAGGCCGCAATCGAGCTTGGCATCCGGGATCAGCTTGGCGGCTTCCTTGATCTTGCTGTAGTCGATTTTTTCGAAGAGCCCTTCCTGGCATCCCTGGATCACCTCGACATCTTCCGCGGCAACAACGTCCCACGTGTTGTTGCCCCCTTCGATGCGGGTGCGGATGACGCCGATGCCATAGTCACGGCTGTCTTCCACCAGCTTCACGCCAGTGGCCGCGAAGGGGCTGAAATAGAGCTCCCGGACCATGTCCTGAACGAGACCGCCGAAGTTGGCGACGGTGATCTGCTTTTCTTGAGCACTGACACTTAGGGCGGTGGCTGTGACCAGAGCGGCGCCGAGACACAGTGCCTTGATGTGAGATTTGAACATTTTTTTAGTCCTCCGTTTTGTTGAGTATTCCCCGGTTTTATGTTCAGGCAACCAACACGTTGAGGACGGCCTGACGTCCCTCCTGCTCTACGGCATGCAGGGCACGGCGAAGCGCTGCCGGCAGGTCTTTCGCCTGCTCGACCCGCTCGCCGTAGCCGCCGGATGCTTCGACGATCTTTTCATATTCGGGACTTGGCTCGAGATACGTGAAGACCGCATTTCTGTTCGATCTGGTTTCGCTGTCCGGGTAGACGGACAGCGTGGCGCGCCGAACGGCTGCCCACATGCTGTTGTTCATTATGATGGTCAGCGTCGGCAATTGATTTGCCCGGGAAACGAAATGGGCAGGGGTCGGGTTGCCGAACATGTAGGCGCCGTCGCCAACCAGGCTGATGACGCGTCTTTCCGGCGCGGTCAGTTTTATTCCCAGAGCCGCGCCGAGTGCCCAGCCAAGACCGCCGGAGCTTGGCGCGCCAAAATAGCCGCCACCGCCATCGAGTGCGAGAAGCTCAGTCGGGAATGCCGTCTCGGCGAGAATGGTGTCGCCTTCGCCCGACACGTCGGCCAGGCAACGTGCCACTTGAGCATAGCTTGGCAGTTCGACGTCGGCTACGGCTCGTTCTCTCAGGGTCCTGAACGCAGTCCGCTTGGTATCGAGCCAGGCAATCCTTTCCTCGACCACATCTGCTTCGGCGTGGCTTGCGGCCTGGATCAAACGCATGGCTGTGGCGACATCGCCATCGATCGCCAGGTCAGCCTGAAATCCACGCACGGGATACCGCGAGAAGTTCGGATCGAAGGCCAGGTGGATCACGCGCGTCCTGGCACCAGGACTGTGATGCAGGGGAATCCACGGCACGTCGCAGGACGCAACGATGATCAGGTCGGCTTCCTCAACCAAGGGCCCGGGTTCGAAACCAACGAAGCTTGCATTATCAATATCAAGCGGCATGAAGCGCGGGCGGTGCGCCGCCACCGCAATCGAGTGGGCTCCGGCAAAGGCCGCCAATGCTTGGCGTTCGCGCGCCTCACGACCAAGCGCGCCGGTCACGATGAGTGGACGCCTCGCTTCAGCCAGCCATTTTGCAGCAATGTTGATGGCGTTCTCGTCAGGAGCGGGCGGCGCCACCTGTGGTGAAGTCCGTCCCGGTTCAACAGACACGGGTTCGCCAAAGGTCTCGCGCGGCAAGGTGAGATAGACCGGACCACGTGGATGGGCCGTGGCAATGCTTATCGCCCGGTCGACGACAAGGTCGGTTTGATCTGCCCGACGTAGCTCATAGTCCCATTTGACGACCTCGCGAACCATGGCGCCCTGGTCGAACATCTCCTGAGCCCAGTGGATGAAAGCGTTGCGCGAAGCCAGGGAACCCGTTTCGGTGATCGGGTTGCGGCCGGCACAAAGGATGAGCGGCACCTGTTCGCGAGAGGCGTTGATGAGCCCGCAGATTGCGTTAGCCGTCCCGACATTGACGTGCACCATGACCGCTTGCGGATTGCCAGTGGCAAGATAGGCGCCGTGCGCCATGGCCACCGCAAGATTTTCGTGCGGCACGGTGATCGGTCGAGGAAGGGCGGATGGCTGGGGATGCGTCGCATAGGCCTCGATGATCGCGGCAAAATCCGTTCCTGCATTGCCGAACAGGTAGTCGACTCCACGCCGCTTCAATGCTTCGAGAAAGGCCGTGGCTGCAGTCGTCGCTTTCACCGGTTGCGTGGCGACGATCATACGACGGCTCCGACAGCGCGGGCAGAACGGCGAATGAGCGTCGCCTTGATATCCGTGAACTTGTCGAAGGCGTGCAGCGAGCGATCGCGACCGAAGCCGGACTCCTTGAAGCCACCGAACGGCATTTCGATGTTCACGCCTCCGGCGGCGTTGACGAAGACGCTGCCGGCATGCAGGCGCTCGCTGGCGTGGAGTGCCTTGTCTATGTCACGTGTCCAGACAGCGGCACCAAGGCCGTAGCGTGTGCCATTGGCGATCGCGATGGCTTCATCGAGCGACGTGAAAGACATTACGGCGAGCACCGGCCCGAACACTTCCTCCTGCGCCAGCTTCGAGGCGGGTTCGACACCGACGGCGATCGTCGGTCCAATAAAGCAGCCCTCGGAAGGCCGTTGCGCCTTGCGTCCATCAAGCATCAGGCTCACGCCCTCCTGTCCCTCGGCAACAGCGATTGCCCGGGTAATGCCATCGAGCTGCCGAGCGTTGACCACCGGGCCGAGATCATTGCCTAGATGAAGCGGGGACCCGGTCTTCAGCGTTGCGGCGATTTCCGTGATGCGCTTGACGAAGTCATCGTGAATGGCGGCATCAACCAGGAGGCGGGACGGTGCATTGCAGATTTGTCCCTGGTTGCGAAAGATAGCGCGAGCGGCGGTCTGGGCGGCCTCTTCCAGATCCGGTGCGTCGGCCAGCACGATGTTGGCGGTCTTGCCGCCACATTCGAGACTGACCCGCTTGAGATTGCTTTCGCCTGCGTAGCGTAGAATCCGTCCGCCCACCCGGCCCGACCCGGTGAAAGCGATCGCGTCGACGTCGGGATGGAGTGCAAGCGCGCGACCTGCTTTTTCGCCGCGCCCGGTCACGACATTGAAAACGCCGTCCGGTACCCCTGCTTCACTGGCAAGTTCGGCGAGCCGGATGATCGCCAGCGAGGCGTCTTCGGCTGGTTTCAGGACTACGGAATTGCCACTGGCCAGCGCCGGACCCAACTTCCAGGCTGCGATCATCAACGGGAAGTTCCATGGAACGATGACGCCGACGACTCCGAGCGCGATCTTGGCGACGAGCCCGGTCTCGCGATCCGAGATCGGCAGCATCTCATCGCTGAGCTTGTCGAGCGCCTCGGCATACCAGCGGATGGTGCCGGCAGCTTCGCCGGCATCCATATTGATGGCCATCCCGACCGGCATGCCCATGTCTCTGGATTGCAGAACACCCAGTTCGAACTGATGCTGGGCGATCAGATCGGCGAACCCCAGGAGGATTTTCTTGCGTTCGCGCCGACCGAGCCCGACCCAGCGCCGGCCCGCGAAGGCCCGCCGCGCCGACTCAACCGCGACATCGATATCGGCCGCGTCGCCTTCGGGAAAATCGGTAAGTCTCAGCCCGTCGATTGGCGAAATGCTGTCCATGCGCTGGCCGCTAATGGCCTCACAGGACTTTCCGTCCACGAATGACATGGCCGGCGAAAGGGACTTGGCGGCTTCCGCATTGATGCGTTGTTGAAAATCGGGGTTCGTGTTCATCAAGCGGCTTTCTGGACCCGCTCTACGGCGGCAACTGCCTGACCGATCGTCTCGACGATGGTCGTGACCTGCTCGGCGTTGATCGTCAGCGGCGGCGACAGTATAACCTTGCTGGCCATGACCCGAACGATGACGCCCTTGGTGAGGCAGGTCTCGGCAAAAACCCTCATCTCTGGATCAGCAGGCCCGAAAGACTTCTTGGTATCCTTGTCGCGCACCAGTTCCACGCCCACCATCAACCCGCGGCCGCGCACATCACCGATGATCGTCGACTGCTCTGCAACGGCGTTGAGCCCGTCCATGAGCTCAACTCCCCGCGCGGCTGCGTTTTCAGAAAGCTTTTCACGCACCACGATGTCCAGCACCGCGGTCGCCGTCGCACAGGCCAGCGCGTGGCCAGAATAGGTATAGCCATGCATGATCGGTGCGGGATTGGCCGGGTTGTCCCACGCCGCCGCGACTTTGGCGCTGACCATTGTTGCGCCCAGGGGAATGTAGCCTGCCGTGATGCCCTTGGCGAAACACATGATGTCGGGCTTTACGCCCCAGAGCCGACATCCGAACATCTCGCCGGTGCGACCGAAGCCGGTGACGATCTCGTCGGCGATCAAAAGCACACCATGACGATCGCAGATCTCGCGCAGCAATGGCCAGTAGTTCTCTGGGGGGACAATTACGCCCCCAGCACCTTGGATCGGTTCGGCGATCACGGCCGCCACGGTATGGGCGCCCTGATAGACGATTTCACGCTCCAGCTGCTCTGCACAGATCCGTCCCAGTTCCTGCGGGTCGGTCGTCCACTGGTTGCGGTACAGGAATGGACTGTCGACCTGAAAGAAACCTGGCATCAGCGGCTCGAAAGCCTGCCGGAACGGCGGATTGCCGCCGGCCGACAATCCGCCGAAATGGACGCCGTGATAGCCGTATTTCAACGAGAAGAACTTGGTGCGTTCCGGCTGCCCGGTCAGCTTGTGATATTGGCGCGCGAGCTTGAGCGCGGTCTCGACTGCGTCCGAGCCGCCGGATGAAAATAACACCTTGGCCATCTGCTCGGCCGCAAGCATTTCACTCAGACGCGTCGACAGTTCGATCTGCGGCGGGTTCGAGGTCTTGCCGAAGGTTGTGTAGTAGGCGATGCGGTCGAGTTGCTCGACGATTGCGTGTTTCACTTCCTCACGCCCATGGCCGATGTTGACGTTCCAGAGACCGCCGACCGCATCGAGATAGGACCGTCCGTCGATGTCCTCGACGAACACGCCCTTGCCCTTGCTGATGATCAACGGCGCCGACCTGGCCGTCTCCTGAGGCGAAATCATCGGATGCAGGATGTGCCGCGCGTTGTTGGCCTTGATGAAGGCAGCATAGTTTTTGAATTCCGGGCTCATCGCATCATGTCTCGTTTCAAATAAATCAACACTGGTGTCGATATCGATACGCTATGGTCAAAAGCAGTTCATGTCAACAAAGCTGGCGGGGGATCGAACCCACTTTGTCGGGCGAGTTGCCACGGGCTCGGCTTAGGGGCTGCGCTGCTATCTGGCGAAATCCCAAACCGTCATGCGAACGGCGTTCATGCCGGCTGAACGCCTGAAGTTTTCCCTAAACAATTGCATGATTTACATTCTGCGCGCGTGACGTCATTGATAATAAGTCAACGCCGTATCAACAGGAGTTCACACCATCACCGGCGTAGTGCGCCAACGCATCGGCTGCCGCGAGCATTCTCTCGCGAAATCAACGCCAGGAGTGCCGCACCAGCAAAGCTGGTTCGGGTGGTTCGAGCGACAGAACCAAAATAGGAGGAACTCTTTGGGATATCTCAATCCACCGCCACTTGAGACTTGCTACACGCGACTGCAAGGCAAGGTCATTTTCATAACGGGCGCTTCGAGCGGCATTGGCGCAGCAGCGGCTGAGCTCTTCGCTCGGGAAGGCGCCAAAGTCGTAGCAGCGGCCCGACGTACCGAACGTGTTGAAGACGCTATGTCCAAATTGCGTGCCGAGGGATTGCAGGCTGCCGCGGTCGCCTGTGACGTATGTAATGAAGTGTCCGTGGAGAACGCCGTACGCTTCGCATTAGAACGTTTCGGTCGTCTGGATGGCGCTTTCAACTGTGCAGGAGTGAGCGGCGCGCGGATGCCAATTCACATGGCACAAGTGGAGGAATTCGATCGGGTCATGCAAACCAACCTGCGTGGCGTGTTCCTTTGCTTGAAACACGAGGCCGCAGCTATGCTTCAATCAGGAGGTGGGTCGATCGTCAATGCCTCGTCCATTGCTGGCATGATCAGCGCCGCCGGCAACAGCATCTACGCTACCAGCAAGTGGGGCTTGACCGCGCTAACGCGTTGCGCCGCGCTTGACTATGCCCGTGATGGAATTCGCGTCAACGCCATCGCACCTGGCCCGACGCGGTCGGAAATGTTCGATGCTTGGAAGCCATCTGAAGAGGATCGCGAGCAACTCGCAGAGGCATTCCCGATGAATTATGTCGCGCACCCTCAGGACATGGCTCGCGCAGCGCTATTCCTGTTGTCGGATGAATCGCGCTGGACGACGGGCGCTATTTTACCTTGCGAAGGCGGTAGAAGCGCTGTCTAG
Source organism: Mesorhizobium sp. P3_B5 (assembly GCF_056402815.1). Classification (NCBI taxonomy): domain Bacteria; kingdom Pseudomonadati; phylum Pseudomonadota; class Alphaproteobacteria; order Hyphomicrobiales; family Phyllobacteriaceae; genus Mesorhizobium; species Mesorhizobium sp. P3_B5. The sequence continues at coordinate 922,045 of NZ_JBFUGR010000002.1, read as the reverse complement.
AAAGCCTTAACTAGGACGTCTGCACCGCGTTCGCCGCCAACACCTCCATTCCGACTGGAATTTTACGACCAATTCTCCGGGCCGTTTCAGTTAACACTGATCGGTGCTTGAGCAGTTCCACTGTCGAGAGCCGGCTGGCCGGTGCAAGTATGCTAAGCGTGGCAACCAGCGAACCATCCCCATCGCGAATAGGAACCGCAATTCCCCGCACGCCTTTCTGGTAACTTTGGTCGGCAACTGACAGCTGCTCTTGCCGTACCTTGGCCAGCTTCTCCGAAAAATCGTTGATGTCTGGCGCGGGAAATGCCGGATATGCGCGGGCTGCCTCCTCGACCACGCTCGCCGAATCTTGCGCCGACATCTCCGCGAGACTGATGAGCCCTGTCGCCGTGACGTGGACCGGTGATCGCTCACCCAAAGTGAAACGAACAGTCAGCGGGTGTGACGCTTCGTTATAGTGTACGCAAACCATATCGCGGCCATCTCGTACATGTAGGCCAACGCTTTCACCAACCTCTTCGCGAAGGCTGCGCATCTCGCCTGCGGCGAGCTCAACAAAGCCAAGAGCCTGAAGACGCGAAGCCGCCAAATCCAAAATCGCCAACCCTAGGCGGTACCTCTTGGTCGCCAAATTCTGCTCAATAATGCCTTCTTCCCACAGCGATCGCAGGAGTCGATGTATTGTCGCCTTGTCGAGCACCAGCCGGCGAGCGAGTTCGCTGACCCCGAGTTCGGGATGCTGAACACTAAATTCTCGAAGCAATCGGATCGTAAGCTTTGCCGTTTTCATAGCGCCCTGACTTAAATGCTCCTCGTGACTAGTCCCCTCGCAACCTCTCGGTCAAGTAGCTGCAATGGTGCGATGGGACCAGGAGCGCGCGGTTGGAAATAGCAGGCTTTGAAAAAGGCACGGTGCGGACGGAGCCGCACAAACCAATATGACCGCGATGCGAACCAACCTGTCGTTTCTATTCATGATCCAAATACCAAGTTGCCGTTTCGGCCGCTTTCTTTGACATTCTGGCTCCGGTCTCACGCGCCGCATCGCTGTCGGCTCGACTTTGCATCCACCCTATCATTGCAAAAGCGCGTAAGGCGGTGAACAATGGCAATGCCTTGATGTCACGCGCTGTCAACGTCCTTTCCGAGGCATACCCCTCCAGCAATGCGGATTCGATGACGTCAAAGAGCGGATCCTCTCGATTCTGATAGAGGCTCACCGCAACGTCGTACATACGCCACCCGAAGCCGCAATCATCGAAATCGATGACTTGGGCCGAGTGGTCCTCGCTCATCAAAATATTTTCGCGCACAAGGTCTGCATGTATCAATCCGAAAGTCCTGGCGCTTTTTTCGAAACCCACTAAAGCACCCATCGCCTTTTCGCGAGATTTCCATACGAGGTCACGCAAGGCATGATCGAGCAGAGGCGAGTTGGTAAAAGGCCCCCACAATGGATTTTCGGAGAAGAAAGCTCCGAAGTCCCATGCGTGCCTTTCAAAATCACGGGGAAGAGGCCACGCCTCAGTCAGATTGTGCATCCGCGCGATCGTGCGTCCCAAGGCTGAGAAAGAACGCTTCGCTTCGTCACCTGACATGTTTAGCGGGACGCCACTCTGGCCAAGCGGCCGCCCCTCCACCCAGGACATGCAGTCAACTTGTCGCGACTGAGAGGAAGCCTCCGTCCGAGCATGCACGAACAACTCACCCGACAAAGCTGCAATCGGCCGGGGCGTCGGGATGCCACTGGCTTGCAGGTAGTTCATCCACTGCAACTCCGATCGCAACGCGGCGTCGGAATGGTAGCCAAACCGGTGGATACGCAATGCCGCAGGCAGGCCACTTGGCATGACGACACGAAAAACCACGTTCTCCCGGTATTTGAGCAATACTGGATCGCAGTCTTCGACCCCCCAGGCTATCAGCGCCTGACGAGCCAGATCCTTCATCGCGACGGCTTCATCGGCGTTGTTCTGATGCCCGGTCATCAGAGCGCCTCGCAGGCAAGGTCGGCAAGAACCTCATCAAGGATACCAACGAGGAATGTCGCATTCTCAATGCCAAAAGGCATTGGTGGTCTTATTTTTAGAACGTTGCCGTGAATGCCGGTCTTGCCTATCAGAACTCCACGTTCGCGCATTTCATCGACGACGGCGGTCGCCAAGTCAGGCGCTGGGTCGCGGATAGCGCGGTTACGGACCAACTCCAGCCCGAAAAACAGCCCCGTACCTCGGATATCGCCGACGCACTTATGACTTTCGGTCAAGGGGCGCATCAGTGCCAGCGACGCTTCACCTACTCGCTGTGCGTTGTCGATGAGGTTCTCGCCCTCTAGCACGTCCAGCACCGCGTTGGCTGCCGCACACGACACTGGATTGCCGCCGAAAGTGTTGAAGTAGCGGAAGGCCTCGCGAAACGATGCCAAAATCGCTTCAGATGTCGCAACGCCGGCAACGGGGTGGCCATTACCCATCGGCTTGCCCATGGTTACGATATCAGGCAGGAAGCCGACGCGCTGGTGGCCCCAGAAATGCGTGCCTGTGCGACCAAATCCAGGTTGCACCTCGTCGGCGATCACCAATCCACCAGCCAAGCGCACGGCTTCGATGGCGCCATCGAAGAAGCCGTTGACCAAACTTGGAAATCCCTCATTGGCCAGCATCGGACACACGATCAAGGCCGACATGCCTATTCCAGCGGCCTGCAGCGACGCGATGGCTTCGCGGACGTCGGCAGCGAACCGCTCACCTTCCTGCCCATCCCCTGGCCTAAGGCTATCCGGTGCCGGTACGAGCCGAATATGTTGAGCATGGCCGCCGATCGGCGGCATGCGCGTGCTTAGCTGTGAGACCGCGGCGGTGTTTCCATGATACGTCGCGTCCGTAGCGATAACGCCCAGGCGCCCGGTAACAGCTTGCGCCATTCGTAGCGCGATATCATTCGCCTCGCTGCCGGTACACGCAAGAACCGCTGTCGAAATCGGCGGAGCGAACGTCGCTGTCAAACGTTCGACATAGTCGAGAATGGTCGTGTGTAGATAGCGAGTGTGGGTGTTGAGCAGCGACGCCTGTCGATGCATCGCCTCTACCACATGCGGATGACAATGGCCGACATGGGCCACATTGTTATAAGCGTCAAGATAGCGCCTGCCGTCCGAGTCGAAAAGCCAAACACCCTCCCCGCGCACGAGGTGGATCGGATTGGCGTAAAAGAGCTGAGACTTGGCCCCCAAAAGTTTGGCGCGCCGCGCCACCAGATCGGATTGCTGGACCATGTTCTTATCTGTCAACGGTTGTATGCAGTTTGGGCGCTGCAGAGCCGAAGCGCCCTTGCCAATTGGCAGCGACTTCTTGATTGTACATATGGCGCGGAGGGTTACCGGCCAGCAATTCGTGCAGATTGTCGATCAAGGACTCCGTAAGTGCGCGCATCAGTTCAACGGTGTGACCCGCATTATGCGGCGTGAGGATTGCGTTGGCGCAATGACGCAGCCGGCTTTCGGCTGGCAGGGGTTCGATTGCGAAGACGTCAACTGCCGCCCCGCCGAGGCGACCTGCCTGCAGCGCGTCTGCCAGCGCATCTTCGTCGATCAATGCGCCTCGTGACGTGTTGACGATCACGGCGCCTGGTTTCATCAGAGCAAGTTCATCTCTCCCAATCAAGCTACGACTGGCACCGGTCAACGTCATGTGGAGTGATACGACATCGCTCTCACGAAGGAGATTTGTTAGAGGCACTGCGGTCGCGTCCAGGTTGGCATCCGTCACTGCGGGGTCGGCGACAAGGATTCTCACCTGCCACGGCGCCAAAAGTTCAGCCACCGCTCGACCGATGCGGCCAAATCCGACCAGCCCTACTGTCTTTCCTCGTAGCATACGGCCAAGCACCAACGGCTCGCGCCAACTTCCATTCATCAACACCGTTTGCTTTTCTGCAACACGGTGCATCAAGCTCGCAATGAGCATCACCGTTGCTTCCGCCATGCTGTAGACACTCTCAGCCGGTGCTCCATGGCCGACCGCTATGCCGGCGAGCGTTGCCGCCTTGACGTCGAGTGGATCGACGCCGATCGTCGGAAAAACAATGCTTCTTAACCTCGCTGCCTTCTTCATCAAGGCGACCGGGAAACGACCGCGCGGCGTCAGCACCAGAATGTCGACGCGGGCGGTGAGGTCTCCCCACTCTTCCGGCGGCGATCGTGGTGAAACCACTTCGTGGCCAGCGGATTTCACCATCGCTCGAGCATGATCGAGTGCATCGCGCAGAATCGCGCTCTCCGGCACTGCGACCACAAATCGCGACGGTTCTATCTTACTCGAACGTGGCATCTGGGGGTTCACATACGTGTCCGTTCGCCAGTCGGATCGTAGAATGGAGCCAATTGAGCCACGGCAGGAAACTTCGCACCTGCCACCTCGATCTCGAAGCTTCCCTGTTTCAGCCAATCAGCAGAAGCACCGCCGGGGGCGAATACGTAACCCATGCCGAGCGATCGGTCGATGCGAAAGCCCCAGCCACCAGAGGTGATGGTGCCCACCCGATCGCCGTTGCGCCAGATGATCTCGTTGCCGATCAGGATCGGTGCGTCGTCGCCTTCCAAGGCGAACTGAACGAGCCGAGATTCTGGGGGGCGTCCCCGCTGCGCCTCGACCCTTTCCCGGCCGATAAAGTCGCCCACCTTGTGCCAGCCCACCGCGAAGCCGAGACCGGCCTCAACCGGTGTTTCGTCGGCAGTGATGTCCAAGCCCATCAGGCGATATCCGCGCTCCAGGCGACACGCCGCTACCGCATAGAGTCCGGCATAGCGCAATCCGAAGCCGGCACCTGCTCCAACGATCAGGTCGTGGAGATAGCCACACATCTCGGTAGGCACCAGGATTTCATAGCCGAGTTCGCCTACAAAGGTCACGCGAGAAGCGCGAACTGTTACATGTCCCAGGTTGATTTCGTCGGAATACCCAAAATTGAGGGCTTCGTTCGAAAGGTCAGAATCGCTCAGACTCTGTAGCAACTGCCGGCTCTTGGGGCCCATTATAGCCAAGAGACCAAAAGAATTCGTAACATCCTGAACGACAGTCGCCGCGCCTTTCGGCAAATTAGCATCCAACCACGCGAGATCGATCCTCTGATCGGCGAAACCAGAAATGACCAGGAAGCGATCCTCGGCCAATCTTGTGACCGTGAGATCCGCCTCGAACCCACCCTTCTCGTTCAACCAAGCTGTGTAAACCACTTTTCCGACCGGTGCGTCGATTTCGTTTGCGCAGAGCCTGTTGAGATCGCGGAGTGCATCCGGACCGGAGATGAGGAATTTGGCATAGGCCGATTGGTCAATCAGCGCGACATTGTCGCGGACAGCCAGGCTTTCTTCGCGCGCAAACGGATACCAATCCTGACGTCCCAATCTGTATCGGAACTCGCTGGAATCCCTGGGTGCGTACCAAAGCGGAATTTCCCAGCCGACGCGCTCACCAAAGCGCGCACCAGCCGCTTTCAGTTCATGGTACAATGGCATCCGACGCACATCGCGAGCGCTCTTCATTTGCTTGCCGGGCCAAGGCATGTTTGACCAGATGCCAATCGACTCGGTCACTCGTTCGGCCATAAAGTGCCGATTGGCTTGGAATGGCATTGTGCGGGTAAGGGCGAACGCATGCATATCGACCGGGCTGTTGCCTGAGGCAACCCATTCCGCCACGACCTTGCCCATGCCGCCTGATGACATAATGCCGCTGGAATTGAAGCCAGCTGATACAAATAATCCGCTGACCTCGGGGGCCGGCCCTATGAGATAGCGGCCGTCTGCGGTAAAACTCTCCGGCCCGACGAAAAGGGTCTGCACACCAGCGCTTTCTAGACGCGGCACGCGCTTTGTTGCCATGGCAAGTTCGTTTTCGTAGTGCTCGTAGTTCCCCGGCAGACTATCGAACTCGAATTCCTCCGGAATGCCGTGCGTGGCCCATGCCTTGCCACGCTCCTCGAAAATTCCGACAAGCAGCTTGCCTGCGTCCTCCTTGTAGTAAGATCGTTCTTCCGAAATCACCAGAACGGGCGTTTTTGAGTCGAGCTGGGCGATCGGTTCCGTAACCATGTAGAAGTGTTCGGCCGCGTGAAGCGGCACAGCCACGCCGACCTTGCGCGCCAGTTCCCTAGTCCACATGCCGCAGGCCAGAACAACCGTGTTCGCCTCGATCTGCCCGTCTTCAGTCTCGACGCCGACGATCCTATCGCCGCGTTTGAGGAGTCCAGTGACATTTGTATCCTCGAAGATGCTGACGCCACCTTGGCGAGCGCCCTTGGCCAGGGCCATGGTATAGTCCACAGGATTGACCTGACCATTTTCGGGAATATGAAGCGCCCCTAGGATGCCATCAATGTTCAGAAGCGGCCACGCCTCTTGAAGTTCTTCTGGCGTCACCATGGGGGCCAGAACGCCAATATATTGGGCATAGGAAGAGGAGCGCCTCAGGAGTTCCAGCCGATTTTCGTCGAGGGCGATCATAAAGCCGCCATTCTGCTTGAATCCTGTGGACTGCCCGGTTTCTTCTTCGAGGCGGCGCAGAAGATCTATCGAATATTTCGCTAAATCAGCCATTGATCGCGATGGCCTCAGTCGACCGACAATGCCGGCCGCGTGCCACGTCGTTCCGGATGTCAGTTTCTTGCGCTCCAGCAAGACGACGTCACGTTTTCCGAACTTCGGCAGATGGTAGGCAATCGAGGTTCCGACGATTCCACCCCCGACAATTACGACATCGGCGCGTGCGGGAATTTGCTTGGACACTGACTTTCTCCCCTCAAAAAGCGGCTTCCAAGCCGATCTGGATAAGCTCGAACAAGATGTAAAAGTGATCGCCTTCAGGCATCAGCCCTCCGCGTTTGTCTTGCCGCCTATCGGTCCATACGAGACGCTTGTTCGATACGATCGTAGATCGTTGATTATATCGCAACGCCGTTTCACTACTATTTCCGGCGCAAACGCGAGTGTCAATGCCCGTCCAGCAGTGAAGGAGCCGATTGAAGGCTGGACCGTCGTGCAAAGCCGTTGACCCAGAGTGCCTCTGCACGGCCTCGGCTATCAGGCTCGTCAGCCTGCGGCCGGCGGTGACGTCCGATAGAACTCGGCGCAAGCGAAGTCAGACCAGCAATGCGATGTCAGTTCGGTGTTTACGCGAAGAATTGCAAAGCGCTGGATTGCCAACGCCGAAACCGGCGAAGCAGGCCAAATCGGACGCACCGGTCCGGAGAAGTTTTTGGTGAGGCTCAGTTCTGGCCCTGTGACAGCGCGCCCGCGACCGACGCGGCACCGGCCTTCATGGGAAGGCTATCGGGCTGCTTTTTATGTCGTGAGCTGGCGTTCAAGTGGTCGCCCTAGGTGCACGGGGCGAACTTTCGCAATCATGTCTTTACCGCTTCCGGATGGGCCGCGCGAAAGGCTGGCAGTTGCGCACAAGTGGAATCGATGGCCCGAATGCGGGGCATGTCCTTGAGATCGACACCCCATCGCTCAGCATTGTAGACCTGCGGCACAAGGCAGAAATCTGCCATAGTCGGGCTGTCTCCATGACAGAATCTGCCAGTTGACGGATGCGTGAGCAGGGTTTCAAACGCGCGAAGCCCCTCCCCGATGAACTTACGCATCCAAGCAGTGCGGACTGCGTCGCCGCCTCCAGTGAGTTCCACGACATGGGCGCAGACGCCCATGTTACACACAGGATGAATATCCATGGCGATCGCGTGGGAGAGAGCCCTAACGCGCTGGCGGCCGGGCGCATCTTTCGGCAGCAACGTGGCCTCGCGGGTTTCGCAGAGATATTCGATGATCGACAGCGACTGGGTCAGCATCACGCCGTCGATGTCGAGCACGGGTACGAGACCTTGCGGATTGCGTGCCAGATGGTCCCGCGATTTATGGGTCTTGTCCAGGAGGTTTACGGGGACTGCTCGATAAGCGAGGCCGATGCTGTTAAGCGCGATGCGCACACGGTAGCTCGCAGACGAGCGCCAGTAGTCGTAGAGAACGATGTCGCTCACGTCGGTTTGCCGCAGTGTAACGCAGTTTTGAGCGCTTCACTCAGCACCATTCGGTTACCGATATGGTTGGCGAGCAGCAGAATAAGACGGGCGTTCAAAGCATCGCTTTCAGCCTTGCTCAACCCCTCATGAGCGTCGAGCAGTTCCGCATAGAAATCGTCGGGTCGAGCTATGTTGGGCATGGTTGTTAGTGCCGTCATCGCAATCTCCCGATGGCTTTCAGCAACGCACTCCGAACCGCTGTCTCGTCGAATGCGTGCCAGCGGGCAGCGACGTGCTGATCTGGACGAAGCAGGTAAACGGCGCTCGTGGCGGTCCCGAGCCAACGTGCGCGAAAAGCCTCGGTGTCGTCGCCGGTCGCGGCCACGACGACGCGTTCGATCGGAATGCCGTCGATGTCCAGCATCTCAGGCGCTCCGGCATTGATGGTAAGAAGCTGGAAGCCGCCACCAAGGCGGTCGAGTAGCCAGCCTCCGCCCACAGGCGCATCCACAGCCGGCGAACCTGGCCGGGTTTGCATCGGCAAACCGTCACAATCGGGCCCGTTCAGCGGAGAGCCGTCATAGGTCGATGGAACCGAAAGGCGGCCTGAGTTGACCATGGGGCGCGTGGCTGGAAGGTGCTCTGAAAGATCGAGCACGGCGTCGCGGAAGAGGCGGCTGGTCTCGGACTTCGGCGTGATGAAGTCTGTCGAGCGCGACGAATTGAGGATATTTTCATCAGCTGCCTGCACCCGCTCGGCGTCATAGCTGTCCAGCAGGCTCGCAGGCGCTTTGCCGTCGATCACCAGCTTGAGCTTCCAGGCAAGATTGTCAGTGTCTTGCAGGCCCGAATTGGCGCCGCGGGCGCCGAAGGGCGAGACCTGATGCGCGCTGTCGCCGGCAAAGATCACCGGACCATGGCGGAATTTTTCCATGCGCCGGCATTGGAACGTGTAGATCGAGACCCAGTCGAGTTCGAACTGCGCGTGCTCGCCGAGAAACGCCTTTAACCGCGGGACCACCTTTGCCGGCGTCGATTCCGCTTGCTTGTCGATGTTCCAGCCAAGCTGCAGGTCGACCCGCCAGACATTGTCAGGCTGCTTGTGCAAAAGCGCGGACTGGCCGCGGTTGAAGGGCGGATCAAACCAGAAGCGGCGCTCAACCGGAAAAGCAGGACTGTCTTCCATAACGATGTCGGCGATCAGGAAGTTGTCCTCGAAGATCCTGCCGATGAAATCGAGGCCGAGTGCCTTGCGCACGGGGGAACCTGCGCCATCGCAGGCGATCAACCAGTCGGCGATCAGATCATACGGGCCATCCGGCGTATCGACGGAGACACGGACACCGTTTCCGGTATCATTGACGCCTGTCACGCGATTCTTGCCGCGCAGCTCGATCGGTCGCCCTTCCGCCTCCAGCGTGCAGGCACGGTCAACGAGATACTGCTCGAGGTAGTATTGTTGGAGATTGATGAAAGCCGGCTGTTTGTGACCGCCCTCGGGCAACAGGTTGAATTCGAAGACCTGTCGTTCGTCGAAATACACCTTGCCTACGCTCCACTGCACACCCTTCTCCACCATCGAAGCCGCACAGCCGAGCCGATCCAGGATTTCCAGCGAGCGCTTGGCAAAGCAGATGGCGCGCGAACCGAAGCTCACCTTGTCATTGTCGTCGAGTACAACGACGGCAATGCCCTGACTGGCCAGGTCGATCGCCAAAGCAAGGCCCACAGGCCCCGCCCCGACGATGGCGACAGGGCGGCGCACGGGTCTCTCGGCGTCCTGGTCAGACGATCGCCGGTAGGGATAGAGCGGTGTTTCGAAGATCTTGGTGATGTGTGCCTCCCAATCGAACCTTTCGACAGCATTTATCGCTGCAGGGCGTCCCACATCTGGCGGTCGCGTTCGGCGGTCCAGATCCGTGGAGTGTCGATGCCGAGCGCTTCGTCGTAGGCGCGTGCGACGTTGAATGGCAGGCAGTGTTCGTAGATCGCGTAGGCGGCAAATTTCGGGTCGCACTCGGCTCGGCAGGCGTCCCACGCTTCCTTCAGCGTGCCGCCGCCCTGGGCAACGCGGGCGATCGGTCGATAGGTCGAGCGCACGAAGTCGACAGTGTTGTCGAGAGCCTTTTTCACCAGCTCCTTACTGGTCAGCGCGTCGCCGCGCCCCGGCGCGATCGCGTCGACGTCAAATGCACGGATCGCCTCGATCGTTGCCGGCCAGTCGCTGAAGTGACCATCGCCGCAGTAGCAAGCAGAGTGATATTCGATGATGTCACCCGTGAACATGACGTTCTGGTCGGGGACATAGGCTACGATGTCACCCGCGGTGTGAGCGCGACCAAGATGCATCAGGTCGACCCGGCGCTTGCCCATATAGACCGTCATGCGCTCCTTGAAGGTCATGGTTGGCCAGGTCAGGCCCGGAATGCTTTCGTGTCCCTGGAATAGGCGCGGGAAGCGCTGGAACTCCGAATCCCAATCTTCCTTGCCGCGCTCGGCGACCATCCCGCGCGCCTTTTCCGACATGAATATCTGCTCCGCATTGTAGGCGGAGGCACCGAGAACCCGGACAGCATGATAGTGCGAGAGCACGACATATTTGATCGGCTTGTCGGTGACGCGGCGGATATTCTCGACAACCTTGCCGGCGAGCCGTGGGGTGGCCTGCGCATCGACGATCATCACGGCGTCGTCGCCGATAATCACACCGGTGTTCGGATCGCCCTCGGCCGTAAACGCCCAGAGGTCCTTACCGACTTCGGTGAAGGAAATCTTCTTTTCCGCAAGGTCGCCCTGCGAAGCAAATGCTTTTGCCATAGTCAAAATTCCTTGTTTTTGCTCGTAGAGAGCTGGTGGAGGAAGGCGGTAACCTCGCCTCAGGTTTGAACTCGTTTCTGAACGCTCTGCTCGATCGCACCGAAGATCGACTGTCCTGCCATGTCCTTCATCTCGATACGCACCGTGTCGCCAAACTTCATGAAGGGGGTTTTCGGGGCGCCACTCTGAATAGTCTCGATAGTGCGGATCTCTGCGATGCAGGAATACCCCATGCCGCCCTCGGACACAGGTTTGCCGGGGCCGCCGTCCAGCTTGTTGGACACGGTCCCCGAGCCGATGATCGTTCCTGCGGCGAGCGGCCGGGTCTTGGCGGCATGGGCGATCAGTTGAGGAAAGTCGAAGGTCATGTCGATGCCCGCGTTGGCTTTGCCGAACGGTTCGCCATTCAAGGCAACAAGCAAGGGGAGGTGTAGTTTCCCATCCCTCCAGGCGCTCCCGAGTTCGTCGAGCGTCACGGCCACTGGCGAGAAAGCGGACGAGGGTTTTGAGTGGAAAAAGCCGAAGCCCTTGGCCAACTCCGCGGGAATGAGACCACGCAAAGAGACGTCATTGACCAGCATTACAAGGCGGATGGCTTCACCGGCCTGATCGACGGACACGCCCATTGGGACGTCATCCACAATCACGGCCACCTCACCTTCCATGTCGATCCCGTAAGCTTCGTCGGCCATGACGATGGGATCGCGAGGGCCAAGAAAGCTGTCAGAGCCACCCTGATACATCAGAGGATCGCTCCAGAAGCTCTCCGGCATCTCGGCGTTGCGGGCCTTTCGCACCAACTCGACGTGATTGACGTAAGCCGAGCCGTCAGCCCATTGGTAAGCACGCGGAAGTGGCGAGCAGACGTCACCTTCATAAAACGGCGTAGAGGGTTGCGAACCTGCCTCGAGGCCCTCGGCGATCTCTCGAAGTCGGGGAGCAGCATTTCGCCAGTCATCGAGGGCTGCCTGAACAGTGCGCGCGATATGACCGACTTCGCAACAGCGGCTTAGATCCCTTGAGACGACGACAAGCCTTCCGTCCCTGGTTGTGTCTTTGATCGTTGCGAGTTTCATTCCGCCAAACCGTCCTTCTTCACCACGTGGCATCAGGATTCATGAATTGATGCGTAGTTGAGGCATCATTTGACGCCCGGGGTTCCGTCAAATTTCCGGTCCAGGTGATCCCAGCATTCAAGGTAGTCATCCTGCAGAGTCTCGAGCTCGGCGGCGTAGCGCGTCAGCTGCTGCGGATACCGGGTCTCGAACATGAAGGCCAAGGTGTGGTCTAGCTTCACCGGCTTCAGTTCCACGCTGGATGCCTTCTCGAAGCCCATGGCATCCGGGCCATGCGGCAGCATCATATTGTGCAGACTCATGCCGCCCGGTACGAAGCCTTCTTCCTTGGCGTCGTATTGGCCCTCGATGAGGCCCATGAATTCGCTCATGATATTGCGATGGTACCAAGGTGGGCGGAACGTGTGCTCGGCCACCAACCAGCGAGGCGGGAAGATGACGAAATCGACATTCGCGGTTCCCGATTCCTCGGTTGGCGCCGTGAGCACCGTGAAGATCGATGGATCGGGATGGTCGAACAGGATCGCGCCGACCGGCGAGAAGGTGCGCAGGTCGTATTTGAACGGCGCGTAGTTACCATGCCAGGCAACAACGTCGAGCGGCGAATGCCCGATTTCGCTGACATAGAATTTGCCGCACCATTTCACATTCACGCGGCATGGCGTTTCCTTGTCCTCATAGGCAGCGACCGGCGTCTTGAAGTCGCGCGGGTTTGCGAGGCAGTTTGCCCCGATAGGGCCGCGATCCGGCAGGGTGAACTTGGCACCGTAGTTTTCGCAGATATAGCCGCGCCAATCGGATCCCTCGCCGAGCCGTGAGACCTTGAACATCATGCCTCGCGGGATCAGGCAGATCTCGGAAGGCTCAACATCAATGATGCCCATTTCGGTGAAAACCCGGATGGCGCCGAGTTGCGGCACAACCAACAGTTCGGCGTCGGCATTGAAAAAATAATCGTCGACCATGTCGTCATTGAAAACATAGGCATGCGCCGCCATGCCGACCTGGGTCATCACGTCGCCGGCCGTCGTCATGGTGCGAATGCCGGCAAGAAAGTTGAGTTTTTCCGTTGGGGCCGGGATCGGGTCCCAGCGCAATTGGCCGAGCGGCAGGGAATGATCATCGAGGCACGGCGCCGATTTCCAGAACGGGTAGCTGGCGTTGGAAAACCGGCGCGTGTGCCGCACGCTGGGGCGGATGCGGTAGAGCCAGGATCGCTCATTCGTGCCACGGGGGGCGGTAAAGGGCGAGCCTGACAACTGCTCGGCATAGAGTCCGAAGTTGCACTTCTGCGGACTGTTCTGGCCCTGCGGCAGCGCGCCCGGAAGAGACTCCGTCTCGAAGTCGTTACCGAAGCCCGGCATGTATTTTGGAGTGTTTGCGCGGTGTATCGGTGCCTGGGCCATTTTCGAAACCTCCGTTCCGCGAAAATTCTAATCTGGTAGCGTTGCCAACCGTCACGTTTGGAACCAATCAGGGCTCGGTCGCACCTGGGCTGGCAGGCGGCGCGATTGAGGTCGAAAGGGCCAGCCGATTAGGCGAGCCCTCTCGTCTTGTCTTGAAGTTGTTACACTCTGTCGGCGTTTAACCGTGCGACGGCTCCAGGCCGCATCATTGCCCTCACCGCCCCGATGACGGCAGCCACCAGGATCGTGGACGGCAGCGCGACAGCCAACGGGCCCGGAGTGCCCGTGAGGATGTCGAAACCGCTAATGCCGAAGTATGCCACGGCAGCAAAGCCTACAGCAGCAAGAGCAGGCATGATCTTCGTCTTGATCGGCTGGTTCGGTTCCAGTTCCGGGTTCTTGTTGAAGAATGCTATGACTGCGAGGCAGACCGCGAGCATCAGAAGGATGATGCATATGACGGCCACGTTCGCGATCCATGCGAACAGGGTAAGTAGCGGATCGAGGCCTGCGATGGCGAAGACCGAGATCACCGCGAGTGCGATAACCGTCTGCACGATCGTGGCGCGATGAGGACTCTGATAGGTGTCATGAGTGCGGCCGAGCCAGGCCGGCACAAGACCTTCTTTGCCGAGGAAGTAGAAATACCGGGCGACATGATTGTGGAAGGCCAGCAGGCAAGCGAAAACACTGGTCACGAACAACACGCGCATCAACACAGCCAGCCAGTTGCCGACATATTGATTTGCGATGTTGAACACGAACTGGATCGGGTCGCCGATGTTCTGCAGCTGGGTGACAATCGTTGACGTGCCCGCAGCCTCGACGATCCAGATGGTCGAGATGGAATAGAAAACGCCGATCAGGAGGACTGCCGCGTATGTGGCGAGCGGAATGGTCCGCTTCGGATCTTTCGCCTCATCACTGTAGAGGGTTGTGGCTTCAATGCCGATGTAGCAGCCGAAGGCAAACACGAATGTGACACCCAGTGCGGACGTGCTTGGCATACCCGACAGCGAAAGCGGGGCGAGATTGAACCCACCAGGAACGCCTTTGTAGACGATCATCAGGTCAAGGATCAAAACCACCGCGAATTCGGCGATGACGAGAATACCGAGCACCTTCGCGGAAAGGTCTATGCGTCGATAGGCAAGGATCCCGATCAAAGCCGACGCGCAAAGACTGAATGCCCACCACGGCACCGTGACACCGGTGAATGTCTTGACCAGATCGGTGCAGACAGGGCCGAACATCCCCGACATGCCGATCTGCATGCAATTGTAGCCGAGAAGCGCCACAATGGCGGCCGCTCCGCCGGCGGTCTTTCCTAGTCCTCTTGTAATCAGGGTGTAGAACGAAGCCGCATTGTGCACATGGCGGGCCATCGTCACGTAGCCCACCGAGAAAATCAGTACCAGTATCATCATCAGCATGAAGGCCGGGACGATCGCCGTGCCGTTGCCGAAGAGAATGGCGACGGGCAAGACGCCCGCCATATTTGTGAGCGGGGCCACGGCAGACACCACCATCAACGTGATGGCCGCTGCTCCCAGTGTCCCTGCCCGCAGCCCACGATCAGCCGAGGTTTGTTCCTTTGACATCCAACTTCCCCTTCTAGAGTTCATCGGCGTCATTGGTTCATTATTATCACCGATGGTTCTTTATCATGTGATTTTTTTTGGAAATGTCAACCGGCCTGCAGCGACGCTATTTTGCGACGGCATACTTGACATCGATCAAGCCTCGGACCGATAATCTATCTGATGGATACAATAATGAACCGATGGTCGAACAAACCACAACAGGCTGGATGATGGACGACACGCAGACTCTGCTCGCCAGGCGCGAGAAATTGCTCGGAAAGAACACCTCGATCTTCTACGAGAATCCTGTGCATCTCGTCCGCGGAGAGGGTGTCTGGCTGTGGGACGCGGACGGCAAGCGTTATCTAGACTGCTACAACAACGTGCCCCATGTCGGCCATTGCCACCCGTATGTAGTGGATGCGATCTGCCGACAAGCTTCAACGCTGAACACACACACCCGGTATATCCACGAAGGCATCCTGAACTACGTAGAACGACTTTTGGGTTACTTCGACGATTCGCTGGATGCCGCAATCCTGACCTGTACCGGTAGCGAGGCAAACGACATCGCTCTTCGGATGGCACAAGCCGTCACAGGAAAGACGGGGGTGATCGCAACAGACTTCACCTACCACGGAAACACGACCGCCGTTTCCCAGCTGTCGACACGTATGCCACCTGTCGGAGGCTATGGCGGCCATGTCCGTCATGTATCAGCACCCGACAGTTACCGGCCACTGGGTGGGGTTGCGGGCGAACCGTTTGCAGCTGCTTTCACCGCTGAGGTAGAGAAGGCGATCCGTTCGCTTGACGAGAGCGGACACGGGTTCTCGGCTTTGATCGTCGACCCGTTCTTCGCGAACGAGGGCTTCCCCGATTTGCCCAAGGGATTCTTGACGGGAGCGGCCGAAGCGGTGCGAAAGGCTGGCGGTCTTCTAATTGCCGACGAAGTCCAACCTGGGTTTGGCAGGACTGGCGACAACATGTGGGGACATCAGCACGCCGGCATCGTTCCCGATGTCGTCACGCTGGGCAAGCCGATGGGAAACGGACATCCCATTGCTGGCGTCGTGGCGGGATCGGAGACCCTGAACGCATTCCGCAAGGCGTTTCGATATTTCAACACCTTTGGCGGCAATCCGGTTTCCTGTGCTGCGGGCATGGCCGTACTCGAGGTGCTGGAAACCGAGAAACTGGTCGAAAACGCAAAAAACGTCGGCAAATATGCCAAGGACGGCCTCGTGCGGTTGGCGCAAAAGCATTCCGTCATCGGCGACGTGCGTGGCAGCGGACTGTTTTTCGGGGCGGAACTTGTGCTCGACAGGGCGGAGAAGACGCCCGCGCCTGAACTCGCAACGCGGCTCATCAACGAAATGCGCAAGCGCGGGGTTTTGATGGGCAAGCTCGGCATCCACCAGTGCGCGACGAAAATCCGCCCGCCGATGCCCTTCACTACGGAAAATGCCGACCTGTTGATCGGCACCCTCGATGACGTGCTGACAGCGCTCTAGGGAGATTTGTCGTGGGAGACATTTCCGAGGCGCTATCTGCACGTCTTTCACTCAGAGCCAAGGAAGCACTCGCTCACTGGGGACTCTCGCCCCAGCAGCCGGAGCTTCTGAAGTACCGTGAGAATGCAGTCTTCAGGATTGCACTTTCGGACGGGCGCCCCGCGGTCCTGAGGCTCCACCGTCCTGGATACCACAGCGCCGCGGCCCTTGGTTCGGAGCTGCAGTGGATGAAGGTGCTGAGGCAAGGCGGAATCGAGGTCCCGACGCCCCTCCCCACTCTCAACGGCGGCGACTATATAGCGCTGCCGTCGAGCGTGGACTTTCCCGAACAGAACGCCGACATCGTGTCTTGGCTCTCCGGAGCGCCGCTGGGCCAATCGGGCGTGATGCTTGAGCACGAACCGCAAGATCTCGTTCGTTTGTTCAGCGCCCTCGGCAACAAGATGGCCGATCTCCACAACATCAGCGACGCCTGGGTATGTGGCGATGCTTTCGACCGTCCATCCTGGGACAAGGACGGTTTGCTCGGGGAGACCCCTCTATGGGGACGTTTCTGGGATTTCGACGCTCTGTCGGTGGCAGACCAAAACAAACTCGGTAGGCTTCGCGGTATCTTGTCGTCCAAACTCGAGCGCGTCCAGAACCTTGATTTCGGCCTGATCCATGCAGACCTCGTCAGGGAGAACGTCCTGGTGACGCCAAGCTCCGTCCAATTCATAGATTTCGATGACTCCGGTTACGGGTGGCGTGTCTTCGATATCGCAACGACGCTATTGCGCAACCGCAAGGAGCCCCACTACCCGGCAATCAAGAAGGCGGTTCTCGATGGCTATAGGCAAAGCAGGGAACTGTCTGAACGTTCCGAATCGCTGCTGCCGCTCTTCCTGCTTCTGCGTAGTCTTACGTACATTGGATGGATCGGAGAACGCCCGGAATTGGCCGACAATGGCGCACGCTTGTCACGCTACCTCGACGATTCATACGGTCTTGCGGACGACTATCTTGGCACAGGCTGGTGATCTTGAACGCGGTTCCTTCTGCAATTTGGTGGCTTAGGAAAGGGTAATCGGAGATGCCTTCGGCAGTCGACGAAAGCAGGCCTGTAGCCCTGATAACAGGCGGAGGCACAGGGATCGGTGCGGCCATCGCGTTGAAATTGGCGTCCACGCATTTCGTCGCAATCTGCGGGCGAAGAGAGGCAATCCTGCAAACCGTCGCCAACCAGACGGGCGGACTGGCGATTGCGGCTGATATAAGCGTGCCCGCTGACGCGGCAGCCGTAGTTGAAAAGGTCGTTGCCCATTTCGGTCGCCTGGATTCGCTGGTCCTGAACGCAGGCACTGTCATCGCCGCATCCGTTTCGGAGATGTCCATTGTCGACTGGCAAACCCAAATCGACGTCAATCTGACCGCGCCGTTTGTAATGGCGAAAGCTGCAATTCCGCATCTGCTGCGGACAAAAGGAGCGATCGTCACCATCTCGTCCGTTGCGGGCGCAACGGCCGGTGCCGGGCTGGCCGCCTACAGTGCGTCGAAAGCCGGTGTGACGCTCCTAACCCAGACGATAGCCCTTGAATACGCTCGCCATGGTCTTCGCGCCAACGTGATTGCCCCGGGCTGGGTGCGAACGGAGATGGCCGATATGGAAATGGGCATGCTGACCGAAGGCGGGGACCCAGAGCCGGGATATCGCCGTGTCACGCGGCTCGTGCCGCAACGGCGGGCAGCTGACGCGAGCGAGATTGCAAATGTCGCCGCGTTCCTACTCTCGCCCGAAGCCTCGTATGTCAACGGCGCCCTGATCAACGTCGACGGAGGCAGCAGCGTGGTCAATCAAGGACTCGTGGAATTCGACCAAGGCTGAGGCAATGATTGGTCGCTGCTAGAGTCTTCTTCACCGAGCGCTGCGCTGGGCGGCCTTAAGGGTGTTGGCCATGAGCATCGCGATCGTCATCGGCCCGACGCCGCCGGGCACGGGAGTGATTGCCCCGGCAATTCGACAAGCGTCCTCGAAATCAACGTCGCCGACTAAACGTCCCTTTCCGGTGCCATCGGCTGCGGGTAGTCGGTTAATACCGACGTCGATAACCGTGGCACCCGGTTTGATCCAGTCTCCCTTCACGAAGTCCGGCTTGCCGACAGCGGCGACCAGGATGTCGGCCCCTCGGCAGATCTGTTCGATTTCCGCTGTTCGGCTGTGCGCGATCGTTACGGTCGCGTTCGACGCGAGCAGCAGATTGGCCATCGGTTTGCCGACGATGTTGGACCGCCCGATGACCACCGCCGTCAAACCTGACAGGTCCTTGCCCCGGACCGACTCAATCAGCAGCATCGCCCCTGCTGGCGTACACGGGACGAGCGCGCCCTCGAGTTCGCCAGTTCCCAGCATACCCACATTGACATAATGGAACCCATCAACGTCCTTGTCAGGCGATATCGCCTGAATAATCTTTCCTGCATCCAGATGTTTTGGCAAAGGCAACTGCAGAAGGAGTCCATGAATTTTCGGGTCTTCGTTCAATGTGTGCACCAGGCCAAGAAGTTCTTTCTCGGACGTGATTTCGGGCAATTCATACTTTCGTGAGAGGAAGCCGCACTCTTCGGCCTTCCGCCCCTTCGAGGAGACGTAAACCTGGCTGGCTGGATCACTTCCGACGATAACCACGGCAAGACCAGGATTGATGCCGGAACTCTTCAAGGCCTCAGTTTCGAGTTTTACTCGTTCGAGTATTGAAGCCGCCACGATTGCTCCAGAGATGATGACTGGTTCTCTCATCTGGCCCTGGTCACGCGAAAACGATTGTCTTGTGGCCATTGAGCATGACCCGACGCTCCAGGTGCATCTTCACCGCCCTGGCCAGCACCCTGCTTTCTATATCCCGGCCCGTGGCGACGAAATCGTCGGCGGTCATCGTATGCGTCACACGCTCCGTTTCCTGCTCGATGATCGGCCCTTCGTCGAGATCAGGCGTCACATAGTGGGCTGTCGCGCCAATCAGCTTCACGCCGCGTTCGAAGGCCTGATGATAAGGCTTTGCTCCCTTGAACGACGGAAGGAACGAGTGATGGATGTTGATGACTTTTCCGAACAGCCGGGTGGAGAGGTTGTCCGAGAGCACCTGCATGTATCGGGCTAACACCACGAGATCTGCCTCCGTCTCCCGGACGAGATCGAGCAGCACCTTCTCCTTTTCCGCCTTGTTGTCCTTGGTGATGTTGAAGACGTGATAGGGGATACCCTCTATCTCTGCGGTTCGGCGGCTGTCCTCGTGGTTCGACACGATAGCTACAACCTCGACCTGCAGCCATCCCACACGGATTTGGTAGAGCAGATGCAACATTGCGTGGTCGAACCTGGAAACCATGATGATGATCTTCAGCTTGCGGCCGGCGTCGACGACATCGGCCTTCATGCCGAAGCGGTCCAACACGGGCTTCACGGCGTGTTCGACCTGTTCCTTGGTTGTGGGCTGCCTGAATTCGACGGCGATGCGCATGAAGAAGCGGTTGGAAAGGCGGTCCCAGAACTGGTTGCTCTCGGTGATATTGGCGCCCAGGGCGGAAAGTTCCGTCGCGACCGCCGCGACGATGCCGGGTTGGTCGTCGCAGGACAGGGTAATCGTGTAGGATTGCGGCACGTTTTCATTCCCCTCGTGTCAAATTTTGGCCAGTTCGGGAAGGACATCAAAAAGGTCGGCGACGAGACCGTAGTCGGCAACCTGGAAGATCGGCGCCTCCTCGTCCTTGTTGATGGCGACGATGACCTTGGAATCCTTCATGCCGGCAAGGTGCTGGATGGCGCCGGAGATGCCGACAGCGATGTAGAGATCAGGCGCCACGACCTTGCCGGTCTGGCCGACCTGCCAGTCGTTCGGCGCATAGCCGGCATCGACGGCGGCGCGGGAAGCGCCGACGGCGGCACCGAGCTTGTCGGCGACCGGCAGGATGACCTCCTTGAATCTTTCCGCCGAACCCAGCGCGCGGCCGCCCGAGATGATGATCTTGGCCGAGGTCAGTTCCGGACGGTCGGTGTCGGAAAGCTTGTTCTCAATGAAAATGGAGAGCCTCGGGTCGGCTGCCGGCGAGACAAGCTCGACGGCAGCCGCATTGCCTTGGGAGGCGCTCGAATATGATGCGGTGCGCACGGTGATCACTTTCTTGGCGTCGGTTGACTGCACCGTCTGGATGGCATTGCCGGCATAGATCGGACGCTTGAAGGTATCGGGCGAAACCACTTCGATGATCTCAGACACCTGCGCGACATCGAGCAGGGCGGCGACGCGCGGGGCGACGTTCTTGCCCGACGACGTCGCAGGCGCAATGATGGTGTCGTAAGCGCCGGCCAGCGAAACAACCAGGGCTGCCGTCGGTTCGGCGAGGCGCTCGGCCAGTTCGTCGGCTTCGGCGAGCAGCACCTTACTTACGCCCTTCAGCTTGGCGGCAGCATCGGCAGCCGGCTTGGCGCCCTTGCCGGCCACCAGCACATGCACGTCCGAGCCGATCTGCAGCGCCGCCGACAGCGCCTTGGCGGTCTGGTCGGAAAGGGTTGCGTTGTCGTGTTCTGCGATGAGGAGAATGGTCATGTTTTTATCCCTTCCCAGCCTTACAACACGCCGGCTTCATTCTTGAGCTTGTCGACCAGTTCGGCGACGCTCTTGACCTTGACGCCTGCCTTGCGGCCGCTCGGCTCTTCGGTCTTGAGGACCTTCAGGCGCGGCTTGACGTCGGCGCCGTAGTCGGCCGGGCTCTTTTCGTCGAGCGGCTTCTTCTTGGCATTCATGATGTTGGGCAGCGAGGCATAGCGCGGCTGATTGAGGCGAAGATCGGCGGTGATGATCGCCGGCATTTTCAGCTCCACCGTCTGCAGGCCGCCATCGACTTCGCGCGTCACCTTGGCCTTGTCGCCATCGATGACAACCTTGGAGGCGAAAGTGCCCTGCGCCCAGCCGAGAAGGGCTGCCAGCATCTGGCCGGTCTGGTTGGAATCGTCGTCGATCGCCTGCTTGCCGAGGATGACGAGGCCAGGCTGTTCAGCGTCGACGACGCCCTTCAGCACCTTGGCGACACCGAGCGGCTCGGTCTGCTCATCGGTCTTGACCAGGATGGCGCGGTCGGCGCCCATGGCGAGCGCGGTGCGCAAGGTTTCCTGCGCCTGCTGCGGTCCGATAGAGACGACGATGATCTCTTCCGCCTTGCCGGCTTCCTTCAGCCGGAGCGCCTCTTCGACCGCGATCTCGTCAAACGGGTTCATCGCCATCTTAACGTTGGCGAGTTCTACAGCCGAACCGTCAGCCTTGACGCGAACCTTGACGTTCGCATCCACAACTCGCTTCACGGGTACAAGGATTTTCACTTGATTGTGCCCTTATTTTCGGGGTGAGTTTCCCTATTCCGGGACCACATGGCCCAGGCAATATTCCATCTCAATCAATTATCGCCCGGCTTGCGCGAGGCCCACATCGAGTGCGGCGACGATCCGCTTCACATCTGCCGCCGTGATGACGAGCGGGGGTGAGATGATGACGTTGGCACCGGAAGTGCGGACCATTACGCTTTCTTCGTATGCGGTGTCGAAAACCTTCTGCACGACGTCTTTGGCCGCCGCCGATTTCGTCTTGCGGTCCGACACCAGTTCAAGCGCGCACATCAGACCGAGACCCCGCACGTCCCCTACCAGCTCATGCTTCTCCTTGAGGCCTTCAAGGCCCACAAGCAACTCCGCTCCCCGGGCCTTTGCATTCGCGGCGACGTTGAGACGTTTTGTTTCGGCGAGCGTCGCGAGCGCTGCGGCGGCTCCAACTGGGTGACCTGAATAGGTGTAGCCGTGGCCGATCGAGCCAATGGCGCCCTTGGAGGCCTCAAATACCGTTGCCACCTTTTGGCAGATCATCACCGCGCCGAACGGAAAGTATCCGTTGCTGATTGCCTTGGCCGTGCACATGAAGTCCGGTTTGACACCCCAGCCACGCGAGCCGGTCCAGGCGCCCGTGCGTCCAAACGCTGTGATCACCTCGTCGGCGATCAGCAAAATGCCGTGCTTGTCGCAAATGGCACGCATCAATGGCATGAAGGTTTCATGCGGCACGATAACGCCACCCGACCCCAGCACCGGTTCCATGATCATGGCAGCGATCGTATCGGCCCCCTGGAAGGCGATCTCATCCTCGAACTGGCGAGCGATCGCCTGGGCAATCTCCGCCGGATCAGAGGTGCCGAAGGGATTGCGGTAGGCATAAGGTGCGGCGAGATGAAAAACCCCAGGTAGCAACGGCTCGTAGTTGCGGCGGAAGTTGGCATTGCCATTGACCGATGCGCCACCGAAATGCGTGCCATGGTAGCCCTTCTTGAGGGCAACAAACTTGGTGCGCTCGGGTTGGCCATTGATCTTGTGATACTGACGCGCCAGACGCAAAGCGGTCTCGACCGAATCCGAACCGCCCGACGTGAAGAACGCACGCACGAGGCCGTCTTCCTTGAACCATTCCGCCAGCTCGTATGAGAGCTCGATCGCCGGCGACGGCGATGTGCCGCGGAACGCGGAATAATAGGGAAGCTGGTCCAGTTGATCGCGGATCGCCTTTTTCACCGGCTCGCAAGAATAGCCGAGGTTGACATTCCAAAGGCCGCCGACGGCATCGAGCAGCTTCCTGCCGTGGATATCGGTGACCTCAACCCCCTCGGCCGCATTGATGATGTGCGGCGGGTTCGCTTGCATCTCGGCGGGATGCGCCATGGGATGCCACATGTGGCGGGCGTTGTTCTCAACAAGGAAATTCGTCTCTCGCACCCTCTGTTCCTCTCAAATTCCCAGCATCTTGATTGCCTGGGCATAGCTTTCGCCTGGCCGGGTAACATCGAAGTGCACGATGTGCATCCCGACGTCCGACGCTCCTTTGACGTTCTTGGCCTGGTCGTCCACGAACACGCAATCCGAAGGGGCAAGGCCAAGCCCGTCGAAGACGAACCCGTAAGCGCGCGGGTCGGGTTTCAGGATTTTTGTGTACGTCGCGTCGACGATCAGGTCGAACATCTGAAGGAATGGAAGCTTGGACCGAAATCCCGCGCCATAGAACAGATCGAGCTCATTCGACAGGATGGCAAGCTTCTTACCCGCGTCCTTGGCAACCTCAATCGCGCGCAACGCCTCTGGTCTGATCATCAGCTGCGGATCATCACCCCGGATGCGCTGGAGGAACACGGGGAGTTCATCCCAGGTCTCGCCGAGGAGCTTGCCGGTCTCGCGTGCCCGCGTGTACCAGTAGTCCCGTTCGGTGATTGCCCCGGACTGCATCTGTTGCCACAACGCGTCGCCATCGGTGTCGAAGGGGCCCATCCAGTCAAGGGTGCCTGCAGGCAGTCCCAAGGCGGCCTCGTTCAGGCGCTGGGTTTCAAAGACCGTTTTCGAGATCACACCGCCGAAATCGAGGACAAGCGCACTACGGCGTTCAGGCATCAAGAAGATCCTTCGTTGCACGCAGGATGCTCGGATGAGGTTCAGCGCCGATTGCGCGAGATATTTCCACCGAAGCCCCGACTACGAGCCGTGCGGCTTTCAACTGCCTGTCCTTCGTCATTCGAGATGCGACACCGGCGATCGCCACCGATCCAAAAGCGTCGCCACTGCTGGAAAAGATCGGCGCGGCCACACCGCTCGATTCCACTTCAAAAGACCCAGGCGCAAAGGCGAAGCCGCGATTCCTGATTTGGTCCAATTGCGCCCGCAATTCCTCTTCGTCGACCACGGTATTTTTCGTGTACCTGACCAATTCTCCCTCGGCAAAAACCCCGTCGCGGACCTCAGGCGCGGCGAACGCCAGAAACGCCAGACCAGATGCGGTCGCGTGAAAAGGCAGCAATTGCGAGGGGTTCACCCAGACACGGGTCGACCTCTTCGGCTCCGTCACCGCAACCGTGATCATTGCGGTCTCGGCCGCCAGTGTGGCGTGCGCGGTTTCTTCCATCTCCTCGGCAAGCCTGTCGAGCACGGGATTGATGAATGACAGGAGCGGGAAACTAGCTTCTCTAACCCGAGCCAGCCTGAGTACGGCAATCCCCAGGCGGTATTTCTTGGTTTCCGCATGCTGTTCCACAAAGCCGTTGCGAATAAGCGCAACAAGGATCCGAAGAGTCGTTGCTTTGTCGACTTTGGACTTTCGGGCGAGGTCGCTCAGGCCCCATTCCGGTTCCTGCACGGTAAAATATGAAAGTAGATAAAGCGCCCTATCGACGCTTTTCATCATTGGAACTGTTTCCCCAGGTCCGGATTTCGGCACGATTTCCTCTCCTCGATGAGTGCTACTTGACAGAACTTCAAACCTAATGCAAGCTTTTTAAACTGATGGTGACAATAATGAACCGCGAAACGACGGTCAAGCCATAATGGGAAATCCGAATGAATTTGCCTCAAAACGCTCGTCCCGCTGGCTCGGTCTATCTGACCGCTGAAGGCAGCCCGCGACACCATTCCGATTTAGCGTGACTGAGAACGACTCGGAACCGACCGTAAGGACAACCAATGGATCAAATCCAGATCGACCAGCTTCGGGGGCTTTCAGTTCCGGAGCAAGGGCTTTTCATCGACGGAAAAGCGCGCAAGGCCCTGAAAGGCGGGACGCGCGAGGTGATATCGCCGCTTGATGGGTCAATCCTTACGCGCCTCGCTGAAGCCGAAGAAGGCGATATCGACCTGGCGGTGGCGAGTGCCAGGGCGAGTTTCGACCGTGGATTATGGTCGAGGGCTGCGCCGGCCGAACGCAAGAAGGTGATGCACCGCATCGCCGAACTCATCGAAAAGAATGCGCTGGAACTGGCCGTGCTCGGAGTCCGCGACAACGGCACCGAAATCTCGATGGCGATAAAGGCGGAGCCTGGAAGCGCGGCCAACACGTTCCGCTACTACGGCGAGTTGATCGACAAGGTCTACGGCGAGATCGCACCGACGGCCGCTTCGGTTCTCGGCCTGATTCATCATGACCCCGTCGGCGTTGTTGGCGTGATTGTTCCGTGGAACTTCCCGATGATGATCGGAGCATGGAAAATCGCTCCCGCGCTGGCGGCCGGAAATTCGGTTGTCGTAAAACCGGCGGAGGTCGCATCACTTACCTTGCTGCGTTTGGCGGAGATCTGTTCGGAGGCTGGCCTGCCGGCCGGCGTCTTCAATGTGGTCACCGGGCAGGGTTCCGTCGTCGGTGCCGCACTCGGACTCCACAATGACGTCGATGTGCTGGCTTTCACGGGCTCCGGTCCCGTAGGGCGGAGGCTTCTCGAATATTCCGCCCGATCTAATCTCAAGCGCGTCTATCTCGAACTCGGAGGTAAGTCGCCGAACGTAGTGTTCGCGGACGCACCGGATCTCGATCAGGCAGCCAAGGTCGCGGCCTATGGCATATTCCGCAACTCCGGTCAGGTTTGCGTAGCCGGCTCCCGGCTCTTGGTAGAGCGCTCGATTCACGCTGATTTTGCGCAAAAAGTGGCCGAATTTGCTTCACAGATGCGGTTGGGCGATCCCCTTGATGTCAGAACCGAGGCTGGCGCGATTGCAAGCGCCGACCAACTTTTCAAGAACCTGGAATTTGTGGCCCGGGCCACAGCCGATGGCGCCTCGCTGCTTACCGGCGGTACCCGAATCCGCGAGGAAACAGGGGGATTCTTCATGGCGCCGACGGTGTTTGACCAAGTCGCTCCAGACGCCGCCCTTGCCCAGGAAGAAGTGTTCGGCCCGGTGCTTGCGATCACGCCCTTTGACGACGAGG
The DNA here is from genome assembly GCF_056402815.1 of Mesorhizobium sp. P3_B5. Lineage (NCBI taxonomy): Bacteria > Pseudomonadati > Pseudomonadota > Alphaproteobacteria > Hyphomicrobiales > Phyllobacteriaceae > Mesorhizobium > Mesorhizobium sp. P3_B5. The sequence continues at coordinate 895,881 of NZ_JBFUGR010000002.1, read as the reverse complement.
CCGCCGCGGTTCGGATCGCAAACTCGACGATTTACGGGCTGGCATCCGGCGTCTGGACGTCCAACCTCTCGCGCGCCCATCGCATGGTAAGGGCGATCAGGGCCGGCGTCGTCCACGTCAACACATATGGAGGGCCGGACATCACCGTGCCGCTCGGTGGCGTCGGACAGTCTGGCAACGGTCACGACAAGTCGCCGCATGCCCTCGATAAATTCCTCAATCTCAAGACAGCGTGGATTCAACTCTGATGACCGAAAACAGATCCCCAAGGTCACTCCCAGAACGGGCTCCTGCAGTCGTCATCGGCGGCGGCATCATCGGCATATCGTCCCTCTACCATCTTGCGAAACGCGGAATGGCGGGTGCGGTGCTCTTGGAGCGTAAACAGCTTGCAAGTGGGACGACATGGCACGCGGCAGGAATCGTCGGGCAACTGCGTGAGTCTGGCTCGCAGACAGCGCTCTCGAAATACACCGCACGGCTCTTTATGGAACTCGAAAGTGAGACGGGACAGGCAACGGGCTACAAGCAGAACGGCACGCTGCATCTCGCATTGTCGGATATCCGGATGGACCAGTTGCTGCGCAACCATGACCATGCCGGACGAATGGAAATCGAAAGCCACATACTCTCGATCCCGGAGCTGAAAGAAATCTGGCCCCTGGTGGACTATGGGGGCGTCCAAGGCGGCTTCTTCGTTCCCTCCAACGGTCAGGTCAATCCCCTGGACGTCACCCAGGCGATGGCCCGCGGCGCTCGCAACAACGGGGCGCTGATTTTTGAGAACACTTCGGCCACAAGAATTCTGACGAAGAACGGCCGGGTGATTGGTGTCGAAACCGATCAGGGTGTGATCGCCACCGAAAAAGTCATTCTCGCCGGCGGGATGTGGACAAGCCGCTTTGCCAAGGCACATGGGGTGACTGTGCCCCTTCATGCAGCGGAGCATTTCTACATCGTCACCGAAGCGATTGCCGGTCTCCCGCGCACCCTGCCCTGCCTTGTCGTCGGCGAAGAACGGACCTACTGGAAGGAGGACGCGGGCAAGCTGTTGATCGGTGGTTTCGAAGCCTTGGGCAAGGCTTGGGGCAAAGAGGGCATTCCAGACGGTTTCGAGTTCGACGAACTTCCATTCGACATGGAACATACCGAACCGATGCTTGAGACGATCTTCGCCCGCATGCCAGCGCTTGCCGAGATGGGGATCAAGACGTTTTTCAACGGCCCCGAGAGTTTCACACCGGACGGTCGGCCCTACCTCGGCCCCGCGCCGGAAATGCCAGGCCTGTTCATTGCCGCCGGCATGAATTCCAACGGCATCCTGAACTCCGGCGGCGTCGGCTTAACGATGGCGGAGTGGCTGATCGACGGATATCCGAGCCGCAGCATGAACTCCATGCTGGCTTCTCGCGCCCATCCCTTTCAATCCAACTCGACATACAATGCCGACAGGGTCGGTGAGTCCGTCGGATTCCATTACGGCATCCACTGGGCGGGCCGCCAGATCGAAACGGCACGCGGGGTACGTCGGGTACCACTGCACGACAGGCTGAAATCGCAAAACGCTGTTTTCGCCGAGCGCATCGGCTGGGAAATTCCAATGTACTACGACCCGTCCGGCTTGGGATGGCAGGACAAACCTTCGGTCGGCGAGCAATACTGGTCTTCCCTGGTGGCCGACGAATGTGCCGCCGCCCGGGATGCGGCGGTGCTCCTTGACCAGTCCATGTACGCCAAACTCCTGGTGCAGGGACCGGATGCCGTCGAAATGTTGAACAGGGTCTGCGGTGCCCAGATGGACGTGGCGGTCGGAACCTCCGTCTACACCCAATTCCTCAATCAACGCGGCGGCATCGAGGCCGACGTGACGGTCACGCGGATCGGCCCACAGAAATTCCTCGTGGTTACGGGGCACCCCAGCCAGGTTCGCGACCGCGCCTGGCTTGAAATGCATGCGGACCCGGAGTGGCGGTTCGAAATCTTCGACGCCACGTCGTCCTACGCGCTGCTGACGATCCATGGGCCGAAGTCTCGCGAGATACTTTCCGCCCTGACGACAGACGACCTCAACAACGAGAAATTTCCGTTCGGTGCCGCGCGGGAAATCGACCTTGCCCATGCACGGGTCTGGGCCATCAGAAGATCGTTCGTAGGCGAACTTGGCTACGAGCTGCTGATTTCGACGGAGTTCACGCACGGTGTCTACGAGAACATCCTGGCGGTCGGAACGCCACTCGGCCTGCGGCATATGGGAATGTTTGCCATGGGAAGTTGCCGCCTTGAAAAGGCTTTCAGGCACTTCGGGCATGACATCACCGAGGAGGACACACCTTACGAAACCGGCCTAGGATTTGCTGTTGATCTCAACAAGAGCGAGTTCATCGGCAAAGACCCTCTCGCAAGGCAGAAGGCAGGCGGTGCAGCCACGCGCTTCAGGACGGTATCGGTCTCCGTCAACGGCCTCGGAAGAACAGGTCCTTATCTCGCGCACAATGAACCGATCTGGAAAGGCGATGACCTTGTGGGCCACGTCACCTCCGGAGGATGGGGCTACCGCGTTGGCAAAATGCTGGGGCTTGCAAGCCTGCATCGTGAGGATGGCGTCTCGAAGGCATGGCTCGAAGAGGGTGATTTCGAGGTCCAGATCGCCGGCAAACGCTATCCGATCCAGGTCCAGCTTCAGCCCTTCTACGACCCGCAGGGAGAGCGGATGCGTAGCTGAGACCGACTAACCAAAAAACAAAAAATGAGTGGGAACCATGACAACGAAAGAAACGAAGACGATCCTTGTTATCGGTACATTCGATACGAAGTCGGACGAACTGATCTATCTCGCTGACAGGATTGTCGCACAGGGCGGCCGAGCGCTCACGATGGACGTAAGCGTTCTCGGTGGTCCCATGCGGCCGACCGACATCAGCAAGCACGATGTCGCCGAGGCTGGCGGGTCGTCGATCCAGACGGCGATCGCGTCCGGCGACGAGAACACCGCGATGCAGATCATGGCGCGCGGCGCGTCAATCCTGACAGCGAGGCTGCACGCGGAAGGCAAGATCGACGGCATGATTGCCATGGGCGGCACCATGGGCACGGACCTGGCTCTCGACTGCGCTCGTGCCTTGCCACTCGGCGTGCCGAAATATGTGATTTCTACAGTCGCGTATTCCCCCCTCGTCCCCGCGGACAGACTAGCGCCCGACATCCAGATGATCCTGTGGGCGGGAGGCCTCTTCGGATTGAACTCCATATGCAAGTCGTCTTTAAGCCAGGCTGCGGGCGCGGTTTTGGGGTCCGCGCAAGCGGTCGAAACGCCGAAGCGGGATCGTCCCATCATTGGCATGATGAGCCTTGGCAGCTCGTGCCTTTCCTACATGAGACTACTCAAGGGCCCCTTGGAAGAGCGAGGGTTCGAACTTGCGGTGTTTCATGCGACTGGCATGGGCGGAATGGCTTTTGAAAATCTGGCCGCGCAAGGATATTTCTGCGCCGTCATGGATTTCGCGCTTCCCGAGCTCGGGAACCTTCTGGTTGGCTCTATCGTCAACGGTGGCAAGGACCGACTTGTGTCAGCCGGACAGAACAAGGTCCCACAACTCGTCGCTCCGGGCTGCGTCGACTTGATAGACTTTCCCAGTTGGCAAGATATCCCCGCCCGCTTCGCCGGCAGACCCTGCCACGCGCACAATCGTTTGATCTCCTCCGCCGCGTTGAACGCGCAAGAGCGGCGCGAGACCGCCCGCGAGATCGGCCATCGGTTGGCCAAAGCCTTGGCTCCCGTGCATGTGATCCTGCCTATTCAAGGTATCGAGGAATGGGACCGGGAGGGGCAACCTGCCCATGACCCGGCAGGACTAGCAGCGTTCCTCGATGAAATGCGCTCAGCGATACGGCATCCGGTGGAATTGACCGAGATCGACGCGCACATAAACGACGCGCTGTTTGCTGAAACGGTGCTTGGAATATTCGACGATTGGGTCGATCGAGGCATCGTCAAGAAGGCACTACAATGACGATACACGCCACCCCGATCGACGCTCGCTATGCGGTTCTGTTTGAACCCGTCAAGATCGGGCCGAAGGTGGCGCCAAATCGATTCTTCGCTGTGCCGCACGCGACGGGCCACTCTCCCCTCATGCCCAACGGCTCCATCGGCATGAGGGCGATGAAGGCGGAAGGCGGTTGGGGCACCGTCTGTATGCAGCTTTCCGAGATCGATCCGTCATCCGATATCTCCAACCTGCCGATCGAGAAATTTTGGGATGAGGTCGACGTCAGGAGCCATGCACGGCTGACCGAGAAGATCCGCGAGCATGGCGCGCTTTCGGCCATCGAGATCGGCCACAGCGGCATGCGTTCGCGGGGCCTGGCAAATGGCTATCCGGTTCTCGGCCCATCCAGTCTCCCCGTTCTCAAGCCTGAGGTCCCGGTCCAAAGCAAAGCCATGGACAAAAGCGACATCAAGTTGCTACGCGAGAACTATCGCGCCGCGGTTCGACGGGCGAAACAGGCGAACTACGACATCGTCTATGTCTACGCCGCTCACGACGCGTCGATCCTGTGGCACTTCCTGACCCCGGCCTATAATCACCGAACGGATGAATATGGCGGCAGCTTCGCCAACCGGGTTCGGCTGCTACGCGAGGTCCTGGAGGAGGCCAAGGAAGAGGCCAGCGACGATGTAGCCGTAGCCATTCGATTTGCGGTGCATGAACTCACCGGGCCCAAAGCTATATCGAGTAGCGGCGAAGGGCGCGACGTGGTCGAGCTCCTGGCGGAAATCCCGGATCTTTGGGACGTCAATGTCTCGGGTTGGAGCCGCGACTCCGGAACCTCCCGCTTTGACCCCGAGGGCGCGCAGGAAGAATTTACAAGCTTCGTGAAAACAGTGACGACAAAGCCGGTCGTCGGGGTCGGCCGCTTCACATCCCCCGACGCAATGGTGAGCCAGATCCGCCGTGGCGTCCTCGATCTGATCGGTGGCGCGCGGCCGTCTATCGCCGATCCGTTCCTGCCCCAAAAAATCCGCGAAGGACGGGTGGACGAGATCAGGGAGTGCATAGGCTGCAACATCTGCGTGGCCTCCGACGCGTACTCGATCCCGCTGCGCTGCACACAAAACCCGACGATGAGTGAAGAATGGCGGCGCGGCTGGCATCCTGAACGCGTTCCCAAAGCTCAGACCAACAAGAACCTCCTTGTCGTCGGCGGCGGTCCTGCCGGGCTGGACTGCGCCCTCACCCTGGCGCGGGCAGGCCACCAGGTGACAATCGCCGAAAAGTCGGAAGTGATGGGTGGACGCGTCACCAAGGAAAGCAGGCTGAAGGGCTTGTCAGCCTGGAACCGGGTCCGCGACTACCGTCTCTACCAGATGCAGCAGATGCCGAATGTCGAGCTTTTCCTAGGCAGCGAAATCACACCCGAGATTGCCTGCGAGTTTGGCGCCGACCACATATTCGTGGCCACTGGATCGCGCTGGAGGGATGACGGACTTGGCCGCACCCGGTACACGCCGATCGTAGGTTTCTCCGGTTGCGCTTTCACGCCCGACAGCATCCTGGACGGCGAGAGCCTGTCCGGTCCGATCGTGATCTATGACGACGATCACTACTACATGGCTAATGTCCTTGCAGAACATCTCGCGGCGAAAGGCCACGAGGTTCACCTCGTCTGTCCTCAGCCCGCGATTGCGGGCTGGATGGGCTACACGCTGGAACAGCCTCGTGTCCTCAGCGCCCTGATGGCGGCCGGCGTCAAGATGTATCCGAACACGACGGCCGTGGAGTGGAAGGACGGTGCGCTGCATATCAATCGGTCGGACACTTACGAACCGTTGCCGGCTATCCCCGCAGCGGCCTTGCTGAGTGTTACGTCAAGACTTCCACAAGACGATCTGTCCTCCTGGCTTTGCGAGGCCGGTGTTCCGCACACAACAATCGGCGACGCGGTCGCGCCGGGGATCATTCAAGCGGCGGTGTTTTCTGGACACAAGGCTGCCAGGGAGTATTTGGGAACCGAGCCGGCAGACCGCATCTTCAAGCGCGAGGTCCCGACCTTGTTCATCTGAATCGAAGCCTCCAGTAGCAAAACAAGGAGCGTCGGCCTGGCTGGGCCCTCTTCTCTCGTCTCAAGTCCGACGCGGGCCCGCCAGCAGGAGCACCGACTATGAGATCTCGCGCGCAGTCGACATGAACCAGCTGCCCTGATCGCGACAGTTTTGGGAGGAACAATTATGGCCGCAGACACACCCTTGTGGACCGCGACGCGGGACCGGATCGACGCCGCGCCGATGACGGCTTTTCTGAAAGCCGCTGCGGCGCAGGCGGACGCATCCTTCGCCTCCTATGCCGAACTTCACCGCTGGTCGGTCGAGGATCGCGAGAGCTTCTGGAGCCTCGTCTGGGACTTCTGCGGCATCGTTGGCGACAAGGGCGAGCGCGTACTCGTCGATGGCGACAAGATGCCCGGCGCCTCATTCTTTCCCGACGCCACCCTGAATTTCGCCGAGAACCTGCTGAAGAAGACCGGCTCGGGCGACGCAATCGTCTTTCATGGCGAAGACAAGGTCGAGCGTCGGCTGTCCTGGAACGAACTGCATGCGCTGACGTCGCGCCTGCAGCAGCTTTTCCTGTCGCTCGGCGTCAAAAAGGGCGACCGCATCGCCGCCATGATACCCAACATGCCGGAAGCCATCGCCGCCATGCTGGCGACCGCTTCGATCGGCGCCGTCTGGTCGTCATGCTCTCCCGATTTTGGCGAGCAGGGCGTTCTCGACCGCTTTGGCCAGATCGAACCGGTCGTCTTCATTGCGCCGGACGGCTACTGGTACAATGGCAAGGCCATCGAAGTCGCCGACAAGATCGCCGCGGTCGCGACGAAACTTGCCACCGTCCGCAAGATCCTGATCGTGGACTATCTCGGCACCTCTGCCGACGTAGCCGAAACCGTCGACAAGGCTGCGGCGCTCGAAGACGCGCTGGCGCCCTTCGCTGCAAAACCCGTGACCTTCGAACGATTGCCGTTCGCGCACCCGCTCTACATTCTGTTCTCGTCAGGCACGACCGGCATTCCCAAATGCATCGTCCATTCGGCCGGTGGAACGCTGATCCAGCATATCAAGGAACACCGGCTGCATGCTGGATTGCTCGATAGCGACCGCTTCTTCTACTTCACCACGTGCGGCTGGATGATGTGGAACTGGCTGGTCTCGGGCCTGGCTTCAGGTGCGACACTGCTGCTCTATGACGGCTCGCCCTTCTACCCCGACGGCAATGTGCTGTTCAGTTTCGCCGATGCCGAGAAGATGACGTTCTTCGGTACTTCGGCCAAATTCATCGATTCCGTGCGCAAAGCTGGTCTCAAGCCGATCCGCACGCATGATCTTTCGAGTGTGCGGGCGATTTCCTCCACAGGCTCGCCACTGTCGCCCGAGGATTTCCGCTTCGTCTATGACGGCATCAAGCAGGATGTGCACCTGGCCTCGGTCTCCGGCGGCACCGACATCGTCTCCTGTTTCGTGCTCGGCGTGCCGATTGAACCGGTGTGGACCGGCGAAATTCAGGGACCGGGCCTTGGCCTTGCCGTCGATGTCTGGGACGATGACGGCAAGCCGGTCAAGCGAGAGAAGGGCGAGCTGGTCTGCGCAAAGGCGTTTCCGGCGATGCCGATCGGCTTCTGGAACGATCCCGAGGGCAAGAAATACAAGGCGGCCTATTTCGAGCGCTTCGACAATGTCTGGTGCCATGGCGACTTCGCCGAATGGACCGCCCATGGCGGCCTGATCATTCATGGCCGCTCCGACGCGACGCTCAATCCGGGCGGCGTGCGCATCGGTACGGCGGAGATCTACAACCAGGTCGAACAGATGCCCGAGATTCTGGAAGCGCTGTGCATCGGCCAGGATTTCGACAATGACGTCCGTGTCGTGCTGTTCGTGCGGCTGGCCGCCGGCGTGACGCTCGACGAGGATCTGGAAAAGCGCATCCGGTCGAAAATACGCACCGGGGCGAGCCCCCGCCACGTGCCGGCAAAGATCGTCGCCGTGTCAGACATTCCACGCACCAAATCGGGCAAGATCACCGAACTCGCGGTGCGCGACGTCGTGCACGGCCGCGCCATCAAGAACAAGGAAGCGCTCGCCAATCCAGAAGCGCTGGAGTTGTTCAGGAACCTGCCGCAGTTAGGTTGATCGACTCGGCAAACAACCTCCCAGCATGGATCATCGGGCGCAAACGTGAGCGCCGACACATGGTGTGGCGCCAGGGGATCTCGTGGACATCGGGAGATAGAGAGGCGTGACGGAGGAGAGCGACATGAGCCATGGCGGCCAGCAGTCGGACATAATCTTTCTCACGAATGGCGCGTCGGTCGTGGGTCAAGGGATGAGCCGATTGCAGAGGATTGAGCCCTCAGCGGGCGCGGTGAGTGGAGGCTCTCTTCGCTCAGCCGTAAGCGAAGCTTAAACTGGCAGTTCGATGCGCGGGGGGAAAGACGGTAGCGCAATACCGACTCGAACCCCACAGTGGTTGAATCAAGGTTGCATCACAGCGATCCAGGGACCCTAACCTCCTTCAGAAGCGCGCATTTCGACTGGAGGCGCAAGACAGCAAGTTCGAAAAGCTTCCAGGAACCCCAGGCAACTTGGACGCCGTATCGAACAACAAAGGGCACGGATATCGCAGCGAACGTCCGCAATGGAACGGTCAATATCGTCGGCAAAAAGAGCGTCCAAATAGGGCTGTCGGCGGCTTCGTCGTGGGAACGAAAATAGAAGAGAAGCAGAACTTTCGTGTGCATTTTTTGCACATGAACCTCTATAACCATTTGATTTTATTTACCTATCGTCCCCATCCATCATTGCCACGAGTCAGTTCTTTCACCTCTTGGGCGATCTCGATTAGCTGCGGTGCCGACGATAGCAAAAGAATGCCTGCTCAATAGTGGGTCTTGCGATGTAGCGGTCTCCCGCTACTAACCCCCGCCGGGCAGAGAGCCTTTCCCATTTGCCCGCCGCAGCCGCCGATTAAAGCCCGAGCCGAACGCAGGCCTTCCCTGCACCAGGGAAGTCCGCCTACGCATAGGGCATGCTACATTCTTGGCCCTGCAGACAGGCGAAGCCGTGAGGCGATATTCGCCCACGCTTCGACCAATGACTGCGCAGCGGATTGAGCGAGCGCTCGACCGCGTCGCCGAGATTATCGTGGCGAGAGGCGACGATGGAGAGGCATGGCTCCCGCTATACGAGCTTTTGGAGCGCGCCCTGCAGGATCATCGAGCGAAGGAGGAACGCCTCGCCGCAGTGCGCCAGCGTGTCAAACGATCGCTGGATCGAACGGCAGAACGATCTTCATAAGTTCCTCTTGCCACATCTTCATGTCGCCGCCCTCGCCGTATTTCGGACGGTCGATCGTGTGGCCCATCAGCATGCGCCGAAGCTCCTCGTCCAGCCTACCGTTCTTCATGCGGTCTTCGAATGAATGGCGCAGGGAATAGACGGTGTGATTATCGGTCGGGAACAAGTTGTGGCTCTTGAAGTGCTTGTTGAGCAGGGCTGACAGCGACGCCTCGCGATCCTTGTACCGCGGGAAGCCTCTGGGATGCTTCTTGAACACCTCAAGCGCCACGCCGACCAACGGCACCTTGCGCACCGACGACGCGGTCTTGATCTCTCGTGGATCGTCGGGATCGTCGCGCGGCTCGACTGAAATGTGCGGCACCTCATGATCAACATGGATGACACCGGCATGCAGGTTCGCGAGTTCACTCGGTCGGGCTCCCGTCTCAGCGAAGGCAAGCACGATTCCCCGCGCCTCCTCATTGAGTGCTGCAAGCGCGCCAGGCGCAAATATCTTGTCCCGAATCCAGTCGGTCGGGAACGGCGGCCGACTGCGCTTCGACCTATCCGTGAATGACAGATCGGCGAATGGGTTTTTCTGTTCGGGGAAACCGAGATGGCGAAAGTAGCCGGCGTAGAGGGTTCGAAGGTTGCCCATGTTTCGGTTGCCTGTCGATGCCGAACGGTCCGCTCGCCCTTTTTCGGGTGCAACTCGGTCTAGCCAATATTTGTGCACCGCTCGCGCGTCGTCGCGCGAGATCTCGCTCATCGGCTTATCGGCGATCAGACCAATGAAGACATCGACGCTCATTTCGCGCTTTGCCTTCCAGCGCTTCTTTTGGTCAGGGCTTTTGGTGCGGATTTCGTCGCGAGCAATCTCGTTGAAATACAGCTTCAGCGCTTCCGATATCTTATCGTCAGGGCGGGCGACCGCGCCGCCGACGGCGTCGACAAAGGGTGATTTGGCAGGCTCCCCTATTGTGCTCTCGACCCGCTGCAGGATCGTATCGAGCGGCTCGGCGACCAGGATCTCGGCGAGTGGCCGATAGACGAATCCCAGCGACTCGGCTCGCTTGATGGCTTGGCGGTATCGGACACGCGCCGCCTGTGGATTTTCACCCAGCATCAACGAAGCCCACAAAGCATTGTCAGCAGCCTCGTGGAGATCTCGGGCGGTGCGCGCCTTTATGCGGTCAGTAGTGTCGAGGGCGCGACGCACGAACACGCCACGCTCATCCAGGTCCCCGACCTCTCTGGGCACCCGCCGGTAGTAATGGAAATGATCGCCCCTCAGTTGCAGGAAGCGGTCAGGATCATGCTCTTCGCGCCGCCTTCCCACGTCTCCAAGACCACCATTTGTATCACAATAGGTAACACAATAGGTAACACAAAATGGAAAACTGTCGCAAGGCCGATCATCGGCGGCGGAAAATTCTATAATAAATTCAATTACTTAGCGAGAAGACCGATGGTACCGTTGGCTGGGATCGAACCAGCGACCTCCGGATCCACAATCCGGCGCTCTAACCATCTGAGCTACAACGGCACGTTTGCCTGAGCGAGATCGAGGTTAAAAACTTCATTCTCCGGGATCCGCTCTGTCGTTCGGCGATGCGTCCATACGGGCTATCGGAGTTTAATTCAAGGCTTTTGGCAAGGCAAAAGGTCGCTTCCCCACCGGCGTTCATTTCGCCGGACAAAGAAAAAGGCCGGCGGGAGGAGGTGCCGGCCTTTTCCTGTTACGAGCCAGCGGGAGGAGGTGCTGGCTGGTCACCCCGGGGAGCAGAGGGAGGAGGTTCCACTCGCCGGGTATTCACTTGACCAAATTAATTGCACATCTATTTGTCTGACGAAATGCGACCTTTTGTTGCATCGTCAGACCATGCGCAATTATTAGGCGGCCTTGATTTCCTTCAGCGCCTTCTCGAAGGCGGTCTTGATCGGCTTGGACACGTCTTCGGCCGCCTTGGAGGCAACAGCCTGCAAGTCCTTGGCCTGCTCGACGGTGGCCTCGACGCGCTTGCGCAGGAACGCGGTCTGCAGCTCGACGACTTCCGACAGCGACTTGGCGCCGATCAGGGCTTCGAGATGCGAGAAGCCGGCTTCGGCGTTGGCGCGGAAAGCAGCGATGGTCTTGAGCGACAGGTCGCTGGAAACGGTCTTGGCGGTTTCGAAGGTCGACTCCAGAGCCTTCTGGGTCTCCTCGGCGCCGGTCTTCAGCTTGGCGTAGGCTTCCTTCGACTGCTCGACGCCCTTTTCGGCGAAAGCGCGCATCTGGTCGGTGGCCTTGGAAGCGTCAAAGCTCGGGAATTCAACGTTTTCGATCGTGTCAGTTTTGGTCCTGGACATTTTTCCATCCTTTTCCGGCGGCTTTGACAGAAAGCCGTCTCGTTCATGTATGATGGCAATATATAGGTTTTTTTGTGCATTGCAATATCTTTGTTGCAGTGCACCATAAAATTCTTCAGGGCGTTAACCAAACGTCCAGATTCCGGTCGCTGCACGTTATGGCTTGTGGACCTTCCCGCCGCCGGCTTTTATTAATAAAGCGTTAACTGCAAATTGCCCGCTCTGTAAGGGTCCGCCAAGCACATGCCGTCCGAAAACTACTCCTTCCTCGACGTCGCGGTGCTCGACGCGGTGCGCCAGCGCTTTGCCGCCGGCGACGCGATCGCCATATTGTCGGCCGACCTCGAACAGGTGATCTGGGCCAATGGACCGGGCGCTGCGGTGTTCGGCTATCCCGACATCGAAGCCATCATCGGCGCCTCGGCGCGCCTGCCGCTGATTGCCCGGCGCCAGATCATGGCGACCAGCGGTTTTCCGGAGATCGGCCACGATCGTTCGATCACGGTCCGGCTGGCGACCGGCATGACCAGCAACGCCGTCGGGTTCCTGGCCAGTGCGGTGACGATGCCGGATGGCGAAAGCGCGATCATGCTGGTGGTGCCGGCGGCGCAGACCGGCTCACGCAGCGCGGCCGAGACTGCCGCGCGCGCCATCAGCGGCTTTACCGAACACGGACACTTTATCGCTTTTGTCGATGCTTCGGGCGCCGTCGAGGCCGCTTCGGATGGGTTTTCGGCACTCGGGATCCTGCCGCAGACGCTGGCCGCGCTTGTCGCGGACGTGACCGCTGAGAACGACCGCATCGTCAAGCGCCTGGTTCCAGGCGGCGCCGCCTCCTATCCAGCCGGCTTCGCCAAGCTGACCGATACGCGGCACCTTCTGGTGGTGATCGACGAAGACCAGCTTGATGACGAAAGCCCTGCCGAGCCCATCAGCGAGGCGGAAGCCATCACCGGTGAGGTGGCGGACGATGTCGTTGGCCAGCCGGAAGCAGCTCAGAACAACGAGCCGACGGCCGCGACGGCGGAGGTGACAACAGAGCCTGTCCCTGAAGTCGCCGAACTGATCCCGGCATCGTCGGAACCCGCCGAATCGACCGGACCGCAAGCGGCGGCAAGTGACCCGGTGGCCAGCCCGGCGCAGCATGATCATTGGTATTTCAATACCGGCGAGGACGACGCGAAGCAGCCGGACCAATCCGAACCTGTTGAAACTGCGGCTGCGTCGGATGTTGCGCCGGAAAGCGCGAAACAGGACGCCCCTCAGGCCACCACCCCGGTAGAGCGTTCCGCTCGGCCGATTGACCGTTCGGCGCCGCCGCTGCGCTTCGTCTGGCGTACCGATGCCGAAGGCAAGTTCAGCACGCTGTCGCCCGAATTCGCCGACATCGTCGGCAAGCCGGCCGCCGACGTGATCGGCCGCCGCTTCAAGGATGTGGCGGCGACCTTCGGCCTCGATGCCTCCGGCGAGATCGCCGGCCTGCTCGAACGGCGCGACACCTGGTCCGGGCGCTCGGTGCTGTGGCCGGTTGCCGGCACCGATCTGAAGATACCGGTCGATCTGGCGGCGCTGCCCGTCTACGGCCGCAGCCGCGCCTTCGAAGGTTTTCGCGGTTTCGGCGTTGCCCGCGCCAGTGACGCGGTGGTCGATCCGGAAGCCATCGGCATGGCGCTGGTCCCCAATGGTGAGATGCCAGCGGCGACAGAGCCTGCGGTCGAAGAGACCGTGGCCGAGGCGCCTAAGCCGGACGACCCGTTCAAGGGCGAGGTGCCGGCGCTGACCATCGTGCCGAAACAGGAACGCCGCTTCGCCGACAAGGTGATCCGGTTGGCCGAGCATCGGCAACCGGCCAACGACAAGCAGCCGGCAAGTGAGAGGGGCCTGTCGACGCTGGAACGCAGCGCGTTCCGTGAGATCGGCGAGCGGCTTAGGAAAGACAGTTCAGCGGCGGCCGAGCAGCCAATGGCTGAACAGCCAGACGCCGGGAGGCCTGATGCCGAAACGCCGGTGGAAGCGGCTGGCGAAGATTTGGCTACCGCAACCGCACAGGCCGACGAGCCAGTGTTGAAAGATGCCGTTGGGTCCGATACCGGCGCCGAGCCGCCTGAAACCGATGCCGAAGACGAGAAGGATCTGGCGCGGCTCGACGGCGAGCGGCCGGACGAGGTCGTTCAAGAGAGTCCAGTCGAGCAACCCATTGTGCCTGCAGTCTCGGGTTCCCTGCTCAACTACGCCGACCGGACAGACGAAGCCGCCAAAGATGACGACCAGGCGCCGGTTTCCGAACCGGATGAAGAGGCGGCGACGCAAGCGAGTGCCGACCCCACCAAGGCTGCCGCGCAGCCCGCAGCGGAGACATCCGCGACAGCCGATGCGGGGCAAACAGCCGGCGCTGCCGCAGACGACGACAGCATGACGGCTGCCGACTTCCGCGACGCCGAAGATGACGAGGATTGGGCACAGCCCAACGACGAAGCCGCTTCAGGCGCTACGGCTGGGGCTATGGAAACTGCTCCGGTCGAGCGACCGCGCCTCAAAGTGCCGCCGCTCAGGCTTGAAGGGTTCGTGCCCTCGGCGTTTTCGGCCGGAGACGAAACCAAGGCCCCGGATACGTCGATCCTCGGCAAATTGCCCGTCCCCTTGCTCATCCATTCCGGCGACGAGCTGCATTATGCGAATGAGGAGTTTCTCAGCCTGACCGAGTACGACACGCTGGAGGATCTCAGCGATGCCGGTGGCCTCGGCGCCTTGTTTGCCGATCCCTACACTGACGACAGCAGCGCCGACGGAGCCGATCGCGCACTGCGGCTGAAGACACGCGACGGGCAGGAGTTCCCGATCGAGGCTATTCTGCGCTCGGTTCCGTGGCGCGACGGCAAGGCGCTGATGCTGGTGGTGCGCCGCACCGGCGACGACGAGGCTCCGGCAGCTCTGCATAGCGCGCCCAACGAACAGACACAGCCGGACATTTCCGAACTCAAGAGCCGCATTGCCGAAATGCGCACCATCATCGACACCGCCACTGACGGCGTCGTGCTGATCGGCCGCGACGGAGCGATCCGCTCGATCAGCCGCCCGGCGGAAGCGCTGTTCGGCTTCGACAGCGACGAGGTGACCGGCAAGCCCTTCGCCTCGCTGTTTGCCATCGAAAGCCAGCGCGCGGCGCGCGACTATCTCAGCGGGCTTTCCGAACCCGGCGTGGCGAGTGTGATGAATGACGGCCGCGAAGTGATCGGACGCGAGGCGCAGGGGCGCTTCATTCCGCTGTTCATGACCATCGGCAGGCTGCCCAACGACAGCGGCTTCTGCGCCGTGGTGCGCGACATCACGCAGTGGAAGCGAGCCGAAGAGGATCTAACCCAGGCGCGCGCGGTGGCCGAACGCGCCTCGTCGCAGAAGACCGATTTTCTGGCGCGCATCAGCCACGAGATCCGCACGCCGCTCAACGCCATCATCGGCTTTTCCGAACTGATGGTGGACGAGAAATTCGGACCGGTGGCCAATGACCGCTACCGCGACTATCTGCGCGACATCAACCGCTCGGGCAACCATGTGCTCGACCTCGTCAACGACCTGCTCGACATCTCGAAGATCGAGGCCGGCCAGCAGGAGATGGACTACGAAGCGGTGTCGCTCAACGACACGCTGGGCGAAACGGTGGCGATGATGCAGCCGCAGGCCAACCGCGAACGTGTCATCATCCGCTCCAGCTTCGCGTCGCGGTTGCCGGAAGTGGTGGCCGACCTGCGCAGCGTGCGCCAGATCGCCCTCAACATCCTGTCCAACGCCATCCGCTACACGCAAGCCGGCGGCCAGGTGATCGTCTCGACTGCCTATGAAACCTCCGGCGATGTCGTCATGCGCGTGCGCGACACCGGCATCGGCATGAGCCAGGCCGAGATCGAGCAGGCGCTGAAGCCGTTCAAGCAGATCAATGCGCTGAAGCGCGGACGCGGCGACGGCACGGGGCTGGGGCTGCCGTTGACCAAGGCGATGGTCGAGGCGAACCGGGCCCGCTTCACCATCACCTCGACACCCGGCGAAGGAACCCTGGTTGAAGTCGGCTTTCCGTCGACCCGCGTGCTCGCCGATTAGGCCTGGGCTTGCGAAACCCGGTCCAGACAAAGAAAAGGCGTCCAAGAGGACGCCTTAAGTAATTGGATTGCTGTCACAACGGGGGCTTGAGCGAATTCAGATCCTCAGGGGACTTCGAGGAACGGGATTTCTCCGTCAAGTTACGTGCGACTATCGACGCCGGCCCTTAACAAGTCCTTACCAGCGCGATTGAAAATTTACGAAAGTGTACCACTCGTGAAATCTAGGTAAATTCCACCGACATATTTTGTTAACCATACCCATGCTGTATTCGGCCTGGTGCCGCTGCCCGTGCAGTTCCTGCTGTTTCAGCGAAAAATGGCATCACCGCACGAGCTGTGAAGTGTCCACGCAATCACTTTCCAGCAAGATCATCGTCGTTACCGGCGCTGGTTCGGGTATCGGCCTCGGCATCGCGCGGGCCTGTGTCGAAGCCGGCGCCACCGTGGTCGGAGCGACCCTGCTCGCCGAGCACCGCGACGCTGTCGAACGCGCCGGCGCCGAATTCCTGCAAGTCGATGTCGCGTCGCCGGAGAGCATCGCGGCGATGGCGGAGGCGATCGCGCAACGATACGGCTCTCCGGACGGGCTGGTGAACAATGCGGGCGTCACCTTGCAGACGCCATTTCTCGACATGCCGCTTGGCGACCTGGACCAGCTCTGGCAGGTCAACCAGCGCTCAGTCTTCCTTGTCTCGCAGCACATCGCCCGGCTGATGATCGAGGCACGGCGCGGCGGATCGATCGTCAAAATCGCCTCGAACCACGCAGGCGCCACGCTTGCCGGCTATGAGATGTATGCCGCGACCAAAGGCGCGGTCGTTTCGATGACAAGAGCCATGGCGTGGAGCCTTGGCAAGCACCAGATCCGCGTCAATGCGCTCTGTCCCGGCCTGACCCGGACCGAAGCCCTTGCCGAGATGTCGGCGAAGGATGCCGCGGCGGAACGCTATTTCAACGCAGGGCACGCGACCGGGACATACAACACCGTGCCGCAGGTCGCGGCGACTGCTGTTTTCCTGCTTTCGGATCAAAGTGCGGCGTTCAGTGGAGCCGAACTCGTCGCCGACCAGGGGATGTCGGCGCGCTTGGGTTTTGGCCATGATCCCGAACCGAAGGCCGGTACGGCAAAGCGCGGTATCAGGTCCTGGCTGCGCTGATCTTCGGATCGGGATGCCTGCTCAGTCGGCAAGCTGCGGCAGGTTCTTGAACAGCTCCAGCGCTTCGGGATTGGCGAGCGCTTCCTTGTTCTTGATGGCGCGGCCATGCACGACATCGCGCACCGCAAGCTCGGTGATCTTGCCCGATTTGGTGCGTGGAATGTCTGACACGGCGACGATCTTTGCCGGCACGTGACGGGGGCTCGCCCCGGTACGGATTTTCGCGCGGATGCGTTTTTCCAGGTCAGCGTCCAGCTGCACGCCGGCGGCCAGCCGCACAAACAGCACAACCCGCACGTCATTGTCGAAATCCTGGCCGATGCACAGCGCCTCCAGAATCTCGGGCATCTGTTCGACCTGGTTGTAGATCTCCGCCGTGCCAATGCGCACGCCGCCGGGATTGAGCGTCGCGTCGGAGCGACCGTGGATGATCATGCCGCCATGCGCCGTCCATTCGGCGAAATCGCCGTGACACCAGACATTGTCGAAGCGCTCGAAATAGGCCGCGCTGTACTTCTTGCCTTCGGGGTCGTTCCAGAAGCCGATCGGCATGGCCGGAAACGCCTTTGCGCAGACCAGTTCGCCTTTCTCCTGCCTGACCGGCTTGCCGTCATCGTCCCAGACATCGACGGCAAGGCCAAGGCCCGGCCCCTGGATCTCGCCGGTCCACACCGGCTCAATTGGCACGCCGAGCACGAAGCAGGAGACGATATCGGTGCCGCCGGAGACCGAGGCCAGGTGGACGTCCTGTTTGATGCCGTCATAGACGAAGCGGAAATCCTCCGGCGACAGCGGCGAGCCAGTGGAGGAAATCGCCCGCACGCTCGACAGATCATGCGTCCTGATCGGCTTGAGGCCGGCCTTGCGCACGGAATCGATGAATTTGGCCGAGGTGCCGAAGAAATTCATCTTCTCGGCATCGGCGAAGTCGAACAGCACATTGCCATCGGGGTAGAAGGGCGAACCGTCATAGAGCAGCAGCGTCGCTCCGGAGGCGAGCCCCGACACCAGCCAGTTCCACATCATCCAGCCGCAAGTGGTGAAGTAGAAGAAGCGGTCGCCGTCGGTGAGACCGGCATGCAGCCGGTGTTCCTTGACATGCTGGATCAGCGTGCCGCCGGCTGAGTGGACGATGCATTTGGGAATGCCGGTCGTGCCTGACGAAAACAGGATGTAGAGCGGCTGCGCGAACGGCAATCGCTCGAAGGCGACGGGCTTGGCTGCAAAAGGTGCCAACGCGTCTTCGAGCGCCGCAGCCTTGTCGACGGTCACTGCCACATCGGCCGAGGTGCCGAGATAGTCGACGATCAGGATCTTGCGGACGGTGGTGAGCTTCGCCGCCACGGCAGCAATCTTGTCAGCCACCTCGATCGCCTTGCCATTGTACCAGTAGCCGTCCGGCGCAATGAAGACGACCGGCTCGATCTGACCAAAACGGTCGAGCACGCCCTGCTCGCCGAAATCGGGAGAGCAGGATGACCAGACCGCGCCGATCGAGGCAGCCGCCAGCATAGCGGCGACGGCTTCCGGCATGTTGGGTATCATGGCGGCGACGCGGTCGCCCTTTTTGACGCCGAGCGACAGGAAAAGCTGCTGCAGGCGCGACGTCAGCGCATGCAGTTCGTTCCAGGACAGCCGGCGCTCGACCTTGTCCTCGCCATGAAAGACGATTGCGTCGCCCGAGCCGGTCTTCTTCAGCAGGTTCTCGGCGAAGTTCAGCGTCGCTTGGGGGAAGAACGAGGCGCCGGGCATCTTGTCGCCATCGACGAGCACGGTCTCGCCCTTGTCGCCGACAATGCCGCAGAAGTCCCAGACCAGGCTCCAGAAACCCTCGCGGTCCTCGATCGACCAGTTGTGGAGTTCGGCATAGGAGGCGAAGGATGTGTCGGCTTTTGCCGCAGCGGCCTTCATGAAGGCGGTCAATGGCGCCGCATCAATCCGGTCTTGTGTCGGGGTCCAGAGGGGGGCGTCGGCAGCCATGATCGTTCCTCCTTAAAGCACGTCGCGTTTGAAGGGATTTATGCCACGCGCTTTAAACTCTGCTTCATGCAAATCGCTGTCCCAAAACCGTCGCGCACCCTCGTATCAGGTCTGAGATGAAGACTTTTTGACATGCATTGGGCTACCTCGCTTATGCATATCGCACCGCAGCAGAGCAAGATTTTGTTCGGGTCGACCGCGCTGGGTGTGCGCAAATGCCATCGCCGGGCCATAAAGACTTGAAATGCCTAAGTCTTGGGTTACACCCGTTGGGCGATTTTTGTTGGAATGGAAGCATACGGGGCGATATGCCATCACCTTTGATCCGGCGCGGAGTATGGGCGATCGGCGTTGCCGTGCTCGTCATCGCGCTGGTCGTCGCCGCGCTGCCGCTGATTGCCTCCACCCGTATCGTGCGCGACCGCATCGCCTGGGAGATGAGCGCGTGGAGCGGTTTCAGGGTTACCATCGATGGCGCGCCGCGCATTGAGGTGTGGCCGAAATTCCGGGCCATCCTGACCGACGTGACGCTTTCGCAATGGACGGAGACCGATGCGCCACCGGTGATCGAGGCCGAGCGGGTCGAGGTCGACCTTTCCGCCATGGCGGCGCTGCGCGGCGACGTGGTGTTTTCGACGGCGCGGCTGGTGCGGCCGACGATCAGGGTTCAGCGCATGGCAAACGGGTTCTTCCTGCCTGCCATACCGTCCGGCGGACGCATCACGCGCTCGATCGACACCGCCCGCGGCGTGGTCAACGCCAATCCGGCGACGCCGGATCTGAGCAAGCTGCCGACCGATCCATTCGGCACCGTGGAATTCAGGGACGGCCGCATGGTCGCCTCCGTTGGCGGCAAGGACGATGAAATCCTGAGCAGCCTGACCGGCCAGGCAAGCTGGGCGGCGATGAACAGCAATGCGACGCTGACGGCAACCGGAATCTGGCGCGGCGAAAGCGTCGCCGTCGATGTCGCCTCGCCCAAGCCGCTGGTGTTGTTTGCTGGGGGCGCCGCGCCGATCACGCTTTCCTTCAAGGCAGCACCTGCCAGCTTTTCATTCGATGGCGTCGCCGGCATGTCCGAAAATGCCTATTTCGATGGCCAGGCCAAATTTTCGGCCCCGTCGCTCAGGCGTGTGCTGGAATGGTCGCAGGCCGGCATCGCGCCGGGTGCCGCCATCGGTTCCGTCTCGATCTCGAGCAAGGTAACGGCGACAGCCGGCCGCATAAAATTCGAAAACACCGCAGTGGCCCTGGACAACAATCCGGGCATGGGCGCGCTGGATTTCTCCTTCGGTGAAGCGCTGCCGGTGATCTCCGGCACGCTCGCTTTCGATACGCTGGATCTCCGGTCGTTTCTCTCCGCCWTCACGCCGCTGGCCCCCGCCGGCGAGACCGGGCCTGGCGAAATCGACAGCAGCTTTGCCGACCGGATCAATCTCGATCTCAGACTGTCGGCAGCGCACGCCACGGCGGGTGCGATCCAGCTTGCCGACGTTGCCGCCACCGCCCAGGTCAAGAACGGCCTCGCAGTCTTCGACATTTCCGATGCGTCGGCTTTCGGCGGCAACATTCAGAGCAGCCTTCGTTTCGACCGCAAGCCTGAGGGCACACAGGTCGAGATCCGGCTTTTGGCTTCCGATATAGATGGCGGCGCCTTCGGCACCGCGGCGGGGATGACGCGGCTGGTGCCAGCCAGCACCGGAACCGTCTCGGTCATCCTCAAGGGGCCGGGTAAATCCTGGAGCTCCATCTTCGAAAACGCCGACGGCTCTGTCTCGGCGACGTTCGGTCCGGGCGCCCTCAGCGGCCTCAACCTGCAGGCGTTTCTCAAGCACTCGGAGCAGGGCGGGTTCTTCGCGCTCGACGATGTCGCCGACGGAACGCTGCCGATCGACGGCGCCGAGCTCAAGGCCAGCATCTCCAAGGGCGTCGCCAGGCTCGACAAGGCCGAAGCCAATTCGGCGAAGTACAAGATCTGGCTTTCCGGCATCGCCTCCTACGCCGGTCGCGGACTGGCGCTGTCCGGCGGCATCATTCAGCCCGAGCAGGCCGCGACGCCGACAAATGCTCAAGGCCCTAACCAGTCCTCGTTCTTCGTCGGGGGCACCTGGAGCACGCCGTTCATCTCGCCGATCAGCCGTGGCGTTTCAGGCGAGTAGGCCGCCGGCTCTCAACCCGTCAGCCACGCTGAGCGGCCTGTTCGTCGAGTTGACGCTGAACCTCACGACGCTTGTTGGCGAGCGAGGCGATGATGACGCCGACAGCAACAACGGCGATCAGAATGGTGCAGGCGGCGTTGATCTCCGGCGTCACGCCGAGGCGAACCTGGCTGTAGATCTTCATCGGCAAGGTGGTGGCGCCCGGCCCGGAGGTGAAACTGGCAATGACCAGATCGTCGAGGGACAGCGTGAAGGCCAGCATCCAGCCTGACACGATCGCCGGCATGATGACCGGCAGCGTGATCTGGAAGAAGGTCTTGACCGGCGTTGCGCCCAGATCCATCGCGGCTTCTTCCAGCGAACGGTCGAAGGTGATGAGGCGCGACTGCACGACGACGGCGACGAAGCACATGGTCAGCGTGATGTGGGCAAGCGTCACGGTGAGGAAGCCGCGATCGAGACCGACGGCAACGAAAAGCAGCAGCAGCGACAGGCCGGTGATGACTTCCGGCATGACCAGCGGCGCAAACACCATGCCGGAAAACAGCACCCTGCCCCTGAAGCGCGTGTAGCGGGTCAAGGTAAGTGCCGCCAGCGTGCCGAGC
This sequence comes from Mesorhizobium sp. P3_B5, assembly GCF_056402815.1. Lineage (NCBI taxonomy): Bacteria > Pseudomonadati > Pseudomonadota > Alphaproteobacteria > Hyphomicrobiales > Phyllobacteriaceae > Mesorhizobium > Mesorhizobium sp. P3_B5. The sequence goes on along the minus strand of NZ_JBFUGR010000002.1, from coordinate 874,203 downwards.
ACGGTTGCCACGGTGGCCGAAATCAGGCCAACGCGCGCCGTAACCCAGGTCGCATCCATGAGGCCCTGGTTGTGAAACAGCGAGACGTACCATTTGGTCGAGAAGCCGCCCCAGACGGTAACCAGTTTCGACTCGTTGAAAGAGAAGACGATGAGCAGGACGATCGGCAGGTAAAGAAAGGCAAAACCGAGCACGATCGAGGTGATGTTGAAGCGGCTCCAGGTGGTGTTCATGATGTCACCGATCCATTTCCTGAGCGCGCGCCTGCGCTCGCTGGAAGAGCATGATCGGCACGATCAGCAGCAAGAGCAGGATGACGGCGACGGCGGACGACACCGGCCAGTCGCGATTGGCGAAGAACTCGTTCCACAGCGTCTTGCCGATCATCAGCGTCTGCGAGCCGCCGAGCAGGTCGGGAATGACGAACTCGCCGACCGCCGGGATGAACACCAGCAGACAGCCGGCGATGACGCCAGGTAGCGACAGCGGGAAGGTGATTTTCCAGAAGGCTGATGTCGGTGGGCAGCCGAGATCCTTTGCCGCCTCGATCAGCGAATAATCCATCTTCTCGAGGGCGGAATAGAGCGGCAGCACCATGAACGGCAGGTAGGAATAGACGATGCCGATGAAGATCGCCGTGTAGGTGTTGAGGATAATCAGCGGCTCGTGGATGACGCCGGTGGCGAGCAGCAACTGGTTGAGCAATCCCTCTGGCTTGAGGATGCCGATCCAGGCGTAGACGCGGATCAGGAACGAGGTCCAGAATGGCAGGATCACCAGCATCAGCAAGGTGGGGCGGATCGTTGCCGGCGCCCGCGCCATGCCGTAGGCGATCGGGTATCCGACGATCAATGTCAGCACCGTCGAGATTGCGGCGATGATGACGCTGGTCACATAGGCGTTGAAGTAGAGCGCGTCCTGCGTCAGCCATGTGTAGTTATCCACACCGAGCTGTTTCAGCTGCGCAAAAAACCCGGAAATGCCAGCGCTGAAATCGAGTGCCGGCGTATAGGGCGGAATGGCGATCGCCGTCTGTGACAGCGAGATCTTGAAGACGATGACGAACGGAATGAGGAAGAAGAACAGGAGCCAGACATAAGGAATGATGATGACCAGGCGGCCGACGAAGGCGGCTCCCAACCGGGCCGGGAAAGGCTTGCTGGTGGTGTCTGAAGAGGGTGGTGCGACGGTAACAGCGGCATTCGACATGACCGCCCCCTACCGCGTCAGCACAACGCCGGCATCGGGCCGGAAAGACACCCAAGCCCGATCGTTCCAGCTCAGCGGGTCCTCGGCGATGCGTGCCGCGTTCATCGTGCTGGCCCGTACCATCTGCCCGTCATCCAGCCTGACATGATAAACGGTCATGTCGCCGAGATAGGCGATGTCGTAGACTTCGCCTTCGAGCGCATTGACCGCATCGGCGGGCTTTCTCGACGAAATCCTGATCTTCTCAGGCCTGATGGCGAAGACGATGTCGGCGCCTGCGGCGGTGTCGACGGAATTGTCTACGACGATCTGGGCTCCAGTCGCACCGGCGATGCGGGTTGTCTTGGCCGTGTGCTCGGCAACCTTGCCTTCGAACATATTCACGTTGCCGACGAAGTGGGCGACAAAGCGCGAGCTCGGGGCTTCATAGACTTCGGCCGGCGTCGCCACCTGCATCACCTCGCCCTTGTCGATGATGGCGATGCGGTCAGCCATAGTCATCGCCTCTTCCTGGTCGTGGGTGACGACGACGAAGGTGAGGCCGAGATTTTGCTGCAGGTCCATCAGTTCGAACTGGGTTTCCTCGCGCAGCTTCTTGTCGAGCGCGCCAAGCGGCTCGTCGAGCAGCAGCACCTTCGGCCGCTTGGCGACCGAGCGGGCAAGGGCGACGCGCTGGCGCTGGCCGCCGGACAATTGGTGCGGCTTGCGCTTGGCGAACTGCTCGAGCTTGACCAGCTTCAGCATCTCGGCGACGCGCTTTTCGATATCGGCAGCGGGCATGCCTTCCTGCTTGAGGCCGAAGGCGATGTTTTTCTCCACGGTCATATGCGGAAACAACGCATAGGACTGGAACATCATGTTGACGGGCCGCCGGTAGGGCGGGATGCCACGCAGATCCTGGCCATCGAGCAGGATACGACCGGCGGTCGGCTCCTCGAAGCCGGCGAGCATTCTGAGCAGAGTCGACTTGCCGCAACCGGAGGCGCCGAGCAGCGCGAAGAACTCGCGCTCGAAGATGGTCAGCGACAGATTGTTGACGGCGGTAAAGTCGCCGAACTTCTTGGTGACATTGTCGAATTGAATATACGGCTTGGCGTTCGGATCATTCCATGGCGCGAAATCCCTGCGGATGCTGCCAAGCGATTTCATGTCCCACTCCGTCCTGCTTTTTGCCCCGAAAGGAAACCGACCCCGGCAGAGGATTGCCGGGGTCGTGTCAGATTGCTTATTGGCCGGTGACGATCTTGGTCCAGGTGCGCGTGATGACACGCTGGGTCTTGGGATCGTAAGGCTGGACGGTGTAGAGCTTCTCCAAGGTCGCGGCATCCGGATAGATCGCCGGATCGTCCAGGATCGCCTTGTCTACGAACTGCTGCGAAGCCTTGTTGCCGTTGGCGTACAGCACATAATTGGAGGACTTGGCGATGACTTCCGGCTTCATCATGTAGTTGAGGAATTCATGCGCCTCGGCGACATGCGTTGCGTCGGCAGGGATCGCCATCTGATCGAACCACATCTGGGCGCCTTCCTTGGGCACCGAATAGCCGATTTCGACCCCCTGCTTGGCCTCGACCGCGCGGTTGCGGGCCTGGAACACGTCACCCGACCAGCCGACCGCCAGGCAGATATCGCCATTGGCGAGCGCGTTGATGTATTCGGAAGAGTGGAACTTGCGGATAAAGGGCCGGATCTTCAGCAACGTGTCCTGGGCCTTGGCGATATCGTCGGCAGAGGTGCTGTTCGGATCGAGACCGAGATATTTCAGCGCCGCCGGTATGATATCGGCCGGCGAGTCCAGCACATAGACACCGCAATCCTTCAGCTTGGCCAGGCTGTCGGGATTGAAGAACACGTCCCAGCTGTCGATCTTGTCGGTGCCAAGTGCTGCCTGCACCTTCTTGAGGTTGTAGCCGATACCGACCGTGCCCCACATGTAGTTGATCGAATATTCGTTGCCGGGGTCGTATTTGGCGGTTCGCTCCGAAACGGTGTCCCACATGTTAGAAATGTTGGGCAGCTTGGACTTGTCGAGCTTCTGGAACACGCCGGCCTGGATCTGGCGTGCAAGGAAGTTGCCGCTGGGCACGACGACGTCGTAGCCGCTGCCGCCGGCAAGCAGTTTGGTTTCCAGGATTTCGTTGGAATCAAAGGTGTCGTAGACGACCTTGATGCCGGTTTCCTTGGTGAAGTCGTCGATGATCGAGGCGTCGATATAATCCGACCAGTTGAAGACGTTGACGACGCGATCCTCGGCGTGACCGCCGACGGCGAAAAGCGTCAGAAATGCCGAGGTCGCCGAAAGCCAGAGCGCTTTGCGGATCATGCTATTCTCCTTTGGTGAGTGTTCCGTCGCCGGCTCGTCGCGGCGTAGCGCGGCCGGGCATTTGCTTCAGACTATTGAGCTTTCCAGGACGCGACAAGCACGAACTGGCGACACCATGGGAGTGGTTCGATGTGCTGATGTCGCGAGCGTTGTGCGCTTGTCGTGGCCTGGATGGCACTGCTGCGCCGTCAGCGGCTCTCGCCATGGCGCGGGCAGGGATACGACGATTTGGTCCGGTCTCGATTGGACCGGCGGGGAGACTTGGCAAGATACGCCTGTCTTGTTGTTGCCGTAGCCCCAGCCTGCCCGCCCGGTAGCGACGTTGTCAATGGCAAACCCGTGCACTGCATTAATTAGGGGATGGCACGCCGGCGACCCCCGGTCGCGCCGGCCGGGCCTGGCGTTTGAATTCGAGCCCGATATGGACAAGCAGCGCCGTGACCACGACCGCGCCGCCGACGATGGTGCGCACCGAGGGCACTTCGGAATGAACAAGCCAGACCCAGATGGGCCCTAGGATCGGTTCAAAAGTGCCAATCAACGCCGCGACCGCCGCCGGAACAAGTCGGGCGCCGGTGGTGAAGAAGGCCAGGCCGAGGCCTAGATTGACGACGCCGAAGGCGAAGAGAAAACCCATATCGTGGCCGGAAACGGCAAGCTCCGATGCCTGGGACGCCGCGAATGTGGCAGCGAGCATCGCGCCAAGGCAAGTGGCCGGCGTCATGCGTACATGAGCGAAACGCCGGGTGACGACAGTTGCGATCGAGAACATGACGGCAATCAGCAGCGCCAGGCCGTCGCCGATCGGAGAGACGGCGCCGTCGAGCGATTCCGAGACCATGATGGCAACGCCGACGATGACCGCAGCGATAGCCATCCAAGTCGCGACAGTCACCCGTTCGCGAAACAACGCCCAGGCAAGCAGCGCCGCCAGCAATGGCACGCCGGCCTGCATCAACAGGATGTTGGCGACGGTGGTGTAGGAGAGCGCGACGACGAACGAGGTCGAAGCGGTGGCAAAGCAAATGGCCACGGCAAGGCCGGGCAGGCCCATGTCGCGAAACAATTTCGGCGTGCCGCGCCAGCCGTCGCGCCAGACCATGAAGCCAAGCAGAAAGGCGACGGCCCAGAGCGAGCGCCAGAAGATCACCGCCCAGTTGTCACCGGTATCGATGAAACGGGCGATGGTACCGCCAAAGCTCCAAACCAGCGCCGACAGGAATATCAGGAGATAGCCGACGCGCTCCTCGCGCGGCGAGACGACACTTGGTGATGCGATATCGGTCATGAGTGCGACTGTCGGCGATTTCCGGGCGGCACGATGCGCAGTGGACGACAGAAACGTGCTTCATTCGCGTAACGCAAAGTTGGTGGCTGGGCGTGGTCCAGCACAATGTTCCGCTTAGGGCACCTTGAACCTGTTGAGCATGATCTTTTCCGAAAACCGGATTCCACTTTTCGGGATCATGCTCTAGCCGCCGGCAACGGCAAAGTCGCCCAGGGAAAGAAGCCAGGCGACGTCGCGGCCATCGACCTCGAGATGTTCCCCGGCTTTCGGGAAGACGTAGGTAAAGCCCGATGCCGGCGCGGCGACGACGATCGAGGTGTCGCCGCGATACTCGATCGCGACAGCGCCGGTCAGCGCCGGCGGCTGCGGTGTCCCGGACATCTGGGTTCGGCGTGGTGGCGACTGCCATACCTGGCGATTTTGACCACAGCATCCCATCATCGTCTCCTGTTGTTATGTCGTCTTCGACCCGGTCGCCTGCTCGAACAGGCAGGCAGCACCGGAGGCGCCGAGCCAGACCAGCACGAACTCAATCCAGCCGTGGCTGACGAGCGGCGCGAACACGGCCGATGGCCACAGGCTCAGGCAATAGAAACAGTCCATCAGATGCCCCAGCATATGATCGCCGGCCCTGGCCCTGACCTTGACGACGATGTTGAAGGGTCCGTCCTCGGCGGCGACGAAATGTGCGATCCGCCAGGTGGCGAGGCTGATGAGGATGAAAACAAGTTCGCTCGACATCTGACATCCATCAGAAATTCCCGCGCGGCGGAAAAGATGCCGCCGCGCGGAAGACAGGGTTCATCCGTTGATGACGGCGATATCCACGTCGGGATCCACCCGGATGTCGACCGGGTCATAGTTCCAGTCGAACAGATGCCCATTGTCGGCGCCGGCAGGGTTCATTGCACGGCTGAACGCGCTGCAGCCGAGGCCATAGGAGCCCTCGAGCGAAGTCGCTGCCACCAGACGATAGGTGCCTGATAGAAGGCATGAGTTGTCGCTGGTTGTTTCATGCCAGTGAGACGTATCGGCCAGTGATGTCTGCAGCGAGAAGGATCCGCTGCCGCAGCCATGCGACGTCAGCACGGCATTGCGCAGATGATGCGCGGTGACGGAGACGACGATGCGCACGTCGATGTCTTGCGGCACGACGCCACGCCGGATGGTCGGGCATGGCACCAGCAGGTTGCGACCGGGCAGAGCGAACGCGCTGTCGGATTCCGACGCGAACTTCCAGGCCAGCGTGTCGAAATGCACCGTTGGCGCGGTGTTGTCCGTCTGGATGGCGACGACGCCGGAATATTGCAGGTGGTTCTTCGCCGCCCCTCCGACCTCGATCTTGAGCAGCGTTCTCTGCAGCGTCGGCGTCGGCCATTCGAGCACGAGGTTGTCCGGATGGAACGCCGTCGGATTGGGCAGCACCGGATACCAGCCATCGGCGTCGGGCGTGACAAGGTGCGGCGATCCCGACGGTATCGGATAGATGTTCCAGGACAGCCCGGTGATAGCGTTGAAGGTCACGCCATTGTCGGTGCTGGCGAGCACACGGTAGAATTGCGCCTTCGGCACGTTGACGCAGCCGTAGAGCTGCAGCGTGCCGTGGAACGGTGTCCGCGCCAGCGGGCGAGGCCCTATGGGCGGTATCGGACGGTTCGGACGCACGGCATAGCCGGTGACGGCATTGAAGTAGGACGCATTGTTGAGCGGCATCAGGCCGGCGAACAGGATTTCCGGCACGTCCTTGCAGGGCACGACGGGCGTTTCGCAGACACGCGATTCACGCGCCTGGCTGGAAGCGACGAGCGTGACCGGAGGAATGACGCCGGCGTTCCAGCGCACGTCGAAATAGCCTTCGGAATAGATGACTTCCTCGATGCCGTCGCCATTGGTGTCCTGGGTGACCCGGAAGGTGATGTCGGGCACATCCACAATGCGCTGCCACTGCGGCAGGTAAATATCGAAGCAGCGGTGGAACGGGCCGATGTAGCGGTTGAGGTCGAAGCCATCGATTTCCGAGTGATGCACGCCCAGTTGCCTGGCGACCGCGGCGCGGATGGCCTCGCTTGGGTCGGCCGGCTTCTTGCCGACGATGTCGTCATCGCCGCTCAGCAGCTTCTGGAATTCCGGGGGAATAGGCGCCTGCATCTCCATCGGGAAAGCGCGTGCTCCCTCAAGCTCGGCGGACAATGTTTCCCGCCCGCTTTGCGAGTTCGCTTCGAGGCTCAGGCTTGCCGCCTGAGACACGGCGCCGAGCGCGGCCTCGAGATGGCGCTTCAACCCGGGCAGTTTCTCGACCGGGCCTGGACGCGGCGGCACCGGCAGATCCAGTTCCGGTAAAGCCACCAGATCCTTGATCGAAGGCCTGATGAAAATGTAGGGAAAACAGATCCGGCGATGGCGCCAGCGCAGGATCCAGTCGATATCGAAGCGCGGGACGTAGACGCAGAAGCGGCCGCATTCGTCGGTCTTGACGGTGGCAATGACTTCGCGCCGGCAATGGAAGGGATAGAACCATCCCCAGCGCCAGTTGGCAGGGAAATAGCTGACCAGACTGCAATCGGTGTCCTGGACCTCGACGGTGGCGAACGGAACGGGATATTCGACGCCGGTGACCGGATCCTTCTTGACGACGCGTCCGCAAATGCGCCGGAAGAAGAACAGTTCGGGATCGATACGCCACTTCAGCCTTTCGGCAAGGTCGGCAATGCTGTGGCCGATCAGTTCCTTGGCGTCGATCTTGGCCAGCGACGCAAGGCGTTCGGCCTGAATCGTGGTGATGATGCGCTTGTCAGGGGCGTGTTCGGCCGCATGTGCGGCCGGCTTTTCAGGCGACTTCATGGCTGTGGCCTCCTCTGGGCTTGGCTGCGGGATTGCAAAATTCATCCGCAGGCCAGCATCGATACCAGCAACCACCGAAGCGTTATGTAAGAAGCATCACATATTTCCAAATACAACTCGAAATTTAACTTATCGATAATTAAAGTAAATTACATTACTACTGTAAATATTTTATTATCTACGTTCTATATATCAATAATTTTATGTGATATGCTTCATAGACATGTCGGTATTTCGATTATTTTCAAAAATCGACCCACCCCTCTCTGGCGGGACTATCAGGCCGATATACAGAGTTCTGCAGTTCGGCCAATAGCCGTCAGGCGCGCCGCCAGCAGCGGTACGCCTGATAGCATCGGAGGATGTCGGCTACTCTATGAACTGGCCTTGTTGCCGCGAATGAAGCGCCAGAGGCCCGCCAGAGGGACCAGCAGGATCAGGCCGAATTTTTTCAACGCGATGAGCGCCACGACCAGGAAACCCGCCTTTGCCGCCAATTTTCCGGCAATGAGGCCGCCAATGCCAACCGCGGCAACTGTGTCGGTGCCAGGCAGGAAGTCGGTGTATTTGCTGCCGGTGTTGAAGTCCGCCACGCCGAGCACTTCGTCCAGGCTCTGCTTGATCTCCGGCAATTGTTCCACCGTGGCGATGTAGCTCATCACGAAGACGCCTTCCCTGCCGAGGAAACGGACATCGTAATTGAGCGTATGGATGGTATCGTCTCCGAACTGCAGCTCCTTGGCCCAGTGCAACCGCTTGTGGACGAAATCATAGACCGGCGGCGAGGCCCAGCCGATCAGCTTGATCGGCTGATAACCGTCCTTCACTCGCTGATCATTGCCCGACAAAGTGTCCGCCTGCATGCTGCTCAGCAGTTCGGTGTAGTCGATGGACGCGGCGTCGCCGTCATCGACATGGCCGATCTTTTCATAGCGTAACTCGATGCCCCAACCGTTGCCGGCGATCGGTTCATACTTGATCGGAAAGATCATGCCGATCGCTTCGGAGGCGGTATCAGGCGGGTTTCCCCAGGCCTCAGTCAGGACGGACGTGGCGTCCTTCCTGTCGAGAAAATAGAACTTGTCCTTCAGGTTGAGATGGATGCCTTCAGGAAGGTCGATCGCGCCGGTCTTCGGATCGATCTTATCCAGGAATGCCTTGCCGTCGTCGCTATACTGTTGATAGCCCTTGAAGAATTCCGAGGATTTTTCTGCCAATGCGGGGCTGGCCGAAAGGGCAAGCGCCAAACCAAGCCAGAAAGCCGTCCTGCCCATCGCTGATCCCCCGACCGTTGCGCTGCTCGTCTTTCGATATCGCACCGCCGATGCTTAATCAATATTTCCATCGGCTATGATCCAGGCGACTACTTGTTATCACCCGCAAGACGTGGGTGGCCTTTTTGGGGAAACCGACTTCGCCGGCAACCTCACTGAAAGTCGAACGCACTCAAGCCGGTGACCATCTCGTCGAGGCCGAGCGGGCGCGTCACCGGCGGTTCGGCGCGCGCCAGGCAGCCGACGCGTTCGCACAGCCGGCAGGCAGGACCGACCGACGTGGCTGGAGCGGCGCCGTGCCCAGTCTTTGCCGCCGCCGGCAGTGCCGCGCCATAGACGATCTCGTCGCGAAAGCCGATATCGCAGCCCAAAAGCAGCGCCGTGCGGCGCGGACGCTCCGAGAACGAACCTTGCGGCCCTTCGAGCGTGCGGGCGACGCAGAGGAACTCGGCGCCATCGGGCATCTCCACCGCCTCGACAAAAATCTGGCCGGGCTGCGTGAAGGCGGCATGAACCGGCAGCTTCGGACAGCCGCCGCCGAAGCGGCTGTGCGGAAAGCCCAGGCTGCCCGCCCTGCGGAAACGGTTGCCGGCATTGTCGACCTCGAGCATGAAGAACGGCACGCCCAACATGCCGGGCCGCTGCAACGTGGTCAGCCGGTTCGCCGCCTGCTCGAAGGAGACGTTGAAGCGCGAACGCAGCACGTCGATGTCGTAACGGGCGCGAATGGCGGCCGCGTGAAAGGCCTGGTAGGGCATCATCAGCGCGTGTGCCGCATAGCGGCCGAGTTCGAAGCGGGCCAGACGGCGGGCTTCGTCAGTGGTCAGCTTCAGGCCTTGTATCTCGCCGGCCACCGCAACCGTCATGCGGATCAGGCAGGCTTCCATCGCCACTTCGCGCAACTGGTCGAATGGCGACAGGCGCTCGGATAAAAACAGACGCTGCGAGTGGCGGTCATAGCGGCGGCGCCAGTTCGGCATGGTGGCCACCGGCAACACCTTGACCACAATGCCGTATTCGCGCTTCAGCCAGGCCTTCAGCGCGGCGAACAGATCATCGCCAGGATCGAGCACCGAGGTGAACGCCTCGGCCTCTTCCTCAAGCGCGGTAAAATGGTTCGGCCGGCGCTCGAAAATCTCGTGCACCTCATCGATCGGCAGCCGCGCGCCGGCAAGTGCCGTGCCCTTGCCTTCGCGCGCCAGAAGTTCGTTGAGATCGGAAAGCCGTTCGGCCTGCTCGCGATAGGCACGAAACAGTTTTATCATCGCGGCCGACGCATTGGGGGCAGCCTCGGCGAGCTCGATCAGCTCCTGGTCGCCCGGCAATTCGCCGACAAGCAGCGGATCGGCAAACACTTCCTTCAAGGCTGATATCGACCCCCTCGCCTCGCCCTGCAGCTCGTGCGGATCGACCTTGTAGACGGATGCCAGTTTCAGGATCAGCTGCACCGTCAGCGGCCGCTGGTTGCGCTCGATCAGGTTGAGATAGGACGGCGAGATGCCGAGCCCCTCGGCCATCGCCGTCTGGGTCAGGCCCTTGGCGTTGCGGATGCGGCGGATGCGCGGTCCGGCGAAGATCTTCTGATCAGCCAATCGACTATCCTTGACAGAAATTTACACGACCTCGGCGTGGTTGCGCGCCATCGGTCTTTTACAATCGTGACAAATTTACAGCGCTTATCAGTCAAACACAACACAGGTTTTCTCTTATTTTCGGCTGAATCTCACGGTTTTTCTCGCTCTCTTCGCGCTGCAATGTAAATGATGTCACACACAAGTGGAGCTAAACCCTCCCGGCAACAGCGCTTTGAACCCGGCATCGAATTTTCTGGAGTGACCCATGACCGATTTTTACAACCTCGTTCCCTCGGCGCCGGAAGGCCGCTTCGACGGCATCGAACGGCCCTATTCGCCGGCGGACGTGAAGCGGCTGCGCGGGTCGGTCCAGATCCGGCAGAGCCTCGCCGAAATGGGCGCGAACCGGCTGTGGAAGCTCATCCACGAGGAGGATTTCGTCAACGCGCTCGGCGCCATGTCGGGCAACCAGGCCATGCAGCAGGTCCGCGCCGGGCTGAAGGCGATCTATCTGTCGGGATGGCAGGTCGCGGCGGACGCCAACACAGCGTCATCAATGTATCCGGACCAGTCGCTTTATCCCGCCAATGCGGCGCCCGAACTGGTCAAGCGTATCAACCGCACCTTGCAGCGCGCCGACCAGATCGAGACCTCCGAGGGCAACGGCCTTTCGGTCGACACCTGGTTCGCGCCGATCGTCGCCGACGCGGAAGCCGGCTTCGGCGGCCCGCTCAACGCCTTCGAGATCATGAAGGCGTTCATCGAGGCGGGGGCCGCCGGCGTCCATTATGAAGACCAGCTGGCATCGGAGAAGAAGTGCGGCCATCTCGGCGGCAAGGTGCTGATCCCGACCGCGGCGCATATCCGCAACCTCAACGCCGCGCGTCTGGCGGCTGACGTGATGGGCACGCCGACCTTGGTCGTGGCGCGCACCGACGCGGAAGCGGCAAAGCTGTTGACCTCCGACATCGACGAGCGCGACCAGCCCTTCGTCGACTATGACGCCGGCCGCACGGTGGAAGGCTTCTACCAGGTCCGCAACGGCATCGAGCCCTGCATCGCGCGCGCCATCGCCTACGCGCCATACGCCGACCTGATCTGGTGCGAGACCTCGAAGCCCGATCTGGCGCAGGCCAAGAAATTCGCCGAGGGCGTGCGCAAGCATCACCCGGGCAAGCTGCTCGCCTACAATTGCTCGCCGTCGTTCAACTGGAAGAAGAACCTCGACGACGCGACGATCGCGAAATTCCAGAGGGAACTTGGCGCCATGGGCTACAAGTTCCAGTTCATCACCCTGGCCGGTTTCCACCAGCTCAATTTCGGCATGTTCGAACTCGCGCGCGGCTACAAGGCGCGCCAGATGACGGCCTATTCCGAATTGCAGGAAGCCGAATTCGCGGCGGAAGCCCACGGCTACACCGCGACCAAACACCAGCGTGAGGTCGGCACCGGCTATTTCGACGCCGTGTCGATGGCGATCACCGGCGGCCGGTCTTCGACCACCGCAATGCATGAATCGACCGAGCACGCCCAGTTCAAGCCGGCGGCCGAATAGCCGGAACGAGAATACGCAACCAAACAGAGGAAACGCCCAAAGGGCACAAAAGGGAGAAGACCAATGGCTTCGATAAGCCGCGTCAAGGAACGAGCCGAAGAGCAATCCACCACGATGAGCGTCGACCAGCAGGCGACCATCCGCATGCTGGCCAACGATCTGCACAGGCTCAACCAGTCGGTGATGAAGGCGGTCGAGGCGGGCGTCTCGGTGGAGCTCGTGCGCTCGGCACGCCACCATGGCGGCGACGGCAATTGGGGCGACCTTTTGATCCCGGTGATCGTCACCCAACAGAGCCACGGCTGACCGCGCCTGCAGCGCCACGCTTTTGCTGCGTGTTTTGCGCATGGCAAAATCTGGGTTCACCCGCGCGGGTTTCGCGCGGGTGACTTTGTTTTGCGCCACCAATTCACTACTGCCAAGAACAAAACTTGCCTTAAATTGTAATGCTTCCGGCTATATTTCGGATGACTGCCATTTCAGCTTGACATGAGTGACGATCTCACGCCAATTGGCTCTCGGATTTCAACCCTGCATTGAAACAGAGACGAGCGGCCAGCCCCTGCCCATGTGTCCAGTAGATCGCGAGACAGAGACCGCAACCGTCCCGAATTTGATGGGCCGGAAGGCGAACGCCGAGATGATCATGGATCTCTCCCAAGTGCTCGTTGTCGGGAAGTCGCCGATCAGTCGGGTTGTGGTGTCGAAGATCGTCGAAAGATCCGGACTGAAGCCGATATCGGAGACGCCTGAAATGGCGGCGAAGACGCTGAGAACCCTTGTTCCCGGCGCGGTTGTTCTTGATGGCGGAGCCGACAACAAGGACTGCGATGCGCTGATGTCCGGCATCGATGCGATGCGGCGGGCGTCGGGCAGATCGCTGCCCTCGGTGATCCTGCTTTCAACCAAGATTGGCACACCGGAGAGCTTGGGCCTGTCGAGCGTCGTCGATGTGGTGGTGACCAAGCCGATCACCACTGAAAGGCTGCAACCGGTCATCGATCGGCTGATCGGACTCGGGCGCGACTGTTCCTAGTCCGGCTCCAGCCGGTGCAACGCCAGGACGCGCCTAACACCGGGACGCGATCAGCCGATTTTGCCTATGCTTTCGATCAGCCCGGGCAGTTCGCCAAGGTCGGCAATCTGGCGGAAACGCGGCGCTGCCACCGGCGGCTCGACATGTTCCAGCACCCAGGTAAGCTCATGCGGCACGTGGACGCCCCAGCTGCCGGCCTCGATGGCCGGCACCACGTCGGACTTGAGCGAATTGCCGACCATCATGCTTTTCTCCGGCCCGTCGCCGTGGCGGCTGAAGATCCTGTCATAGGTGGCGGCACTCTTGTCGCTGACGATCTCGACGGCATCGAACAGGTCGCCCAGACCGGACCCGGCCAGCTTGCGCTCCTGGTCGAAGAGGTCGCCCTTGGTGATCAGCAGCAGGCGATAGTCCCCGGCGAGCTTTTCGACGGTTTGCCGTGCATGCGGCAGCGCCTCGATCGGATGGGCAAGCATGTCGCGACCGGCGGCAAGGATTTCAGCGATGGCCGAGGCCGGCACCCGGCCCTCGGTGACCTCGATCGCTGTCTCGATCATTGACAGGGTGAACCCCTTGATGCCGAAACCATAGATTGCCAGGTTGCGCTTCTCGGCCTCGAGCAGTCGTGCCGAAATATGTTCCTCGTCGGCATGATCGGTGAGCAGCGCGGTAAAGCGCTTCTCAGTCATGCGGAAGAACTGCTCGTTCTGCCAGAGCGTGTCATCGGCGTCGAAGCCGATCGTCGTCAATTTGCGACTGTCTTGCATGCGACGTCTTCATTCCGGTGACTGCGTTTGCGGAAATTTGAACCTAAGCTGGCTACAGCAAATTTCAACCGTGGCGGTGAAGCCAGCCGGCTTGCCCTTCCCTTCCATCACCGCGCACGGCTATACTCCAAAATCCGCAACCCAATCTGGTGAATGATGCCGCCTGCAAAAAAGGAAGTCCGTCCGTCGACCCGCGGAGGACGTGTCCGCACGCCTGCTTTCGTGAAAAATCAACGCGGCGTGAAAAACTGGAAGGAAGTCAGCGCCTGGCTGGAATGGCGCGGCATCGAGGATATCGAATGCATCACGCCGGATCAGGCGGGCGTTGCGCGCGGCAAGATGATGCCGTCGAAGAAATTCACCTCCAACACCTCGCTGGCGCTGCCTTCGGCGGTGTTCATGACGACGATCTCGGGCGGCTATCCGGAAGACGGCAACGGCTTCCACTACCCTGAGGACGATGGCGATCTCAAGCTGATGCCCGACCTTTCCACCCTGACCGTGGTGCCGTGGGAAGAGGATCCGACGGCCGCCGTCATATGCGATCTCGTCCACCAGGACGGCCGCTCGGTCGAGTTTACGCCGCGCAATGTGCTCAAGCGCGTGGTTGCAGCGTACGACAAGCGCGGGCTGAAGCCGGTGGTGGCGCCCGAGATCGAATTCTACCTCGTGCGCAAAAACCCCGATCCGGACTATCCGCTGACCCCGCCGGTCGGGCGTTCGGGGCGCGCCATCGGCGGCGGCGCCGGTTATTCGATCGCCGGCGTCAACGAGTTCGACGAACTGATCGACGACATCTACCACTTCTCCGAGAGCCAGGGCCTCGAGATCGACACGCTGATCCACGAGGAAGGCGCCGGCCAGCTCGAGATCAATTTGCGCCACGGCGACCCGATCGAACTCGCCGACCAGGTGTTCATGTTCAAGCGCACCATTCGCGAGGCGGCGCTGAAGCACGAGATCTATGCCACCTTCATGGCCAAGCCGATCCAGGGTCAGCCAGGTTCGGCGATGCACATCCACCAGTCGATCATCGACAAGAAGACCGGGCGGAATATCTTTTCGGCCGAGGACGGTTCGGAAACCGACGACTTCTTCCATTTCATCGGCGGCATGCAGAAGCATGTGCCGAACGCGCTGGTGATGTTTGCGCCCTATGTCAATTCCTACCGCCGGTTGACGCAGGCGGCCTCCGCGCCGGTCAACAACAAATGGGGCTATGACAACCGCACCACGGCGTTCCGGGTGCCGCGCTCGGATCCGGCGGCCAGGCGGGTCGAAAACCGCATCCCGTCCTCCGATGCCAATCCCTATCTGGCACTGGCCGCGTCGCTCGCCTGCGGGCTGATCGGCATGACCAACAAGATCAAGGCCGAGCCTCCTGTGCTGACCACAGCCAACGCCGACGAGATCGACCTGCCGCGCGGCCTGCTCGAAGCCGTCGATCTGTTCGAGGGCGACGAGGAGCTGTGCGCGCTGCTCGGCAAATCCTTCGCCGCGACCTACGCGGCAATCAAGCGGGCGGAATTCGAGACCTTCATGGAAGTGATCAGCCCGTGGGAGCGGGAGTATCTGCTGCTGAATGTCTGAAAAATAGCGAATAGCGAATAGCGAATAGCGAATAGCGAATAGCGAATAGAAGCAACATCAGTCGCCTCCCTATTCGCTACTCCCTACTCCCCATTCGCTGTTTCACCCCTTCCAAAACCCTGAGTCTTTGCCGCATCATGCCTTACCAATCTCCGATTTCTCCCGGCCGTTCCTGGTATGAGGACACCGCCGGTGTACGGCCTGAATATCCGGCGCTCGACGGCGACCGAAAATGCGACGTCGTCATCGTTGGCGGTGGCTTCACCGGCCTGTCGGCGGCAGCACACCTGGCCAAGGCAGGTACGAACGTCGTGTTGATCGAAGCGCATCGCTTTGGCGATGGCGCATCGGGCCGCAATGGCGGCCAACTCGGCACCGGCCAGCGCGCCTGGGCTGAAGAGCTGGAAGCGGAATACGGATTCTCGCGCGCCAAGGCGCTGTTTGACCTGGCCGAAGAGGCCAAGGCGCATTTGCTTGAATTCGCCGCCGTCAACAACATCGAGATCGACTATATGCCAGGGCAGATGTCGGTGGCGCACAAGCAGCGCTATGTCGACGACTACAAGGCGCATGCCGAGATCATGGCGAACCGGTTCGGCTATCCGCACATCTCTTTCATGGACGCCATGGAAACGGCGGAGCGGTTGGGCTCGACGCATTATTTCGGCGGCACCCGCGACACCGGCACCGGCCATATCCAGCCGCTGAAGCTGGTGATCGGCACGGCAAAGGTGGCGGCGCAGGCAGGCGCGCAGCTGTTCGAGCAAACACCGTCGACCGGTATCACCTCCAGCGCCGGCAAGGTCAGGGTGACCACGCCGAAAGGCGTCATTACAGCCGAAAAATGCCTGATCGGCGTCAACGCCTATGGCGGCACGCTCGAGCCGGTGAGTGCCGCGCACATCATGCCGATCGGCTCCTTCATCGGCGCGACAGTGCCGCTGGGCGCCGAGTCCAAAGTGCTGCCGGGCGGCGAGGCGGTCGACGATTCCCGCTTTGTAGTGCGCTATTTCCGCAAATCGAAAGACGGCCGCCTGCTGTTCGGCGGGCGTGAGATCTATGGTGTCAACGATCCCAAGGACATCCACATCCATATCCGCCGGCAGATCTCCGAGATTTATCCCGACTTGAAGGATGTCGAGATCACCCATGGCTGGGGCGGCTACGTCGGCATCACCGTGCCGCGAAAACCATTCGTGCGCGAGGTGATGCCCAATGTGATCTCGGCCGGCGGCTATTCCGGTCACGGCGTCATGCTGTCGAACTTCTTCGGCAAGCTCTATGCCGAGACCGTCGCCGGCAACCGCGATCGGCTCAAGCTGATCGAGGATTTGAACATCCCGGCCTTCCCTGGCGGCCGACGTTTTCGCACGCCGCTGCTGTTCCTGGCGCTCAACTGGTTTGCGCTTCGCGACAGAATCTAGAGCACAAAGCGATTCCGACTGAAATATTCGGTGCTTAAGCCGCACATTGCAGAATCCTTAACGAGGGTGCAGAATCCTGGGTTAGGGCGCACTGATGCCACAATCGCGGGTAAAAGGTGCCGGTTCTGGGCGATTGAACGGTGACTTTTGCGGGCTTGCCCGCTTTGTTTTGGGACCGATGCCGATCGAATGCCGGCCTTCCGGCACTGATCGAAAGAACATCGGCCCGCATATTGGAGGTGGCAAACGTGAACGAGCCCTTCAGTTTCGGCGCGCCGGAACGACGGCGCTTTGCCATGCAGTTCGGGTACGACATGCGGCCCACTTTCTGGCAGGGAGTCCGGTCGAACTCGCATCTGGTGATTGCCGCGGTCGGTACCGCAGCGCTGCTCGGCGTGGCGGCCGTGGCGTTGTGGCTGGCTTTGCCAGCGAATGACAGGCAAGCGAGCGCGAACCCGCAGCAGACCGTTCCGGCCATTCCGGTGAAAACGACGAAAGTTGCTCCCCCCGCCGCGAAGGTCGCCGCAGTCGTGCCGCCACCAGCGGCGCGCAAGGGCGACGCGGTTTCACGGACGGCGGCTGCCAACGCGGCGGCTGTATCAGCGCTGGCGCCCAACGATCCGCGGTGGACAGCGCCCGACTCGAAGACCGCGTCCGGCCCTGAAGCGACGTCGCCCGATCAGGCGGCGAGCCAGCCGGCGCAAGACCAGAAACCATCTTCGGCATTCGCCGAAGGGGCGGCGCAAACCGACGCCACGACAGAGCTTGCCAAGGTCGCCGCTCCCGGCGATCCGGCAGCGAACGCCAATCCCGACGGCGCGCAAACCGCGGCCATTCCCACCCCGAAACCGGAACTGCCGCAGCCCGCCCAGGCCAACGCCAAGCCCCAGAAGGTTGCTGCCGCCGGCAACGGACGCACCTTGAGGGCCGTGACCATGCGAAGCGGCCCGAAGAAAAATGCAGCCGCTATCGCCACCGTGCCCGCCAAGACATCGGTGCAAGTGATGAGCTGCAAGCAATGGTGCCAGATCGTCTACAACGGCAAACGCGGCTGGATCTACAAGAGTTACATCAAGACCGGCGCCTAGAGCTTGTTCCATCCCTGTAGATCTGGGATGGGCTCCATCTCGGTTTGAGCAAGATCGTCGGCAAGGCCGACGGCTCAGATGCAGCGCCCGCCGTCCACCTCTAGCGCCACGCCTGTGATGAAGGCGGCCTCGTCGGAAGCAAGCCAGAGCGCTGCATTGGCGATGTCGAGCGGCGTCGACAGCCGGCCGAGCGGGATCGAGGCGCGGAACTTGTCGCGGATTTCGGGCGTATCGGCGCCCATGAATTTCTCCAGCATGCCGGTCTCGCCGGCGACCGGGCAGAGGCAATTGACGCGGATGTTCTTCGGCGCCAGTTCCACCGCCATCGACTTGGTCGCAGTGATCGCCCAGCCCTTCGAGGCATTGTACCAGGTGAGGCCGGGCCGCGGCCTCAGGCCGGCCGTGGAGGCCGTGGTCAGGATGACGCCGCCGCCTTGCCGCTCCATGATCGGCACCACGGCGCGTGCGGCGTGGTAGATCGCCTTCATGTTGACTGATGTGATCAGGTCGAAGGTCTCCTCGCTGACATCGAGCATATCGCCGTTGCGATGGGTGTAGCCGGCATTGTTGACCATGATGTCGATGCGGCCGAAGGCGCTCTTGGCGGCATAGACCATCTCGTCGAATTCGGAGCGTAACGAGACGTCCGTCTGGGTCCAGATCGCCGCCTCGCCGATCTCGTTGGCGACACGTTCGGCGCCCTTGGCGTTGAGGTCGGCGACCACGACCCTGGCGCCCTCCTCGGCAAAACGTCTGGCCATGCCCTCGCCGAAGCCCGACGCGGCACCGGTGATGATAGCCACCTTGTTTTCCAGGCGCATGCTTTTCTCACCCATGATTGAAGATCATTGTCCCGCAAGCCGGCGTATCAAAGCGGCCACGGCCGTCGAAAGATGTGCATCCATCCTCGATTTCTCCTTTGGCTTTCGCTTCAATCCCGCTCTATGCTGCATCTGCGAAGGCTTCCCGGAACCATCGCCCGCCGACAAGCCTCCGGGTTGTGCCAGTGTCAAGGGTCAGGTTCCGACACTTAGATGTGACACCGTGGCACTGGAAAATTTAAATCGATTAGATTATATCAGCCGCGTACTCGTGAGCGGCGTCAAAGCGGACAGACCATGACCAGCCAGATCATTCCCGTCGATCCTTTCGACTTCATCATTTTCGGCGGCACCGGCGATCTGTCGGAACGCAAGCTCCTGCCGTCGCTCTATCATCGCCAGCGCGACCATCAGTTTTCCGAGCCGACGCGGATCATCGGCACGTCGCGTTCGAAGATGACCGACGAGGAGTTCCAGGCTTTCGCCAGGCAGGCGATTTCCGACCATGTCAAACCGGCCGATATCGACCCAAAGGAATTAAAGACGTTCCTGGCCCGGCTTTCCTATGTCTCGGCCGACGCCACCACTGGCGCCGGTTTCGACAAACTGAAAAAGGCGATTGGCGACAGCGATCGCATTCGCGCCTTCTATCTGGCGGTGGCGCCGGCGCTGTTCGGCGACATCTCGCACAAGCTCAAAGAGCACAAGCTGATCACGCCGAACTCCCGCATCGTGCTGGAGAAGCCGATCGGGCGCGACCTTGCCTCGGCGCGCGCGCTCAACGATCTGGTCGGCGATGATTTCCATGAAAGCCAGATTTTCCGCATCGACCACTATCTCGGCAAGGAAACGGTGCAGAACCTGATGGCGCTGCGCTTTGCCAATGCGCTCTACGAGCCGCTATGGAACTCCGCCAATGTCGACCATGTGCAGATCACGGTCGCCGAGACAGTCGGCCTGGAAGACCGCGTCACCTACTATGACAAGGCCGGTGCACTGCGCGACATGGTGCAGAACCACATGCTGCAGCTCCTGTGCCTCGTCGCCATGGAGGCGCCGTCGTCGATGGACGCCGATGCCGTGCGCGACGAAAAGCTGAAGGTGCTCAGGGCGCTGAAGCGCATTAACGGCAACGAGGCACCCAAGCACACGGTGCGAGGCCAGTATCGCGCCGGCGCCTCGGCCGGCGGGCCGGTGAAAGGCTATGTCGAGGAACTCGGCAAGGAGAGCAACACCGAGACTTTCGTTGCCATCAAGGCCGAGATCGGCAACTGGCGCTGGTCGGGTGTGCCGTTCTATCTCAGGACGGGCAAGCGGCTGGCGACCCGTGTTTCGGAAATCGTCATCGAGTTCAGGCCGATCCCGCATTCGATCTTCGGCGACAGTGCCGGGCCGATTTTTGCCAATCAGCTGGTCATCCGGCTGCAGCCCGACGAGGGCGTCAAGCAGTTCATCATGATCAAGGATCCGGGTCCGGGCGGCATGCGGCTGCGCCAGATTCCGCTCGACATGAGCTTCGCGCAATCCTTCGACGGCCGCGCGCCCGACGCGTATGAGCGGCTGATCATGGATGTCATCCGTGGCAACCAGACGCTGTTCATGCGCCGCGACGAAGTCGAGGCGGCGTGGAAATGGATCGACCCGATCCAGCACGCCTGGGAAAGCGCAAGGCAGGAAGCGCAGGGTTACACCGCCGGCACATGGGGCCCCTCGGCTTCCATAGCGCTGATCGAACGCGACGGGCGGACATGGCACGAGAGCAACTAAACGGCGTCGCCTACAACTGGCACGCCTTTTCCGCACGCCCGGATCTGGCGGCAACCCTTGCCGGCCGCGTTGCCGGCCGCCTGACCGAGGCGATCGAAGAGCGCGGCACGGCGCTGCTTGCCGTTTCCGGCGGCACGACGCCGGCAAAATTCTTCGCAGCACTTTCGAACATCCCGATCGCCTGGAGTAAGGTCACGGTGACGCTGGTCGACGAGCGTTTCGTGCCGGCCTCCTCGCCGCGCTCGAACGCTGGACTGGTTGCCGCCAATCTGTTGCAGAACGCGGCCAGCGCCGCACGTTTCGTGCCGCTCTATCACGAGGCCGCAAGCATCGAGGATGCGGCGGTCTCCGACACAAGGGTATTGCGCGCACTGCCCTGGCCGCTCGATGCCGTCGTGCTCGGCATGGGAGCCGACGGCCACACCGCCTCGTTCTTTCCCGACGCCGACGAGCTGGAACAACTGCTCGACCCGTCTTCGCAAAGGATCGTGCTGCCGGTTCATGCGACAAGCGCCGGCGAGCCGCGCCTGACATTGTCGCTGGCGCGGATCGTCAGCGCCGGTTTCATCGCACTGCACATCGAAAGCGAGGACAAGCGCACCGCATTCGAGGCCGCGATGGGGCCGGGAAAACAAAAACCTATTCGCGCCGTGCTCGACGCAGCCGAGAGACCCGTAGAGGTCTTCTGGGCACCCTGATTTCAACGTGCTGAGGGTCCCGGCGGACAGCCGGAGGGTGTTTCCGGGACCTCGCCTGAAAGGACCTGTACCATGACCGCCAGACGCGACATCGAAGCCATCACCGAGCGCATCCGCCAGCGCTCCAAACCAGGCCGCGAGCGCTATCTGAGCCGCATCGCCGAGGCGTCGAACCGCACCGCCAACCGGGCCGTGCTGTCCTGCGGCAACCTTGCCCACGGCTTCGCCGTCTGCAGCCCGTCTGAGAAGGTGGCGCTGGGCGGCGACAGGGTGCCGAACCTCGGCATCATCACCTCCTACAACGACATGCTGTCGGCACACCAGCCGTTCGAGACTTATCCGGCACTGATCAAAGAAGCCGCGCGCGAGGCCGGCGGCATCGCCCAGGTGGCCGGAGGCGTGCCGGCGATGTGCGACGGCGTCACGCAAGGCCAGCCCGGCATGGAGCTGTCGCTGTTTTCGCGCGACGTGATCGCAATGGCCGCGGCAATCGGCCTGTCGCACAACATGTTCGACGCCGCCGTCTATCTCGGCGTCTGCGACAAGATCGTGCCGGGACTGGTGATCGCCGCACTCACTTTCGGCCACCTGCCGGCGGTGTTCATCCCGGCCGGGCCGATGACGACCGGACTGCCCAATGACGAGAAGGCCAAGGTCCGCCAGCTCTATGCCGAGGGCAAGGCGGGACGGGCCGAACTGCTCGAGGCCGAGTCCAAATCCTATCACGGGCCGGGCACCTGCACCTTCTACGGCACGGCCAACTCCAACCAGATGCTGATGGAGATCATGGGCCTGCACACGCCGGGTGGCTCCTTCGTCAATCCCGGCACGCCGCTGCGCGAAGCGCTCACCCGCGAGGCGACGAAGCGGGCGCTGGCGATCACCGCGCTCGGCAACGCCTACACGCCGGCCGGCCGGATGATCGACGAGCGTTCGATCGTCAACGGCGTCGTCGGCCTGCATGCCACCGGTGGCTCGACCAACCACACCATCCACTTGATCGCCATGGCGGCCGCGGCCGGCATTGCCATCACCTGGCAGGATATTTCGGACCTGTCGGAAGCCGTGCCGCTGCTGGCGCGGGTCTATCCGAACGGCCTTGCCGACGTGAACCATTTCAATGCCGCCGGCGGGCTCGGCTTCCTGATCCGCGAACTGCTCGACGAGGGCATCCTGCATGAGGACGTGCAGACGGTGTGGGGCGAAGGCCTGCGGCCCTATGCGGTCGAGGCCAAGCTCGGCGCCGACGGCAGCGTGGTGCGCGAGGCCTCGCCCCGCGTGAGTGGCGACGAGAAGGTGCTGGCGCCGTTCAGCAAGGCGTTCCAGCCGACAGGCGGGTTGAAAGTGCTGTCAGGCAATCTCGGCCACGCCGTCATCAAGACTTCGGCGGTGAAGCCGGAGCGGCGCATCGTCGAAGCGCCGGCCAAGGTTTTCGACAGCCAGCAAGGGTTGAATGAGGCGTTCAAGGCGGGCACGCTGACCGGCGACTTTATCGCCGTCATCCGCTTCCAGGGACCGAAGGCCAACGGCATGCCGGAGCTGCACAAGCTGACCACCGTGCTCGGCATCCTGCAGGATCGCGGCCAGCATGTGGCGCTGGTCACAGACGGGCGTATGTCGGGCGCATCCGGCAAGGTGCCGGCGGCGATCCATGTGACGCCGGAAGCGGTCGAGGATGGGCCGATCGCCCGGATTCACGAGGGCGACATCATCAGGCTCGACGCCGACGCCGGCACGCTGGAAGTGCTGGTACCGGCTGGGGATTTTGCCTTGCGCCGGACGGCGGAAGCCGATTTGATCGGCAATGAATTCGGTTTCGGCCGCGAGCTTTTCGCCGGTTTCCGGCAATTGGTCGGCCGCGCCGATCATGGCGCCAGCGCCTTCGGAACGGCCTGAGCGATTGTTGTCTCGTTCATGAAAAAGGGCGGCCCGTGGCCGCCCTTTTTGCGTTGGTCCATACGGCGCTATTGCACCGTTAGCTCGACCCGCTCGCCGGCCTTGACTGTCACGGTGCCTTCCTTCGAGCTGTTGTCCGACTTCTCCGAGACGACCACATAGTCACCGGCCACTATCGCGGCCTGATACTTCTGGTCGTAGGCGTAGCCAAGCGACTTGCGATTGCCGTTGATGTCCTTCTTCGCTTCGAAAATCTCGATCTTCGAGGCGCCGGGCGCCGTGATTGCCAGTACACCGGCATTCATGGCGACTTTCACATCCTGAGACTCGCCGGCCTTCACCGTGAACGGCTGCTCTACCTCTGCCAGCTCGACCGTCGCGATCAACACATAATCGTCCGGCGGCAGATCGAACTTGCTGTCGGGACCATAGGCGTAGGTCACCTCCTCCCTGGTCCCGTCGATCTTCTTTTTCGCCTTGAACACCTTGAAGCCGACGCCCGAACCGTCGGCCTTGTCGCCGCCGGCGGTGTAGTAGGCGTTGGCAACCACATGGCCGACCCCGACGATGATGTCCTTTTCGACCGTCTTGCCGGCGGCAAGCGGGATCGTCTCCGTAGCGACGCCCTGGCCGATCGTGACAGTCACTTTCTCGTCGCCGGCCGGCAACACGGTCTTGGTGGTGCCATAGTAGGTCGCCGGATTGTCGGCACCTGGGAAGTCGATCACGACAGCCGCGCCATCGACAACATCCGCCCCCGCGCTTGGCCGCGGATGCATGATGAGGGTGCCGGCATTCAAGGTGAACAGCGGCTTGTAGACCTGGCCTGCCTCGATCTTCAGCTTTTGTTCGGTCTTGGCCTCACCGTCGCGCGCGACGATGACGTAGTCGCCCGGCTCCAGATTGCCCTTGTAGGCGCCGTATTCGGTGGTGACGTTGTCACCACGCGTGCCGTCGGACTTTGCCTTGTAGATTTCCCAGGCATTGCCGTCGGTGACGGGATCGCCGCCCTCGGCAAGCACCAAGGTCGGCAGCAGATTGAATTCGGGCTTTTCCGGCTCGGGCGCCGGAGCTGGAGCCGGTGCCGGCGCTGGTTCGGGCGCAGGCGCAGGTGCCGCGACGGTTTCGACCAAAGCTTCCTGCAGTGCTTTCTCGTCAGACGCCTGGATGTATTTGCCGCCGGTGTTGTCGGCGAGACAGGCGATCTGCTTGCCTTCGTCGGCGGTCAGGCCAAAGCCGACGACATCGGCGGTAAAGTCGATGCCGGACGCCTCCAGTTCCTTGCCGAGCGCGCATGGGTCGCCGCCGCAGGTTTCCAGCCCGTCGGTGATGAGCACGACTGTGGCCTTGTCCTCGGTGTATTTCAATGCCTCGGCCGCCTGCTTGACGGCAGCCGTCAGCGGCGTCTTGCCGAGGAATTTCAAACTGTCGGCGGCTGCGGAGATCGCGCTGGCCGAACCGGCCTGCGGCGGCACGATCAGCTCGATGTCGTCGCAACTGCCCTTCTCGCGATGACCATAGGCCATGAAGCCGATCTCGTCGTCGGCGGGGACCGACTGCAGCACGGTCCTGAGCGATTCACGGGCGATTTCGAGCTTGGGCTTGCCGTCGATCTGCGCCCACATGGAGCCGGATGCGTCGAGAATGATGATGACCTTGTTTGCCGCAAAGCCGAACGTCGTCATCGACAAAAGGAGAATCGCCGCAGCGACGCTCCGTGCCAGTCCCGCCATGAAAATCTCCTCAAGTCCGCCGTGCTCCGGGCCGGAAAGCTATTTGACGCGGCGTCAGGACACAAGCCCGAACGCAGGTGTGAGGCGGGCGAATACCGAACTTTTGAGGGAAGCGAATCCGCTCAGTAGGTCGTGCGCCGCTCCTCGGAAGGCGGCCGGCCGAACTGCAGCCGGTAGCTCTGAGCGAAATACGAGTGCGAGGTGAAGCCGGTGGCGATGGCCACGTCGAGGATCGGCATGTTGGTCTGGCGCAGCAATTCACGCGCCCGCTCGAGCCGCAGCCGCATGTAGTAGCGGCCGGGGGTGACAGTGAGGTGGCGCAGGAAAAGGCGCTCGACCTGGCGCACCGACAAGCCCGCCGACTTGGCCAGCTGTACCGCCGACAGCGGCTCGTCGAGATGGTCGGCCATCAGTTCGACGATGCGCCGCAGTTTTTCCGACTTTCCGGTCAGGTCGCGTTCCGGTCCGACGCGCTGGCGGTCGCCGGCGGAGCGGATGCGCTCGTGCTGGAACTGGTTGGCGACGCCGTTGGCGAGGTTGGAGCCGAAATCGCCGCGCACGATCTCCAGCATCAGGTCGATCGAGGTGGTGCCGCCGGCGCAGGTGTAGCGCTTGCGGTCGATCTCGAAGACGTTGCCGGTGCAGTTGATGTCGGGAAAGCGCTCGACGAAGCCGGCGCGGTTTTCCCAATGGATGGTGCAGCGATAGCCTTCGAGCTGGCCGGCCTCGGCGAGCAGATAGGAGCCGACCGACAGAGCGCCGAGCGCGTTGCCGCGCCGGCCCCAGCTGCGCAGCGCCGCCAGCACCTTGCTCTTGCCGGGGAATTCGGTGGTCAAGCCGACCGAGACGAACAGGATGTCGACCGGCGGCAGGTCGGCAACGGCGTAGTCGATCTTGAGCGGCAGGCCGTTGGAGGCCATGACGGAATCGCCGTCGGCCGATACCGTCGTCCAGCCATAGAAATCGCGACCGAGCAGCCGGTTCGCCGAGCGGAACGTATCGATTGCCGCCGCCAGCGAAAACATCGAAAACTTGTCGACCAGCAGGAACGCGAACTGCCTGCCGCCACCTTGAACGGGGTCAGTCATGACCGGCCGTTCCGAGGGAATAGTGAGGTTCGGCAAAGCTGGCGGCTTTCTGTTCAGAAGGAGGGCCGTTTCAATCCGGCCGCAAGATAGGCGGAGGCTACTGTGTTGGCCATCAGCATGGCAATGGTCATCGGCCCGACGCCGCCCGGTACCGGGGTGATGGCGCCGGCCGCCTTCGCTGCCTCGGCATAGGCGACGTCGCCGACGAGGCGGGTCTTGCCCTCGCCCTTCTCAGGCGCGGCAATACGGTTGATGCCGACATCGATGACGGTGGCGCCGGGTTTTACCCAGTCGCCCTTGACCATTTCGGGCCGGCCGACGGCGGCGACCAGAATGTCGGCGGTGCGGGCCAGCGCCGGCAGATCCTTGGTGCGGCTGTGGGCGATGGTGACCGTGCAGTTGGCAGCGAGCAAAAGGTTCGCCATCGGCTTGCCGACAATGTTGGAGCGGCCGACGACAACCGCATTGAGACCGGACAGGTCCTTGCCGCGCACGCGTTCGATCAAAAGCATCGAGCCGGCCGGCGTACAGGGAACGAAGGCGGTTTCGAGTTCGCCGGTGCCGAGCTTGCCGACATTGATGAAATGAAAGCCGTCGACATCCTTTTCCGGTGCGATGGTCTGGATGACCTTGCCGGCGTCGATGTGGCTGGGAAGCGGAAGTTGCACCAGGATGCCGTTGATGGCCGGATCGGCGTTGAGGGCGCCGATGATGTCGAGCAGTTCCTGTTCGGAGGTCTGCGCCGACAATGTATGCTGGACCGAATGGAAACCGCATTCCTTGGCGGTGCGCGACTTGGAGGCGACGTAGACCTGGCTCGCCGGATCCTCGCCGACGATGACCACCGCAAGACCAGGCTGCCTGGCGCCCTTGGCCGTCAGTTCGGCGGTCAACCCCTTGACCGTGCGCACCACGTCTTCGGCGACGCTTTTTCCGTCAATCAACTCGGCCATGAACTATCCTTCGACACCGTTCCACCCAAAGCACGGCACTGCGCCTTGGTTCTAGTTTGAGCGGCATTTTCACGAAAATTCGACCGGGCAATCCCGTCAGAGCGCCGTCATATGCCGTAAACTCGAAACCGGCATGTTTTATTCGCTGCTGGGCGTTTTAGAAATAGCGACGGCGCGAGCGGTTTTCGGTGAGTTCGCGGACCGCTTCGCGGAATTCGCGCAGGCTGTTGCGGATTTCCTCGACCTGGGTTTGCTGCTCGGCGGGATTGGCGACGGGCGGTGCCGCCACCACCGGAGGCTGCCGATATTGCGTCTGTCCCGCATAGGGCGCCATCGGCTGCGGGTAGCCAGTCGGCGGCTGCATCTGCCCGGCTTGCACCGGCGGGTAGCCCGGCTGCGTCCCATAGGCCTGGCCATGCGGGGCCGGGTACATCGGCGGTTGTGGCATCATGTGAGCCGGCAATGGCGGCTGTTGCGGATGGGCAGCATAGGCGTCTTGCCGGAAATCGGGCGGCGGATAGAAGGCAGTCCCTTGCCTCGGATAGACGCCTTCGACCATCGCGGGTGAGACGGCTTCAGCCGGGCGGGTATCAGTGGACTTTTGCGCCGAAATCTTGCCAGGCATGATCTTGCCCACTGCCGAGAACAGCCCACCGAACAGACCTGAGCGTTCAGTGCGAGCGCTCTCGACCGGAGGCGCAGGCGGCGGTGCCTGATATGCCTTGTCTTCGACAGCTATCCGCCGCTCGTCCGGCCTGCGGCGCGACCGGGCATTGGCGGTCTCGCGCAGGCTCTCATAGGCGCCGCGCATGGCGCCGAGGCCGATACCCGCAGCCATGCCCAGCAACAGGCCGGCAAGCGCGGTGACGGCACGCGAAGGGCCTTTCGCCTCGAGCGGTATGTAGGCTGGCGACATGACACTGATGTTGGCGGTGTCGATGTCCTTCTGCTCAGCGGTCTCCTTGGCGCGCAGAAGATATTGTTCGTAGACTGAACGCTTGGCGGTGGCCTCGCGCTCCAGTTCGCGCAAGCTGACGAGGTCGTCGTTGACATCGCCGCTGCGCACCTTCAGCTGCGCCAGCCGGGACGCAAGGCTCTGTTCGAGCTGGACCGCGCGCTTCAGGTCAACCTGCAGCGACGAGGCAATGCGGGTGAGCTCGCCGGCGATGCGTTGGCGTGAGCCGGCAAGCTGGGCACCGAGCGCCTGCAGTTCGGGGTGACGCGGCCCGAGCCGCACCGCGGCGCGGTCGGCCTCCTGCTTCAACGCCGCATATTGCGAGCGCAATTCGCTCATGGTGTTGGAGTTGATCTCCTCCGGCAAGGTGCCGTTGAGAACCGAATTGACATCGAGCGAGCGCGCCGACGCCGCCCGCGCGTTGAGTTCCAGCGTGCGGGCGCGGGCGATGGCGAGCTGCTCGTTGAGCTTCAGCATCTCATCGTCGCTGATCAAATGGCCCTGCGCGTCGACAAGGTCATGCGTCGCCCTGAAATCCTCGACCTTGCGTTCGGCCGTCTCGACGCCCTTGCGCAATTCATCGAGCCTGGCCGTCAGTTCGTCGGTGGCGCGGCCGGCAGTGTCGGACTGCATGTCGCGGGAAGCCTCGATGAAGACCCTCGTCACCGTGGTTACGATATCAGCCGACTTCTGGGGATCCTGCGTCGTCGCGCCAACGGTGATGACGAAGGTCTTGCCGCCGCGCTCGACAGACAGGCTTTCGGCCAGATTGCTGATGGCGAGCGACTTGCGGCGCGCCAGGTCGACCGCGCCGCCCTTGCTGTTTGAGAACAAAGAGTGGATCAGCGAGCGGATCGAGAGCCCACCCGAGCCCTGGCCATTGAATTCGGGATCGTTGACGAGATCGAGTTTGGGGTCGTCGACGACCTTGCTCAGAACGTTGCCGGAGGTCAGCAGACGCGCCTTGTTTTCGATCAGTGCCAGCGTAGCATCGGAGGCAACGACCGACTGGGTGAGATCGCGCTCGGTGAGCTTGAGGTCGCGCGGATCGACGACAATTTCGGTGGAAGATTCGTACTTCTTTGGCGTCGACAAAGCGATCGCAATGCCGAGTGCTGCGCCCAGTATCGTCGTCGTGACGATCAGCATCTTCGACCTGGCAATGCCGCCGATCACCTTCATCGGATCGATCAGCGGCTTCCATTCCTGGTTGTCGGCATCGTCGCGGGAAGACCAATGCTCGCCACCAGCGTAGCGGGGCTCATATGCGGCAGCACGAGGACGGTAGGCCTCGGAGACGCCGGCAGGCTCGTCGCGCAGCCTGGCTTGCGGGTAGCCTCCTCGAATGGCCTTGTCTGCCTCCAGCCGTGCCTCAGCCTCCGAAACGGGGCCACTGCCAGTTTGAACTTGGGATGTCTCCGCGGTCCAAGTGGGCGGCGGATTGGCGCGCGCCTCGCGTTGCGAGCGGGCGACGCGATGGCGCGTGGCAGCATCCTCGCGCCATGACGCGTCTGTGCGGTCGCCGAGCGAAACCAGCGAAGCGTCGGTCTCGTCCTCGCCGCGCACAGCCTGGCCAAGCGCGAGCAAGGAGCGCTCACGCTTCCAGTCTTCACGGTTTTGCCTGTCGACCATTGTCTTGGAGCTTACTCTCTGGCGGCTTGGAAGCGGCAGTCGGCCAATCGTTAAGCCACGCTAAACAGGCATAGAAAACAAAAGGTTAATTTTGGCGATTTGAGGACGCAGTTTCTCTCTTCGGTTGTATGTTTTCGGAGGCCAATCCGAAGGCTCAGAACCGCACGTTAAGCTTTCCGCGCTAAGGCTTTGCGCGAGATATGACGCAGGCCAATCACATACCGCAAAGGCGGCCCCTCGCCCGGATCGGCAGCTTTCTGGCCGAAAGACGGGGGCTGGTTCGCGACTATCTTTCAGCCATCAGCGGCGCTGGCGGACGACTGGTGTTTTCGCTCGCCTATTTCATCGCGCTGGCCAACACGCTGTCCATCGCCGAGTTCGGCATGTTCGCCACCGCATCGGCGGCCGGCGTCATGCTGTCGCGTATCCTCGCCTTCGGCTTCATCTCGGCGCTTTACCGCACCGCCACCATCCGCCCCAACCTGATCGGCACTTTCACCGCCGGCTTCCTGCTGCTTGGCGTCATCTCACTGCCGCTGCTGGCCGCTGCCTCATATGGCGTCTACCTGATCTTCTTTGCCAGCAATGTGCCGTTGGCGGTCTTTGCGGCGATCGTCTTTGCCGAAGCACTTTTGTGGCGGCCGGTCGAGGTGGTGCTCATCGTCAACAACGGGCTCGGCAAATTCGGCCGCGCCGCCGTGCTGGCAATCGTGACGACGGCCTTCCGCGCACTCGGCGCGGTGCTGTTCATGCTTTCGGGACAGCACAGCGTCTGGGTCTGGTCGTGGTTCTACATCGGCGCCAATGCCGCCTCGCTGCTGCTCGCCTTCGGCTTCTACTATCCACGCCAGCGGCTCAGGCTGCGCATCGAGCTCTATCTCAGGCGCCTCGCCGATTCGATCTATGTCGCCGGCGCCGAAGTGCTGTTCTACCTGCAGTCGGAATTCGACAAGCTGCTGGTGCTGGCGATCGGCGGGCCGCATCTGGCCGGCATCTATGCCATCATCATGCGGCTGGTCGACCTGACGGCGATCCCGATCCGCACCTTCTCGATGATGCTGGTGCAGCGCATGATGCGGGCGCCGGAACTGCTGTCGCGCCTGGTGGTCAAGAGCGGCATCGAAGGCGGCGTCTTCCTGGTCTCGACACTGGCACTGGCGACGCTTGGCGTCGTGCTGCATTTCTTCCCCAACGCGCTGGGCAAGAATGTCGCGGAGGCAGCCCCCTTGGTGGCACTGGCGATCTGCGTGCCGGGACTGCGCAATCTGGTCGAATACCAGGCCGAGCTTCTGTTCGCGCGCGGCCAGACTCTGGTGCGGGCGCTCAATCTCGGCCTGCTGGCCGGGCTGAAGGCGGTGCTCTTGACCTATGTGCTGACCACGATCGCCGACACGCCCAATCTGGTGCTGTCGCTCAACGTCGTCTTCCTGCTGCTCTATCTCGCCTCGGCGCTGCTCACCTATTCGGCGATGCGCAAACCGGCAAAGCCGGTCTAAGCCTCTAAACGTCCAGTCCAATCAGGCGGCGAATGCGGCCGATATCGGTGCCGATGAAGGACTGCATGCCGATCGCCACCTGTTCCGGCGCCATGGCGGCGACGAAACGGCGGAACTCGTCATCCGACAGCGCTTCGCCGGTCCAATGGACCCGGCAGAACTCTTCCGAACCGTGGAAATGGCCGGCACCCTCCAGCACATCGTCGACATAGCGGCCGTAGATCATGCATTCGGAGAATTTACGTGCCGAGCCGATGACCTGAACCCAGTTGCGGCCATGCACCTTCTCGACCTGGGCGCACATCGCCGTCACGGTTTGGCGGCGCCACGCAATCTGCGTCGAAATATAGTCGTGGGTCGAGACCCTGGATGCATCGATGCCGAGCGCCGAGCCCGCATTGCGCGACCAGATGCGATGCTCGTCATGACCGTCATTGGCGAGCACGCCGTCACGCCGGAACAGCCGCACCTTGCCGTCGCGCCAAAAAGCGTTTGTGTCGAACGGCTTGAGGAAGACGACGTCGGAATCGCAAAAGATCAGCACGTCTTCTACTGCGTGTTCGGCGATGGCGATGCGGCGCAGCTGCTGCACATGCCAGCCGCGCAACGGCATGGTCTTCAGGCTGAGCCAGATGCGGCGGCGAAACAGGCTGAGCGGGTCGTCAAACACATGCAGCCAGCGCGGCAGCAGATCGCGCTCGTCGACGATGCTGCGGCGGCTGTTTTCCAGCTGGCGAAACAGCCCGATATCGCGATGTTCGACGAGGATATAGTGATGTGCCACACCGGAAACGTGGCGGTCGAGGGTTTCGCACAACAGGCGGCAGCGCTCGAAATCCGGTGCGTAGCTGGCCGTCACCACCGCCGCTGTCGGTGTCTGCCGAAGGGTGTCGATTTCGCTAGCAGGGCTCGGTACGAACCGGTTGTTCACCGGATCTCTCCGGCAGGTTCGGGCTTGCGCGACAGTTTCTGCCTGATGACGCGCAACAGGAACAGCGGGTTGCCGACGACATAGCGGCGCCAGAGGCGGCCGGGTTCGACCCACAGGCGAAACAGCCATTCGAGGCGCAACTGGCGCATCCACAAAGGCGCCCGCGGCACCGTGCCGCTTAGGAAATCAAGCAGCGCGCCGACCGCGATCGGCAGCGTGCAATGGCGCGCATCGATATGGCGCGCAATCCACAGTTCCTGACGCGGCACGCCCATGGCGACAAGCAGGACATCGGGTCGCAGCTTTTCGATCCGATCGACGATGCCCTGTTCCTCGGCGGCGGAGAAATAGCCGTCATGGATGACCACGAAATTGTGCTGGACGGCGAGCGCCGCCAGCTTGACCGACGCGGCTTCGGCGTTGACGCGCGTTGCCCCGAGCAGCCCCACGGTCAGCGGCCGGGTCGATGCCTGCAGGAAGGCAGGGACGAAATCGGTGCCGTTGAGATTGTCGGGGAACGGTGCGCCATAGAGCAGTTTTGCCGCGACATCGACACCGACGCCGTCAGGCAGCACGAGAAAATCGTCGAGCGCTTCGGCAAAGACCGGATCCGAATGGGCGATGTTGGCATTATGGGCGTTGAGAAAGCTGACCTTGGTGAAGCGGCGCTCGGCCACCAGCCGGACCAGAAGGGCGATCGCATCGTCCCAGCCGATGGCCAGCACCGAAATGCCGAGGATCATCTTCAACGTGTCGAGACCCAACGCGGCGCGGGCGGAATGCATATTCATGCAGCCACCTCCTGCCTGACCGGGCCGAGCCCTTCCAGGCCAAGCTTGATCGCGGCATCAAGCGCCTTGACCTGCCGGCGGTGGAAGGCGCTGCCATCGACGTCCCTGACATCGGCAGCCGCCGCCTCGAGCGCGCCGGCGAATTCGGCCGCGTCGTCGGTCACGACGCAATTGACCGGGCGATGGTCTATGCCGCGAAGCGAGCGGCTGGTGGCGACCGAGGGCAGGCCGAGCTCGAAGGTTTCGATGGTTTTCAGCTGCACGCCGCTGCCGGCGGTGCTGATCAGCGGAATGACGGCGCCGCCGCGCACAAAGGCCTGCGCGTCCGGCACGCGGCCGACGAATTCGACGCCCGGATGCGTCGAGGTGACGCCCGACGGCATGTTGCCGGCGATCCTGATGCGGAAATTCCGCCTGAGATGCGGCACGACTTTTTCCAGGAACCAGTCGAGGCCGATGCGGTTCGGCTGCCAGGTCCAGGTGCCGATCAACGCTGCGTCGCAATCGATGCGGCGCGGGCCCTTGTTCGTCGGGGCTGAGGTGCGGGTCACCAGGGGCAGCACTGCCGAGCGGTCATCGGAGGCAACGCCGAGCGCCGAGCGATCTTCCTCGGCGAGCGTAAAGACGAAGCGTGCCCGGCGGCAGAGCCGTTCTTCCATGGTCTTGAGCAGCCTCGCCTCGCGACGAAACAGCAGACGCTGGAAGAACCCGCCGGCGGCAGCGGCGTTCTCCTGCGCCGAGCGATGTTCGACATTGTGGGCGACGAAGATCGATGGCCGATCGTCGAAAAGGTTTTCGAAGGCGCCGGCGAACTGCACCGAGTTCAGGATATAGCCGTCGAAGGGGCCGGCACGCTCGATGGCAGCGCGGATGTCGTTGTCGGAAAGCACTCGCAATTTGACCGAGGCGAAGGTGAGGCCGGACAGCATCGCCTTGGCGACCCAGACGAGTTTGCGCAGCGGCGAGGCATTTTCCGTGCGCACATCGATGGCGCCAAGCACGATTGTGTTTTCAGGATCGCTGGCCGCCTTGCCGGGCCAGATAAAGCCGGCCACGGTGACGCGCGCGCCAGCGCGCCGCAAGGCGTCAATGATGGCGGCGTTGGCAATTTCGTAGCCCGAAGCGAGAGCGCCGTCGGGCACGATCGATGTGGCGAACAGCAGATGCATCTCACCCTAATCCTGTGGCCAACCGGATAGCAAAGCGGGGTGAAGCCTTGATTAAATGGCGGCAATCGGCGGTTGAGAGCCGCGCATTTGGCGGAGTCTCCGCGAAAGGTGATTAACGAAACGTTATCATCGCGATGCTATCGAGAAGCCAAACTCACCTGCGGCTGGACACGGATGATCCCTTTGCCATCGGACGGTTCGGTATCGATCGTGGGACGGTCTGCGGGGCTTGCCGCCGAGACCGCCGAAGCGGTCGTCACACTGCCGACCTTCAAACGGCCTGAGCAGGTGCTGGAAACGCTGGCATCGCTCAAGGCACAGAAGACCGGCAGGCGCTTCGCCGTCATCGTCATGGAGAACGAGGCCGAGGCGCGCGCCGGCGCCAAAGCGGCGCTGCCGCTATTCGAGCGCGGCGACCTTGCCGGCATGGTCATCGTCGCCCATCAGCGCGGCAATTGCAGCGCCTACAATGCCGGCTGGCAAACGGCGATCCTGCATTTCCCCAATTTCAAACACCTGCTGGTCATCGACGATGACGAGATCGCCGACCCGGATTGGCTCGAGCGCATGTGCAAGGCGGCCGAGACGCTCGGCGCCGACATCGTCGGCGGCCCGCAAGTGCCGGTCTTTGCCGATTCGGCGCATGCGAAATGGGCGCAACACCCAGTCTTTGCGCCGCCTTACCGCGAGACCGGGCATGTACCGGCGCTCTATTCGTCCGGCAACCTTCTGGTGGGACGAAACGTGCTGACCGCCATGGGGCCGCCCTTCCTCGATCTCAAATTCAATTTCATGGGCGGCGGCGATTCCGACTTTCTCAGCCGATCGGCGCAAAGAGGCTTTGTGCTCGGCTGGTGCGCCGAGGGTCAAGTCCATGAAACGGTTCCGGCCCGGCGCGTCGAGGCCGACTGGATCCGCGCCCGCAGCCTGCGCAACGGCGTCATCTCGACGCTGGTCGAAAAGAAAAAGCGCGCCGGAACACCCTTTGCCGGTACCAAGGTGTTCCTGAAAAGCCTGGCGCTGCTTGCCGTCTCGCCGCTTCGCGGGATCGTCAGGCTGGCGCAAACAGGATCACCGGCAACCGCCTTGTATCCCGTCCATGTCGCGGTCGGCCGCGTGCTTGCCGAATTCGGATATGCCAATGAGCAGTATCGACAGCCTGAGAAAAACTGAGCAGGCGCCGCTCAGCGCGGCGTTCACGCGCGACGGCGTTGCGACCGCAATCGCGGCGCTGTTGTTCACCGCCATCCTGATATCCTTCCGGCCGTTCCAGCCAGCCGGCGCCGAAGTGATCGGCGATGGCGGCGACATCGTCAACCAGCTCGGCTTCGGCTCGCTCGGCGCCATCTCGATCTTCTCGCTGATGGCTTTCGCCAATCCCAAGGTGGTGCGCTCGCTGCTCAGCCCCTCCTGGCTGCTGATGCTGGGCTTCTTCATGCTCTCGGTGGTGATGGCCAGCGACCCGCCGTCGGCGGCGCGCGCCGCCTCGTTCACGCTGATCGGCATTTTGACGATGGCGACGATCCTGGCACTGCCACGCGACGCGGATGCGTTCTCGAAGGTCATCATCTTCACCATCGTTGTCGTCATGGGCCTGTCCTACATCGGACTGATCGTCTTTCCGCATGAGGCCCTGCACACAGCCGACTCGCAGGAGCCGGAGCATGCCGGCCTGTGGCGCGGCGTCTTCACCCACAAGAACATCGCCGGCCCGATCATGGCCTGCTTCAGCTTTGCCGGCCTTTATCTCTATCGGCGCGGACAGCGGCTGTGGGGCGCCGGCATCTTCTGTGCAGCGATGATCTTCATGTTCCACACCGGCTCCAAGACGACAGCTGGACTGGTGCCGTTTTCGATCCTGATTGTGGTTCTGCCAAGCCTCATCGGCATGCGGCTTGGCACGCCGATCCTGTTTGCGCTGGCAATCATCGCGACCGCGGTCGGCACGCTTGGCATCGTCTTCCTGCCGCCGGTAAAGCACCTGGCGGCGATCTATTTCCCCGACATGACCTATACGGGACGCACGACACTGTGGGAGTTCTCCGGCAGCATGCTGGCGCAGCGACCATGGACCGGCTACGGCTACGAGAGCTTCTGGGGCACGCCGCTGCTGCTCAACCAGGATCAACCCTTCGACCGGGCCTGGGACATCCGAACCATCGTGCACGGCCATGACGGCTATCTCGACATTGCCGTGCTGATGGGCATTCCGGCGCTCTGCGTGGCGGTCTACACCTTCCTCATCGCGCCATTGCGCGACTACATGCGCATACCGGCCCGCAAGGAAAACATCTATCTCGGCGATTTCTTCATGATGGTGGTGCTGTTCACCGGGTTGAACGCCTTCCTCGAAAGCTTCTTCTTCCACCGCGCCGATCCGGTGTGGATGTTTTTCGTGCTGGGTGTGCTGGGCCTCAGGCAAGTCTCGCTGCGGCCGATCCCGGTGCGCGATCCCCATCGGTCCTGACAGGACTTTCCCACCCAGCCCAGAGCGACCAGAGCCTGCTCCATCCCGTCGGGATGGAGCTCTGGTTTTTTGTTTGAGCATGATCTTTTCCGAAAACCGGTTTCCACTTTTCGGGATCATGCTCTATGGGAGAGCCATCTTCTGGAGGGCTTTCAATGACGATCAGGCTTGTTCTCGCTGGCTGCGGCAATATGGGTTACGCCATGCTCTCGGGCTGGCTGAAATCGGGCAAGCTTGCCCCGGCGGCGGTTTTCGTGGTCGAGCCCAATGCCGATTTGCGCCAGCGCGCCGAAGCGCTGGGCTGCGGCGCGGCGGCGGATGCCGGCGGCATTCCAGCTGACACTGTCCCGGCGCTCGTCGTCATCGCCGTCAAGCCGCAAGTGATCAGCGACGTGACTTCAGCCTACAAGCGC
Source organism: Mesorhizobium sp. P3_B5 (assembly GCF_056402815.1). Lineage (NCBI taxonomy): Bacteria > Pseudomonadati > Pseudomonadota > Alphaproteobacteria > Hyphomicrobiales > Phyllobacteriaceae > Mesorhizobium > Mesorhizobium sp. P3_B5. Next base: position 837,424 of record NZ_JBFUGR010000002.1, on the reverse strand, counting down.
TTCGGCGATGGCCGCACCACCTTCGTCAGCATCGCCGCGGGAACACCCGTCGCCACCTTCGAGGCGATCCTGGGCAACCGCGCGCCGATCGCGCGCTGCATGCCCAACACGCCGGCGGCGATCGGCAAAGGCATGATGGTGGTGTTTTCCAACCGGCTGGTTTCCGACGACAGCAAGCGTTTCGTCGCCGACCTGCTTTCGGCAAGCGGTGAAGTGGCAACCATCGACGACGAGGGCCTGATGGATGCGGTGACGGCAGTGTCCGGATCGGGACCGGCCTATATCTTCCATTTCATCGAGGCGCTGACCGTGGCCGCCGAGAAGGCCGGCCTGCCAAGCAAGACCGCCAAGCTGCTGGCCATGCAGACCGTCTATGGCGCGGCCTCGCTCGCCGCTGAAAGTGGCGAGGAGCCGGGCGTGCTGCGCCAGCAAGTGACCAGCCCCAACGGCACCACGGCCGCCGCGTTGGCCGTGCTGATGGGCGAGGACCGGCTGACGCATCTGCTGACCGAGGCGGTGGAAGCAGCACGGCTGCGGTCGGTCGAGCTGGGGAAGTAACTCAGGCCAGATCGGTGTGGGAAAAATCTTGCCCTTTGTAGAGCAAGGGCATGCCACGGCTTTTTGCCGAAGCATATGACAGGCAGTCGGCAAGATTGAGCTGAGCCGGGTGGCCGCGACCCTTGCCATATTCCGAAAAGGCCTGGATCGCTAGCTTGGCATCTCCGATTTCGATCGGAACGACTTCGATCGCAGCTTCCCGAAGGAAGGCTTCTATCGTTGTTTCCACGACGAGCGGCTCCACCAAAAGAATCGAGGAAAGCCGCATCGCCGCTTCAAGCACAACCAGTGGGGACGTTGTCCGTATCGGGGCCTGCCCTATCCGACGGCTCCATTCAGCAGCGTCTTCCTCGCCCGCGAGGATCGCGATCACCACGGAGGTGTCGACAAACATCAGGGATGCCCCCACATCTCGTCGATCTCATCCTTGCTCAAATCCCTGCCGCCGCTTCTCGCTTTGGCTCTTAAGTCATTCGAGAGGACGGCCAGCCGTTCAGCCAAGGGAATCTGGTCGCGTTCGCGCTGTAGCTCGGATTCGAGCGCTTCGATCACCGCCTCGGTCATTGAAATATTTCGCCTTTCAGCAAGCTGACGGGCAAGGTCACGGGCGCGCGGGTCTCTGATCTGGAGATTCATTTTAGAAGCCTCCGTTTCGTTGCAACTACAATATAGTGAATTTGTCATGACAAGGCCAGCCTGCCTGGCCTGTCATGGAATCTCAGCTCCCGTACAGCATCTCATCCTGCAACCGGCGCAAGGCGAACAGCCTCGTCGTCTGGTCGGGAGCTGCGTTGCCGGTGGTCAACAATTCGCCCTTCCTGACCGGTTTCAGCACCTTGCCGCCTTCGAGCAGGCCGACCGGCACAGCTCTGATAGCGCGGGCCTCTTCGACGGTCATCGTCCAGGAGCGGTAGCAGGTCTCGCCGATGGCATCGAATGTTTCGCCGGCGGCCAGATCGCGCTTGGCCACCGCGCAGACTTCGGCGACCGGCCGCGGCAACGGCACCATGTCGGGCCGGCCGTAGAGCACGATGCGGGCGGCGGTCAGCGGCACTTCCAGCGACGTCAAATGGTAGGGCCGGAAGAAGCTGTAATAGGGACCGTGGCCGATATGCAGGTCGTCCATGCGCTCGATGATGCGCGGATGCGTCGCCTCGACGATGACGAAAACGCCGGGCGCCACTCCCTTGCCGATCGTGTAGTCGACGACACCCTTCTTCGACAGGATGCCGCCGTCGGCGCGCGGGATCAGCACCTTGGCCAATTCATCGCGGTCGGCCTTGGGACCGTGCATGCCGGGAACGTCCGGCACCAGCCCGGTGGCGTTGGCGATGGCGCACATCTCGACCATGGTCTTGGAGCCGTCGACGAACTCGACCAGCATGCGCGGGTTCATGTTGCGGCGGAGCGCTTCCTCGCGATAGTCGTCGGGAACGGCGTCGTGGTTGAGCGGATTGTTCTTGCCCTTGCCGGCCGAGACGATGGTGTAGCCGAGTGCCGAGGCGAACTCGATCAGCTCCATGCAGCTCGACGGCTCGTCGCCGGCGCCGACCGAATAGACGACGCCGAGCCGGTCGGCCTGCTGCTTGAGATAGCAGCCGATGGTCACGTCGGCCTCGACATTCATCATCACCAGATGCTTGCCATGCTCCATCGCCTTGAGGTCGAAATCGGCGGCGACGCCCGGCTTGCCGGTGGCGTCGATGACGACGTCGATCAGCGGGTTGGTGACCAGCATCTCGTTCGAGGTGATGGCGATCTTGCCGCTCTCGATCGCGCCGGTGACTTTCGCGGCGCTGTCGGCCTCCACCGCCATCGCCTCGTCGCCATAGGCGATGCGGATGGCGTCGCGAGCGGTGTGCGGACGGCGTGTCGAGACGGCGCACACCGCAATGCCCGGCATCAGCATGCCTTGCGTCACCAGATCGGTGCCCATCTCGCCCGAGCCGATGACGCCGATGCGCACCGGGCGGCCTTCGCTGGCGCGCTTGGCGAGATCGCGGGCAAGCCCGGTCAGGGCGACATTGGTCATGCAGAAACGTCCACTGCTTTTTGGTTTGAAGCGGGAATAGCAGGGAACCGCCCCGGTTTGCCAACGAAACCGGCGACCGGCGGCAATTTCTCGCGTTCTAGTGCAAAGCAGCCAAGAGCGCCCGCGCCTCGGCAAGGTTCTTTTCGGAACCGGCAGCGAGGTCGTCCATCTTGCGATCCCTGAAGATGACGAGCAGGGACATGGCATCATGATGGCCGACGCGTGGCAAGTCTTCGCACAAGCGGTGTTCCTATGATGGAGCCTTGCGGAGCCGGCAAGCGGCTGGCTTTCACGCCGGGACCGGTTAGTGTTCCAGCCTGTCGCGACCGTTGCGGCCCGGCGGGGCTTTGGAGGGAGATTTCAATGACAACGGACTTCACGCCGAAATTCGATCTGGCCGGCAAGGTGGTGCTGGTCACCGGCGCCACGCGCGGCATCGGCCGCGCCTGCGCACTCGCCTGCGCCGGCTCCGGCGCCGACATGGTCGTCGGCGTGCGCAGCAAGGCCGACGGGGCGGAACTTGTCGCCGAGATCGAGCGCATCGGCCGGCGGGCGCTGGCGGTGCAGATGGATTTGACCGATCTCGCCACCGTGCGAAAAGCTGTCACCGAGGCGCATGCCGCCTTCGGCCGCCTCGACGTGCTGGTCAACAATGTCGGGCTCGGGCCGGAAAACCTGGCGGAAAACGTGACCGAGGCGGATTTCGACCTCACTGTGAACGTCAACCTCAAGGGCACGTTCTTTACCACCCAGGCGGTGGCAAAGCTGATGATCGCGCAGAAATCCGGACGCATCATCAACATCAGCTCGCAGGCCGGTACGGTGACGCTGAAGGGCGAGGCGATCTACTGCATGTCGAAGGCGGCGATCAACCATCTGACGCGCTGCCTGGCCGCCGAATGGGCGCAGCACAAGATCACCGTCAACAGCGTGGCGCCGACCTTCATCTGGACCGACGGCACGCGACCCTCGCTCGCCGATCCGGAGTTTCACGCGCATGTGCTGGGCCACATTCCGCTCGGCCGCATCGGCGACCCGATCGATGTCGCGGGAACCGTGGTGTTCCTGGCCTCGCCGGCGGCGTCGATGATTACCGGCGCCAACATACTGGTCGATGGCGGGTGGTCGGTGGCGTGAGCGGGCGGGAATTCGCTTATCGCAATCTCAAAGGGCGGAAATTGAGAATGTAGCTCGTTCAGTCGCCCATCACCGCTTCACGCCAGATGGGCATATACTTCCTGGAGAGGGAGGCGGGAATGTCCATCAATCGCAAGATCAAAGAGGCGAGCAACTTCACGCCGTCCGAGGTGAGGTTTCTTGGACGCGTCTTCGAGCAGGCAAAGCGCGAAGGTGACTCTGACGCCAACCGAGAGGCGCTGGCCTCTCGTATCATCGCCAACTATATGGCCGGAATCACCGACGAGGCCGAACTTCTCGCCTTATCACGACAGCCGCTTGGTCGGTGAGGCAGCATCGTTATCTCAAGGAGATAGGCTGGTGCTGCGAGAGAGGATTGAACTCTCCACAAATCCAATGATTTCAATCACTTACTTATCATTTTGTAACATTGTGACGGACCACAGAATGAGCAGCAAATGGCCTACTGGGCCGCGGGCAGCTTAGTGCATTGGTGCCACAACCGCGCATCGCACGCATTCATTGAAACGGTGACCTTCTCCAGGGCCCCCTGTGACGGTGCTACCTTACCCCGGCTTTGCGCAGACCCTCGATAAGTAATTCAGTGTCCTCCGGATATTTGTGCGGAGGAACCTTGCGCCACTGCGCGGTAGTGAAATTTGGGTGCACCTCCAATAGCGCATGGGCATGCCTGTCCGCTTCTCGGGCGTTCCCGAGATACGCATAGCTCGCTGCCATAAGCCGATGGCCCTCGGAGTCATCCCGCATCTTTTGCAATGTCTCTATCGTTTTTTCATATTCGCCGAGCTGGAAATAGGCATCGCCGAGATACCAGAGATAGGAATCCGGATAGTAAGGGTTGAGCCGCATCGCCCTCTCTATCAGCTTCACGGACCGCTCCGCTTGACGAACGTAGACAAGGCAATCACCCATTTCGGCTAACAGGTCGGCGTCGTTGGGATTGAGATGAAGAGCACGCTCGTAGGCGGCGATCGCAGGATCGTGCTCCTTCTTGTAGAGGCGGGCCAGGCCCATTTCGGAATAACCGCGTGCATCGAGGTCGTCATGCTGGACCGCCAGATTCGCCAGGTTTAACGCCTCGTTCAGCGCGCCCTCCGGATCGTTGGTCCATGCATAGCGCCATTCAACGTTGAACGTCCGCGACATGGCCGCATAGCTGCGCGCATATTGAGGATCGAGTTCCTGCGCCTGTCTATAAAGTCGCCTGGCATGCCCGTTGCTCTCCGGGCGGAAGCGGAAACTGAGATCCTGTCCTCGCAAGATCAGTCCATAGGCATGGACGTTGGGGTGGTTTTGAGCCGTAAAGCGGCGTTTTTCCGCCACGTCGATTTGGACAGCCAAGCGCGAGGCTGTGGTGGCAGTCACGTCGTCCTGGAAGGCAAATATATCCTCGATCCCGCCATCGTAGTGTTCGGACCAGATCGTATTCTCAGTCTGCGCCTCGATCAGGTCGACGGCGATCCGCAGCTTGTTTCCAGCGCGCCTCAGGCGTCCCGACAGGAGGTATCGAACGCCGAGCTGATTGGCAATCTCGCGCAGCGACCGCGTCTGGGCGGTCGCAGCAAAGGTCGAATGACGAGCAATCACCATCAGGTTGCGGAACCGGCACAGATTGGAAATCAGGTCCGCAGCAACACCCTGGCACAGATGCAGATCTGCAGGATCGCCCGAGACGTTCTCGAGCGGCAGGACGGCTAGCGAGCTGTTCGGGACGGAACGCTGGGGTGCCGGCGCAAACGGCAGCGCCGACACTTTGGGCTCGACATTTGCCCGACTGAAGTCGACGGCGAGGACTTCGACCTCGTCAGCTATGTTCTTCAGCTTCTGTTTTCCGAGCGACCGGAACGAGCATTCCGGCTCATTGCGGACAAACTGGTGAACCGATTCGGCAATACATATGCCGCCAGGCGACGCCAGCGCCTGAATGCGTGCGGCCATGTTGATGCCGTGACCGTAGACGCCACTGTCGCCGACGATCGTGTCGCCTATGGTGATGCCGATCCGGTAGGCGATAGGCTCCTGGCCACCGGACCACACCGCGGCGTTGGACATCTCCCGCTGCATTTCGACGGCAAAATCCAGGGCTACGGTCGCGCTTGGAAACAGGGCGACCAGTCCGTCGCCCGCGGTATCGACAACCGACCCGCCGTAGTCGCCGACGAGGCTTCTGATGAGACTCAGAGAGCGTATCAAACGGACGACCGTCCCCTCCTCGTCCTTATCCACCAGGCGGCTGTAGCCGTGGACGTCTGCGTAGAGGATCGCTGACAGCTTGCGATTGAGTTTCTCGGATCGCGCGATGACCATGGCCCCCTTCACCCCATTGTTCGCAGCCGCAATACAAACCACCGTGCGATCCAGCTTAGCACACAAATGGCCGCTCATGCAGAAGCCGGCGAGTTGGAACGAGGGGGAATGCCGGGGCGGCGGTGCGCCGTTCCTTCAAGGCTGAAACTCCAGCATCATCATTCTCGACGGGCGCGACATAGGGGGATCGAGGTTACCCGGGGCGCGACACCGCCTACAATCGCGCGCAGTTGCCGTTGCTAGACGACTATTGCGGGCTCGGCATGGCACGCGGCTGATCAGGGGCCCGCTCGACACGGCGGCGCGAGGAGAAGACCGTCTCCCTGTCGGTCATTTGCATACGTGCGATCAGTCTCTAGGAGCGGTTCGGCTTCCGCATCGTCGATCCCAAGCGTCGCCAATCCTCGGCATGGTGGGACGAAGCGCAAGCCCGCGTCGGGGACGCACTCCTTTCCGGTCAATCGTTGTTGTTGCCGCCTCGGGAGCCGCGCGCACTCATTCCCCGTGCACTCATCCCACGCGCGCTCATCCCCCTTGCACTCATCCCGCGCGCGCTCATGCCGGCAGCATCCATGCCGCCCGATCCGCTGCCTAGGACAGCCTCAAGCAGCACGTCCTCGAACATGCCCGTCTCGACGTCCATGCGAATCGTGTAATCTGCCTTGTCGTAAGACCAGACCATCAACTCATCAGCAAACTGAAAGTCCGCTGCGCCTAATCCTGTCAGTGAAGGATCGCCGGGAGCGCGCGCGGGTCTTGGCTTACCATTTCCTCCCATCTTAGCCTCGGACGCCGGAATCCCGCCGCCATGAACAAGAAACACGATTGGTCGCGGAAGCTCATAATAGTATCCTTCAAAGCTAAACGCATAAATTCTTGCCAATCGCGGGTCCCGGGTCGCCAATAGTTGGCCTTCCGTTTGGCCAGGCAAACCAGCCCGGGGTTGAGCAAACGGTCCATGCCGATCATCTCCAACAAAGGCTGTTACCGCTCCAGCAGACGTTACCTGGAACATTTTCCCCGTATTCACTGTGCCGGACCCCACTCGCACGAAATAGGGGTCGTAGTCTGGTTCATACTTCGTAAAACCCCCAGCATCCTGCTTGACATATATCCCATTTTCAGAAGCAGTAGTTTGATCTTTCAATAAGATGCGCTTACCATTTCTGACAACAACGCCATCTATAGAAGTTGGCCAAGATGCCATGGTAATATTTGCTGTAGAAGCGTGACGCACTCGCTCCGTCGTTGGCGCTTCAGGCAATGTTATTTTGAGGTCCTCCATTTCTCTTCCGAATAGCAAAACATTAGAAAAGCTTAGTAATGTCTCTGCCATTTTTTCCCCCTTTTTGATTCAATATTGCTGAACTTTCAATTGAGATTCCATTTTTCTTATGTTTGTTCGTAGTGATATCTTTCTCGATAGGTAAGTCGGGTTCCGTTGCAACAGCCGTTCGGCCCCTCTGGCACAAACACCCTCGGGAGATCGAAGTGACTTCTAGGCCCGGGCGGCTTGAGTCTCGGCCCCGCGCTTGCAAAACCGATGGCTCGGCGTCCGAGATTTACTTCGAGAATCCTGCGCCAACGTCCGCCGGTGATGATGCGGTCGACGGCGCGCAGCGTGTTGCCGACGGCCGCATAGCTCAGATCGTCAGGGGCGAGCCGGCGCCAAGTTTCGGCGAGCAGCATGCCGAGCTCGTCGCGCGAGGCGACCAGCGCCTCGCGAAAATCTGCCGGCGCTGCGGCATAGGCCTCGTCGAAGATCGGCTGAATGACACGGAAATAGTCCGGGCTGTCCTCGAGCCTGTCGGAAAGGTCTTCCTGTCCTTGGCTGATCAGCCCGCGCGCCACGAGCTCCTCGTGGAACAGGTCGACGAAGACGTCGAACATCGCGCCGGTGAGTGGCTGGGCGAGCGCGTGCTCGTCGTGCCAGCCGCGCACAAAATCGAGCATGGACAGAGGGTTGGCGGCGAGCCTAATCTGGTCGTTGCTGGATAATTCGGCGATGCGGTTGACGAGATTGCGGGTGTAGAGATTTCCGTGGCTCTCCTCCAGCAGCTCGTCGATGACGGAATCGAAATGCAGGGCGGCGACCAGCGCGGTCAGGTCGGCGGCAGATTCATGGAAGCCGTAATATTCGGCGGACGCCGTTCCCGGATCGGGCACGCCGATGACCGAATAGATGATGCAGTGCCCGACCTCGTGCGCGATGACGTCGAAGTTCAGGCTGAAGGGCTCGATGCCGCCGTCTTCGCTCTCATGGATGCCGACCTCCAGGAAGCCGTAGCCCATGAAGGCGTTTTCCAGAAGATTGCGCTGGATGACCAGTTCCAGCCGGTCGAGGTCACGCCGGAAATGCCAGGCGATTGGATGGCCGAAATATTTCTCCCATACGTCGAGCGTGCGGCGCACCGAGCCGAACAGATGCGCAGCCTCGAACTCAGGATCCTCCGGCGCGATGTGGTCGAAATGTCCCTCGCGATCGGGGAGCGCCGGCGGAAAGATATCGCCCGGCCATGGCGGCAGCAGATAGAGCTGGTCACCGCGCAGGTTTTTCACTAGTCCGTAAGCGAGCGGCTTGCCGATGGGATCGACGACATACATGCGATCATCACCAGGCCCTGGTCCTATAGACCCGGCAGGCGACGATACGATAACAGTTTCAGGTTTGCGGAAAGGTAGCAGAAACGGCGCCTGGGCAAACAGCCTGAAGCGCGTTCCGTTTTTGACTGCGTAGCCTTCCCCTCCAAATGCCATGCTAGTCGCACCCTGTGGACAGAGGCATTCACGTCTTATTGGCCGCGGCATCGTCGGCCGCAGCAAAGTCATGCTAACGAACTTTCGCCCGGGGTGCCAGAGTCATTCCCCCAACGTGCGTTGGGTCGCGAAAGTATAGTCACTGGCCAAAAGCTCGTAGAACTTGTCCACGCTGACAAGCCCGATTGAGGCGGCATGGTCGGCAAGGTCTTCTGGAACTGCCTGGCCGAGGCATTTCTCGAAATACCAAACTGCCAACAGGGCACGCGGCACCGGCGCAGATGTCGACGCCCATCGCCGCCTGGCCAGAGCCTGGTCGCGGTAGCCGCTGTAGAGATCGAGTTCGCGCAGCCGGTCCAGCATGCCCTGATGAAGTGCGACATCGCGATCTCGCGCGAGCGCCTCGATACGGGCATTGTCCTCCAGTATAAGCTCCACTCCCGCGAGATCCGTGCCGTTCTCTCCTGCCCAGCGGATTACGTCCGTTTGCCGCATGAAGCCGCGCCGCGAGCGGAACTCACCGGTCGCGCGCTTTACGGCTTGGCGATCGGGCGCTATATCGCCGTCACTCCGAGCCAGCAGTCGAAGCAGGGCATCGCGACGCACTTGCGCGTAGTCGCCCCGCAACCGAAGTTCGTCCAGGATGGCTTCGTCTTCGACCGTGGTCGCTTTATCGTTCCTCAGAGTTTCGCTGCGCCAGTGTGCGTTGTGCCAGTTTTCGGTCCACTCGAAATGGAAGGTTGGTGGCTCGGGTTGCGCGCCGCTACGGATGAACGCGTCCATCTGGCTCAACAGTTCGAGCGCGTCGTCGCGCTTACAATCAACCTTTCCTGTTCGCAACCACTCGGAAAGCGCCTGCATCTGCTCCGGATCGCCAATATCCTCCAGTAGACTGCGCCAGGTTCTCAATTGATAAAAGCGTGCTTTCGCCCCGGCGGCGAGACGTATTCCGGTGGCTTGGTCGATGATTCGTCCTTCGATCGCCTTTTCGAGCGTCGCGCGGATGTTGACCATCGGTTCGCTGAGGCGGATGTAACCAGTTTCCGGCGGGCCATGGATGAGCGCCACCTCATCGTCATCGGTGAGCTCGCCGTCCCGATACGCTTCGAAGATGCGGCCGACGCCGCGCATGCCGAAAGGATGCAGCTCCGCGGCCCGCAGCGCTCCCATGCTGGATGCACCGAACACGGCGATCCTGTGTGCAAGCGCCCATAGTATTTCCTTATGCAGCACAGCCGCCTGTCCGTCGAAATAGCCGTCGATGATGCCAATGGCTCTGGGACTCCGGCAGGCTGCTGCATAGAACTCGCCCTGACGCACCGGCGGCCTGAACTCGAAGCTGTCATAACCTGCTACATCTTCTGCTTTCACACTGGGGCCGCAGAAGACGACCGCGTTCACAGAGCGGCTCCCAGGGTACGGCGGGCCCGTTCGCCCGGCACGTAGCCGCCGTGATCGTCCGGTCCTTCGAGGCCGGGTATCACCACTTTGACAACCGGCAAGCCGATGTCATCCTTACTGAGGTCGACGGCGACAACCTCCGTGACTCTCGCCGCTTGCAACCTATTGATCAACCAACCCAGATTCGACACTATCCCGACCGTCGAGTCTTTTTCGGCGACGGCAATCCGCCTGTCAGGAGAATGCTCGGATAAAAGTCTTTCAGCGAGCCGGTGGCGGTTCTCCCGATACGCTTCGCGATATTCCTCGGGCTGCAGATCATCACGCGCCCCGGAAACGTAAGTCGTTCGAACCTGCGCGGCCTCGATTAGCGCCTTGAGCAATGCGAGTTCCGGCACCGGATGCGCTGCAGCGCCGATGCCGTGATGGCTGTTTCGATCGCGTTGATCGGCGATCAGGCAAAAGAACGCTGGCACACCGATGTCCGAAGTCGTTTCCCACCCCGCGACGCGGAAGTCGGCGCGTTTCAGTTTTTCAAGCACGTCTCGGCAAGGACCGTCCGGCGCGCTGCCAAGATCGACCCCGGTGCTCCTTCGTTGGGGAGACGGCAGGCGGTTCCAAAGGGCGGTCGCATCGCGTTCGACAACCTCGCAGATTGCGTGATGGATCGCCTCGTCGTAGCTGCCGCCCGAGGCTAGCCCATTGCTGCTGCAATCAAAATAGCCGCTCCCCGGCGGCGCAGGCACCGTGAAGTTTGCACGGACGCACTCGAACGGCAGCCACCTCCCTTCGTGCGAAATCAAATCCGTGCCCTCTATCCAAAGCGTCACGAGATCGCGGGTAAACTGTTCGCCGGCAACTCGCGGCAGACGATCAATTTCAGCAAAGCTGTGTGAATGCGAGAGTTCCGCCATGCTGCCGAGCTTTAGTGGGAGCTCTATGTGTTCGGCGTGGTAAAGTTCCACACTTTCCATCAAGCCAGACGCGATCGCGGCATCCATATCGGTGCCTTTGCCTTGCGATACCGCAAGCGACCGGGCATTCGGCCGGCACACCATCACGACAGGTATGCCAATACGATCGAGCCCGGTCAGGTTGGCGACCCGAGTAATCCCCATACGGGCCCAATGCGGTTTTACCCGCGCAATAGTTTTGGCTGCATCTCCTCCATATTGAGGAGTCTTTGATGAAACTAAAGGCGTGCCATCCACGGCTAACACTTCGAGCTCTGACCTAACCACCACGAACATCGTGTGCTTAGGAGGCAGCCTAACGACTTTGATAGGTTCGTAACAGGGAGATTCACAGGCAACGCGGGTCGGCCCAAAAGAGGCAAACATTAATCAGGCCGATTTCTTGCTGCTTAGTGGCCCGTTTCGAGCGGTTGGTTTTCGTCGCAGCTTCCACCGCAACGCGCATGTCGTCGATCATCGCATGCGTATATTTTTCCGGTCGTCGCGAGATGCGGGGGGGTGATCGAGCATCGCCAGGACCAAAGGTGCCCCTTGTTGGGTCAATACATCTGGCACCGCAATTGGCAAGGCTTCGTATTTTTGATGTGGCCCTGCATCATATACGGTGGATAATACCACTCGAGAGCTTTGGCTTCCTCTTGCGCGTCATCGGGCGAAACTCCCATGAGTCCGCTCTCGCGATGCAGCGTCGCCAAACGGGCCTGCCCGCTGCGTTGATGTCTTGATGCCAGCCAGTAAAACGCAACGGAGGCAACAGCGCTTGAATGATTTCAAGGAGATGGGCTGGTGCTGCGAGAGAGGATTGAACTCTCGACCTCTCCCTTACCAAGGGAGTGCTCTACCACTGAGCTACCGCAGCCGCTGATGGCGGGGCTTCTGCCATATCGAACCGGCAAGCGCAAGGCCAAGTGCGTGGATGTGCGAAAGGCCGCACCGGACGGCTTTTGATGACATGGCGGCGCCACAATGTTGGCTATCCCTTGATATCAGGTTGGCCGGTCGGGACGGAGCCATGAACGACAAGACACTTCCGTTGAAAAAGGGCGGCGCGACCCGCAAGGACCGGCTCGCCGAGCAGTTGCGCGCCAACCTGCAGAAGCGCAAGGCGCAGTCGCGCTCGCGGCGAACCGGAGATGCGGACCAGCGGCCTGACGGGCTAGGCGCGGCCAAGGACACGCAAAAAGATTAACTCAACCAGCCACCCTTGGCCCAAATGCCAAGAAATCCTATTTCTTGAACCAAGCCGGCCAATGGTCTAGACGGACCGATACTCAAACGATTGAAAACCGGCCTTTCGGGCCGAGGGGACGTTTTTCCATGGATCGCATCAGAATTGTCGGCGGCAACAAGCTTGTCGGAAGCATCCCGATCTCGGGCGCGAAAAATGCGGCGCTGCCACTGATGATCGCCTCGCTGCTGACCGACGACACGCTGACCTTGGAAAACGTGCCGCATCTGGCCGATGTCGAGCAGTTGATCCGCATCCTCGGCAACCACGGCGTCGACTATTCGGTCAATGGCCGCCGCGAAAAGCAGAATGAGGGCTATTCGCGCACCATCAATTTCTCGGCCCGCAACATCGTCGACACGACAGCGCCTTACGAGCTGGTGTCAAAGATGCGGGCGTCGTTCTGGGTGATCGGCCCGCTGCTGGCCCGCATGGGCGAGGCGAAAGTGTCGCTGCCGGGCGGTTGCGCCATCGGCACGCGCCCGGTCGATCTGTTCCTCGAAGGCCTGCAGGCGCTGGGCGCCGATATCGACGTCGACACCGGCTATGTCCTCGCCAAGACCAAAAATGGCCGCCTTGTCGGCAACCGCTATGTGTTCCCGAAAGTGTCGGTCGGCGCCACCCATGTGCTGATGATGGCGGCGGCGCTGGCCAAGGGCGAGACGGTGCTGGAAAACGCCGCTTGCGAGCCCGAGATCGTCAACCTGGCCGACTGCCTCAACGCCATGGGAGCAAAGATTTCCGGCGCCGGCACGCCGACCATCACCATCGACGGTGTAGAATCACTGTCGGGCGCCCGCGTCCGAGTCATCCCCGATCGCATCGAGACCGGCACCTATGCGATGGCGGTTGCCATGACCGGCGGCGATGTCGTGCTTGAAGGCGCGCGGCCGGAGCTGCTGCAGACCGCACTCGACGTCATTGCCCAGACCGGCGCCGAGATCACGCCGACCAATTCCGGCATCCGCGTCAAGCGCAACGGCGCCGGCATTGCGCCGGTCGACGTGACGACAGCGCCGTTCCCGGCCTTCCCAACCGATCTGCAGGCGCAGTTCATGGGCCTGATGACGATGGCCAAGGGCAAGTCGCGCATCACCGAGACGATTTTTGAGAACCGCTTCATGCATGTGCAGGAACTGGCTCGGCTCGGCGCCCACATCACGCTGTCGGGCCAGACGGCGATCGTCGACGGTGTGTCGAAGCTGAAGGGCGCGCCTGTGATGGCCACCGACCTGCGCGCCTCGGTGTCGCTGGTCATTGCCGGTCTCGCCGCCGAAGGCGAAACCACGGTCAACCGCGTCTACCACCTCGACCGCGGCTTCGAGCGGCTGGAAGAAAAGCTGTCCAATTGCGGCGCGGTGATCGAGCGGATTTCGGCGTAAACGCATCGGCAGTTACCGGCCTCCGAGTTGGCGCCGCCGTCCTTTCCTTCTCCCCTTGTGGGAGAAGGTGGATTGGCGCGCAGCGCCAAGACGGTTGAGGGGTGTCGGAAGGATCACGGTTGGTGCCAAGCCGGAGCACCCCTCATCCGACCGAGCTTCGCTCGGCCACCTTCTCCCACAAGGGGAGAAGGGAGAGCCGCACGTGGCCGCAACGCTGAGGCAGCGCAAATTGGGGTGGTTGCACCGATCGCCAAGACCGCCAAATTCCCGTTTGGCATGATCTTTTCCGAAAACCGGTTTCCACTTTTCGGGATCATGCTCTAACAGAAGGCTGAACAGTCAACTTTCAGGTGCGGAATCCGTATGGACGTTCTCAAGCTCATCGCGCTCGACGACCAGGATCTGGCCATCGTCTCGGCCCATGTCCAGGACGCCGTGATGAAGGTCGCGGACCTCGAATTCCTGCCCGCGGCCAAGCGTTTCGTACTGACCATGAACCGCTTTGTCTGGGAGGCGAAGTCCGGCCTGTTCAGCCAGCACAATGAGCGGCGGCAGGCGGTGCTGCATTTCGACCGCGTGCTCGGCGCCAAGACCAACGGCATCGCCCGCGACAGGCCGGCCGAGGTTCTGTCGCTGCTGGCGATCAGCTTCGTCGAGATCAGCAAGCCCGCCGGCATTGTCGAGCTGATTTTTTCGGGCGGCGGCACGATCATGCTCGATGTCGAGTGCATCGAGGCGCGGCTTGCCGATATAGGCGGCGCCTGGGGCGCCACGTCGCGCCCCGTCCACAGGGCCTGAGCGTTATCCGATGGCCATCACGCTTGCCCAATCCGACGCCGATTTCGAACAGCGTTTCGCCGCCTTCCTGCTGACCAAGCGGGAGGCGTCCGAGGACGTCGATGCCGCCGTGCGCGCCATCATCGCGCGGGTGCGCGCCGAGGGCGATGCGGCGTTGATCGACTACACGCAAAAGTTCGACCATGCCGATTTGAAAAGCCTCGGCATCGCCGTCTCCGGGGACGATATCGCCAAGGCCTACAAAGCCGCCGACCCGCAGACGATCGAAGCGCTGAAATTCGCGCGCGAGCGCATCCGCGCCCATCACGAGCGGCAGCGGCCAAAGGACGACCGCTACACCGACGCCATCGGCGTCGAACTCGGGTCGCGCTGGACGGCGATCGAGGCGGTTGGCCTCTATGTGCCGGGCGGCACGGCGAGCTATCCAAGCTCGGTGCTGATGAACGCGGTTCCGGCGGTCGTCGCCGGCGTCGAGCGCATCGTCATGGTGGTGCCGGCGCCGCAAGGCATCATCAACCCGCTGGTGCTGGTGGCGGCCGATATATCTGATGTGTCGGAGATCTACCGTGTCGGCGGCGCGCACGCGATTGCAGCCCTGGCCTATGGAACCGAGACCATCAAGCCGGTGGCCAAGATCGTCGGCCCCGGCAATGCCTATGTCGCGGCGGCCAAGCGCCAGGTGTTCGGCACTGTCGGCATCGACATGATCGCCGGGCCGTCGGAAGTGCTGGTGGTGGCCGACGGCAGCAACGATCCGGACTGGATCGCCGCCGACCTGTTGGCGCAGGCCGAGCATGACGTGTCGGCGCAGTCGATCCTGATCACCGACGATCCAGCCTTCGGCAAAGCGGTCGAGCAGGCGGTCGAGCGGCAGTTGCAAAAGGTGTCGCGCGCCGAGACGGCAGCCGCAAGCTGGCGCGATTTCGGCGCCGTCATCCTGGTGCCGACGATCGAAAGCTCGCTGCCGCTGGTCGATCGCATCGCCGCCGAACATGTCGAGCTCGCGATCGACGATCCGGAAGCCTTTCTGGCCAGGATGCGCAATGCCGGCGCGGTGTTTCTCGGCCGCCACACGCCGGAGGTCATCGGCGACTATGTCGGCGGCTCCAACCATGTGCTGCCGACGGCGCGCTCGGCGCGTTTTTCGTCGGGCCTGTCGGTGCTCGACTTCGTCAAGCGCACTTCGATCCTGAAGCTGGGCTCCGAGCAGTTGCGGGCGCTGGCGCCGGCGGCCATCGCGCTGGCCAAGGCAGAAGGCCTCGATGCGCATGGCCGCTCCGTCGCCATACGGCTGAACATGTAGGCCACCATGTCGGACGACGATCGAACCCGCGCCAAGCTGATCGACGTCGAACTCGACGAATCGATCGGCCGTTCGACGCCCGATGTCGAACATGAGCGCGCGGTGGCGATCTTCGACCTGATCGAGGAGAACAGCTTCCAGCCGGTCAATGACGATGGCGCCGGGCCCTACCGGCTGAAATTGTCGCTGGCCGAATCGCGCCTGGTGTTTGCCGTGACGCGCGAGGACGGTGCGGCCGTGGTCACCCACATCCTGTCGCTGACGCCGCTCAGGCGCATCGTCAAGGACTATTACATGATCTGCGAGAGCTATTACGACGCCATCCGCTCGTCGACGCCGAGCCATATCGAGGCCATCGACATGGGCCGGCGCGGCCTGCACAATGAGGGCTCGCAGACGCTGATGGACCGGCTCTCCGGCAAGATCGACATCGACTTCGACACGGCGCGACGGCTGTTCACGCTGGTCTGCGTGCTGCACTGGCGGGGTTAGTTCTGCCCGCCCCTTTGCCCCGCTCGATCCTGTTCCTGTGCGGCATGAATGCCGTGCGATCGCCGATGGCCGAGCTTTTGGCGCGCCGGATGCTGCCGCCCGCCACCTTCGTCGCCTCGGCCGGCGTGCACCGCGGCGAGCGCGATCCGTTCGTCGACGCGGTGCTGGCCGAAGACGACCTGTCGCTGGGCGAGCGCCAGCCACGGACGATGGACGATCTGGAAGACGATTATTTCGACCTGATCGTCACGCTGGCGCCGGAAGCGCATCACGCCGCGCTCGAACTGACCCGCTCGCTTGCCGTCGACGTCGAATACTGGCCGATGCCCGACCCGACCGATGTCGGCGGCCGACGAGAACAGATCCTGGCCGCCTATCGCGACGTGCGCGAGCGGCTGAAGGCGCGAATCAGCCGACGTTTCTTGCTTCCAGACGCAAAAAACGCGACGGATTAAGCGTGTTCACAAGCGCACGATTATCATATAGGTTCCGCCGAAATTCCGGCTCGAGTCAAACAAGCAGAGCATGATGTCGTCCGAAAACCGCTTCACACGTTTCGGCATCATGCTCTAAGCGCCGGAACTGCAATCCAAGCAAAGGTATCGAATGCCGAAGGAAGAAGTCCTCGAGTTTCCGGGTGTCGTGACGGAATTGTTGCCCAACGCGATGTTCAGGGTGAAGCTCGAAAACGAACACGAAATCATCGCCCACACGGCCGGCCGCATGCGCAAGAACCGCATCCGCGTGCTGACCGGCGACAAGGTCCTGGTCGAGATGACGCCCTACGACCTGACCAAGGGCCGCATCACCTATCGTTTCAAGTAAGATTTAGAACCGGCCTGGTCCCGCGATGAGCATTTTGCAAAAGCTCGTGCTTGCTTCGGGTTCGCCGCGCCGGATCGAACTGTTGCAGCAGGCCGGCATCGAGCCGGACCGCGTGCTGCCGGCCGATGTCGACGAGACGCCGCTGCGCGCCGAGCATCCGCGCTCGCTGGCCAAGCGCCTGTCGCAGGAAAAGGCCGAGAAGGCGCTGGCGTCGCTCAAGACCGAGGACGACTACACGCCGAGCTTCGTGCTGGCCGCCGACACGGTGGTTGCCGTCGGGCGGCGCATCCTGCCCAAGGCCGAGACGCTCGACGACGCCGCCAACTGCCTCGGCCTGCTGTCTGGCCGTTCGCACCGGGTCTATTCCAGCATCTGCCTGATCACGCCGGGCGGCAAGCAGCGTTTGCGGCTGGTCGAGACCAGGGTGCGCTTCAAGCGCCTGCCGCGCGAGGAGATCGACGCCTATGTCGCCTCGGGCGAATGGCGCGGCAAGGCCGGCGGCTATGCCGTCCAGGGCCTGGCCGGCTCCTTCGTCGTCAAGCTTGTGGGCTCCTACACCAACATCGTCGGCCTGCCGCTGTACGAGACGGTGGCGCTGCTCTCCGGCGAAGGCTTCAAGGTGCACGCCAGCTGGCTGGGCGCGCGGCCATGAGTGCCGACGCCAAGGTGACGCCGCTGCGCCCCAGGCGCCCCTGCCCCGAATGCGGCAAGCCGACGGCGCGCGATACCTATCCGTTCTGCTCGACGCGCTGCAAGGACGTCGACCTCAACCGCTGGCTCAAGGGCGCTTATGTCATATCAGCCCGCGATGACGAGGAAGAAACGGATCCTGACGGACCCAAATGAGGCCGTTGGGGACGGGTTTGCGTCAACAACCGTGGCATATGAATCGGCCCTGCGGACCCAGTCTCGTTTCCTGCGGGAAATCAACGCTTAGGCGCTGGACAGGCCGGATTCCCGTGCTATAACCCACGCGCTTTCAAGGGGCGCCGCACGGCGCTTTCGTGAAATCCGGTCAGCGAGATTTCGTTTGCCGGCGAGGCCCAGATAGCTCAGTTGGTAGAGCAGCGGACTGAAAATCCGCGTGTCGGTGGTTCGAATCCGCCTCTGGGCACCATCATTTCCCTCAAGAAAATCACCCTCTTGCGCTACCTTGGGCGGGCGACCCACCCGAGGTTCCATGTCGCGCGATGACGCTGGATTCGACAAGAAAAGTCTGGTTCTCGGCGCCGCGGTTGAACTTTTCATCGATGCTACGGCGGAACTCCGGCGTCACCGCTATCGACAGCGCGACATGGTGGGGTAGGTGCGAAGCCCGGTGAGCAGTACTTCGAACCTTCGCAGCGGGCGCTTTGGGGGCGGCCTTTTGGCCGAGACCGATAGGCCTTTACCAGCTTCGACCGTTGGGCGGCATAGCTTGGTGCCACAAGCGGCCGTTGGCCTGTTTCCGAAGACTTGCGATCGCGACGGGAACCGCTATGAGCGTGTCGCACATCGGGTGGGAAGGTGATGGCACCTTGGCATGGCCGTTCCGATTCTTTGGACTTGTCATTTCGGCCAAGTTCATTAATTGCGCCATATCAGTTGATCGGCCAGCATGGCATCTGGAAGCACACAACGAAGGATTGAGGGACTTGGTCGATCTCAACAACCACATTGCGAATGCTGCGCATGACCGGAAGTCCCCGCGAGTCGTCGCGGTCCTTACAACACGGAACGAAGAACGGTTCGTCGCCGGATGTCTCGAGAACCTCTTTCGTCAAGGCATACAGGTCTACATCTGCGACAATCAGTCGACGGACCGAACGCTTGAGATTGCCCAGCGCTACTGCGGGGCCGGATTGATAGGATTCGAAAGCATCCCGCATAGCGGCTGGTATTGCTGGGAGCACCTTCTTCGTCGCAAAGAGGAACTATTTCAGTCGCTCGACGCAGACTGGTTCATGCATGTTGACGCTGACGAGATCCACCTTCCGCCGACTTCGTACCCATCGTTGGTCTCCGCCATTGCGGCAGCCGAAGCACTCGGCTTCAACGCGATCGAGTCTTCCGAGTTCACGTTCATTCCTACCAGGGAAGCCCCCGATCACGACAATCCCAATTATCAACACACGCTGCGCACCTATTACCCGTTCCGGCCGCGCTCCCCACACTGCGTCCGTGCGTACAAGAAACAGGACGGTCCCATGGAGATTGCGTGGTCAGGCGGCCATCGCGTACGCTTCGGGGGTCCGGTGAGGCTCTCCCCCGAGCGTTTTCGCATGAAGCATTATCTGTTCCTGAGCGCAGAGCACGCCGCGAGCAAGTATGCTGGCCGCCGGTACCTGAGCGAGGAGGTCATTGGTCTTCGCTGGCACGGATGGCGACCCCGCTTGCGGCCAGCGGATATCCGGCTGCCGGCCGCTACCCAGGTGCGCGCCACTGCGACGGACAACGATCTGGACGAGGCCAATCCATGGTCGTCGCACTGGCTTGAGCGGTACGCCTCGTGAGCGATGTACGCCTCCCCCGCATCCTGGCGATCGCGGACCGACCCGGCTGGGCGATCGATAGAAAGACCCAAAATCTCCGGCGCGTGCTGGAAAGAAGGTTCGAGATCGTCGAACGATTTCAGCATGATGTGACTGAGTCCGACGTGAACGCGGCGGACATCGTGCTCATCTTCTATTGGTTCCAAATCGCGAAGCTGCCCTTTCCGGAATCGGTCCTCGCCCGACGGTCTGACAGGCTGGTCATCGGGATCTGCAGCCACAGAGAGTTGGAGGGCGAGTTCCGCGAGCCCGGGCTCGCTGCCCTGCAGCGGCTGGCGCGCGCTGTCTTTGTCAATAATCGGCAGCTCGAGCACGAATACGGCCCTCTACTGCGTGTTCCGGTCCACTACACGCCCAATGGAGTCGACACGACATTCTTTTGCCCCCCACAAGAGCCACAACCCTATTCTGGCGAACTCCGCGTCGGATGGGCGGGAAGTCTCACCAACCATGGTCCGGCACATCGCGGCTTCCACGACGTCATCGAGCCTGCGGTCGCTGCCGTGCCGGGCGTGCGACTACTGGCTGCGATTCGGGAGCAACGCTGGCGCAACGGTGACGAGATGCTCGACTTCTATCGGGATCTCGACGTTTATGTCTGCGCCAGTCGCAGCGAAGGCGCTCCCAATCCTTGCTTGGAGGCGGCGGCGTGCGGTGTCCCCTTGGTGACGACCCGTGTGGGAAACATGCCCGAGCTGATTCGGGATGGCGACAACGGGCTGTTCTTCGATGGAACTGCGGAAGGGCTTGCGAACAAGCTCGCCCTGTTGCGGGACACGCCATCGCTCGGGCCGCGGATGGCCGTCCGCATGCTCGGGACGATCCGAGAATGGGATTGGGGCGTGCTGGCGGAGAACTACGCGCACATGTTTTCTTCTTTGCTTGATGCAGGCGAGCGGTCGGGGCCGTGAGATGTGCGACGAGGCGGCGCTGCGCAAGCGGCGCAAGGTTCTGTGTCACGCTACTGTGTTACAATCTCTCGACGCGGCGTCGAATTCTTACAAGAACCAACAAAGAGGCGGGCTCCGAGCGCAATCCGCCTCTGGGCACCATATTTTCAATGTCCGTATCGGCGTCGCCTGCCCCTGAGCTGCGCGATATCGCTGCCGAAATCACTTTGCTCTCATCAGCCAAATCGCGGATTCGATCTGCTTGGTGATCCCCCAACCTTAGGGCAAACTTCTGCCGGGGCTGCAGGAGGAGCAATGCGAGCACGCGCAGCTACGATCGGCGATCTCGAAGGCGTTTTCCGGGATCTGTCCACGCGGATGTCGGACGAATACGTGGCGGCCGGCAAGGACAGCAAAGTTGCCTATGACAATCTGATGATGAATTTGAAGGAAGGCCGCGCTCATGCGCTGGTCGAGGGCGACAGGACGGTGGCGATCATCGCCTGGCATGAGAACAGCGACGCCGCCGACACGCTGTTTGCCGCGCAGGAGGGTTTCTTCAGCGCCGCGACCATCCGCTTCTGCAGGCGGCACATCCGCCACATCCAGGCGCTGGCGGGCAACCTCCCCATCCACTCGCGCAGTTGGCTGCAGCGAGCCGACGTCGCCAGATGGTTCCGCATCATCGGCTATGTCGAGCGCGGCCAGGAGAACGGCGCCAATCTGTTCGAGCTGCCGCCGGCTCAGGGATAGACAATCACGGTATGTCGCAAGACGCTGCGAACAAGTATCGGCAGTCGGATGGCGAGCTGACGTTCACCTGCCATGCCGCGGACGCTGCCTGCACCCGCGGTTGACCGTCACCGCATGCAATGGAAAATGAAATCGCCACGGGCTTTGGTCTGTCTTTGCAGACTGAGCCATGCAAGGTAAGTTCGCGGCACATTCGGCACGGGGCCGACTCGGTGGAACCAGACAGTGGAAGAAGAACCCAAGCCGGAGCGCCGCCTTCTCAGCCGCCCGAATGTGTTGAAGCAGGCAATCATCCTGGCGGGGGGTTCTGAAATACCGTGCTCGGTGAGGAATCAGCACAAAAGCGGCGCCGAGTTGCGCGTGGCTGCCGATGCATCCGTACCGGATCGATTCTTCCTGGATGTGCCCGATGATGGCGTTGTCTATCAAACCGTCGTTAGGTGGCGGAGGAACGAGCGGCTTGGCGTGCAGTTCTACGGGATGCAAGAACCAAGGCTGAAATGAGAAAGGCACTGGTGCTTCATTCATCGCTCGAAGCTGGATGAATTTGACCGTTGCCGTCGCCCCAAAAACTCTAGGAAACAGGCGTTCGCGTACGGCAGACCGAGGTCGAAAGAGTGCATCCGGATCACGTTCTCATCGACTTGATGCCAGAGCAATTTGGCTCATCAGAAACGATCGTCGCCCGATACGCCGGCCTCGTCGCCACCGCATTCCGTTACCGGTCCGGCGTCGCAGGCCTGCGGATCAGCAACGCAAAAGGCGAGATCATCATGCTGCCGTTCCAGGGGCAGCAGATCTGGGACGCAACATTTCTCGGCCGCTCGTTGACCATGCGCTCGATGTTCGATGAGCCGGTTGCGACGCGGGACTATCTCTCCAACTATGGCGCGTTCTTCATTCATTGCGGCGCCACTGCTATGGGAAACCCAGGAGCGAATGACCGCCATCCATTGCATGGCGACTTGCCGAATGCGCCTTACAGGGATGTGCAGTTGATCGTTGGCGACAACGCGGAAGGGTCATTCATGGCGCTGACCGGCCGCTGCCGTCAGACCGTCGCCTTCAGCCACGACTATGTGGCGCAGCCCATCGTGCGGCTGCAGCGCGACGCGACCGGCGTCGCCGTCGACCTTACCATCGAGAACCTGAAACGTTCACCGATGGAGCTGATGTATCTGGCGCACATCAATTTCAGGCCGGCGGATGACGGCCGTCTCGTCGACAGCGTGGCCGACGATCGCACCGACATCGTCGTGCGCCAGGTGCTGCCACCGTTTTTCACGCCGAGCGACCGCTATCTTGCCTACCGCAATGCCATCGTCGCCGATCCCTCGCGCCATCGCACGCTGACTAAGGGCCAGCCGATCGACCCCGAACTCGTGCTGACGATGAATGCGAAGGCGGATGCCGAGGGCTGGGCGCACGCCTTGCAGATCCATCCGGACCAAACTGCCGATTTCGTCAGCTTTCGGCCCGAGAAGCTCAACTATGCCGTGCGCTGGATCACGCGCGGCGCCGACCAGGACGCGCTTGGCCTGGTGCTGCCGGCGACCGCCGAGCCCGACGGTTATCTCGCGGCCAAGGAAAGGGGACGGCTGGTTGTTGTCGCTCCAGGGGAAGCATTCCGCTGTGCCCTGCGCTTCGGCGCGATGACAGCGGAGGAGGCAGCAAGGCAAGAACAGGCCATTGCCAGGACAAAGGCCGCAGGCATCTAGAGATGCCCATGCGGGTTGCGGAGCCATTGCGGGGCATGGCATCTGTCACCCTCCATTCCGGGACCGCCAGACCATGACACGGCCACCAGCCATCGCCCGACGACCACCCGCCTCTGCCGGGGTCAGCCTTTGCCGTGCGCTGTCGAAACTCGGCCTCTGTTCACGCAAGCAGGCGGAACTTCTGGTTGCCGAAGGACGCGTTCGTGTGGGCGGCAAGGTGGTGCGCAACGGGTCAATGCGCGTCGACCTCAATCGCGACCGCATCACGGTCGACGACGAGCGTGTGGTTGCCGAGGCCAAGGTCTATCTGATGGTCAACAAGCCGCGTGGGCTGGTCACCACCCGCGACGACCCGCAGGGGCGCGGCACCGTCTATGACTGTCTGACGGGGCTCGACGTGCCGTTCGTGTCACCGGTCGGCCGCCTCGACAAGGCCAGCGAAGGTCTGCTTTTGATGACCAACGACACGCGCTGGGCCAATGGCCTGCTCGATCCCGCCTCGCATGTCGCAAAAACCTATCACGTGCAGATCGGCACGCCGCCGGACGAGGCGATGCTGGCGCGGTTGCGCGAGGGTGCGGTCGTCGACGGCGAGCTGTCGAGCGCGCGCTCGATCGAAATCCTGCGCAGCGGCGGCCGCACGGCATGGCTGGAGATCGTGCTCGACGAGGGCCGCAACCGCCAGATCCGCCGGCTGCTCGGCGCCTTTGACGTCGAGGTGCTGAGGCTGGTGCGGGTGGCGATCGGCTCGCTTCTGCTCGGCGATCTCGCCAAGGGCAAGGCGCGGCACCTTACATCAGAAGAACTGACGCTGCTGGCGGCCTGACGCTAACTATCTCTGGTTCCATTTGCGGATGACCGGTTCGGTCAAATCGTGCTCGTAGCCGAGTATGCTCAGGCTTGCGGTGTCGAGAACCAGCAGCGCGCCGTCTTCTGGCGGCAGGCCGAGCCAGCGCGCCGCCAGCACTCTGAGGAAATGGGCGCTCGAAAACACCAACACGCTGCCTTTGATTTCACGCAACTGACTGATGATCGCATCGGCTCGTGCGCCGACATCCGCCGCCATCTCGCCGCCCGGACAGCCGTCGCGAAAGACGTTCCAGCCCGGCCGATCAACAAGGATCTGCTTGGTGGTCAGCCCCTCATAGGCGCCATAGTCCCACTCTTGCAGATCATCCTTCTTGACGCCGGAGAACCCGGCCAGCGTACAGGTGTTGAAAGCGCGTTGCGAGGGGCTCGACCAGACAGCGGAAAACGACTGGCCCTTGAGGCGGTCGGCCACGCCGCGGGCAGCGGCCTCGCCCTTCGCCGTCAACGGGATGTCGGTGCGGCCGGTGTGTTTTCCCGACGCGCTCCATTCCGTCTCGCCATGGCGAACCAAAAAGATTTCGGGAAACTGGCTGCTCATTGGCGGGCCTTTCGATTTTCTTGCGCGGCCTGCACCCTAGCCGGGAAGACCCGGCCGGCACCAGCCGGGTGTGCACCTCGGTTGGCGACAAGAAGCAGGCCGCAACCGGGGCACCGGCTGCGGCCTGAACAGTCTTGGGGTCGAACGTCTCGTTCTGCTCTGCGATCAGGCGGCCTGCAGATCGCCCGACAGCGCCAGATCGGCCTCCTCGGACAATGTGCCGGCCATCGCTGCGGCGAACTTCGTCTGGTCGAGTTCGCCTTCCCAGCGCGCGACGACAACCGTCGCAACCGCGTTGCCGACGAAATTGGTCAGCGCCCGGCACTCCGACATGAAGCGGTCGACGCCGAGGATCAGCGCCATGCCGGCTACCGGCACCGTAGGCACCACCGAGAGCGTTGCGGCCAGCGTGATGAAGCCGGCACCGGTGATGCCGGCGGCACCCTTGGAGCTCAGCATGGCGACAGCCAGCAACAGGATCTGGTCGCCATAGGTGAGCGGCGTGTCGGTCGCCTGGGCGATGAACAAAGCGGCCAGCGTCATGTAGATGTTGGTGCCGTCGAGGTTGAAGGAGTAGCCGGTCGGGATGACCAGGCCGACCACCGAACGGTTGCAGCCGGCGCGCTCCATCTTGGCCATCAGGCCTGGCAAGGCCGCTTCCGAGGACGAGGTGCCGAGCACCAGCAGAAGCTCTTCCTTGATATAGCGGATCAAGGCGAGGATCGAGAAGCCGTTGTACCATGCAACAGCGCCAAGCACGACCAGCACGAAGAGCAGCGACGTCAAATAGAACGTGCCGATCAGAAAGGCGAGGTTGGCGATCGCGCCAATGCCGTATTTGCCGACGGTGAAGGCCATGGCGCCGAAAGCGCCGATGGGGGCGGCCTTCATCAGGATGGCGACGAGGCGGAAGATCGGCGAGGTCAGCGCCTGCAGGAAATCGACGACCGGGCGGCCACGCTCGCCGACCAGAGCGAGAGAAATGCCGAACAGCACCGAGAAGAACAGCACCTGCAGGATATCGCCCTGGGCAAAAGCGCCGGTGATGGTGTCGGGGATGATGTTGAGGAGGAAGCCGACGATGGTCGTGTCATGCGCCTTCTCGGTGAAGGTCGCCACCTTGGTGGGGTCGAGCGTCGCCGCATTGATGTGCATGCCGGCGCCCGGCTGGACGACGTTGGAGACGACCAGGCCGACGACTAGCGCCAGTGTCGAGAACACCAGGAAATAGATCATCGCCTTGCCGGCGACGCGGCCGACTTTTTTCAGGTCGGAGACACCGGCGATACCGGTCGTCACCGTCAGGAAGATGACCGGCGCGATCACCATCTTGACCAGCTTGATGAAGGCATCGCCGAGCGGCTTCAGCGAAGCACCGAGTTCGGGATAGAAGTGACCGAGCAGCACGCCGGCGGCGATCGCCGTCAGGACCTGCACGTAGAGATGCCGGTATAAGGGAACCTTGCCGCGCGGTTCGGCGGCAGCGAATGCTGGCTGCATGACGTCCTCCATTGGCGCCCCGATCGAAAGCTCGACCTCCCGGGGCAATTGTTGTGACCTCCGCAGCCTCGCGACTGCTGGATTGGTGTTTGCAACTGCCGTGCCAGACTGCGCCGATCGGCCTATTCCTTGATTTTGTTGGGTATTTTCGAATCGGCGACCGCTTCTCACACACAGGTAGTGCGAACATCCGCATGGTCTGAATTGCCCTTTGTGCGAAATCATGCACAAATGAGCGATGCTGCAACGCGCTGCCGCTGCCTTGTCTTCGACGCCTGAGCAACTGCGCAGGCGGGCGCGCCGCGCATGGTTGCTGTTTGCGGCGGTCGCTTTTGCGATCACAGCGGCAGCCCTCTACGGCGCCGGCCTCTACGGCCGCACCGCCGAAGTCGCGACCCTGGCGGCGCAAGGGCGCACCGATGCCAATCTGAAAGTGGCGCTGCTGCGCGCCGTGCTGGAGAGTCCGCGCGCCCTGCCCTTGCTGCTGGCGGAGGACCAGCAGGTGCATGATGCGCTGACGCAAGGCGGTGCCGCGGCGATCGATCTGCTGAACCGCAAGCTCGAAGGCCTGGTCTCCGGCACCAAGGCTTCGGTGCTCTATGTCACCGGCACCGACGGGCTGGCGATTGCGTCCAGCAACTGGCGCGAGCCGATCAGCTTCGTCGGCAACGATTACGGGTTCCGCGCCTATTTCTCCGGGGCAATGCAGAACGGAACCGCGGAATACTTCGCGCTCGGCAATGTCAGCAAGCGGCCAGGCCTCTACATCTCGCGGCGGGTCGGCAATGCTGCCGCGCCGCTCGGCGTCGTCGTCGTCAAGATGGAGTTCGACCAACTCGAGGCCGACTGGCACGAGGCGAACCGCCCGGCCTATGTCAGCGACGACCATGGCGTCGTGCTGATCACCAGCGTGCCGTCATGGCGCTTCATGACAACCGCGCCGCTGGCCGGACCGACGATTGCCGCCATCCGCGACAGCCAGCAATTCGGCGACGCGCCACTGGTGCCGTTGCCGATCACGCGCCCCGAAACCTTGAGCCCGGACGTGGCGATCGTCCATGCGATCACACCGGGCGGCAGCGACGCGGAATATTTGCGCCTCTCCACGCTGGTCCCCTCGACGCCCTGGCGGCTCGACTATCTCGTGCCGGCGGAGGCGCCGATCGCCGCCGCGGCCCGCGAGATGCGGCTTCTGGCGCTCGGCGTCGTCATCCCGCTGCTTGGTCTCGCCGCCTATCTTTTGTGGCGCCGGCAGTCAGCGCAGATGCGGATCGCCGCCGAACAGGCAGCGCGCACCGAACTCGAACGCCGTGTCGTCGAACGCACCGAGGATCTGAGCCGCGCCCGCGACCGGCTGCAGGCCGAGATAACGGGGCACCGCAGCACGGAAGCCAAGCTGCAGGTGGTGCAGCAGGAGCTGGTGCAAGCCAACCGTCTCGCCATCCTCGGCCAGGTCGCCGCCGGCGTCGCCCATGAGATCAACCAGCCGGTCGCCACCATCCGCGCCTATGCCGACAATGCCCGCGTCTTCCTCGACCGCAGGCAGACCTCGCCGGCCGTGGAGAATCTCGGCGCCATCGCAGCACTGACCGAACGCATCGGCACCATCACCGAGGAATTGAAGGCCTTTGCCCGCAAGGGCCGCACCGCTGCCGAACCGGTCGAATTGCGCGGCGTCATCGAGGGCGCCGTGGTGCTGCTTAGAAGCCGCTTTGCCGGCCGGCTGGAGGCGCTTGATATCGCATTGCCGCCGCCAAGCCTCAAGGTGATGGGCAACCGCGTCCGGCTCGAACAGGTGCTGATCAACCTGTTCCAGAACGCGCTGGAGGCGCTGGAGGGCCGCGACGACGCCAGGGTGCAGGTTTCGGTGGAAGAGACGGCGGACGGGGTGACGGTCAGCGTGTCCGACAACGGACCGGGCATTCCGCCCGATATCCTCAAATCGCTGTTCACGCCGTTCAACACATCAAAGGAAAAGGGCCTCGGCCTCGGGCTTGTCATCTCGAAGGACATCGTCGCCGACTATGGCGGCCGTGTCGAGGTTGCGAGTGGCGACAGCGGCACCCGCTTCATCATCCATCTTTCGAGAGCAGCATGATGGAAAACGGCGCGGCGCCTGTCATCCTGATCGACGACGACAGCGATCTCTTGAAAGCCACCGCGCAGACGCTTGAGCTTGCCGGGTTTTCGGTGTCGGCCTTTGCGGTGGCGGCCGAGGCGCTGGCCCGGCTCGACACCGGTTTTGCCGGCGTGGTGGTGTCCGACATCCGCATGCCGGAGATCGACGGGCTGCAGCTTTTCGATCGCATCCTGCGTCTCGACCCTGACATTCCGGTCATCCTCGTCACCGGGCATGGCGACATCGCGGTTGCCGTCAAGGCGATCAAGGATGGCGTCTACGATTTCATCACCAAGCCGTTCGCCGCCGACCGGCTGGTGCAGAGCGTGCACCGGGCGGCGGAAAAGCGGCGCCTGGTGATGGAGAACCGGGCCTTGCGCGAGGGAGCCGAGCAGGCGCAGGACGGCCTGCCGCTGATCGGCCAGACGCCGGCGATGGAGCGGCTGCGCCGAACCTTGCGGCAGATCGCCGACACCGATGTCGACGTGCTGGTGACCGGCGAGACCGGCTCCGGCAAGGAGGTGGTGGCGAGCCTTCTGCATCGCTGGAGCCGCCGCGCCAAGGGCAATTTCGTGGCGCTGAATTGCGGCACGCTGCCCGAAACGGTCATCGAGAGCGAGTTGTTCGGCCATGAGGCGGGCGCCTTCACCGGGGCGCAGAAGAAGCGGATCGGCCGCATCGAGCATGCCAGCGGCGGCACGCTGTTTCTCGACGAAATCGAAAGCATGCCGCCATCGACCCAGGTGCAGATGCTGCGGGTGCTGGAAATGCGCGAGGTGACACCTCTCGGCACCAACGAATTGCGGCCGGTGGATCTGCGCGTCGTCGCCGCGGCCAAGGTCGATCTCGGCGATCCGCGCCAGCGCGGTAGCTTCCGCGAGGATCTCTATTATCGGCTCAATGTGGTGACGATCTCGATCCCGCCGCTGCGCGAGCGCCGCGACGATGTTGCCCTGCTGTTTTTCTACTTTGCCGAGCGCGCCGCCGCGCGGTTCCGGCGGTCGATGCCAGCCGTGCCGGCAACCGTCCACCGCCATCTCAGGGAGCATGACTGGCCGGGCAATGTGCGCGAGCTGGCACATTTTGCCGAGCGCTTCGTGCTGGGCCTGGAAGAGGCAGCGCAAGCGCCGCCGCCTGCCCCGGCTTCGCCGAATGGCGCCATGCCATTGCCGGAACGTCTGGACCGCTACGAGGCCGACATCATCCGCGAGACACTTGGCCGCAATGACGGCGACGTCCGGCGCACGATCGAAGCACTGGGGATTCCGCGCAAGACCTTCTACGACAAGCTGCAGCGGCACGGCATCGTGCGCAGCGATTTTTCCAGATAGGTTGAGGTATGGCTGCGGCCAGCTCCAAAAAACAGTGGCGAGTCAGCATCAGAAGGTGTTGAAGACCGTATCGGCCGCCTTCAATGAAGCGTGATCCGGTTGCGCTTGGCAAGCCTTGATGGTTTGTTGCCGGTTAGCGGAGAATGAGTGATGCAAGAACCTGCCGGTCAAGATGAGTATGGGTCGACCAGTCCGTTCGATCCGGACGATCTGCCAAACTTGAACGCGATCGGCCCAGGCATGGGTGGCGGCAACGACTTCGAGAAATACGCCGTCGCCGTGATCATCGTGTTCGGCGCGGTGATTATTGGCGGACTGATGGCAGCCGGCTTGACCTTGGGTCACCGCAACGGCTTCCTGTTCGCGCTTGGCGGCGCCACGTCGGCCTGGATTTCCGGCAATGCGCTGCTGCTCGACCGGCCGCGCATCTATGCGCTGTTCGTCGGCATCGCCGCCCTGATGCTGGTTGCGTCGACCATTACGCTGGTCGTTTAGGCGGGTGCGTTCAGTAGCCTAACGCCTCGCCGGACGCGGCGCGGCTGTCGATGGCGCCGTTGTAGCGGGCGCCGCCGCCTTTTTCGATTTCCGAGAGGCTCTTGCCACCGACCAGTATGCCGGCCGCCTGGCCCCAGGTCGTATCGCCAAGATCGAGGTGATAGCCCATGCCGGCAAGCAGTCTTTCGGTATCCGGCGACAGACCAAACGGCTCGACATAGACCGTGTCGGGCAGCCACTGATGGTGGATGCGCGGCGCGTCGATCGCCTCCTGGATGTTCATGCCGTGGTCGATGACGTTGACGATCGCCTCCAGCGTGATGGTGATGATGCGCGAGCCGCCGGGGCTGCCGATGACCATGAACGGCTTGCCGTCCTTGGCCACCACGGTCGGGCTCATCGATGACAGCGGCGTCTTTCTCGGCTGGATGGCGTTGGCTTCGCCCTGGACCAGGCCATAGAGATTGGGCACGCCCGGTTTCTGGGTGAAATCGTCCATCTCGTTGTTGAGCAGGATGCCGGTGCCGTCGGCGACGACGCCGGCACCGAAGGAGCCGTTCAGCGTGTAGGTCACCGCCACCGCGTTGCCGTCATTGTCGATGATCGAATAGTGCGTCGTCTCCTTGCTCTCGCCAAAGCCCTTCGGCATCAAATCCTGCGATACGCCGGCCCGGAACGGATCGATCTTATCGCGGATGTCCTTGGCATAGTTTTTGTCCAGCAGTTTGGTCACCGGGTTGTCGACGAAGTCGGGATCGCCGAGTGCCGAATTGCGGTCGACATAGGCATGGCGCATGGCTTCGACCATGACGTGGACGGTCTCCGCCGAACCGGAGCCGAGATAGGATAGCGGGTAGAATTCCAGCACGTTGAGGATTTCGCAGATGATGACGCCGCCTGAACTGGGTGGCGGCGAGGAGGTGATCTCGTAGCCGCGGTAGTTGCAGGTGATCGGCTTGAGTTCACGGACTGTGTAATTCTCGAAATCGGCCTTGGCCAGAATGCCACCCTTGGCGCCACTCGCCTTGACGATGGCGTCCGCGATCGGGCCCTTGTAGAAGGCGTCCGCGCCTTGCTGCGAAATGGCCGAGAGCGAGGTGGCCAGATCGGTCTGGATGAGGTGTTCCCCCACGGCGTACGGTTTGCCGTCCGGCTTTAGGAAAATGGCGGCTGCCGCGGGATCCTTTGCCAATCGCTTGGCGCCGCTCTCCAGGGAGGCAACATCGCCCTGCTCCAACGCGAAGCCGTCCTTTGCATAGCGGATGGCTGGCGCCATCAGGTCCTGTCTGGACAAGGTGCCGTATTTCTCCCGCGCCATCTCGAAACCAGCCACCGAGCCCGGCACGCCGACGGCGAGATAGCCGTCGAGGCTGGCGCCCTTCACCGGCTTGCCGTCCTTGTCGAGATACATGGTCTTGGTCGCGGCCAGCGGCGCGCGCTCGCGGAAATCGAGGAAAGTCGAGCGGCCGTCCTTGAAGCGGATGGTCATGAAGCCGCCGCCGCCGATATTGCCGGCATTGGGATAGACGACAGCCAGCGCATAGCCGACGGCGACCGCGGCATCGACGGCATTGCCGCCGTTCTTCAGCACCTCGACGCCGACTTCCGAGGCCAGATGCTGGGCTGACACCACCATGCCATGCTCGCCCTTCGCCGGCTGCGGCGAGGCGGCATAGATGGCTGCGGATGGTGTCAGCGCTATTGCGAGCGAAAGGGTGACGCCAATCAGCGTCCGGCGGGTCAAGGGCATGGCGGTGCTCCAAGTGCAGTGTGCCTAGAAGAGCTACTTGGAGCGGCTGAGTCCATCATCAATATGAGCGAACACATATTGGTGTTCGCCTGCTGGCCGAGGCCAGCCAATCTCCCCCCTCGTGGGGGAGATTAGCCAACCTCAAACGATGCCGCCGCTGCCGCCGGCCACCGCTGGCCTCTCTGCCGCAACCTTGGCCCGATAGCCCGCGGCCCGATAGGCGGCAACCGGATCGATGGCGCCGCCGGTCTTCAACCGCGCCATGGCCAGGATCGGCTCGACATCGGTGCGGTAGGCCACTTTCAGCGTCTGCGTCGCCATCAGCGCGTCATTGGCGTCCTGAAACCCTTCCAGCGCCTTGCGGTCGACCAGCAGCGCCTGCGCATAAGCGCGCTGCACCTCGACCGCCGACAGCATAAGGCTCTCGATCGGGTCGGTGACGTTGTGGCTCTGGTCGAGCATATGGGCCGGGTCGAAACCCTCGGCGCCGGACAGCTCGGCATCGACCAGTTCGTTGAAGACGAGGAACAGCCGGTAGGGATCGATCGAGCCGGCGTCGAGATCGTCATCACCGTATTTCGAATCGTTGAAATGGAAGCCGCCTAGTTTCCTGAACTGGATCAGCCTCGACACGATCATCTCGATGTTGACGTTGGGCGCATGATGGCCAAGGTCGACCAGGCAGAACGCCTTGTCGCCCAGCTCCTTTGAGATCATGTAGTTGGTGCCCCAATCCTGCACGACGGTCGAATAGAAGGCCGGCTCGTACATCTTGTGCTCGGTGAACAGCTTCCAGTCATCCGGCAGCCCGGCGTAAATCTCCTTCATGGCATCGAGATAGCGCTCGAACGCTCTCGCGAAATTGACCTGGCCGGGGAAATTCGAGCCGTCGCCGATCCACACCGTCAGCGCCTTGGATCCGAGCGTCTTGCCGATCTCGATGCATTCGAGATTGTGCTCGACAGCTTGCCGGCGCGTGCCGGCATCGGCGTGCGAGAGCGAGCCGAACTTGTAGGAAAGCTTCTGGTCCCTTGCGTCGGAGAAGGTGTTGGAGTTCATGGCATCAAAACCGAGGCCGAAGCGAGAGGCCGCCTGCTTCAGCCGGTTCGGGTCGGCCTTGTCCCACGGAATGTGCAGCGAAACGGTCGGCGTCGCCTGCGTCAATTGCCGGATGACGGCGCAGTCCTCGATCTTGTCAAAAATGTCGCGCGGCTCGCCGGCGCCGGGAAAACGGGCAAAGCGGGTGCCGCCGGTGCCGACGCCCCAGGACGGGATCGCCACGGCGAATTTTTCGACCTTGTCGCGGATGGCGTCGATGGCGATGCCGCGACGGTCAAGGCGTTCGCCAAGCGAGGCGTAGTCGCGCTCGAGGTTGGGTTGGCGCGCCGCATTGTCCTTGTCGACGACATCGGCGGAGATAATGGATTCGGACACTGCTATTCCTCCCAAAATGCGTTCGGGCAGCGCTGCCCCTCATCCGCCTGCCGGCTTTCGTCGTTCGAAAAGCCAAGCAATTGGTTTTTCGTCCGCTACGCGGACCACTCCTCAACTCCCCGTATAGAGACGGGGAGAAGGACGAGCGACTATCGCGTAAAGCTCTGTGCGTTGCCCGCGTCGACATTGATGATGTTGCCGGTCGATTTGGCCGACATGTCGGAGGCGAAGAAATAGATCGCCTCGGCGATGTCTTCGGGGAACACCGAACGCTTCAGCATCGAGCGCGAACGGTAGTGTTCCTCGAGATCGTCGGTCGACATCTTGTAGGCGGCGGCGCGCTGTTCCTTCCACTCGCCGGTCCAGATTTTCGAGCCGCGCAGCACGGCGTCGGGATTGACGACATTGACCCGGATCTGCGCTTCTGCGCCCTCCAGCGCCAGGCAACGCGCGAGATGAATCTCGGCCGCCTTGGCGGTGCAATAGGCGGCGGCGTTGGGCGATGCGGCAAGGCCATTCTTGGAGGCGACGAAGACGACGTTGCCGCCGATTTTTTGCGCACGGAACAGCCGGAAGGCTTCGCGTGACACGAGGAAATAGCCGGTCGACAGGATGTCCATGTTCTTGTTCCACAGCGCCAGCGTGGTTTCCTCGATCGGCGCCGAGGAGGCCAGGCCAGCGTTCGACACCAGAATATCGATGCCGCCGAACTCGACCGACGTCTCGGCAAAACCGGAGACGACCTGGTCCTCCGATGTAACGTTGATCAGCACCGGCCGGACGAAATCCTTGCCATAGGCCTTGGCCAGCTCGTCGTTGGCGCTGGCGAGAGCCGTCTCGTCGATGTCGGCCAGCACGACGCAGGCGCCTTCGCGCAGCAGCCGGCTGGCCGTTGCCCGGCCGATGCCGCCGGCGCCGCCGGTGACGACCGCGATCTGGCCGGCAAGCGACTTCGGCCTCGGCATGCGCTGTAGCTTCAGATCCTCGAGCAGCCAGTATTCTATGTTGAAGGCTTCCTGTGCGGGCAGGCCGACATAGGACGAAACGGTCGAGGCACCGCGCATGACATTGATAGCGTTGACGTAGAACTCGGCCGAAATGCGCGCCGTCGCCTTGTCGCCGGCGAAGGTGAACATGCCGACGCCGGGCATCAGATAGACCACGGCATTGGGATCGCGGATGGCAGGCGAATCCGCATGCTTGCAGCTGTCGTAGTAAGCCTGATAGCCGGCGCGATAGGTGGCAACATCGTCGGCAAGACGGGCGATGACGGCATCGACATCCGGCTTGGCGGGATCGAACTCGATGACCAGCGGCCGGATCTTGGTGCGCAGGAAATGGTCGGGGCAGGATGTGCCGAGTGCCGCCAATGGCCGCAAATCCTTCGAATTGACGAATTCGAGCACGGCGGCGGAATCATCGAAATGGCCGAGCTTGTGGCTCTTTTCCGAGATCAAGCCACGGATCCTCGGCATCAGTTTTGCGGCGACGGCGCGGCGCGCCGGCGTATCGAGCGATTTGACCACTTCGCCGCCGAAGATCGCCACGCCATCGGAGCGGCGCTCGAACCACTCGATCGCCTGGTTGATCACCGAGATCGTCGTTTCGTAGCATTCCTTAGGGGTGTCGCCCCAGCTGAACAGACCGTGGCTTTCCAGGATGACGCCCTTGGCCCCAGGGTTCTCGAGGCAGAACTTTTCCAGCCACAGGCCAAGCTCGAAGCCTGGGCGCTTCCACGGCAACCAGCCGATGGCGTCGCCGAAGATTTCCTTGGTCAGCGCCTTGGAATCCTTGGCAGCGGCGATGGCGATGATGGCGTCGGGGTGCATGTGGTCGACAAAGGGCTTCGGCACGTAGGCGTGCAGCGGTGTGTCGATGGAGGCGGCGCGTGGATTGAGGTTGAAGGTGCAGTGCGGCAAGAAGCCGACCATCTCGTCTTCATGCTCGACGCCGCGATAGAGACCCTTCAGCGCGCGCAATTTGTCCATGTAGAGCGTGGCGAAGCCGTCGAGCTTGATCGAGGCGCTGTCGCCGCCCGAACCTTTCACCCACAGCACTTCGACGCTCTGCCCGGTAAGCGGATCGGTCTGCCAGATCTTGGAGGAGGTGTTACCGCCGCCATAGTTGGTGACGCGCTTGTCGGAGCCGAGCACATTCGAGCGATAGACGAGACGCTCCGGCTCACTCATCGCCTGGGCTTTTGCCTCGTCCCACAGGTTTGCGAGGCGCGTGCCGGAGCGCTTGTCGAGCATTGGAATATCCTCCCGTAAGACGCGCAGACTGTGCCGTCGATTTTGGCTGAATGTCCATGGAAGCGTTCGACTTGTCAATCACAAACGATCAATATCGATCATATTGCACTGCACAATGAAATTATATGATCGGAAATGATTGACACTGCGCGTTTTGGGTGCCTAGATGGTCAGGCAGGGAGGAACCATGCACGAGAAAGAGCGCCACAGGATCATTCTGTCCGCCGTCCAGGAAAAACCTGTGGTGACGGTGCAGGAGATGGTCGACCTGACGGACTCGTCCGAGGCGACGATCCGGCGCGACATTGCCGCGCTGCACGTACAAAAGCGGCTGCGCCGCGTGCGTGGCGGCGCCGAGGCGATCTCGCCGCCGCAATTCATCGGCCTTGCCGGCCGGCCCTTTTCCGTCAACGAGACGCTGAACGCCTCGCAGAAGCGGGCAATCGCCCGGGAAGCGGTGGAATTGTGCAAGGATGGCGAGCCGATCATCATCAATGGCGGCACCACCACCTTCCAGATGGTGCATTTCCTGACCGGCCGCCGCATGCCGATCTTCACCAATTCCTTCCCGATCGCCGAGCACCTGCTCAAGCATTCCAAGAACACCGTGATGCTGTCGGGCGGCACCATTTACCGCGAGCAGAACATCATCCTGTCGCCCTTCGACAACGATGTGACGCGCAATTTCTATGCACGCCGCATGTTCATGGGCGCGCAAGGGCTCGGGCCGCTCGGCCTGATGGAAGGCGACCCGCTGCTGATCCAGGCCGAGCAGAAACTGATCGACCAGGCCGACGAGCTGGTGGTGCTGGTCGACTCCTCGAAGTTCCGCAAACGCTCCAGCCTGATCCTGTGCGGCCTGTCGCGCATCGCCACCGTCATCACCGATGACGGCATCGAGGACCGGGAAGCCAAAATGTTGGAGACCGCAGGCGTGACGCTGATCGTCGCCAGCAAACAGACTAGCAACAAGGAAGAATCTTCACTGCAGGCCTGAGACAAACTCACGCCAGCAGCGGCGATGGAATGCAACGCTCAAGGGAGGATATTCGATGAGCTTTCTTAGGAAACTGATGGTTACGGCGGCGTTTTCTGCCGCCATGTTCGTGAACGCCGCCTATGCCGAGAACGTCAAGATCGCACTGGTGGTGAAGTCGCTCGGCAACGGCTTCTTCGACGCCGCCAACAAGGGCGCCGAAGAGGCGGCCAAGGAACTCGGTGATGTCGACATCATCTACACCGGCCCGACCAAGGCGACCGCCGAAGCGCAGATCGAAGTGGTCAACGCGCTGATCGCGCAGAAGGTCAACGCCATCGCCATTTCGGCCAATGATGCCGACGCTCTGGTGCCGGCGCTGAAGAAGGCGATGGAACGCGGCATCACCGTCATCTCGTGGGATTCGGGCGTTGCTCCGGCAGGCCGGCAGCTCCACCTCAACCCGTCCGACACCGGCCTGATCGGCGAGACCATCATCAAGCTTGCCGCCGACTACCTGCCGGAAGGCGGCGAGGTCGCCATCCTGTCGGCATCGTCGACCGCGACCAACCAGAATGCCTGGATCGATGCGGCCAAGAAAATCCTGCCGGAGAAGTTCCCCAAGATCAAACTCGTCGCCACCGTCTATGGCGATGACGACTCGGCCAAGAGCACCGACGAAGCCAAGGGCCTGTTGAAGTCCTATCCGAACCTCAAGGCGATCATCGCACCGACCACGGTCGGCGTCGTTGCCGCTGCCCAGGTGGTGACCGACGCAGGCCTGATCGGCAAGGTCAACGTCACCGGGCTGGCGCTGCCGTCGGAGTTCAAGAAGTTCATCGACAATGGTTCCAGCCAGGCGGTCGCGCTGTGGAACCCGATCGACCTCGGCTACTCCGCCGTCTACCTTGCCCATGATCTGGCGGTGAAGAAGGAAGAGGCCAAGCCAGGCGCCACGCTGTCGATCGGCCGCGTCGGCAAGGTGACGCTCGACGACACCAACTCGGCTGCGATGGCTCCGCCCTTCCAGTTCGACAAGACCAACATCGAAAAGTTCTCCAAGATCTATTGATCTCGGGCAGCCTTCGACCTGGCGCGGCGGGACCAGATCCCGCCGCGGCTTTAAACGGACCTAGTTTCAGGGCTTGATACGGATATGGACACGACAGCCCAACACGAATTGGCAAAGCAAGC
Organism: Mesorhizobium sp. P3_B5; assembly: GCF_056402815.1. NCBI lineage: Bacteria > Pseudomonadati > Pseudomonadota > Alphaproteobacteria > Hyphomicrobiales > Phyllobacteriaceae > Mesorhizobium > Mesorhizobium sp. P3_B5. The sequence continues at coordinate 799,858 of NZ_JBFUGR010000002.1, read as the reverse complement.
GCCTTTGCCTTCCGGCCCGCGGCTGACGCTGTCCGGCATCTCGAAGAGTTTTCCCGGCGTACGCGCACTGCACGATGTCAGCCTGTCGCTTTATGCCGGTGAGGTGACCGCGCTGATCGGCGAAAACGGCGCCGGCAAGTCGACGCTGGTCAAGATCATGACCGGCATTTACCAGCCTGACGCGGGCACCATCAGCATCGACGGCGAGGCTGTCACTCTGTCCAGCGCGCACGCGGCTTTCGGCCACGGCATCACCGCCATCCACCAGGAAACCGTGCTGTTCGACGACCTCAGCGTCGCCGAAAACATCTTTCTCGGCCACGCGCCGCGCACGCGCTTCGGCACCATCGACTGGCGCACCATGCGCAAGAACGCCAAGGAAGTGCTCGACACCATGCGTGCCGGCCATATCGACGCCGACGCGCGGCTGAAGGATCTCGGCATCGCCAACAAGCATCTGGTTGCCGTTGCCCGCGCGATGTCGATCGATGCGCAGATCGTCATCATGGACGAGCCGACCGCGGCGCTATCGATGAAGGAGATCGAGGAACTCTTTTTGCTGATCGAATTCCTCAAGAGCGAAGGCAAGGCGATCCTGTTCATCAGCCACAAATTCGATGAGATCTACCGCATCGCCGACCGCTATACGGTGTTTCGCGACGGCGAGATGGTCGGCGAAGGGTTAATTAGGGATGCCGGCCAGAGCCAGATCGTGCGCATGATGGTCGGCCGCTCCGTCGACCACATCTTTCCGCAGCGCAAGGCCGAGATCGGCGCGCCGGTGCTCTCGGTCTCTGGCCTGTCGCACCCCACGGAATTCGACGACATCGGCTTCGAACTGCACAAGGGCGAAATCCTCGGCTTCTACGGCCTCGTCGGCGCCGGGCGCAGCGAGGTGATGCAGGCGATTTCAGGCATCACCCGCACCTCGGCCGGGACGATCACGCTGGAAGGCGAAACAATCGCGCCGAAATCGGCAGCGGATTCGATCGATGCCGGCATCGTCTACGTGCCGGAGGAGCGCGGCAAGCAGGGCGTGGTGATCGGCCTGCCGATCTTCCAGAATGTCTCTCTGCCCTCGCTCAAGCGCACCTCCAAATCCGGCCTGCTGCGGCTGGCGGAGGAGTTCGATCTGGCCCGCTCCTATACCGAGCGGCTCGACCTGCGCGCCTCCTCGCTCAGCCAGGATGTCGGCACGCTGTCGGGCGGCAACCAGCAGAAGATCGTGATTGCCAAATGGCTGGCGACGGCACCCAAGGTGATCATCTTGGACGAGCCGACCAAAGGCATCGACATCGGCTCCAAGGCCGCCGTGCACGGCTTCATGGCCGAGCTCGTCGCGCAGGGCCTCTCGGTGATCATGGTGTCGTCCGAACTGCCGGAAATCCTCGGCATGTCCGATCGGGTCGTCGTCATGCGCGAGGGCCGCATCGCTGCGGTCTACGACAACAAGGAGCTCGACGCTGAGACGCTGGTCAGGACAGCAGCGGGGATCGCGGCATGAAAACTCTTCTCAAATACCGCGAAGTCTGGCTGCTCGCGGCAATCATCGTGCTGATCGGGCTGATCTCGACGCGCTTTCCGGCCTTTGCCGATCCCGCCAATCTGCGACAGGTGTTCAACGACACCTCGATCCTGATGATCCTGGCGCTCGGTCAGATGGCAATTATCCTGACCCGCTCGATCGACCTGTCGATGGCCTCGAACCTGTGCTTCACCGGCATGGTGGTGGCGATGCTGAACGCTGCGCATCCGGCCATTCCGATCCCGCTGCTGATCGTCATCGCCCTTCTCGTCGGCTTGGTGCTCGGCGCCATCAACGGGCTTTTGGTGTGGCGGCTGAACATCCCCTCGATCGTGGTGACACTGGGCACGCTGACCATCTATCGCGGCGCGACTTTCGTCATATCCGGCGGCGCCTGGGTCAATGCCGACAAGATGAGCCCTGAGTTCATCGGCTTCCAGCGCGCCGCCTTCCTCGGCATTCCGGTGCTGTCGTGGATCGCCATCCTGGTCATCGCTTTGTTCTTCCTGCTGATGACACGCACCGCACTTGGCCGCTCGATCTATGCCATCGGCGTCAACCCGACCGCGTCGGTCTATGCCGGCATCGATGTCGGCCGGACCAAATTCATCGTCTTCTGCCTCTCCGGCATGATCGGTGGTCTCTCAGGCTATCTCTGGATCTCGCGCTACGTCATTGCGTCGGTCGAAGTCGCCAATGGCTATGAGCTCAACATCATCGCCGCCTGCGTCATCGGCGGCATCTCGATTGCCGGCGGCATCGGCTCGGTCGGCGGCGCGGTGCTGGGTGCGCTGTTCCTCGGCATCATCTCCAACGCATTGCCGGTGATCAATATCTCGCCGTTCTGGCAGATGGCGATTTCGGGTAGCGCCATCATCCTGGCCGTCGTGCTCAACGCACGCGGCGAACGCCGGCAAGGCCGCATCATTCTCAGAAAGGCGGAAGCGGCATGACCGACATCTCTGCCCCGCGCCACATCCCCAACCGGCTCGACAAGCCGCTCACTTCGGCTGTCTTTTCCTGGGAGGCGCTGCTGGTCGTGGTCGCGGTGGCGATCTTTGCCATCAACAGCTTCGCCTCGCCCTATTTCCTCGACCCGTATTCGCTGTCGGATCTCACCTTCAATTTCACCGAGAAGGGCCTGATCGCCTTTGCCATGGCGCTGCTGATCATTTCGGGCGAGATCGACCTGTCGGTGGCCGCCATCATCGCACTGGCATCGACCATGATGGGCATGGCCGTGCAGGCCGGCGCCGACACACCAGTGCTGGTGGCGATCGGCATCGTCGTCGGGCTCGGCTGCGGCGCCTTCAACGGACTGCTGGTGACAAAGCTCGGCCTGCCGTCCATCGTCGTCACCATCGGCACGATGAGCCTGTTTCGCGGCATCGCCTTCATCATTCTGGGCGACCAGGCCTACAAAGGCTATCCCGATAGCTTTGCCTTCTTCGGCCAGGGCTATGTCTGGTGGGTGGTGTCGTTCGAACTGGTGCTGTTCCTCGTCGCGGCCGTCATCTACTGGTTCCTGCTGCATCGGACGAGTTTCGGCCGCCGAGTGTTTGCCATCGGCAACAACCCTGTCGCGGCGCAATTTTCCGGCGTGCGCGTCGGCCGCATCAAATTCATCCTGTTTTGCCTGACCGGGCTGATGGCGGGCATCGCCTCGGTGCTGATCACCTCGCGGCTCGGCTCGACCCGACCTTCGATCGCGCAAGGCTATGAGCTGGAAGTCATCACCATGGTGGTGCTCGGCGGCGTCAGCATCCTCGGCGGCGCCGGCAGCATATTGGGCGTCGTGCTTGCAGCCTTCATCATGGGGCTGGTGACCTTCGGCCTTGGCCTGCTCAACGTGCCCGGCATCGTCATGTCGATCTTCATCGGCCTGCTGTTGATCATCGTCATCGCGCTGCCCATCGTCTGGCGGCGGCTGCGGCGGGAGCGTTTTGCCTGATGCCTCAGAAATACGCGTTCAAGATGCAGCTCAAGCCAGGCATGAAGGCCGAGTACAAGAAGCGCCATGACGAGATCTGGCCATCGCTGGTGGCGCTTTTGAAACAAGCCGGCGTTTCCGACTATTCGATCCATCTCGATGCGGAAACCAACACGCTGTTCGGCGTGCTGTGGCGACGCGACGATCACAGCATGGCCGACCTGCCCAATCATCCGGTGATGCAGCGCTGGTGGGCTCACATGGCCGACATCATGGAGACCAGGCCGGACAACGAGCCGGTGGCGGTGCCGCTGGAAACCGTGTTCCATATGGAATGACTGATATCAGACACATCGCCGTCATCGATATCGGCAAGACCAATGCCAAGGTGGCGCTGGTCGATCTCTCTACATTGAGCGAGATCGCGCTGCGCCGCATGGCGAACGCGCCCGCCAGGGACGGCCCCTACCCGCACCATGATGTCGAACGGTTGTGGAGCTTCATTCTCGGCAGCCTTGCCGAAATCAATCGCGAGCAGCGCATCGACGCAATATCGATCACCACGCATGGCGCGACGGGCGTGCTGGTCGATGCATCCGGCGCACTGGCGCTTCCGGTCCTCGACTATGAATTCGATGGCCCGGACAGCCTTGCGGCGGAGTATGATGCGATCCGTCCGCCCTTCGACCAGACGGGCACGCCGCGCCTGCCGATCGGTCTCAATCTCGGCGCGCAATTCTTCTGGCAGCAGAGGCGCTTTCCCACGGAGTTCGCCAAGGCAGCAGCGATGCTGATGTATCCGCAATATTGGGCCCTCCGCCTGACCGGTGTCGCCGCCAACGAGGCGACGTCGCTCGGCTGCCACACTGATCTGTGGAACCCGTGGAAAGCCGATTTCTCGTCGCTGGTCGACACAATGGACTGGCGTCGGCTGATGGCACCGGTGCGACCGGCCAAGGACCGCCTCGGCGCGATCCTGCCGGCTCTCGCCGCGCGGACCGCTCTTGATCCGAAGGCGCCGGTATTCTCAGGCCTGCATGATTCCAACGCGTCGCTGCTGCCGCATCTCCTGTCCGACACGCCGCCTTTCTCCGTGGTCTCGACCGGCACCTGGGTGGTGTCGATGGCGGTCAGCGGCAGACCGGTCACGCTCGACCCGGCGCGCGACACGCTGGTCAATGTCAACGCGCTCGGCGATCCGGTGCCTTCGGCCCGCTTCATGGGCGGCCGGGAATTTTCGGTGCTGACGCAAGGCCAGCCGGAAGACTGGAGCGAAGGTGATATCGCGGCCGTACTGGCGCGAGGGACATTGCTGCTGCCCTCGACCCAGCAAGGCTCGGGGCCGTTTGCGCATCACGCCTCCGCATGGCTCAATGCCGATGGCATCAGCACCGGCCAGCGCTTTGCCGCAATCTCGTTCTATCTGGCGCTGATGACGTCGACATGCCTCGACCTGATCGGCGGCGACGGGCCGACCATTGTCGAAGGCCCCTTCGCCCGCAACCGGCTTTTCGTCAGCATGCTGGCGGCGGCAACGGGGCGCGCGGTCATTGCGTCCGAGGCCGCCACCGGCACCAGCATCGGCGCCGCGCTGCTGGCGTCGGATCAGGCAACGCCCCAAGGCAAAGGCCAAAAAACCGAACCGCCGGCCGATTCGGCCTGGGCGAGCTACGCACGCGCATGGCGTGCGACAGTCGACGCTCGTGGTTGACTACAAGATCCGCTTGCCGAAGGCCGACATGACGAAGTTGACCACATCGGTGCCAATCCGAGGTTCAAGATCCGCGGTCAGCCCCGAAACATCCATGGACAACAATCCGCCGGAGAGCGCGATCGCCTCCATGGCCTGATGAGTTTCGCGCACGGTGAGGCCGCCGGAGCCGGCCGGCCAGCCGGCGAATTCGGTGACCTCAGGCGAATAGCTGACATGGAAGCCTTGCGTACCCGAGGTGGCGATGCGGATCGCTTCATGCATCAGGTCGCGCATGCCCATGGCGTCGATATCGGTCATGGTGAAGGCCGATACGCGCGAATCCTTCAGCACCCGCGCCTCGGCCGGATCGGCATGGCGCAAGCCGACGATGACGACGTTTTCCGGCGACAGCTGCGGCTGCAGCGCGCCGGGCTTGTGATCGAGGCCGAGCGTGCGCGCCAGCACCGAGCCCTCAGCCAGGTCGATGCCTTCCTCGTCTTCCGGCATCAGCGCGGCGATGGAATCGATCCAGATCAGGCCAAAGGAGTGGGTCGCCCGCGCGGTCGTCGTCAGCGCCTTGTGGGCGATGCGGCGATCGCCGCCGGCGGTCAGCCGGATCAGGCCGGAGGGCGGCCGTTCGACATCGGCGAGTTCGACGACATCAAAATTCATCGCCTCCAGCCGCGCGCCGGTCGCCTCGCGGGCCAGAATGCCTACCGCAGCCTGTTCGGCCGATATCTGCACCATCTTGCGGCCGGAAAAATCCTCGACATCGTGCATCGGGGCCTTTTCGACATATTCCGAGGTCATCGCCAGCAGCATGGCGCCATAGCTCATGCGGAAGGCGACGCGATCGCCGACGGCGGGCGGTGGGTTGGCGTCGTTGACGTCCAGCAACAGGTGGTCGCTGGAGGCGCCGAGCACCCGCACCCCCTTGGCAATCGGCGTCAGCCCTTCGATCAGCACGTCCTCGCGGCCGATATTGGCAATGGCGCGCAGCCGGTCGCCCTCGTCGGGAAACACCGGCTGGTTGCCGAACGCGTCGTAGCCGGATTGCCCGATCGGCCGTGACGGCTTCAGCTTGACCTCGATGATGTCGCAGGTCAGGCGGCAGGCATCGGGTTCGAGTTCAGCCCAGGGCGTGTCGCGGAAGGTCTCGACGCCGCCTTGCAGGATCGCTTCGCCGACGCGCAGATTGTTGATGCCGGCGGGCAATTTGCCTTCGAGCAGCAGCGTCAACGACGAGGATGCCCCGCCGGAAATCAAGTCAAGCCGTGCGCCGGCCAGGCGTTCGGTCTTGTAGGCATGGGCGACGAGTTGTCCGAGATTTTCCGGCGTCGGCATGATGGCGCCGAAGCAGCCGAGATTGGTGCCGATGCCGGCGATGCGCACGCCCTTGAGCGTCAGGATCTGCTCGACCGTCGGCACCAGGTCGTTCGGCCAGATGCCTTCTCTGAGGTCGCCGAGATCGATCATCAGCATGATGTCGTGGACGCGGCCCATGCGCTCGGCGATACGCGACAGTTCGCGGATGGTGGCGAGTTCGGATTGCAGGCTGATGTCGACGGTGCGCACCATCTCCTCGATGCGCGCCATAGGCGGGCTGCGCAGCAGCATGATCGGCGCGTTGATGCCGCTGTCGCGCAAGCGCCGGATGTTTTCGAAGCGCGATTCGGCGATGCCGGCAACGCCGCCGCGCAGCATGGCGCGCGCCACCTGCGGCATGCCGCAAGTCCCCTTGGTGACGCCGAAAACCTTGATGCCCGACAGCGCGCAGCGGTCGACGATGGTGCGCGCATTGCGCTCGATGCGGCCAAGGTCGATGGCGACTTGCGGTCCCGACATGGCCTAGCCCCCGTAGACCAGCCCTTGCGGGTCGATCTCCGGTTTGCGGCCGGCGACCAGATCGGCGAGGAATTTTCCCGAGCCGCAAGCCATGGTCCAGCCGACATGGCCGTGGCCGGTGTCGAGGTAGAGGTTTTTGTAGCGCGCCTGGCCGATGACCGGAACCGAGTTCGGCATCATCGGCCGCAGGCCCGCCCAGAGAACGGCCTTCTTCTCGTCGAAGGCACCGGGGAAAAGATCCTTGCCGGTCCTGAACATGGTGGCGAAATCGCTTGGTTTGTGAGTGCGGTCGAAGCCGGTGAACTCGGCGGTGGAGGCGAGCCGCAGCCGGTTGCCGAGCCTGGAATAGCCGATCAGCTGGTCCTCGTCGGCGCCGCCCATGGTCGGCCCCTTGCTCTCGTCCTCCAAGGGAATGGTCGCGGTGTAACCCTTGACGGGGTAGACGGGCAGGTCGATGCCGTAGCGGCGGCCGAGCAGACCGCTCTCCGGCCCCATCGCGATCACCACCGCGTCGCCCGCTATCGGTCCGGCCGAGGTGATCACCGCGCGTACCCGGTCGCCCTCTATGTCGAGGCCCTCAACCGTGGTGTCGTAGAGAAATTTCACGTCGAGCTTTTCGGCGGCGTAAGCGGCGAGATTTTGCGTGAACTGGCTGGAATCGCCGGTCTGGTCGATCGGCGAATAGACGCCACCGGCGATCTTGTCTTTCACACCGGCAAGACCGGGTTCGATCTCGATCAGCCGGTCGCGGCCGACGATCTCGATCGGCAGGCCGTGTTCGGCAAGAAAGCGGTAATTGTCGGTGCCGGTGTCGAGACTGTGCTGCGAACGGAAGAAATAGAGAATGCCCTTCTTGCGCTCGTCATAGTGGATGCCGGCGTCGGACGAGATGGCATTGATGCAGTCGCGGGAATAGAGCGCCAGGCGCAACTTGACCCGGCTGTTGGCGCGCAGGCGCTCTTTCGTGCACTGGCGCAGGAAGCGCAGGCTCCAGGCGATGAAATACGGATCGAAGCGCAGCCGCACCTTGATGCCGAGATCATGGTTATAGAGCGCGCGCAGGAACGTCTTCAGAGCGGCGGGAGAGGCCCAGGCGGTGGCGTCGCCGGGCGAGACCAGGCCGGCATTCGACTGGCTGGTGCCGCGTGCCGCCGCCGGATGGCGCTCGATCACGGTCACCTCGTGGCCGTCGCTGGCCAGGTAGTAGGCCGCCGCCGTACCGACCACGCCGGCTCCGAGCACCAATATTTTCATGCGGCCCCCCAAAAGGATCAATTCGGCCGAAGCGCCTCCACGCTTCGCCGCGAAGCCCTTCAATAGCGCTTAAGCGGCCAGCCGACGAGCCCTTGGATGAAGAACTGTCCTCAGCCCTGCGCGGAATTCTTGCTGGTCAGGATGCGTTCCCAGGCCAGCGCGTCGGCCACGATCAGGTCGAGGTCGTCGCGCTGCGGCGTCCAGCCGAGTTCGCCGCGCGCCAGCTCCGAATTGGCGACCACGGCGGCGGCGTCGCCAGGGCGGCGATCGCCCATCTTCACCTCGAAATCATGGCCGAAGGCGCGGCGCACGCTGTCGATCACCTCTAGCACCGAATAGCCATGGCTGTAGCCGCAATTGGCGACCAGGCTGGTGCCACCGGCGCGCAGCCGCTGCAGGGCCAGCCGATGCGCCGCCGCCAGGTCGCTGACATGGATATAATCGCGCATGCAGGTGCCGTCCGGCGTCGAATAGTCGGTGCCGAACACCTGCATGAAGGGGCGCTTGCCGAGCGCGGTCTCGCAGGCGACCTTGATCAGGTGGGTGGCGCCCGGCGTCGACTGGCCGGTGCGGCCTTTTGGATCGGCGCCGGCGACGTTGAAGTAGCGCAGCGCGGTATAGCGCAGCCCGTGGGCAATAGCGGCATCGCGCAGCATCCATTCGCTCATCAGCTTGGACAGGCCGTAGGGCGATTCGGGGGCCAGGCGGGCATCCTCGCGCACCGGCTCCAGCCCGGCGGCGCCATAGACGGCAGCTGTCGAGGAAAAAATGAAATGGGGCACGCCTTCGCGCACCGCGGTCTCGATCAGCGTGCGCGTCTTTGAAGTGTTGTTCTCGTAGTAGCCAAGCGGATCGGAGACCGATTCGGGAACAACGATCGACCCGGCGAAATGGATGATAGCGTCGACCTTGTTGTCGCGGATGACCCCGCCGACCAGCTCCTTGTCGGCGACATCGCCGACGACGAGCTTGGCCTCGGGCGCCACTGCCCACTCAAAACCGGTCGAAAGCCGGTCGAGAACGACGACGCTCTCGCCCGCATCCAGCAATTCCCAGACCATATGGCTGCCGATATAGCCGGCGCCGCCCGTTACCAAAACCGTCATCCGCGTCCTCTTTTACTCATGATTTATCGGAAACTGTCTCAACGACCGCCTTACTGGAAAGCCTGTGGCAAGGCCATTAGAAACGCCTGAACGTTAAATCTGTAACAGTCTCACCGGCCTGTGGCATCGTACGGAAACAAAATTGATCCACATCAAGGGAATAGGCCACGATCTGGGATCGTTAGGAACAGGCTTGGGGCGTGGCATTTTGACCAAAAAGGTCCGGTGGACGCCGAATGGGGCAATGATTATGATCCCGCGCAAAATTGGAAAGTCGACATGAATTATCAGCGGTTCTTCGAGGAAGCGATCGACCAGCTCCATGCAGAGCGTCGCTACCGCGTCTTCGCCGACCTCGAGCGCATCGTCGGAAAATTTCCCCGTGCCATCTGGCGTTCCAACGGCCGCGCCGAGGAAATCACCGTCTGGTGCTCCAACGACTATCTCGGCATGGGCCAGCATCCCGACGTCATCGCCGCATTCCAGGCCGCAGCCGGCAAGATGGGATCGGGCGCCGGCGGCACCCGCAACATTTCCGGCACCAGCAACCCGCTGGTCGAGCTCGAGCTGGAACTGGCCGACCTGCACGACAAGGAAGCCGCCCTCGTCTTCACCTCCGGCTTCGTCTCCAACGAGGCGTCGATCTCGACCATTGCGCGGCTTTTGCCCAACTGCCTGATTATCTCGGACGAGCTGAACCACGCTTCGATGATCGAAGGCGTGCGGCGCTCGGGCGCCGAGAAGAAGATCTTCCGCCACAACGACGTCGCTCATCTCGAAAGCCTGCTGCAGGCGGCCGGTCGCGAGCGCGCCAAGCTGATCGTCTTCGAAAGCGTCTATTCGATGGATGGCGACATCGCGCCGATCCGGCAGATCGTCGAATTGGCCGAGCGCTACAACGCCATGACCTATATCGACGAGGTTCACGCCGTCGGCATGTACGGACCGCGCGGCGGCGGCATCACCGAGCGCGAGGGCCTGGCCGACCGCATCGACATCATCGAGGGCACGCTGGCCAAGGCGTTCGGTACGCTCGGCGGTTACATCACCGGCACCAGTGCGGTGATCGACGCGGTGCGCTCCTATGCGCCGGGCTTCATCTTCACCACGGCGCTGCCGCCGGCCGTTGCCGCTGCAGCCACCACCTCCATCCGCCACCTGAAGCGTTCGCAGGTCGAGCGCGACGCGCAACTGCGCCAGGCGACGCTGACAAAGCAGGTTCTTGCTGCCGCCGGCCTGCCGGTGCTGGAGTCGCCGACGCATATCGTGCCGCTGCTGGTCGGCGATCCCGAGCTCTGCAAGATGGCCAGCGACCGCCTGCTCGGCGTGCACGGCATCTACATCCAGCCGATCAACTACCCGACCGTGCCACGCGGCACCGAGCGGCTGCGCATCACGCCGACGCCGTTCCACACCGATGCACTGATCGCGTCGCTGCAGGATGCGCTGGTCGAGACCTGGGACGCGCTCGGCATCCCCTATGGTTCGGCAGGCCGTCCCTCGGTCGCCAAAAGCGACCRCATCATTCCGCTGCTGGTGCCCAAATCTGGCGGCTGAAAGCCGCGGCCTGTTCAAACAGTCTTCATCCACTTTGCCAACCGGTGCGCGGCTTCCTCGAGCTGGTCGAGGCGGCGGTGGAAGCATAGCCTGAGGAAGGCCTCGCCGCCCGGGCCGAACGCGGTGCCGGGCGCCAGGCCGACATTGGCATTGTCAACGATGTCGAAGGCGGCAGTTCGGGAATCGGTGATGCCGTCGACCGTGAAGAACAGATAGAACGCGCCTTGCGGCACAGTGAACCGCGCCTTGCCGGTGGCGCCGAGAATGTCGCAGACCAGGTCACGCGCTGCCCTTGCCCGCTCAACCTGTTCGACGATGAAGGCGTCGCCCCCGTCCAGCGCCGCAACGGCACCGCGCTGCATGAACTGGGCAACGCCCGAGGTCGAATACTGGATGAGGTTCTCGAATACCTGCTGCAGAGCGGGATGGGTCTTGATCCAACCGACACGCCAGCCGGTCATCGCCCAGTTCTTGGAGAAGCTGTTGACGAACAGGATGCGGTCTTCCGCCGTTGCAATGTCGAGGAAGGACGGCGCACGGCCATGACCGTAGTGGAAATGCGAATAGATCTCGTCGGCAATGAGCCATAGGCCCTTTTCGCGGGCGAGATCGAGGATCGCCTGCAGCGTCTGGTGATCGGCGGTCCAGCCGGTCGGGTTGGACGGCGTGTTGACGAACAGCGCCTTGGTCCTCGGCGTGATCGCCGCCGCTATTTTGTCGACGTCGCAGGACCAGCCATTGCCGGACTGGTCGAGCGTGACCGCAACCGGCACGGCGCCCGCTACACCAGCGGCGGCGGCGAAATTCGGCCAGGCCGGCGACAGATAGACGACCTCGTCGCCATGGCCGGCGACCGCGTCGAGCGCCAGCTGGATGGCGTGCATGCCGGATGCGGTCACGATGAACTCTTCCTCGGCAAAGCTCTTGCCGAAATGCCTGACATAGTAGCGGGCGAGCGCCTGCCTGAGTTCCGGAATGCCCTTCTGCCAGGTGTAGAAGGTCTCGCCGGCGGACAGTCCGCGGGCAGCGGCGTCGCTGATGAAGGCAGGCGTCGGCAGGTCGCCCTCGCCAGCCCAGAGCGGGATCAGTCCCTCGCGCAGGCGGCCGTGGTTGACGACGGCGACAATGCCGCTTTCGGGCGCGGCCCGAGCCTCGGCGCGCAAGCTATCGATCAGGGTCATGGAAAGGTCCGTTTTGGTGTCGGGCGAGTGCTAGCGCGTTTTATCAGATGCGAAAACAGAAAACCCCGGCCGCGAACGACCGGGGTTTTGGTCCAGAAATCTGCCTTGGGCTATTTCCTGGCGAGGAGATCGCGAATTTCGGTGAGCAGTGCGATGTCGGCGGGCGGCGGAGCTGCCGGGGCAGCAGGCTTTTCGCGCTCCAGCCTCCTGCGCAGATTGTTCACGGCCTTGACCATCAGGAAGATGATGAAAGCGAGGATGATGAAGTTCAGCGCCACGGTGACGAAGCTGCCATAGGCAAAGACCGCGCCTTGCTTCTTGGCCTCGGCTAGCGAGGTCGCGTTGACGGCTGAGGAGAGCCCAAAGAAATAGTTGTTGAAGTCCAGCCCGCCGAGAATTGCTCCGATGATCGGCATGATGATGTCGTTGACAAGAGAATCGACGATCTTGCCAAAGGCCGCGCCGATGATGACGCCGACGGCCAAGTCCATCACATTGCCCTTGGAAATGAATTCCTGGAATTCTTTCAGCATTTGACCCTCCTGTCATGACGGGCCGCGCAGCCGTCCTAACCGCACCTTTCGGCACCGACCCGCCGGCACCATAACAAAAACCTGCGGTTGAAACAGACGCAAAAGGCGGAGAGATCAGCGGTTTTCACGGTCGCCGTCGCCAAACACCGCAGCCAGCATGCGCCGAAAGCCGTGATGGACTTGATCCCCAAGCTGTGATTGCGTCCAGGGCTTGGCCGGATGGAAAACCGGCAAGGGAGGATTTCCGGGGCGTGCAAGGCTGGTTCATCGTCATCATTGCGGTCGCCTATGTGACGCTGCTGTTCGTCATCGCCAGCCTGGGCGACCGGCGTTCGACGACAACGGGGCCTGGCCGCGCCCGCCCGTTCATCTATGCGCTCAGCCTCGCCATCTACTGCACCTCGTGGACCTTCTTCGGTTCGGTCGGTCTTTCCTCCGAGCGTGGCCTCGAATTCCTCGGCATCTATATCGGTCCGGTGCTGGTGTTCGTGTTCGGTTTTCCGCTGCTGCAGCGCATCGTCAAGCTGGCCAAGACCGAGAAGATCACCTCGATCGCCGACTTCCTCGGCGCGCGCTATGGCAAGAGCTTCACCGTCTCGGCGATCGCCACGCTGATTGCGACTATCGGCGCGGTGCCCTATATCGCGCTGCAGCTGAAGGCGATCTCCGGCTCGGTCAGCCTGATGGTCGAGCACTATACCGGCTCGCCACCCTCCTTCGATCCGTTCGTCAGCGACATCTCGCTGGTCGTCGCCATGCTTTTGGCGCTGTTTGCGGTGCTGTTCGGCACCCGCCACGCCGACGCCACCGAGCACCAGGACGGGCTGGTGCTGGCGGTGGCGGTCGAAACGGTGGTCAAGCTCGCCGCCTTCCTGGCGATCGGCCTGATGGTCACCTTCCTGGTCTATGGCGGGCCGGGCGACATGTTCGACAAACTCGCCCAGAACCCGCAAGTGCAGCAAGCGATGGACTACTCGACCTCGCTCGCCACCTGGCTGGTGCTGACCGGCCTCAGCGGCTTTGCCATCATCATGCTGCCGCGCCAGTTCTACGTCACCATCGTCGAGAACCGCGGCGAGGCCGAATTGCGCACCGCGACATGGGTGTTTCCGCTCTATTTGGTGGCGATCAACCTGTTCGTGCTGCCGATCGCGCTCGCCGGCCTGTCACTGGTCGGCACCAGGACCAGCAGCGACCTCTACGTGCTGTCGCTGCCCTTGTTCAGCGGCCACGACGTGCTGGCCATGGCGGCCTTCATCGGTGGCCTGTCGGCGGCAACCGCCATGGTGATCGTCGAAAGCGTTGCGCTGTCGATCATGATCTCCAACGACCTCGTCATCCCGCTGTTCGTGCGCCGGCTGCTCAAGACCACGACCTCCGAAAGCGAGGACTGGTCGACGCTGATCCTCAATGTGCGGCGCGGGGCGATCTTCATTCTGCTGTTCATTGCCTTCCTCTACTACCGCCAGAGCACCAACAGCGCGCGACTGTCCTCCATCGGCCTGATGTCCTTCGCGGCAATCGCGCAGTTCGCGCCGGCATTGATCGGCGGGCTGATCTGGCGCGGCGCCAATGGCAGGGGTGCTGCACTTGGCATGGTCGCCGGCATCGCCGTCTGGGGCTACACGCTGCTTTTGCCTTCGCTCGTCGCACCCGATGCCGACATCATGCAGGGGCTCTTCGGCTTCGAGGCGCTGCGGCCGCAGGCGCTGTTCGGCACCGTCGCCGAACCGCTGAATCATGGCGTGTTGTGGAGCCTGTCGATCAACACCGTGTTCTTCGTGTTCGGCTCGTTGTCACGTGCTTCTGTGCCGCTGGAACGCATCCAGGCGTCGATCTTCGTGCCGCGCGAGTCTGGCCCGATGCCAAGCCTGCGCCGCTTCCGCACCGCCATCACCGTCAACGACCTCAAGGACACGATCTCACGCTATCTCGGCGTCGAACGCACCGAACGCTCGTTTCAGTCGTTCGAAAAGAGCAGCAGCACGTCGCTGTATGGCAACGAGCAGGCCAGCATGGACGTCATCCGCTTCTCCGAACAGCTGCTGGCCAGTGCCGTCGGCTCGTCTTCGGCGCGGCTGATCCTGTCCTTGCTGTTTCGGCGCAACGACCGCGAATCCAAGGATGCCTTCCGCCTGCTCGACGACGCCACCGAGGCGCTGCAGCACAATCGCGACCTGCTGCAGATCGCGCTCGACCAGATGGAGCAGGGCATCACCGTCTTCGACCGGGATTTCCGCCTGATCTGCTGGAACCGCCAGTACCGGGCGCTGTTCGACCTGCCCGACGAGATGGGCCAGGTCGGCGTCTCGCTCGACCGCATCCTGCACCACCTTGCCGAGCGCGGCGACATTCCAGCCGAGCAGCGGGTGGCGATGCTCAACCGCCTGACCAGTTTCGTCAGCCCGTGGCAGATGGAATTGAAGACCAGCGGCCGTATCCTGGAGTTGCGCTCCAACCCGATGCCCGACGGCGGCATGGTTGCCACCTATGCCGACATTTCCGGGCGCGTCGAACAGGATCTGGCGCTCAAACGCGCCAATGAATCGCTGGAGCAGCGCGTCAAGACCCGCACCATCGAGCTGACTAGGGTCAACGAGGAGCTGACCCGCGTCAATGAGGAACTGGCGCAGGCGCAAATGCTGGCCGAGGAGGCCAATCTCGGCAAGACGCGCTTTCTTGCCGCCGCCGGCCACGACATCCTGCAGCCGTTGAACGCCGCCCGGCTCTATTGCTCGTCGCTGATCGAAAAGGCCGGCAAGGGGGCGGCGGGCAAGGCGGCGGTCAATATCGAATCCTCGCTGGAATCGGTCGAGACCATTCTGGGCGCGGTGCTCGACATTTCCCGCCTCGACGCCGGCGCGATGAAACCTGACGACAGCGCCTTCCGCCTGGACGGACTGCTCAGCCAGATCGGCAACGACTTCCAGCCGCTTGCCGCCGAAAAGAAGCTCGAACTGACCATCATGCCGTCGTCGCTGAGTGTGATGACCGACCGCAATCTCTTGCGCCGCCTGATCCAGAACCTGGTCTCCAACGCCATTAAATACACCCGCCACGGCCGCATCCTGGTCGGCGTGCGGCGGCGCGGCGAGCTCGCCGAAATCCAGGTGATCGACACCGGCATCGGCATTGCCGGCGACAAGCTGAACACGGTGTTTCACGAATTCACCCGCCTCGACGAGGGCGCCCGCGAGGCCGAAGGCCTCGGCCTCGGCCTCTCCATCGTCGACCGCATCGCCCGGGTGCTGCGGCTTGAAATCCGCATCTTTTCGAACCTCGGAAAAGGCACGCGGTTTTCCGTCCTGCTGCCCGTGGTGGCGGTGCAGGCGCCGCAACGCGAGGCCGAAACCAGGGCGCCTTCCCGCGCCACCGCTTCGCTTGCCGGCCTGCAGGTGCTCTGCATCGACAATGACGCCCGCATTCTCGACGGCATGCGGCTTCTGCTCGAAGGCTGGGGCTGCAGCGTCGACACGGTTTCCGGATCGAAGGATTTCGAAGCAGCGGACATCCGCCGTCCGGACATCGTGCTGGCCGACTATCATCTGGACGGCGAGACCGGGCTCAGCGTGATCAGGAAACTGCGCACGGTCTATGGCGAGGGCATGCCAGCGGTGTTGGTCACCGCCGACCGCTCAAACGAAGTGCGCACCGCCGCCGAAAGGCTCGACGTGCCGGTGATCAACAAGCCGCTGAAACCGGCCGTGCTGCGCTCGATGATGGCCAGAGTCAGGCCGCTGGCGTCGGCGGCGGAGTAGATTGACCGCAGAAGCCGCTGTCAGCTGGTCGCTTGCAGCGGGTCGCTGCCGATCTTCGACAAAAGAATCACCGCCTGGGTGCGGCTGTCGACGCCCAGCTTCTGCAGGATCGCCGAGACATGCGCCTTGATCGTCGCCTCGGAGACGCTGAGTTCATAGGCGATCTGCTTGTTGAGCAGGCCTTCCGCCAGCATGCCGAGCACCCGCGTCTGCTGCGGCGTCAGCGCCTGCAGCCGCTTGATCAGGTCGGAAATCTCGGGGTCGCGCTCGACACCGAGATCGATGCCGATGGGGGCGGCGATATCGCCGGCGAGCACCGACTGTACGGCACCGCGGATTTCCTCCATGCTGGCCGATTTGGAGATGAAGCCGGAAGCGCCGAGATCGAGCGCACGCCGGATCGTCACCGGGTCGTCATGCGCGGAAATCACCACCAGCGGCACTGCCGGATGGACGCCGCGCAGCGAGATCAGCCCGGAAAGGCCGCTGGCACCGGGCATCGACAAATCGAGCAGCACCAGATCGACATCCTCGTTGGCCACGACCAGCGCCTTGGCGCTCTCGAAATCGCCAGCCTCATGAATGGCGGCAACGTTGCCGATGCCGGCAAGCGCCTCTCTCAAGGCGCCGCGAAAAAGCGGATGGTCGTCGGCGATGACGAAAGTGTAGCCCGACGGCAAATATCCCTCCCCGAATCCCATTGATGGTTTTCTGCTTTTGCGGGATCAGTCGAACGATTATGCGGTGTTACCAGCTGTTTTCAAGCGGCAAAGCCCGTGCACGGATTCTTCCCGAACAAATTGCCATTCGGCGATCTTGTCTGGCGGCGCTCAGGTCTTTTGCGGACTGAGCTGGGCGCCGTCGCCATTGTCCTTCTCCATATCCTTGACGATGCCCATGAAGCCGCGCAGGAAGCGCTCCATATAGCTCATCGTCTTGTCGAAATCCTCTTCGCTGGGCAGTTTCGATTCGAGGCGGGCCGACAGCGAATTTTCGAGTTTGGTGACACGCTCGTCCATCGCCTTCATCGAGGTCTGCAGACGGTCGACCTCATCCTGGAAGGCGGCGCGTTCGTCGGCCGCCATCTTGCAGACAAGCTGGCCGGTGCGTTCCTCGCAAATCGACATGGCCCCGGTCTGCGTGTCCATGCGGACATAGCCGTTGGCCGACTTTTCCAGCCGGTAACGATCGGTTTCCTCGGAAAAGGCTGATGCCGCAACCAGCGAGACCAGTGCTGCGGGGATCAAGACGTGCTGCAGACGCATGTTGTCCTCCATGGGCAAGTGAACGCAACATAGCGCATGTTTGCGCCGGAAATGGGGAAGAGTTCAGGAGTGCCCTTCCCCGCCTGATTGGTTCGGACTATAGCGCAACCATGTCTCAGTTTATCTACAAGATAGCCCCTGAAGCGCTGTGGCGCGAGGCCGAAACAATCGGCCGCTTCACCGGTGCGCCGATCGATGTCGCCGACGGCTTCATCCATTTGTCCACGGCCGGGCAGGTCAAGGAGACGGCGGCAAAGCACTTTGCCGGCCAGACCGGGCTGCTGCTGGTCGCCATCGACGAGACCAGCCTCGGCGATGCGTTGAGATACGAAGTCTCGCGCGGTGGCGCGCTGTTCCCGCATCTCTATGCTCCGCTCGACCTCAAGGCCGTGCTGTGGGTTCGACCCCTGCCGCTTGGCGCCGACGGCGCCCACCAGTTCCCGGCACTGGAGGCCGAATGAGCGTGCTTGACCGGCTCGGCCAGAAACTGCTTTTCAATTTTGACCCGGAAACCGCGCATGGCCTGTCGATCGCGGCGCTGCGGTGCGGACTGCCGGTGGCCGGACGCCCCGTGCGCGACGCCAGGCTGAAGACCACCGTCTGCGGTCTCGATTTTCCGAACCCGCTTGGCATGGCGGCCGGCTACGACAAGAATGCCGAGGTGCCGGATGCGCTGCTTGGCCTCGGCTTCGGCTTCGCCGAGGTCGGCACGATCACGCCGCTGCCGCAGGCGGGCAACCCGAAGCCGCGCATTTTCCGGCTGACCCAGGACGACGCGGTGATCAACCGGCTGGGCTTCAACAATGAGGGCCACGAAGCAGCGGAAAAACGCCTTGCCGCCCGCCAGGGCCGAAGCGGCATCGTTGGCGTCAACATCGGCGCCAACAAGGACAGCGCCGACCGCGTCAGTGACTATGAGCGCGGTGTCGCCCGGTTTGCCAGATATGCCAGCTATCTCACCGTCAACATTTCCTCGCCCAACACGCCGGGCCTGCGCACCATGCAGGCACGCGAGCAGCTCGGCGACCTTCTGTCCCGGGTCATCGCCGCGCGTGCGGCAGCATCAGTCAAGCCGCCGATCTTCCTGAAGATCGCACCTGATTTGGTCGAGGCCGAACTGGAGGACATCGCTGCCGAGGTCACCGAGAAACAGATAGACGGCGTCATCGTCTCCAACACCACCATTGCGCGACTTGGCCTGCGCAGCGGCGCTGTATCAGGCGAAACTGGCGGGCTCTCAGGAAAGCCGCTGTTCGAGCGCTCGACCATCGTGCTGGCCAGGATGCGCAAACTGCTTGGTCCGGACCGCGCCATCATCGGCGTCGGCGGCGTCGATTCCGCCGAGACGGCGCTGGAAAAGATCCGCGCCGGCGCCGACCTTGTGCAGCTCTACACCGGCATGATCTATGCCGGGCCGGCGCTGCCGGGCCGGATTCTCGAAGGCATGGTCCGCTTCGCCGACAAGGAACGGCTTTCGTCGATCAGCGCGTTACGCGATATCAGGCTCGGGCACTGGGCGACCAAGTCGCTTTAGAACGCCGTGCGCACCCTGAGCCGCAGAATCGCCAGCAGGCTGAAACCGCGCACCAGCAGGAAGACGTGCAGCGACGCCCACAGGCCGTCATTGCCGAAGGCGGGCGCCAGCGTCAGCAATGCGGCGCTGAAGGCGAGGAAAGACAACAGCATCATATTGCGCATGTCGCTTGACCAGGTGGCGCCGATGAAGACGCCGTCCATCTGGAACGCCAGCACGCCGCTGAGCGCGGTGAACGCCGCCCAGGGCAGATAGATGTCGGCAATGGCGCGAACGTCTTGCGAGGTCGTGATCACGGCGACCAGATCGGTGCCGCCTAGCAAAAGCACGAGCGTCGCGGCACCGGCCAGCCCAAAGCCCCAGAACAGGGTCAGCCGCACCGCTTGCCGGAAGGGCGCGGCCGCGCGCGCGCCAACGGCACGTCCCGTGAGCTGTTCGGCAGCGGTGGCGAAACCATCGAGGAAATAGCCGGCAACGAGGAAGAAGTTCATCAGCACGGCGTTGGCGGCCAGCGTCACCGTACCGAACTGCGCGCCCTGGCGGGTGAACAGCGCGAAAGCGGCGAGCAGCGAAAACGAGCGGATCATGATGTCGCGGTTGAGCGACAGCATGTGCAGGAATGCCGGCATGTCGAGGACGCGATGGCGTGGCAGCCGGGGCGCTTTCCAGAACCGCCTGCCGACGATCGCCAGCCCAAGCAGCATGGCCAGGAACTCGCCGGTGACGGTCGCCCAGGCGACGCCGGCAACGCCCCAGCCGAGTTTCAGCCCAAGCAGGAAGCAGAGCGCGATGTTGATGCCGTTGAGCACCAGCTGCAGCATCAGCCCAAGCCCGCCCTCGCCGCGCCCCAGGACATAGCCAAGGATGGCGTAGTTGATCAGCGAGAAGGGTGCGGCGAGCAGCCTGATCCTGATATAGACGGCCATCGCCTCGCTGACGCGCGCTTCGGCGCCCATGAATTTTTGGCCGGCGATGGCGAACAGGGGCGCAAGGGCTGCCAGCACGACACCGGCGACAACCGCGATCAGCACGGCACGCCAGAACACCGCCTGTTCCTCCAGCTCGTCGCCGCGCCCGAAAGCCTGGGCGACGAGGCCGGTGGTGCCGGAGCGCAGGAAGTTGAAGGTGGTGAAGACAACATCGAAAACAAGCGAGCCGGCCGCCAGCCCGCCGAGCAGCGCCGCGTCGCCGAACTGGCCGACCACTGCCGTGTCGACGAGGCCAAGCAGCGGCGTCGTCAGATAGGCCAGCGTCATCGGCACCGCGATGGCCAGCACCGAGCGATTGGTGACGACAAAATATCTGGCGTCGGCTGGGGATGCACCCTTGTCCAAGGATTTGTTGCCTTGTTGATTGCGGCTTGATCGAGCCGCCGATGTGCCCCAGTTTCTTTCCGCTGCGCAACCATCCATTCCCTGATGGTCAACCGAAACCCGCCTCTGGCGCACCGGCCGTAACCCGATCCATGCCTCTGCAGATCGTCCATCACCCCGACTATGACGCCGGCTTCGCCGTCAATCATCGCTTTCCGATGAGCAAATATCCGCTGCTGATGCAAGCCTTGGCTGCGCGCGGACTGGCCGGGGCCGACGCGCTCAACATGCCCGAACCGGCGCCGCCCTCATGGCTGAAGCTTGCCCATGCCGCCGACTATGTCGACCAGGTGATCTCCTGCGCGGTGCCCGAAAAGATCGAGCGCGAGATCGGCTTTCCCATCGGCTCGCGTGTTTCGTTGCGCGCGCAACTCGCCACCGGCGGTACGGTGCTGGCGGCGCGGCTGGCGTTGCTCAATGGCATTGCCTGCAACAGCGCCGGCGGCAGCCATCATGCGCGGCGCGCGCAAGGCGCCGGCTTCTGCACCTTCAACGACGTCGCCGTGGCGGCGCTGGTGTTACTTGGCGAGGGTGCCGTCCAAAACGTCCTGATCGTCGATCTCGACGTGCATCAGGGCGACGGGACGGCTGATATTCTGAGGGATGAGCCGCGCGCCTTCGCCTTTTCCATGCATGGCGACCGCAATTACCCGGTGCGCAAGATCGCTTCCGACCTCGACGTCGCGCTACCCGACGGTACCGGCGATGCGGCCTATCTCGAGCGGCTGAGCGGCATCCTGCCGGACCTCGGCGCCAAGGCGCGCTGGGACCTGGTTTTCTACAATGCCGGGGTCGACGTCCATGCCGAGGACCGGCTTGGCCGGCTGTCGCTGTCCGATGACGGTCTGCGGGCTCGCGACGAGATGGTGATCCACCACTTTCGCGGGCTCGGCATTCCGGTCTGCGGCGTCATCGGCGGCGGCTATTCGACGGACGTGGCGGCCCTTGCGGCGCGCCACGCCATCCTGTTCGAGGTGGCTTCGGGCTACGCGCGATAGCTCATTTGCGGTAGCTGGCAATCCTCAACAGGATGAAGGCCGGCACAACGATCGCCGCCCCCAGCAGAATATAGCCGAGGAAACGGTCGATGGCATGAAAGCCGAGGTTCCAGAGATCGATGAAGAATTTCCGAATGCCGTAGAACACATCCATCGGCGACCAGCCGAAGGCGTTCATGACCAGGCCGACGAGGAACGACACCACCAGCAGCTTCAGGATCACCCTGAGCGGCGAGTCGCCGAGAAAGCGCGTCAATGCGGACAAGGCCAGTCTCCAGATTGGGTGCCCGGATTCGGGCACCGATCCAGAAATACTGACTTAGCTGGCTCGCAGCAAGTCGGGCGCCCGAGCAGCGGTGCAACAGACACCCGATGGACATCAGGGAAAGGGTCGTGAAGCTAGCCGCTACGGTTCGATCTGCGCCAACGCAACCTAGCTCGCTCCGCCGATGGGCGCGATGAAGTTGGACTTATAGGTGTCCATCGTCGCTCCGTTGCGATCTTCGTCGAACAGCGTTCCGGTGCCGAAGCTGGCGCGCAAGCCGATCAGGTACTTGTTGGTGGTGAGGGCTTCGGATTGGATCGGAGTCCGATCATATTGATAGCGGCCGAACAGCGACCATGGCGTGCCCTCGAAACGGTACA
Organism: Mesorhizobium sp. P3_B5; assembly: GCF_056402815.1. Lineage (NCBI taxonomy): Bacteria > Pseudomonadati > Pseudomonadota > Alphaproteobacteria > Hyphomicrobiales > Phyllobacteriaceae > Mesorhizobium > Mesorhizobium sp. P3_B5. The sequence continues at coordinate 777,661 of NZ_JBFUGR010000002.1, read as the reverse complement.
TGGCCTGGGCCGCAACGCTGACCGTGTCGAAATTCGCAAATCCTGCGTCGAACCTGTTGAAGGCGATTTCGCCGTCGAGCCGCAGGTTCGGCTGCACGAAATAGCGTGCAACAGCTCGCGCTCCCCACTCGGTCGGATGGTCGAAATCCAGATCGAACTTGCCATAGTAGGCCTGGCCATAGAGAGTCAGATTGCCGAAATAGACCTGCGCCTCCGGCCCGACCGTATAGTCGCTGACATCATCCGAGAAGTTGTTGCCGTAGCGCTTGTAGGTCGCGAACAAACCAGCCGCGAAACGTTGCGGATCACGGTGGTAGGCATGGACGGCCCCGCCGAGCGCGTCGAAGAAGTCGCCATCCTCCCAGATGCGATCATAAGTGCCATCGATCTGGACATTCCAGCTGTCGGCGAAGGGAATATTCACGCGCCCGGCGCCACCGCCGGCCCGGAGACTGTCGTCGTCTCCGAAAAATGAAAGCTGCAGGCCGCCGAGATACAGTTCCCCATATCCGGAGATGTGCGGCACGACCGCCTCGGTGGCGATCGGCAGTATCGCATCAGCAGCGAAAGCGGCAGAGGTCACGACCAGCGAAGCAGCAAGAATGGATGGACGAAGCATGAAATCCCCTTGGTGACGGCATCTACTTCGACGCCTTTGTTTGAACCCGACGTTTTCCCGTCGTTGACGACTTCCGGCGCGCCTTGCCGGCCGCGCGTCCCAGTCTCCGCCCCCTGGCCAAAAGGCCGCGGCGGCGGATTTCAGGTCGCGCGTGCCGGTGCCCCAACGGGAACGATCGAAGCGCATCTCAGTTCGCTGTAGAGGCGTCACATATGCAGCGCATCCCCCGCACGGGGGATGATGCTCGACGATCGCACTCCGGCATGACGGGGCAATCAGCATATTTTGCGATTGATGGCCCGGCGCCCGCGTGCGGATCGAGCTGCCGGTTCAGCGCTTGAGTGAGAGGTGATTTTTGCGTGCAAGCCAGCAATCAAAGATAGTCCGGGACAGCCCAAAACACCCGGCTCCAGCGAGGCTTTCCTGTGATAGAGCTGCCGGAACTGCATAAGCCCAGTCTCAATTATCCGGAGAGGAACGGTACATGCTTCAGCGACGTGGCGGAAAATTTTCCAAGGCAGTTTTCAGTCTGGCCTGGGCGCTGCATCTTGCTGCAATTCCTGTCTCCTATTCGACCAGCGCCTATGCACTCAAGGGCGATGTCAAATTGCCCGAACCCTATATTTCCAGGGCGATCGAAGCGGTTCTGCTGCCGATCAACGACACCGTGCGCAAAGAGTTCAAACTCGAGCCACACGCCAACGGTGTTCTCGTCCTGTCGGTCAAGCCTGGCGGCACCGGCGAAAAGCAGGGCATCGAGCCGGGCGACGTGATCACCAAGGTCCACGGCCACAAGATCCACAAGCCGATCGACGTCGATACGGTGGTCTACTACTGGGCAAAAGCAGGCAAATCCGACTTCCGCTTCGATTCCTATCGTGACGGCAAGGCCTACAACTCCACCGGCACCATCACGCTCAGCACCTACGAAACCGTCATCGATGTCGTCACCGTTGCGACATGGACAAGCTGGTCGGTGGCCACCGCCTTCAGCTATTCCGAGTTCTACGGCGAATACAGCCAGGAAATGACGGCAAGCTACGAATCATCCGAGACGACCATCGAGGAAACCGCATCTTCCGAAGAATTCACCGCCGAGGCCAAGAGCGAGGCAACCGATGAGAGTTCGGACGCCAACGCGGACGCGACGACCGACGGCGCGAGCGACTCGGCGACGGAGCCGAGTGACCAGCCGGACGCCGCGGGAGCCGATGACAATGACGCTCCCGCCGCGGAAGACCCGTCCGATGCTGGTGATGACGGCGCCGACGACAATTCCGGTGGCGACGATTCGGACAGTGGTGACGACGGCGGCAGCGATGATGGCGGCAGCGACGACGGCGGCGACAGTGGCGGCGACGACAACTAAGCCGCCAGTCTGTTGAGAACCGTATCGGCGGACAATCTGGCCCGCGGTGCTGGCCGCTTTGCGATTGCCCGAAGCCCAGCCATCATGGTAACGAGGGCCGACGCGGGTATGATGTAATGGTAGCTTGTCAGCTTCCCAAGCTGAACGCGAGGGTTCGATTCCCTCTACCCGCTCCAAAATCAAATGACTTAGATGGAGTTTTCCGGCGACCGCCCTGCCGCAGGTCGCACATTGGTCGGCGACCCGATCCAGCGCGAACAGCGCATCGCGACCCTGGTTATGCCTGCGCCCCGGCGCATACGGGAAGGTGCATCGCCACCTCGTCGGCTCCCATTCGCATTATGCTGTGCGACAGGCCGCCGTGCTCCTCGATCCACTGCCGCACCCAATCGGGGTATTGCGAGAGCAGGTAGTTGGCGGCGACCGCGCTCTTCCGAGCGCCGACGCCGTACGGCAGATGGAAGCCGAAGGACGCGCGCGAGGTAATGCAAAGCTGCTCGGCAGGCAGGGACAGATAGAGCGTGCAGGCGCTGTCGCACGCCCCGTCAAATTGCACCGACTCGTCGGCGGCGCGCAGTTTGGCGACGTGCAAAGCGAAGGTCACGATCTGGCCACCGGGATTGCCGCGCACCGTCTCCGCGTTGGCGGGCAGCATCGTCAGGACGGCGAAGAACCCAATCGCCATGGCCATCGTCCATCCAACCCATGCAGGCGGCAGATTGGCGGGCATTGCTGTTAACCTCGCGCTCGTCACATGACATCCACGCTAACATCGAGATGGTTAACAACAGGCTGCCTTTGAATTGTAGCCAGCGCCAATATATGTCGAGCGCGGTCTTTGCAACCGACGCAATCGCGGCATTTGAGCGCGTGGAAAAATCATTTTCGTAGGCAATGACCCGATGAGGAATTGATGAAGCTCTCATCGAGAGGTCCCCATCGGCTCGAGAGGTACCCATCGGCTGAATTGCTCGTAGAATCGCAATGTCGTACTTGCCATCTGGCGACGCTGACGTCAGGGACAGCAACGAACGGTTCAGCCTGCATGTCTAATATCTGGAGCACCGGCCACCTTGTGATGGCCGGTGCTCCAATTGTGCTCTCAGAGCCAGACGCTCAACCAGACGCGCCTGCGCCAGCAGCGGACGTGACGCCGGCCGTGGCGCCAATAGCGGCGGCAGACCCTTCTCCAGCCGTGCCTCCGATGATGGTGGTGGTGATGCCGGCGATGGGAGACCAGATCCACTTCGGCCTGATCATCTCCCTCGAAAAGCGCTGGATCCGGTTTGTCGAGTTCATCGAGAATTCCGTTGCCGTCCGGAATACCGGCAACCGCCTTGCCGGGCCTGGCTACGGCAGCAAGCGTGATCATCCCCGCAACGCCAAGCATTCCGGTGAGAAACAAGCGACGTTCCATAGAAACCTCCCTGGTTTTTGACCACCGGCAATCTCGCTCCCCGGCTCAAACAGGCTCCAGCGGGAATGCCGGTTGGATTGAACGCGCGATTTCGATTCTCGTTCCAATCACCCCACTTCCCGCAGAATGAAGTCGTGCAGCATCTTGGCCGCCGGCGACAGCACGCGGTTCTTCACCGTGATCAGGCTGTAGGGCCTGACCTCGATGTCGAACTCGGTCTGGACGACATCGATGGCGCCGGCCAGCCCATCCGGGCTCTGGATGAATTTCGCCACCTGGATCGAGACCGGCGCGATGGCGTCGGACTGGGCGACCATGACCAAAGTGAGCAGCAGCGAGCTGGTGTTGAGGATGCGGTCCGGCAGCGCGATGTTGCGGTTCAAGAAATTGCTTTCCATCGCCTGGCGCAGCGGCGAGCCGCCCGACTGAAACACCCAGTCATAGGCGGCGGTGTCCTCCAGCCGCACCGCCTTGCCCTTGCTCAGCGGGTGGCCGCGGCGCACGATCAGGCAGGCTTTTTCGACGCCGATGACGCGCGACTCGAACAGCCGCGGATTGAGATCGTCGGGAATGCGGGCGATGATGAAATCATGGCGCGTGGAGATCAGTTCGCGCGCCAGCACATTGGAGGTCTCGACCTGCATGGTGATCTCGATGCGCGGATAGATGCGGCGGATTTCGCGGATCGCCGGCACCGCCAGCTCGATCGCCGGCGCGGTCACGGCGCCCAAGAACACCGCGCCGCCCTTGCCCGCCTTGAGCTCGGAGATCTCGCGGTCGGCCTCGCGCATCTCGAGCAGGATTGACCGGGCGCGTCTGGCCAGCGCCTTGCCGTAAGGGGTCAGCGTGATGCCGCGGGGCAGCCTCTCGCACAGCTTGACGTCGAGCACGGCTTCCATCTCGGCGATCATGCGTGACGCCGCCGGCTGCGAGATGTTCATCACCTGGGCCGCCGCGCTCACGCGGCCGTGGTCGTCGAGCGCCACGATCATGCGCATGTGGCGCAGGCTGAGGCCGCTGCGCAAAAGGGTTTCGCTGCTGCCCGGAATCTCGTCATAACCATTTGAGATTCCAACGGAATTTCGCAACGCCGCCATAACTTTTTCCCTGCTCTCCACTCGCGGCCAGCCGGCAGTCCGGCCATGCCTTCACCTGCGTCTAATATATATCAGTTTGGATATAGCAACCATCAAAGATCGCATTTGACAGTTATGGCAAAGGGACACACCCTGAGCGCGTCTTGAGACTTGACGGTCGTTGACGAGCAAAATCGTATCGATTGAAATCAGCGTCTCGAGACTATTGGGAGGAATACCAGAGATCGATATGCCGGCGGTGGCGCGTTTGCGCTTCCGCTCGACTGCGCGGCCCGCGAAGCCCCGGGGTGCCGCGTCCATCAACCAGGGAGAGTTAAGTGAAAATCATCAAGACACTGGCCGCCGTCGCGGCCCTTGGCATTGCTGCCATGACCTACTCGGCGCACGCAGCCGACAAGGGTCTTATCGGCGTGCTAATGCCGACCAAGACCTCGCAGCGCTGGATCAACGACGGCGACGCCGTCAAGTCTCAGCTCGAGGCTCTCGGCTACACCGTCGACCTGCAGTACGCGCAGGACGACATCCCCAACCAGCTCAGCCAGCTGGAAAACGAAATCACCAAGGGTCCGAAGGCGCTGATCATCGCCTCGATCGACGGCACCACCCTGTCGGATGCGCTGCAGAAGGCCGCTGACGCCGGTGTCGTCGTCGTCGCCTATGACCGCCTGATCAAGAAGACCGCCAATGTCGACTACTACACCACCTTCGACAATTTCGGCGTCGGCGTCATCCAGGCCAACTCGCTGGTCAAGGGCCTCAAGGAGCGTTTCCCGAACACCAAGCCGTGGAACGTCGAACTGTTCGGCGGCTCGCCGGACGACAACAACGCCTTCTTCTTCTACAATGGCGCGATCTCCGTCCTGCAGCCGCTGATCGATGACGGCTCGATCAAGATCAAGTCCGGCCAGACCGGCATGGATAAGGTCGGCACGCTGCGTTGGCTCGCCGCCACCGCCCAGGCGCGCATGGACAACCTCCTGTCGGCCAACTATTCGGACGGCAGCCGCGTCGATGGCGTTCTGTCGCCCTATGACGGCCTCTCGCGCGGCATCACTGCCTCGCTGCGCGCTGTCGGCTATGGCACGGACGCCCAGCCCTGGCCGATCGTGACCGGCCAGGACGCCGAGACCGCCTCGGTCAAGCTGATCATCTCGGGCGAGCAGTACTCGACCGTGTTCAAGGACACCCGCGAACTGGCCAAGGCCACTGTCGAACTCGTCGACAAGGTGCTCTCGGGCGGCAAGCCGGACGGTCTCGATGAAAAGACCTACAACAACGACGTCAAGGTCGTTCCTTCGATCCTTTTGACGCCGCATGATGTCGACAAGTCGAACTACCAGGCGCTGGTTGTCGACTCCGGCTACATCAAGGCCGAAGACCTGAAGTAATTTCGGTTACAAAGCTTGGGGTCCCGCGTACAGCGGGGCCCCTTTTTGCTAGCGCGGCGAATCCAAAATTCGCATACTAGCCCGCCGGCATTGGTCCGGACCTGGGAGGAGCGGTATTCCTGATGGCCTCGACGATTTTGGAGATGCGCGACATCACCAAGACGTTCCCCGGCGTGAAGGCGCTGTCGAACGTCAACCTCAGCGTCGAGGAGGGCGAGATCCATGCCGTGGTCGGCGAGAACGGCGCCGGCAAATCGACGCTGATGAAGGTGCTGTCGGGCGTCTATGCCTCTGGCACCTATGACGGCGCGATCGTCTATCGCGGCGAGGAATGCCATTTCAAAGGCATTCACGATAGCGAACACAAGGGTATCGTCATCATCCACCAGGAACTTGCGCTGGTGCCGATGCTGTCGATCGCCGAAAACATTTTCCTTGGCAACGAACACGCCAAATTCGGCGTCATCGACTGGAATGCCAACGAGACGCGCACCAGCGCCTTGCTGAAGAAGGTGGGCCTCAAGGAGGACCCCAAGACGCTGATCACCAATATCGGCGTCGGCAAGCAGCAGCTTGTCGAGATCGCCAAGGCGCTCAGCAAGGAAGTCAAGCTGCTGATCCTCGACGAGCCGACGGCGAGCCTGTCCGAAAAAGACAGCCAGGCGCTGCTCGATCTGCTACTCGAGTTCAAGCGGCAAGGCATGACCTCGATCCTGATCTCGCACAAGCTCAACGAAGTGAACCGGGTCGCCGACAAGGTCACGGTCATCCGCGACGGGCGGACCATCGAGACGCTTGCCAAGAAAGACATCTCCGAAGACCGCATCATCACCTCGATGGTCGGGCGCTCGCTCGATGACCGTTATCCGCCGCGCGAGCCGAAGATCGCCGAGGTCGTGCTGCAGGTGAAGAACTGGTCGGTCTATCATCCGATCCACGCCGAGCGGCAGGTGATCAAGGGCATCGATCTCAACGTCCGTAAGGGCGAGGTGGTGGGCATCGCCGGGCTGATGGGCGCCGGACGTACAGAATTCGCGATGAGCCTGTTCGGCCGCTCCTATGGCCGCCGCATCACCGGCGAGGTGCTCCTCAACGGCAAGCCGATCGATGTCTCCTCGGTCAGCAAGGCGGTGGCCCATGGCATTGCCTACGTTACCGAGGACCGCAAGACCTACGGTCTCAACCTGATCGACCACATCAAGCACAACATCACGCTGGCCAACCTTGGCGGCGTGTCGCGTCACGCGGTGATCGACGATTTGCGCGAACTCGCCGTCGCCAACGACTACAAGGCCAAGACCAACATCCGCTCGTCCAGCGTCTATCAAATGACCGGCAATCTGTCGGGCGGCAATCAACAGAAGGTGGTGCTGTCGAAGTGGCTGTTCGCCAATCCGGAAGTGCTGATCCTCGACGAGCCGACGCGCGGCATCGACGTCGGCGCCAAGTACGAAATCTACACCATCATCGCCCGCCTCGCCTCCGAGGGTAAGGCGATCATCGTCATCTCGTCGGAGATGCCTGAGCTGCTCGGCATCACGGACCGCATCTACGTCATGAATGAAGGGCGCATGGTTGGAGAAATGGCGGCAAGCGACGCCAGCCAGGAAAAGATCATGCGCGCCATCGTTCGGGGAGAAGGAAAGCCATCATGACCACAGAAAGCGCTCCCGCGCCGAAAAGCGGCGTCGCCGAAGATGTACAACCGGGGCCGCGCGTTGCCGTCTCGGCGCTGATCACCAATCTGCGCGACTACGGCCTGATCCTGGCGCTGATCGCCATCATGGTGTTCTTCCAGTTCACCACCTCCGGCACACTCTTCAAACCGGTGAACCTGAGCAATCTGGTGCAGCAGAACTCGTTCATCATCGTGATGGCGCTGGGCATGCTCTTGGTCATCGTCTCCGGCCATATCGACCTCAGCGTCGGCTCCGTTGCCGGTTTCATCGGTGCGCTGGCGGCGATGATGATGGTGATCTGGCCGCTCGGACCCTTCAGCAACCCGCTGGTGGTGTCGATCATCTGCCTCATCATCGGCGGCGGCATCGGCGCGGCCCAAGGCTATTGGATTGCCTATCACCGAATACCGAGTTTCATCGTCACGCTGGCGGGAATGCTGATCTTTCGCGGCATCTGCCAGGCGCTGCTGGGTGGCGGGTCTTCGGTGGGGCCGCTTCCAGACGGCTTCAAGGCGCTCAGCTCCGGCTTCATTCCGGATGTGATCGGCCCCTTGACGCTGATCCCGCCGACGGTGAACGCCGCCGGCAAGACCATTCTGGGCAGCGGCATGACCTTGCACATGACAACGATCCTGATCGGCATCGTCGCCGTGCTCGCCTATGCCTATTTCGGGCTCAAGGCACGGCGCACTCGCGAAGCGCATGGCTATGAAGCCGAACCTTTCACGCTGTTCGTCATCAAGACCCTCGTGACCAGCGCGCTGGCGCTGTTCCTGGTCTACCAGTTCGCCAGCTACAGGGGTCTGCCGATCGTACTCATGGTGATGGGCGCGCTGATTGCGCTGTTCGTCTTCGTCACCAAACGCATGACGATCGGCCGCCGCATCTACGCCATGGGCGGCAATGCCAAAGCGGCGCAACTGTCGGGCATCAAGACCGAGCGGCTGACACTGATGGTGTTCGTCAATATGGGCGTGCTGTCGGCGCTTGGCGGTCTGATCATTGCAGCGCGGCTCGGACAGGCCGTGCCGGCGGCGGGCCTCGGCAGCGAGCTCGACGTCATCGCCGCGGTGTTCATCGGCGGCGCCTCGGCGATGGGCGGCGTCGGCCAGGTGATCGGCGCGGTGGTCGGCGGCTTCATCATGGGCGTGATGAACAACGGCATGTCGATCATGGGCGTCAATGTCGACTGGCAGCAGGTGGTCAAAGGCCTGGTGTTGCTCGGCGCCGTGGTCTTCGACGTCTACAACAAGAACAAGGGTTGAGGCGAGGGAACCAGGAAGGCATACGGGTCACATCGCGGCTGCCGGCAACCCGCCGGCGCATAGAAGTTCCCCCAGGGGACCAGGCCCGCGAAGCGCTATCCCGACGAAGAATTTCACCCGTGGCGCGGAATGGTACCGAGCCGCGACGGTCAGGGTTTGCCACGCCGGCAGCCGGGCCTAGTCACCAGAGAGAGGGTATATCATGCTGATCTCCCAGATCCTCGACGACGCCGAGACGATCCGCGTCGTCGCCCGCAACGGCGGCAAGACCCGGATCATCAATGGCGCCCGCAGCGTCTATTCGCTGGCGATGGAGGCCGCGCGCACCGGCACCGGACTGGTTGCGCTCATCGAGCGCAAGGGCTTCGGCGAGACCGTCGATCTCGACGCCGCCTACAAGAAGGGGCGGCTGCTGTCGCCGATCAACCATCCAGACCCCGCGCATCTGCACCTCACCGGCACCGGGCTGACGCATCTGGGCTCTGCGGCAACGCGCGATTCCATGCACAAGAAGCTCAGCACCGACGGCGAGGAGCAGCTCACCGATTCGATGAAGATGTTCCGCATGGGGCTGGAAGGCGGCAAGCCGGCGAAAGGCCAGACCGGCGTGCAGCCGGAATGGTTCTACAAGGGCAACGGCACCATGGCGGTGGCGCCGGGTGCGCCACTCATGTCGCCGGCTTTCGCGCAGGACGCCGGCGAGGAGCCGGAAGTCGCCGGCATCTATGTCATTGGCGATGACGGCGCGCCGTTCCGCGTCGGCTTCACGCTGTCGAACGAGTTTTCCGACCACGTCACCGAGCGCGTCAACTATCTGTTCCTGGCGCATTCGAAGCTGCGCAACGCCTCATTCGGACCGGAGATCCTGATCGGCGACCTGCCGTCCGACATCCGAGGCGCCTCGCGCATCGTTCGCGACGGCAAGGTGCTTTGGGAAAAGCCGTTCCTGTCGGGCGAGGCGAACATGTCGCACACCATCGCCAATCTCGAACATCACCATTTCAAATATTCGGCCTTCCGCCAGCCGGGCGACGTGCATGTGCACATGTTCGGCACGGCGACGCTTTCGTTTGCCGACGGTATCAGGACCGAGGCCGGCGACACGTTCGAAATCGAAGCCAAGGATTTCGGCCTGCCGCTGCGCAACCCGCTCGAAATCGAGCAGCCGGTGAAGGTGGCGGTGAAGGCGTTGTGACAGCGTAATCTCCCCCCTCGTGGGGGAGATGGCCGGCAGGCCAGAGGGGGGCGCTGTCCCTCCAACGTCTCAATCGAATAACTTCGCCTTCAACTGTTCTCGGCTGGCCAAATGGTGCAAGGTCGGCGATCCTTCGCGCCCCCCTCTGCCCTGCCGGGCATCTCCCCCACGAGGGGGGAGATTGGCAGCTGCAACCTCAATAAATATCGAAGTCGAAATACTTTGCCTGGATCTTCTTGTAGGTGCCGTCGGCGACGATGGCGTCGATGGCGGCGTTGAGCTTGTCGCGAAGCTCTGTGTCTTCCAGGCGAACCGCGATGCCGGCCTGCGTCTCGGTGCCCTTGATGTCGCCGATCATCTTGCAGCAGCCGTTGCTCGCCTTCTTCATCCAGTCGACCAGCACGAACTTGTCCGAGATGACGGCATCGAGGCGGCCGTTGGTCAGATCGGTGATCGCTTCTTCCTGGGTCGGATAGAGCTTGGCCTCGGCGCCGGCCTTGCCATAGACGTCCTGGGCATAATCGGCCTGGGTGGTCGACGCTTGGGCGCCCACCGTCTTGCCGGCAAGTGCCGCCGCTTCAGTCGAGGTGAGCTCGCTGTCCTTCAGGGCCACCATGGCAAGCGGCGTGGTGTAATATTTGTTGGTGAAGGCGACCTGTTTCTTGCGTTCCTCGGTGATGCTCATCGAGGCGATGATGGCGTCGAACTTCTTGGCCTGGAGGGCAGGAATGATGCCGTCCCAGTCCTGCGTGACGATCTCGCACTCGACCTTCATCTGCGCGCAAAGCGCATCGGCGATGTCGATGTCGAAGCCGACGACCTTGCCGTCCGGCGTGATGGTGTTGAACGGCGGATAGGCACCCTCGGTGCCGATCTTCAGTTTCTCCGCGGCCTGTGCCGAAAAGGAGCCGGCAGCAATGACCAACATGGCGGCGCTTGCCGCCGATAGGATCCATCTCGAAATCCGCATTCTTGTTCCCCTTGCAGTTAAGTCATCATGACGGTCGGCACAGCCAAGCATGGCGCTCCGGGTCAGGCAAGGTCTCACGGTGACAAGGAAGATCAGCGCGCGGCGCGGAAATGCTTGGACAGCTTCAGGCCTTGCGCCTGGTAGTTGGAGCCGAGATCGGTGCCGTAGAGCGCCTGCGGCCGCTTCAGCATGTGCTCGTAGACCAGCCGCCCGACGATCTGGCCATGGTCGAGGATAAACGGCACTTCGTGGCTGCGCACTTCGAGCACCGCCCGGCTGCCGGTGCCGCCTGATGCCGAATGGCCAAAACCCGGATCGAAGAAGCCGGCATAGTGAACGCGGAATTCGCCGACCAGCGGATCGAAGGGCGTCATCTCGGCGGCGTAGAGCGGCGGCACATGCACCGCCTCGCGCGACACCAGTATGTAAAACTCGTCGGGATCGAGCACCAGTTCGCCAGCGCCGCGCTTATAGAGCGGCTCCCAGAAGTCGACGACATCCTGGGCGGCACGCTTGTCGACATCGACAAGGCCTGTGTGATGCTTGCCGCGATAGCCGACCAGCCCATCCTTGTCGCCGTCGAGATCGATCGACAGCGCGATGCCGCCGCCGGAAATGTTGGGCGGCTCGGTGGCCACCAGCATCTCGGCGCGGTGGAGTTCGCTCAGTTCTGCCTCCGACAAGAGCGCATTGCCGGTGCGGAAGCGGATCTGCGACAGCCGCGAGCCGGTGCGCACGACGATCGGGAAGGTGCGCGGGCTGACCTCCAGGTAGAGCGGACCGTCATAGCCGGCGGCGATCTTGTCGAACTCGTGGCCGCGATCGGTCATCACCCGGGTGAAGATGTCGAGCCGTCCGGTCGAACTCTTCGGGTTGGCCGATGCGGAAATGTCGGCAGGCAGCGCCAGGCCTTCGAGCAGCGGCACGATGTAGACGCAGCCGGTTTCAAGCACCGCGCCTTCGGCGAGATCGATTTCGTGCAGTTTCAGCCGATCGAGCTTTTCGGCGACCTTGTGGCCCGGCCCGGGCAAAAAGGAAGCGCGCACCCGCCACGCTTTGGCGCCGAGCCTGAGATCGAGGCTGGCCGGCTGGATCTGGTCGGCATCGAGCGCACGCGGCGACTTCAGCGCGCCCGACTGGAACAACGCGGAAATATCCTGATCGGGAAGAATGCCGGTCTGCCGCAAAGCTGGCTCCGCTTGAAGGCCGCGACTCTTTTTTTGTCGCAGGTTCTTGCCGCAAAACCGTGTAACACTTTTGCGGAACCTGCTTGGTACAAACCTCTTAATCAAGCCGGGAATTGACGCAAGCGCGGTGCAGGTCTAAAGGGTCGTTATCCCGTGGTGATTTGGCCGGTCGGCTTGCAGCCACGTTAAACAAGTCGCTAAAGGACCGTCGGGCCGCAAGGCCGTATGGACCGGTTGCGACTTTCGCGGCCGGTTTTTTTGTGTCTGGAACAAAAGCGATGAGCACCAAGAAGCGTAACTGGAAGCCTCAGACAGCACTCGTGCATGCAGGGACCTTGCGTTCCCAATTCGGCGAAACGTCGGAGGCGATGTACCTCACCCAGGGCTATGTCTATGAGACGGCGCAGGCAGCCGAAGCGCGCTTCAAGGGCGAAGAGCCGGGTTTCATCTATTCGCGCTACGCCAATCCGACCGTCGACATGTTCGAAAAGCGCATGTGCGCGCTTGAAGGCGCGGAAGACGCGCGCGCCACCGCGTCCGGCATGGCGGCGGTGACCGCAGCCCTTCTGTGCAGCGCCAAGGCCGGCGACCACATCGTGGCGGCGCGCGCGCTGTTCGGTTCCTGCCGCTGGGTGATCGAGACGCTGGCGCCGAAATACGGCATCGAGGCAACGCTGGTCGACGGCACCGACATCGCCAATTGGGAAAAGGCGGTGAGGCCGAACACACAACTGTTCTTCCTGGAAAGCCCGACCAACCCGACACTGGAAGTGATCGACATCGCCGCAGTTGCTGCGCTCGCCAATTCGATCGGCGCGCGGCTGATCGTCGACAACGTCTTTGCCACCCCCTTGCAGCAGAAGCCTTTGCAGCTCGGCGCCCACATCGTCGTCTATTCGGCGACCAAGCATATTGACGGCCAGGGACGCTGTCTCGGCGGCGTCATCCTGTCGGACAAGAAGTGGATCGACGAGAACCTGCACGACTATTTCCGCCACACCGGCCCCAGCCTGTCGCCGTTCAACGCCTGGACGCTGCTGAAGGGCCTGGAGACGCTGCCACTGCGCGTGCGCCAGCAGACCGAAAGCGCCGGCAAGATCGCCGATTTCCTGGCCGGGCGGCCGGAAATCGCCCGCGTCATCTATCCGGGCCGCGCCGACCACCCGCAGGCGGCGGTCGTCAAGAAGCAGATGTCGGGTGGCTCGACGCTGATCTGCCTCGACGTCAAGGGCGGCAAGCAGGCGGCCTTCGCCTTGCAGAACGCGCTCGACATCGTGCTGATCTCCAACAATCTCGGCGATGCCAAGAGCCTGATCACCCATCCGGCGACGACGACTCACAAGAATCTGAGCGACGAGGCGCGCGCCGAACTCGGCATCGGGCCGGGAACGCTGAGGCTCTCCGTCGGCCTCGAGGATGCGGACGATCTGCTCGCAGATATCGAGCAGGCGCTGAAGTCGGCAAAATAGGCTTCGCCCGATACGACAAGGCGCGGGCGCTCAGGCGCCCGACGGCGTCTCTTCCAGTTCGGCTGCCTTGGTGCCGATGGTCATCGCGTTGCCGCGCCAGTCGACGGCGCCGCCGAGCCAGCCGCGCACCCAGAGGGCGGGCAGCATCACGTCGCGCGCCATCAGCGCCGGGATCATGCGCGGCGACAGGTACCAGCCCTTGCCCCAGGCCAGGGCGCATTCCGGCAGGTAGGCGAGTGCGAGCACGGCGAGCGCGGTTGCCGGCAGGCTGAAGCCGGCGCCCGCCGCCGCCAACAGCGCCAGCACCAGTGGCACCGCCACGCCAGTGAATATCTCGGGCGCGAAGAACAGCGGGAAGGTGACGCGGCGCAAGCGCGCCCAACGCGCCTGGCGCGACCAGATTTCGTCGAAACTACGTTGGCCAAGCGGCTGCTCGAAGGGCGAGGCGACAAGATTGACGCGCAGCCCGAGCCCATTGACCAGCTTGGTCGCGGCGGCGTCCTCGGCGATCTCGGCGGCCAGTGCGCGGATGCCGCCATTGGCATCGAGCATCGGCTTGTTCCACAGCATGCTCTTGCCCTGGGCAAAGCCGAGGCCAAGCGCGTCGCCGGTATATTGCCAGCGCGCCTGCAGCGTGTTGAGGAACGCGCATTCGACCTCCGCCCAGAACCCGGCCGGCCGCGAGCCGATCGGCGTCGAGCAGACGAGGCCGGTGTCGTCGCGCCATGCCGCCAGCAGATGCTGGACATAGTCCATGGGCATCAGCACGTTGGAATCTGCAAGGATGACCCATTGGTGGCGGGCCGCTTCCCAACCCTTGACGCAATTGTTGAGCTTCGGATTGCCGCTGATGCGGTCATCGCCAAACAGCAGCCGGGCCGGTATCTCGGGAACCCGGGCAATCGTCCTGTTTATCATCTTGACCACCGGATCGTCGGCGTGGGCGACGCAGAAGAGCAGCTCATAGCGCGGCCAGTCGAGCGAGAAGGCGCGTGCCAGGGTCTCCTCGGTAAATGGCTCGACGCCACGCGCCGGGACCACGATCGACACCCCCGGCGCCTTGCCGGCGGGCGGCGCGATGGAGCGCCGCCGTCTCAGCATGAATGAAGCGAGCAGGATGCCGGCGAGATTTGAAAGAAGCAGGGCTATCGAAAGCAGGGCTGCGGCTATGACTGTCAGTTCCATCGAGATCTGGTCACTCCGGGAAAAGCCGGCCGCAAATAGCCATTTTTGAACGGTTCGACAGAGCGCTTGAGTCGCCCGGCACAGTCCGGACACACCATCATTGTCATGTGTCACTTAAATGACATTGTTTGTCGGCACCTGCGCTTGAGGTCGTTGACCGGGCCGGGGAGAGCGCCGACAGTTCCGCTCACATTGCCTTGGAGTAGCCCATGTACCGCGCCGTTACGCGCAACATCGAAGTGCAGGTCAGGCCGTTCTATCTGGAGGATCGCTCGGATCCCTCCGAGAACCGCTATGTCTGGGGCTATCAGATAACCATCGACAACCAGTCGGACGATTTCGTGCAGCTTTTGTCGCGCTATTGGCACATCACCGACGGCACCGGCCGGGTCGAGGAAGTGCGCGGTGCCGGCGTTGTCGGCGACCAGCCCGAACTCAACCCCGGCGACAGCTATCAATACACGTCCGGCTGCCCGCTCTCGACGCCGTCCGGCATCATGGTCGGCCACTACACCATGCGCAACAAGCGGGGCGAGACGTTCGACATCGCCATCCCGGCGTTTTCGCTGGATCTGCCAGGGACACGGCGGACGGTGAACTAGCGTCTTTCTCCCCGTCTCAATACGGGGAGAAATGCCCGGCAGGGCAATGAGGGGCGGCGCCGGTCCCTGAGATTATCTTCCATGTACAAGCGCGTCTGAGTGTATTGCCGCTGCCATTTGCCGACGGTCGCGCTGCCCCTCATCCGCCCTTCGGGCACCTTCTCCCCGTAGAACGGGGAGAAGGAAGAGAGGTTACTGAGCCGCAAACTCCGCCGGATCGAAGTCATACTGCTTCGAGCAGAACTCGCAGGCGACGTGGATGCCACCGTCCTCGGTGCTGTCCTTGATCTCCTGCGCCGAAAAGCCCTCGAGGATGCCGCGGATCTTGTCCCTGGAGCATGAGCACTGGTCGGCGACTGGAACGCCGCCGAAGACGCGCACGCCGTGCTCATGGAACAGCCGGTAGAGCAGCCGCTCGGCGCCGATCGTCGGGTCGATCAGTTCGGTCGGCTCGATGGTGCCGAGCAGCGCCACCAGTTCCTGCCAGGAATTGTCGGCCGGTTCATGCGTCACGTCGCGCGGATCGCCGTCGCCGCCCGAAATGTCAGGCACGCGCATGCGTTCGGGCGATTGCGGCAGGAACTGCGCCAGGATGCCACCGGCGCGCCACTGCTCACGGGCGCCACGAGGACCTGGCGTCAGCAGCTTGGCCACCGACAGCCTGAGATCGGTCGGGATCTGCTCCGACTGGCGGAAATAGGTGCGTGCCGCATCTTCCAGCGTTTCGCCGTCGAGCTGGACGATGCCCTGGTAGCGCTGCGTGTGGGCGCCCTGGTCGATGGTCAGCGCCAAAACGCCGCTGCCGAGCAACGTCTGCTGCGACGTTTCGCCGGTAGCGATCAAGGCTTCCAGCCGGTCGGCATCGAAGCGCGCATAGGCCCGCAAGGCCGATGGCGTGGAGAAATCCGCGACCAGCATGTCGACCGGCCCGTCGGTGCGGGTCTGCAGGATAAACTTGCCCTCGAACTTGAGCGAGGTGCCAAGCAACACCGTCAGCACACAGGCTTCCGCCAGCAGCCGGGCGACCGGCTCGGGATAGTCGTGGCGGCTGAGGATGGCGTCGAGCATCGGCCCGAGCTGGACCGTGCGGCCGCGCACGTCGAGCGGGCCGACCTCGAAGGGCACGACGTGATCGTCGCCGGCATAGCCGAATTCGCCGAGTTTGAGGTGATGTTCAGTCACTTGATGCGTTTCCAACATGACAAAGCTCCAGGGCGCGGCCATGCCGCCCCCTGGGGTGCATGCGTCCAAACGCGCTTGATTTGCGTGATGCGGCGCAGATAGGCATCGCGCCGCCCCAGATCAAGCGCCCAGACACATCAAGCGCCCAAGCACCAGGCGAGCACGGCCTTCTGGGCGTGAAGCCGGTTCTCGGCCTCGTCGAAGACCACCGAATGCGGTCCGTCGATGACCTCGTCGGTCACCTCCTCGCCGCGATGCGCCGGCAAGCAGTGCATGAACAGGGCGTCCGGCTTGGCCTTCGCCATCAGGGCTGCATTGACCTGATAGGGCGAGAACACATTGTGACCGCGGGCGCGATGTTCCTGACCCATCGACACCCAGCAGTCGGTGACGATGCAATCGGCCTCATGCACGGCTTCCTCGGGCGAGCGGGTGAAGCTCAGCTTGCCGCCATGCGCCTTCGACCAGTCGATATGTTTCTGCGCCGGCTCGCTGCCCTCGGGCACGGCGACATTCAGGTTGAACTGGAACCGCGCCGAGGCCTCGAGCAGCGAATGCAGCACATTGTTGCCGTCGCCGGTCCAGGCGATGGTCTTGCCGGCCACCGGACCACGATGCTCCTCGAAGGTCATGATGTCGGCCATCAGCTGGCAAGGGTGGGTGTCGTCGGTCAGCCCGTTGATGACGGGGATCGTTGCGTTCTCGGTCAATTCAAGCAGCCGCTCATGCGAGGTGGTGCGGATCATGATCGCATCGACATAGCGCGACAGCACCTTGGCGGTGTCGGCGATGGTTTCGGAGCGGCCTAGTTGCATCTCGGTGCCGGTCAGCATGATGGTCTCGCCGCCAAGCTGGCGCATGCCGACGTCAAACGACACGCGCGTGCGCGTCGACGGCTTGTCGAAGATCATCGCCAGCACCTTGCCTTCGAGCGGCTTTGTCCGCTCGCCGGCCTTGAGCCTGGCCTTTCGCAGCACCGCGTCGTCCAGCATGAAGCGCAGATCGCCTTCGGAAACGGCGGAAAGATCGGTGAAATGGCGAAGTGACATCAGGAATGGTTCCGGGATTACTTCGCGGCAGCCGCGGCGATGGCGTCGGCCAGGCCCCGGGCACCGGCGCGGATGCGGTCGAGCGCCTCGTGGATCTCGGCGTCGGTGACGGTAAGCGGCGGCAGCAGGCGAATGACGTTGTCGCCGGCGGGCACCGCCAGCAGATGCTGGTCGCGCAAGGCCATGTTGACCTTGGTGTTGGGCATCGCGCATTTGAGGCCGAGCATCAGCCCGGTGCCCCTGATGCCTTCGATGACATCGGGGAATTCGTCGGCGACACTCGCCAGCCCCTGCTTCATCAGCAGCGCCTTGCGCTGGACGTCCTCGAGGAAGCCGTCTTCCAGCACCACGTCGAGCACGGCGTTGCCGACCGCCATGGCCAGCGGATTGCCGCCGAAGGTGGTTCCGTGCACGCCAGCGGTCATGCCGACCGCGGCCTCGTTAGTCGCAAGGCAAGCGCCCATCGGGAAGCCGCCGCCAATGCCCTTGGCAATCGCCATCAGGTCGGGAGTGACGCCCGCCCATTCATGGGCGAACAGCTTTCCGGTGCGGCCGATGCCGCACTGAACCTCGTCGAAGATCAAGAGCAGGCCGTGCTGCTCGCACAGCTGCCGCAGCCGCTTCAGCGACTGCGTCGGCACCGGGCGGATACCGCCCTCGCCCTGCACCGGCTCGATCAGGATCGCGGCGGTCTCCGGCGTGATTGCCTTTTCGGCGGCGTCGATGTCGTCGAAGCCGACCTGGTCGAAACCTTCGACCTTGGGCCCAAAGCCTTCCAGATATTTATACTGGCCGCCGGCGGCGATGGTCGCCAGGGTGCGGCCATGGAAGGCGCCTTCGAAGGTAATGACGCGAAAGCGCTCGGGATGGCCGTTGACGAATTGATAGCGCCGCGCCGTCTTGATGGCGCATTCCAGCGCCTCGGCGCCGGAATTGGTGAAGAACACCTTGTCGGCGAAAGTGGCGTCGGCCAGTCGCTCGCCAAGCCGACTCTGCGCCGGAATCTCGTAGAGGTTGGAGACATGCCAGAGCTTGGCTGCTTGCTCGGTGAGCGCGGCGACCAGGTGCGGATGGCTGTGGCCGAGCGAATTCACGGCGATACCGCCGGCAAAATCGAGATATCGCTCGCCCTTGTCAGTGACCAGCCATGTGCCTTCCCCGTGGTCGAAAGCCAGGGGTGCGCGAGCAAAGGTCTCGAAAAGCGCCGAACCGCTCATTATATGCGTCTCCGGAACCGGAAAATCAAAAAAGCCGCCCAAGCGGCGGCCTTTGCGGCTTATCGTGTTTTTCGGCCATGAAGTCAACGAAAACGTCGTGCAAAGGCGCGCGGCAAGCCCCCCGACGAGATGCCGGCTCATAAGCGACCGGGCAAGTTGGGGAAAACCTAAAAAACCGATTCGTGTTGCCCTTGGGACTCTTGTCACCGAGTCAACACATGAGGTAATTGTAGTCGGGAAATAACTAGATTTCGTGCGGCGGACCTAATCACCTAATATATGTGGTGTCTGCCCCGGCAAAGGTTGCCGGGTCGGGAATGGATTCCGATTGCCGCACGCTTAGCAGGAGCGCGGTCTCATGAACTGGACTGACGAGCGGGTCGAACTTCTCAGGAAATTGTGGTCGGAGGGTCTGAGCGCCAGCCAGATTGCCGCACAGCTTGGTGGGGTCAGCCGTAACGCGGTCATCGGCAAGGTGCACCGGCTGAAGCTGTCGGGCCGCGGACGCTCGACCGCAACGCCGGCGCGCCAGAAGAAGGCGGTGCAGGGATCGACCGTCCAGAAATCGGTTTCGCGCGCTGCAAGTGCCCAGCGCCATGTCACCACCTCGATCGGCGCAAACGCGCTGCAGACGCAGTTCGATGCCGAACCGGTGGCGCGCCACTACATCCGCCCGGTCGAGAACGTCGTCCTGCCGATCTCGCGGCATCTGCAGCTCGTCGAACTGACCGAGCGCACCTGCAAATGGCCGAATGGCGATCCGCTTTCGGAGGATTTCCATTTCTGCGGCAACGATGCCGCCGAAACCGGCCCCTATTGCAAGTACCATGCGCGGGTGGCGTTCCAGCCGGCTTCGGAACGGCGGCGGAGCCGCTGAGCGAATAGCGAATAGCGAATAGCGAATAGCGAATAGCGAATAGCGAATAGCGAATAGCGAATAGCGAATAGCGAATAGCGAATAGAAATGGATTGAGCCTCCGCGACAAGGCAACTCCGTTTTTTCCTATTCGCTACTCCCCATTCCCTACTCGCTTTCTTTCACAGCCAGCCGTTCTTGCGAAACCGCCAGTACAGGAACGAGCAGATCAGGGCGATTGTCGCCAACACCACCGGGTAGCCGTATTCCATCTTCAGCTCCGGCATATCGTTGAAATTCATGCCGTAAATGCCGGCGAACGCGGTCGGCACCGCCAGGATGGCGGCCCATGAAGCGAGCTTCTTGGAGATCGCCGTTTCCTGGCTTTGGCCGACCAGCAGGCTGGCCTCGAAGGCGAAGGCCAGCACCTCCCGCAAACTGTCGATCTTCTCCTGAACGGTGCGGATGTGGTCGGTGACGTCGCGAAACAGCGGGTGCATGGCGGTGTGGATCTGCGGCAGGTCGGCGCTGGTCAAGCGGCGGCAGACTTCCACCAGCGGCAATGCCGCATTGCGCAGGCGCAACAGATCGCGGCGCAGCATATAGAGCCGCTCAATGTCGGGACCGGTCATCGGCTTCAGCAGAACCCTGTCCTCGATCACCTCGACCTCGTCCTCGATCTGCTCGAGCACGGGCATGTAATTGTCGACGATGAAATCGAGAATGGCGTAGAGGACGAAATCCTCGCCCTTGGCCAGCGAATGCGGGCAGCTCTCCCAATGCTGGCGAACGGCGGCATAGGAGGTCGACGGACCGTGCCTGACGCTGACGATATAGCCTGAGCCGACGAACAGGTGCGTCTCACCGAAGGTGACGCGGCCGTCGATCAGCTGGGCGGTGCGGGCAACGATGAACAAGGCGTCGCCATATTGCTCGATCTTCGGCCGCTGGTGCGGATGCTCGGCATCCTCGATCGCCAGTTCATGCAGATGAAATTGCGCCTGGACGCGCAGCAACAGGTTGCGGTCGGGTTCGAGCAGGCCGATCCAGACGACGTGGCCGGACTTCTTGGCCCATTCGCCGGCTTCCTCGATGGGAATGTCGGCGACACGCCGGCCTGCCTGATAGACGCTGGAAGCGATGATGCCCGCCGTTGGCGGTGCTGGAGCAAACTCTCGAACATATTCCATCGCGGCCTCCTGAAAGCATGGCCTTCACCAGAGAACGACAAGCTTAACGTCCGGATAGTTTAGCGCAATAGGATGAAGCGTTCGAGTGGCGACCGTTCACTTCCCCGGTAGCGTTGCGGGAGCACCGATCTTGTCGGTCTTGTCGCCTTTCGGCCGCTCTGCCGGCATCTGGTCGCCAGTGACGATGTAGTAGATCGTCTCGGCGATGTTGGTGGCATGGTCGCCGATCCGCTCGATGTTCTTGGCGCAAAACAGGAGATGCGTGCACGGCGTGATGTTGCGCGGGTCTTCCATCATGTAGGTCAGCAATTCGCGAAACAGCGAGGTGTACATGGCATCGATCTGGTCGTCACGGTCGCGCACGAAGCCGATCTTTTCCACCGAGCGCGACGCATAGACGTCGAGCACTTCCTTGAGCTGCGTCAAAGCAAGGTCGGCCAGCGCCTCGAGGCCGCGGAACAGGCTGGTCGGCTGGCGCCCGTCGATAACGGCGACCACCCGCTTGGCGACATTCTTGCCGAGATCGCCGACCCGTTCGAGGTCGGCCGAGATACGGATCGCGCCGACGATCTCGCGCAGGTCGGTTGCCATCGGCTGGCGCTTGGCGATGATGACGATGGCCTTGTCATCGATCTCGCGCTGCCCTTCATCGAGCACGATGTCGTCGCGGATGACTTTCTGGGCGAGGCCGGGATCGGCATTGACCAGGGCCGAGATCGCCTGTTCGACCATGCGTTCGGCATGCCCGCCCATCGCAGCGATGCGCTTCGACAGGTATTTCAGCTCTTCGTCGTAGGCGCTGACGATATGCACGGACTGCATGGACGAAATGCCTTTCCGGGATCTGTGGCCTTGAGTCGCTTCCTCGAATCCTCCGCTGATACGCTAGCCGGATGACAGAAAAAAGAAATGAACCGTTAGTACATAGTATCGCGTCAGCGAGCCGGCAAATGAACGGTGAACGCCGCGCCCTTACCGACTTCCGACTTGATCGAAAGCCTGGCGTTGTGGCGTGTCAGGATGTGCTTGACGATGGACAGGCCCAGGCCGGTGCCCTTCTGGGTCCGGCTGTTCTCGACATCGACACGATAGAAGCGCTCGGTGATGCGTGGAATGTGTTCCTCGGGAATGCCGGGACCAAAATCCGTGATGGTGACATCGATGCCAGGTTCGGAACCGGTATCGGTGCGCGCGATCGACACTGTGACGCACCCGCCCGATTGTCCGTATTTGCAGGCGTTTTCCAGCAGGTTTTCGAAGACCTGAAACAGCTCGTCCCGGTCGCCGGGCACGTCCAGCGGCCCTTCGGCAAACGCCCGCTCGATGACGATGCCATTCTCCCGGGCGAGAGGCCCAAGCGAATCGATGACGCTGTCGATGGTCTGGCGCAGATCGACCTCGGTTCCCGGCGCCAGATAGGGCTTCATTTCCAGCCGCGACAGCGACAACAAATCGTCGATCAGGCGCGCCATGCGGCCGGTCTGGCTCTGCATGATCTGCAGGAACTGCTCGCGCGCCGCCGGGTCGTTGCGGGCCGGCCCGCGCAGCGTCTCGATGAAACCCGAGATCGAGGCCAGTGGCGTGCGCAGTTCATGGCTGGCATTGGCGATGAAGTCGGCGCGCATGCGGTCGATCCGGCGGGCCTCGCTCTGGTCCTTGAACACCAGCACATAGAGATCGGTGGCGTGGCCGACCGAAGACGCGCTCACCCGATAGGTCCGTTCCACCGGCAGCTTTTCGGTGTAGTCGACGACATCGGAGGCGACGTTCCCCGACAGGACGCCGTCGAGCAAGGCCTGCATTTCGGGGGCGCGGAACTTTAGCGACAGCGACATGCCCGGCGCGATGCCGCCAAAGGCGGCAAAGGCGGCGGCATTGGCGTGGACGATGGTGGCGGTGCGGTCGAAAATGATCAACGGATCGGCAACGGCGGCGGCGAGATACTCGCCGGAAAGCCGCTGCAACCCGATCGCCTCGATTGCGGCGGCGCTCTCGGCGGACTGGCGCGTGGCCTCGGTTGGCAGCATCGCAGCGGCAAGCAGCACGGCACATGCCAGCAGGACGACATAGCCGGACATGCCGGCGAAACCGTAGACGGCCAGGACCGCGACGATCCCTGCGGCAAGCAGCCAGCGGCTGTTCCACAGCCTGATAGCGACGGCTTGCGCCGTGCCTTTCTGCTCTGCGCCCAAGTCGGCCATTCGCGCCTGCGCCCCGTGCCCTTGCACTCAGTCGGCCGGCTGGAAACTTCCGCTGGACCGGCCTAGAGGCTCCCCATAGCATGAGTCCGGAAGCTGAAAAGGTTCGTCTCGATGAAAAATACCAAGGAAACGGCCGCTGCACCCGCAGCGGGTCCGCTGAAGATCACGATCGACGGCAAGGAGCGCGAGTTCGATATCGAGAATCCGGAGCTTCCGGACTGGGTCGAGGATCACAAGCTGACCGCCGGCGGCTTCCCCTACGACAAGAAAATGAAAGGCGATGAGTACGACAAAACCCTCGAATTGCTGCAGATCGAGCTGGTCAAGGCGCAGGCATGGCTGCAATCGACGGGCAAGCGGGTGGTGGCGCTGTTCGAGGGCCGCGATGCCGCTGGCAAGGGCGGCACCATCTTCGTGCTGCGCCAGTACATGAACCCTCGAACCGCGCGCAACGTGGCGCTGACCAAGCCGACGCCGACCGAGGTCGGGCAGTGGTATTACCAACGTTATGTCGACCATTTCCCGACAGCGGGCGAGTTCGTCACCTTCGACCGCTCCTGGTACAATCGCGGCGGCGTCGAGCCGGTGATGGGCTTCTGCACGCCAGAGCAGCATGAGAAATTCCTCGACGAGACGCCGCATTTCGAGCGGATGATCTCCAACGAGGGCATCCATTTCTTCAAATTCTGGCTGAACATCGGCCGGGAAACCCAGCTCGAACGGTTTCACGACCGCCGCTGGAGCCCCTTGAAGAACTGGAAGTTCTCGCCGATCGACGTTGCCGGCATCACCAAATGGGACGACTACACCAAGGCGCGCGATCTCATGGTCGAACGCACGCACAAGGAATTCGCGCCCTGGATCATCGTGCGGGCCAACGACAAACGGCGCGCGCGGCTGGCCGTCATGCGCCGCATCCTGTTGTCACTGCCTTATGACGGCCGCGATCTCGATGTCATCGGCAAGGAAGACAAGAAGATCGTCGGCGAAGGAACGTCCTTCCTGAAAAAATAGGCTCTATCTCTTTGTTGGAGCATGATCTTTTCCGAAAACCGGATTCCACTTTTCGGGATCATGCTCTAGGTCTGGCCCGTCCCGATACTATCGGGACAGGGCTGCTTCTGTGCTGGATTGAACCGTGCCGTCGCCGGGACGGCTATGCCACCAGCCGGGCGATCCGCTGCAGCCGCCGCAGCGTGGTGTCGTCCTGCAGCGCCTGCTGGAACAGCGAAATCTCCTGGTCGATGCGGTCGCAGAGCGCGGCTGTGTCACCCCTCAGCAGGCCACGCGTCTGCAACAGAGCGGCGACCGGCTTCTTGGCAAGCTGCCTTGCCCTGGCAAGGGCTGCGTCCTCGACGCTGCCATCCACCACGATCTCGGCGACGAGACCGAGCGCCTTGGCATCGTCGACGCCCAGCGTGTCGCCCAGGCAAAAAAACCGGAAAGCGCCGGCGTAGCCAAGCTTTTGCGGCGCCAGGATGCTGGTCGCCGCGTCTGGCACCAGGCCGAAATCGACAAACGGCACCCGGAACGTGCTCTTGCCCGACGCGATCACCATGTCGCAGTGGAACAGGATGGTGCAGCCGACACCGACGGCATCGCCATCGACACAGGCAAGGATCGGTTTGGGAAACGTCGCCAGCGTGCGGAACATGTCGGTTACGGCGGCGATCAGCAGCTGATGCTTGGTGGCATCGAGGAATTCGGAGAAGTCGCCGCCAAGGCAGAAGCAGCCAGCCAGGCCGCGCAGCACCACGACGCGCACCTCGTCGTCGACTGCAGCCTCGTGGAAGGTCCTGGCCAGGCTTTCATAGGCCCGCCTGTCCAGCACCGGGCGGCCGTCATCCGAAGACACCGTGACGATCAGCGTATGGTTGCGGAACTCGGTTTGGGGATGGATACTCATTACACTCTCCACTCTCACGGTACTATCAACTGTCACGACGCCTGCCTCAAGCCGAGCCTGTCGGGATAGCCCCTGGCCAGCACCGGCGCGAAATGATTGCGACGCGAACGCACCACATCAAGCGTGTGCTGATTGAAGGTGAGCAGGGTGGCGACGACCTGCTGGTTGCCATAGGTGCGCTGGTAGCCAAGCGGCGTTGCCAGGAAATGCAGCTGCAAAGCCCGTAGGACCCACATCGGCTCGAATTCGATGATCACCTGATTGACGTTGCGCTTCAGCCCCCACTCGACGAAGCCGGCGATCAGCTCGGTGCCGACCGTCGATACGCCGCGCCGGCCATCGCGAAAACCGGGCGCTACCGCATAGCGGGTCAGCTCGTAGACATTGGGCCCGGAAGGCGGCGTTCCTTCAAAAAGATCCGTCAGCACCTCGGTCAGCAGGTGCGCCCGCGTCGTCGGCAGCATCCTTTGATAACCGGCGAGCTCGCCATTGCGGATGACGATCTGATGCACCGCTTCGTCGTGGTCGAACTGGTCGACCTCGAGCCCGTCCGGGCGCTTCAGATCGGTCCATCCCATTTCCTCGACGAAGACCTGGTAGCGTAGACGATGAACCGCCTCCCAAAGGTCGGGACGTTCCATCAATTCCTGGGTGGTAAGGGCAAAAAGCATCCGTCTTCTCCTGGGTTCAAGAGGAAAATACGGCCGTGCTTTCGCAAGAAAATTACGTGATCACGTAGGCAGGATCTTCTAGGTCGGCGCGGCCGACCTAACTAATGTAGCCCCGCCTTATCGCCTCCGCGACCGCTTGCACCCGGTTGACGGCGCCGAGTTTGCCTTTAGCGTTAAGAAGGTGTTTCTCGGAGGTGTGTTCCGAGATGCCGAGGATTTGTGAAATCTCCCATTCGGACTTGCCGACGGCTGCCCATTGCAGGCATTCGCGCTCGCGCGGCGTCAACTCGATGTGATCGATAGTCTTGCCCGCCATGGTGTGGAGCTGCATGGCGCGGCCGATGGCATAGGTCGAGACCAGCGACACCAGGCCGAACTCGGCGCCCGACAATTCGACGGCCTCGCCGCCGAGCGATACCATGACGATCTGGCCGTCGAGGGTGATCAAAGGGAAGGCCAAACCGTCGCGCAGCTTGAATTCGCTGGCGTCGCCCATAACCTCGCCGCTGCTCTTGTCGATGCGAATGCCCTGAGCCGCTTCCCGCCACTGGAACGGCGCCTGAAGCTGTTTCATGTGGCTGACGACGGGATCATGATCGACATAGTTGCGCGACACATAGCGCTCCAGCCATTCTACAGGCCAGTCGCAGAGCAGCACATGGTCCTTTTGCTGGCCACGCGGCGTACCTGGCTGCGGAACCGTACCGGCCATCAACGCCGTGAGGCCGTAGTTCGTGGTCACGCCAAGCAGCGTTTCGCAGACCGCGGCCGCCGTGTTGGCGTGCTGCAGCTGATCTATGTATTCCAGTGTGCGATCGAAATGGCCCATCGCAACATCAACCCCATGTTGCCTCCCGATATTAGGACCAATGGTACGTGCCCAAACGGCACTTCGCCATCAACCCCGGATTGCAAAGCTGCATCCCCTTTTGTGGTGCCAACAACTGCCCCCTCCAGTCGACGCCATGCAACTACTTGCAAATACACTAAAGCATAACCCTAAATCGGCGTATTTAAATCAAAAAGCGTTGTGCCTGCGCCGTTTTCGTACCAAAAGCCAAGAAAGAGGCAGAACCGGGTGGAGTTTTATCGTGACATTTCCGTCGATATCCGTCGCCCTGGCATCAATATTTATATTTATCGGGGCGCAATCGCTTGCCGGCATCGCGCGCGCCGCAGAGCCGCAGGTGCCGGTGCTTTGGGACGCCAAGGAGCGGCTGCCGAAGCCTGACCTTTCCGCGCTGCCGCGGCTGCGATTCCTTACAACCACCGATTTTCCGCCCTTCAACTTTCTCGACGGCGCCGGCCGGCTGTCCGGCTTCCATATCGACCTGGCGCGAGCCATCTGCGCCGAACTCGACATCGCGGATAAATGTCAGATCCAGGCACTGCCGTGGGCCGAGCTTGAGGGCGCGCTGCAGAAGGGCGAAGGCGAAGCGATTATCGCCGGCATCGCCGCGACGCCGGAATCGCGCTCGAAATACGGCTTCTCACGCTCCTATCTGCAGTTTCCGGCGCGCTTTATCATGCCGAAGACCAAGGCCCTTGCGGAACCGATCTTCGACAAATTGCGCAGCAAGCGCGTCGGCGTCATCGCCGGCTCCGCGCATGAGCGCATGTTGCGCGATTATTTCGGCAACGTTCAGGTCGTCCCTTTCGACGGGCCGGAGGCGCTCTACGGCGACCTCAAGGCCGGCAAGATCGACGCCGCCTTCGGCGACGGCATGCGCTTTGCCTTCTGGCTGGGCGGCTCGGACGCCGCAGGCTGCTGCCGCTTTGCCGGCGGCCCGTATCTGGCGCCCGAATATCTGGGCTCGGGCATGGCCATCGCCACCAGGGCCGGCGATCCGGCGCTGGCCGCGGCCATGGACTACGCCCTGCAGGAGATTTCCATAAAGGGCACGTTCGCCGAGTTCTATCTGCGCTACTTCCCGGTCAGCTTCTTCTAGGGACTGCTGATATTCAGGTGAGGGCGAGTCGAGAATGGCGGTTTCCGAGAACCGGAACGGAGCGTACTTTTGGGTACGTGAGTACCGGAAGCGCAGGAAACCACCGTTCGCAGGCCGGCTTCACCTGAATATCAGCAGTCCCTGTCAGTGAGACTTTAGGTGAGCGTGCGCAGGCGGGCCTTGGCGGCACGGCCTATTGCCGCGACGGTCAGCGTGTCGAGATCGAGCTGGCGGCGGATGAGCTGCAGCACCCGCACCTCCTCCAGCCGCATTTCGAGATCGACGGCCGCAACTTCGAAGGCAGCGGCATAGGCGGTGTCGCGCAAGCGTTCGGGCAGTGCCTCACCAACACGCTCGAGAACGCCTTCCAACCCATCCTTTTCCTGCAGCATCTTCTGGCAGTCCTGTGCAATGGCAATCAGCCGGTCCTGCTTGAAATCCTCGAACACCGGCCAGGAGCGAACGACATCGCCGATCCGCGCCAGTTCGACATCGGTCATGTCACGGTCGGAGGCCGAGGTGATGACCATCAGGTAGATCAGGGCTTCATGCGGTGTCGGCAACGACATTCAAAAACTCCTCGAACGGGCCTCGAAGGTAGGAAGGCGGCATCGGTGCCGCAAGGAAAAAGCGCCGGGATCGTTGACGCTCCGGCCATGCACGCCTAGAGACCGGGCTGAACTCCACCTTCCGGCTAGCACCGGCGAACGATTTGGAAAACAGTGACATGGCGGGATCAAACATCATCGATCTCAATCCCGAAGTGCTTGCGGCAGCGGCCGAAAGCAAGGCCTGGCCGTTCGAGGAAGCCAAAAAGATCGTCGAGCGCTACAAGGGCACGGACTTTCCCGACACCGTGCTGTTCGAGACCGGCTACGGCCCCTCGGGTCTGCCGCATATCGGCACGTTCGGCGAAGTGGCGCGTACCTCGATGGTGCGCCATGCCTTTCGCGTGATCACGCAGGACAAGGTGGCGACCAAGCTCTTGTGCTTCTCCGACGACATGGACGGCATGCGCAAGATCCCCGACAACGTGCCGGATCGCGCAGCACTCGAGCCGCATCTGCACAAGCCGCTGTCGTCGGTGCCCAATCCTTTCGGCGGCGACTATGCGAGCTTCGCGGACCACAACAACGTGATGCTTTGCCGCTTCCTCGACACGTTCGGGTTCGACTACGAATTCGCCAGCGCGACGCAATACTATAAGGCTGGCCGTTTCGATGCGATGCTGCTGCGCGCTGCCGAGCGCTACGACCAGATCATGGCGGTGATGCTGCCGACGCTCGGGCCGGAGCGGCAGGCGACCTACAGCCCGTTCCTGCCGATTTCGCCTAGAAGTGGCCGCGTGCTTTACGTCCCCATGAAGCATGTCGACGCCAAGGCCGGCACCATCACCTTCGACGATGACGGCACCGAGACCACGCTTTCGATCACAGGCGGCAGGGTGAAGCTGCAATGGAAGCCGGATTTCGGCATGCGTTGGGCAGCGCTCGGCGTCGATTTCGAGATGTTCGGCAAGGACCACCAGACCAATGCGGTGGTCTACGACCGCATCTGCAACATTCTGGGCGGGCGGGCGCCGGAGCATTTCGTCTACGAACTGTTCCTGGACGAGAACGGCCAGAAGATCTCGAAGTCGAAGGGCAACGGCATCACCATCGACCAGTGGCTGGCCTATGCGCCGACCGAGAGCCTCGGGCTCTACATGTACCAGCGGCCGCGGCAGGCCAAGAAGCTCTATTTCGACGTCATCCCGCGGGCCGTCGACGAATATTACACCTTCCTCGCCGCTTACCCCCGGCAGGATTGGAAGGAGCGGCTGGGCAACCCGGTCTGGCACATGCATGACGGCAACCCGCCGAAGACAGACATGCCGGTGCCGTTCTCGCTGCTGCTCAATCTGGTCAGCGCCTCCAACGCCCAGAACAAGGACGTGTTGTGGGGATTCATCTCGCGCCATGCGCCGGGCGTGACCCCGCAGACGCATCCGGAGCTCGACAGGCTGACGGGCTACGCGATCCGCTATTTCGACGATTTCGTGAAGCCGGCCAAGGTGTACCGAGCCGCCGACGATGTCGAGCGCGAGGCACTGACGAACCTCTCAACGGCGCTCGCAGCACTGCCGCCGGCCGCCGATGGCGAGGCGATCCAGAACGCCTCGCTCAACGTTGCGCGCAAGATCGAGCGCTATCAGGACCATAGCAAAAAGAGCCCGGATGGCGGCCCCGGCGTATCGGGCGCTTTCTTCCAGATGATCTACCAGGTGCTGATCGGGCAGGAGCGCGGACCGCGCTTCGGATCGTTCGCCGCGCTCTACGGCATTGCCGAGACGCGCGCGCTCATTGAGCGGGCGCTGGCTGGTCAACTGGCGGCGTAGCGGTCGTCGCCGACGGATCGAGGATCGGTTGCGCCTCTGTCGGTGCGATCACGACAGAAGGTGCCGGAGCCAGGCCCGACAGATTGGGGGCGGCGCCGAAGACGCCCTTTTTTGCCGCGCGCGCCTTGTCGCCTGCTTCGACATAGGGGCCGCCCGCCACCGCGCGGGCCCAGCCGTTTTCGGCCAGCCATTGGCCGACATCCTGCTTGCCGATGCGGCACTCGGCGGCGATCAGATCGCGGCCGCCTTCCGGCGGCACCGCGCAGACCACTGCCCTGCCGCGCAGAAAGGCGCGGAATGCCGTCCGCGCGCGGACGCCGCAGGCCCAGGATTTGCCCTCGTCGGTGCACGTTTCGTCCTGCTTGACGATGTCGATGCCGGAAATCGCGACCGAATAGCCCTTCGCCTCGATCAAGCCGGCGGCGGCCGCGACCGGCTGGAACAGCTTTGTCCCGTTCCAGTCGTCGGGCATTTTCGGCTTTGGCGGTCCGGCCAAGGCCAGGTCGCTCAGCGGTGCGCGCGGCTCGACCCTGACGAGCTCCTCTGCACGCAATGGCGGCGGCGCGACGGCCTCGGGGTCGATCGCCCTGGAATGGATCACGGGCTGGGGATCGGGAACGGCTGAAATGGCCGGCGCATCTGGCTCCACGTCGACATCCTGAATTTGGTCGACGGTGACGACGCTCTCGTCGCGATGCAAGGCGCGTCCGCCGGCGATAACGATGGCGGCCATCGCCGGAATCGCCAGGACAGCCATGACAAAGTGAAACAGACGCACCGGCGACCCTACTGGCTTGCCCAGACGATCCGCGCCACCCATTCGACATCGTGCAGAGGGATGTCGCGGTCGGGATGGTCGGGGTTGAGCGAGACCAGCACGATCGACTTCACCGTCTGGCGGTCGAGCACCTTGGCCATCACCTCGCCGGCATTGGTCTTAACGACGACGCGATCGCCCTTGCGGGTTGCAGCGCCCGGCTCGACGATGAGCACGTCGCCGTTGCGGTAGAGCGGCAGCATGGAATCGCCCTGGACCTTCAACGCATAGGACGTCTCGGTCGACCGCGCCGGAAGCTCGACCAGGTCCCAGCCCTGCCCGGCCGGGAAGCCGGCATCGTCGAAGAAACCGCCGGCGCCGGCCTGGGCAAAGCCAAGCAGTGGCACCGCTGACCGCTGCATGGGCAACGACCCTGAACCGGCTTTGCTTCGGCCCTCGACCAGTCCTGTGAATTCGTCGAGCGAAGCACCTGTCGCCTCGATGATCTTGGCCAGCGATTCGGTCGATGGCCAGCGCGGCCGCCCGTCCGAGGACAATCGCTTCGACTTGTTGAAGGCGGTCGAATCAAGACCCGCGCGCCTGGCCAGACCCGAGGCCGAAAGCGAATAACGCTCGGCCAGAGCGTCGATGGCGGCCCAAACGCGGTCATGCGAGAGCAATTTGCTCTCCTTCAAAACAGGAAAAAATACCTTCCCTGTTCTAGCTCCTGGCCGCCACCTTGTCTACCGCGCAAGGTGGCGCTACGCCGCCTTCTTGGCCTCGCCCTTCGCGTAGGGATCGAAGCGCTGGTAGAAGCTCTCGCCCTTCTCGGCCATATCGAGCAGCAGCTTGGGCGCCTTGAACTCGGCGCCGTATTTCTTCTGCAGGCCTTTGGCGATCCTGACGAACTCCTTGGCGCCGATGCCGTCGATGTAGGACAGCGCACCGCCGGTGAAGGGCGCAAAACCGAAGGCGAGGATCGAGCCGACATCGGCCTCGCGCGGATCGGTGACGATGCCTTCCTCCATCACCCTGGCCGCTTCCAGCGCGATGGTGACCAGCAGCCGCTGCTGCAGCTCCTCATAGTCGACCTTTTCGGGCGCTAGCTGCGGGTAGAGATCCCTGAGGCCCGGCCAAAGCTTCTTCTTGGCCGGCTTTGCCGGATAGTCGTAAAAGCCCTTGCCGTTCTTGCGGCCGAAGCGGGCGTGCGTGTCGACCATGGTGTTGATCAGCGCCATCTGCTTCGGGTCGACGGCCTTATCGCCGAGATCCCTGATGGTCTGCTTCATGATCTTCTGAGCAAGGTCGATCGCGGTTTCGTCGGTCAGAGCCAGGGGACCGACCGGCATGCCGGCCGCCTTGGCGGCGTTCTCGATCATCGGTGCCGGCACGCCTTCGATCAGCATCTTGTAGGCTTCCGACATGTAACGCAGCACGCAGCGGTTGACGTAGAAGCCGCGCGTGTCGTTGACGACGATCGGCGTCTTCTTGATGGCGCGCACGAAGTCGATCGCGGTGGCCAGCGCCTTGTCGCCGGTCTTCTTGCCCAAAATGATCTCGACCAGCATCATCTTGTCGACCGGCGAGAAGAAATGAATGCCGATGAAATTCTTCGGCCGGGCCGAATTCCTGGCCAGCGACGAGATCGGAATGGTCGACGTATTTGACGCGAAGATCGCAGCCGGCTTCAGCACCGCTTCCGCCTGTTCGGTGGCGCTTTTCTTGACGGCGGAATCCTCGAACACCGCCTCGACCACCAGGTCACAGCCGGCGAGGTCGGCATAGTCCGCCGTTGGCGTGATCAGCGACAAAAGCCTGTCCTTCTCCTCGGGCTTGGCGCGGCCCTTCTTCACCTGGTCCGTTACAAGGCTTTCCGAATGCGCCTTGCCCTTGGCGGCGGACTCCATGTCGCGGTCGAGCAGCACCACCGGAATGCCGGCCTTGGCGGTGACATAGGCGATGCCGGCGCCCATGAAGCCGGCGCCAAGAATGCCGATCTTCTTGAACCTGGTTTCCGGCACGCCAGCCGGGCGGCGTGCGCCCTTGTTCAGCTCCTGCAGCGACACGAACAGCGAGCGGATCATCGCCGCCGCTTCCCTGGTCTGCATGATCTCGGTGAAATAGCGCTGCTCGATGCGCAGGCCGGTGTCGAACGGCACCAGCAGGCCTTCATAGACGCATTTCAGGATCGCTGCCGCAGCCGGATAATTACCAAAGGTCTCGCGGCGCAGGATGGCGATGGCCGGCGGCCACAGATTGGCGCCCGCCACCGAATAGACCGGGCCGCCGGGCAGCTTGAAGCCCTTCTCGTCCCAGGGCTGGACGGCCTTCAGGCCGTTTTTGATCATCGCCTTGGCGGTCTCGATCAGCTTGGCCGGTTCGGCGATCTCGTGGATCAGGCCCATCGCCTTGGCCTTCTGCGGCGACAGGGTCTGGCCGGTGGTGAGCATCTGCAGCGCCTGCTGCTGGTCGGTCAGCCGCGGCACGCGCTGGGTGCCGCCGGCGCCGGGGAAGATGCCGACCTTGACTTCCGGCAAGGCCATCTTGACCTTGTCGCTATCGGCCGCGACACGGCCATGGCAAGCCAGCGACAGTTCGAAGGCACCGCCCATGCAAGTGCCGTTGATCGCCGACACCCAGGGCTTGCCTGATGTTTCGAGCTTGCGCCACAGGCCGCCCATGCGGCCGGCATTGTCGAACAGCAGCTTTGCCGCCTTCTCCGGGTCCTTGGTCTTCTCCTTTGCAAAGACCCCCAGCATCTTCTGCAGCATGGTCAGATCAGCGCCGCCGGAGAAGCTGTCCTTGCCCGAGGTGATCACCGCGCCCTTGATGCCGGCGTCGGCCACCACCTGATCGATGATCTTGTCGAGCTCGTTCATCACCTCTTCGGTGAAGACGTTCATCGAGCGGTCAGGCATGTTCCAGGTAACCAGGGCAATGCCGTCGGCGTCGGTGTCGAGGGTGAAATTGGTGTAGCTCATTGGTCTCTCTCCCCGTCAGACGCGTTCGATGATCGTTGCGGTGCCCATGCCGGCGCCGATGCACAGCGTCACCAGCGCGGTGTTCAGGTTGCGCCGCTCCAACTCGTCCAGCACCGTGCCGAAAATCATCGCGCCGGTGGCGCCGAGCGGATGACCCATGGCGATGGCGCCGCCATTGACGTTGATCTTGTCGTGCGGGATATCGAAGGCCTGCATGTAGCGCAGCACCACCGAGGCGAAGGCCTCGTTGAGCTCGAACAGGTCGATGTCCGAAATCTTCATCTTGGCGCGCTTCAACAGCTTCTCGGTGACGTCGACCGGGCCGGTCAGCATCAGCACCGGTTCCGAGCCGATGTTGGCGAAAGTCCGGATGCGGGCGCGCGGCTTCAGGCCCATGGTCTTGCCGGCCTTCTTCGAGCCGAGCAGAATGGCGGCGGCGCCATCGACGATGCCGGACGAATTGCCGGCATGGTGGACGTGGTTGACCTCTTCCACCTCGGGGTGCTTCTGCACCGCGACGGCGTCGAAGCCGCCCATTTCGCCGGGCATGACGAAGGACGGGTTGAGGGCTGCCAGCGACTGCATGTCGGTCGACGGCCGCATGTGCTCGTCATGGTCGAGGATGGTCAGGCCGTTCTGGTCCTTGATCGGGATCACCGAATTCTTGAAGCGGCCCTCGGCCCAGGACTTGGCAGCGCGCTTCTGGCTCTCGACCGCATAGGCGTCGACGTCGTCACGCGAAAAGCCGTATTTGGTGGCGATCAGGTCGGCCGAGATGCCTTGCGGCACGAACCAGCCGGGCAGGCCGACCGAGGGGTCCATGAACCAGGCGCCACCGGACGCGCCCATGCCGACACGCGACATCGATTCGACGCCGCCGGCGATGACGATCTCGTCCGCCCCTTGCGCGATCTTGGCGGCGCCGAAATTGATGGCGTCGAGACCGGAAGCGCAGAAGCGCGAGATCTGCATGCCGGGAGCCTTGGTGTCGTAACCGGCCTCAAAGGCAGCGGCGCGCGGAATGACCGAACCCGCCTCGCCGACCGGATCGACGCAGCCGAAGATGATGTCGTCAACAGCGCCGGTGTCGAGCCCGTTGCGGTCGCGCAGCGCCTCCAGCACCTTGGCGCCGAGCCTTACCGCCGGCACTTCGTGCAGCGATCCATCCTTTTTGCCCTTGCCGCGCGGCGTGCGCACGGCGTCATAGACATAGGCCTCGGTCATCTTCTTGCTCCTCGGGTTTGCTGACAGTCGCTCAGAGAGAGCGTCCGATCAGCAATTTCATGATCTCGTTGGTGCCGCCGTAGATGCGCTGGACGCGGGCGTCGCGGAACATGCGGGCGATCGGGTATTCATTCATGTAGCCATAGCCGCCATGCAATTGAAGGCATTCGTCGACGACTTTGCCCTGCAGGTCGCTGAGCCAGTATTTGGCCATCGAGGCCGTCACCGGGTCGAGGCCGCCAGCGATGTGGCGGGCGACACAGTCATTGTAGAAGACGCGGCCGATGGTTGCCTCGGTCTTCAGTTCGGCGAGCTTGAACTGGGTGTTCTGGAAATCGATGATCGCCTTGCCGAAGGCCTTGCGCTGCTTGACGTAGTCGATGGTCAGCGCCAGCGCCCGCTCGATCATGGCGATCGCGCCGGTGCCGATCTGCAACCGCTCCTGCGGCAATTGCTGCATCAGCTGGACGAAACCCTGGCCTTCCTCATGGCCGAGCAGATTCGAGGTCGGCACGCGCATGTCGTTGAAGAACAGTTCCGACGTGTCGTTGGCCTTGAGCCCGATCTTGTCGAGGTTGCGGCCGCGTTCGAAGCCGTCCACCTCGTCGGTCTCGACGACGATCAGCGAGGTGCCCTTGGCGCCCTTGGCCGGATCGGTCTTGGTGACGACGATGATGAAATTGGCCAGTTGGCCGTTGGTGATGAAGGTCTTGGAGCCGTTGATCTTGTACTGGTTGCCGTCCTTCTCGGCGCGTGTCTTGACGCCCTGCAGGTCGGAGCCAGCGCCGGGCTCGGTCATGGCGATGGCGCCGATCAGCTCACCGGTGGCCAGTTTCGGCAGCCACTTCTTCTTCTGCTCTTCCGAGCCGTAGTGGAGGATGTAAGGGGCAACGATCGAATTGTGCAGGCCGATGCCGAAGCCGTCGACGCCGACATGGCCGATCGCCTCGATGATGGCGCTCTCATGGGCGAAGGTTCCGCCGGAGCCGCCATATTCCTCCGGCATCGAGGCGCAGAGCAGGCCGGCCGCACCGGCCTTCAGCCAGCTTTCACGGTCGACCATCTCGTTCTTCTCGAACTCGTCGTAGCGCGGCGAGATCTCTTCCAACATGAAGCGGTGCGCCATGTCGTAGAGCATGCCGACCTCGTCCGCGGCCCAGGCGGGTTTCGGAAGGCCAAGGATTTCGGCGGGATTGGTCATGCTGGTATGATACTCCTCCCAGAGCGCATCGTCAGAGTTGAGGCCGGCGCACTGCACGCAGGGCCCCTCCCGGCCCTTCGGGCCACCCCCCCTCAAGGGGGAGGGGGACGCCGGCCATTTCTAGAACGCTTCCGCAGGCAGCGCCATTAGCGTGTCCGCGCCACTGGAAATGCGGGCGAGATGTGCCGATGTCTCGGGCATGATCCGCTCCATGAAGAAGCGCGCCGTCACCACCTTGTTGTCGTAGAACGACTGGGCACCATTGGCACCGGTCTTGCCGAGCGCCGCCTTGGCCATCTGCGCCCACATGTAGCCGAGCGCCACCAGACCGAAGAGATGCATGTAGTCGGTCGAGGCCGCACCGGCATTGTCGGGCTTGGCCATGCCGTTCTGCACCAGCCACATCGTCGCCGCCTGCAGATCGTTGAGGCCCTTCTTCAACGCCTTTGTGAAGGGCCCCATTTTTTCATCAGTGCGGTTTTCCTCGCAGAATTCGCCGACGTCCTTGAAAAAGGCCTGCACGGCGCGGCCGCCATTGAGGCCGAGCTTGCGGCCGACGAGGTCGAGCGCCTGGATGCCGTTGGCGCCTTCATAGATCATGGCGATGCGGGCATCGCGGACGAACTGGCTCATGCCGTGCTCTTCGATGTAGCCGTGGCCGCCGAACACCTGCTGCGCCATGACGGCGTGGTCGAAACCCTTGTCGGTCAGCACGCCCTTGATCACCGGCGTCAGCAGGCCGGTGTAATCGTCGGCTGCTTGGCGGTCCTTGTCGTCACTGGCGCGGTGGGCGATGTCCGACTTGATCGCCGTCCACAGCGCCAGCGCCCGGCCAGCCTCGTTGAAGGCCTTCATGGTCATCAGGCTGCGGCGGATGTCGGGATGGACGATGATCGGGTCGGCCTTCTTGTCCGGCGCCTTGGCGCCCGACAGCGAGCGGCCCTGCAGGCGATCCTTGGCGTAGGATACGGCATTCTGGTAGGCGACCTCGGACAGCGAAAGCCCTTGCAGGCCGACGCCGAGCCGCGCCTCGTTCATCATCGTGAACATGGCCTTCAGCCCGCCATTGGCCTCGCCGAGCAGCGTGCCTTCCGCCTCGTCATAATTCATGACGCAGGTCGAATTGCCGTGGATGCCCATTTTCTCCTCGATCGAACCGCAGGAGACCGTGTTCCTTGCGCCCGGATTGCCCGAGGCGTCGAGCTTGAGTTTTGGCACGATGAACAGCGAAATGCCCTTCACGCCTTCCGGCGCGCCCTCGATGCGGGCCAGCACCAGATGGACGATGTTGTCCGCCATATCGTGCTCGCCGGCCGAGATGAAGATCTTCTGGCCAGAAATCTTGTAGGTGCCGTCGCCATTCGACACAGCCTTGCTGCGCAGCAGGCCGAGATCGGTGCCGCAATGCGGCTCGGTCAGGTTCATGGTGCCGGTCCAGGACCCCTCGACCAGCTTCGGCAGCCATGTCGTCTTCTGCTCGTCGGTGCCGTGGGTGATTATCGCCGCGATCGCGCCCTGCGTCAGGCCGGGATACATCATCAGCGACATGTTGGCCGACACCATATATTCGGCGACCGCCGTGTGCACCGCGTAGGGCAGGCCCTGGCCGCCGAACTCGACCGGTGCGGCCAACCCCATCCAGCCGCCTTCGCGATACTGGTCGAAGGCCTCCTTGAAGCCTTTCGGCGTCGTCACCGAGCCATCGGCATGGCGCACGCAGCCTTCCATGTCTCCGACGCGGTTGAGCGGCTGCATGACGTTTTCGGCGAGCTTCGCACCTTCGGCGAGGATGGCTTCGACCACATCAGGCGTCGCGTCGGCAAATCCGGGAAGATTGGAATAGCGCTGGTAGCCCAGCACTTCGTTGAGCACGAACAGCGTGTCCTGGACAGGCGCCCTGTAGATCGGCATGCGTTTCCTCCACCATGCGGTCCTGGCCCGGAATCAAGCCGTTCACGGCAAGCGGACCAAAGTTGAAGTTCGCATAGCAAAAATTGACGTTTGCGTAAACGTCAATTTTTTGCTGCGACAAAATTTCTTCGACAGCGGGCACCTAGGCGTAGCGGGGCAATGTCATGGGCGCCAGCACGGAACGTGCTTGAAATGCCGTTGTGCCGACAAGCAGGCGGACGGACAAAGGAAGAGCCGCGCGGCAGGCCACGCGGCTCTCATCCGTCACAAAGCCGTTCGGGAGTGGACGACGCCGGATTAACCGGCGGCGCTGGCCGGCGTCGAGCGCTCTACGAGCATCTGCCGCACGGCCGACATCGAGCCGCTCAGCTCGTTGATGGCGTCATCGATCAACGACCGCTGCTTCTGCAAGCGGGCAAGCTGCTTCTCCGACTTGTCGAGTGCCAGCCGCAACTGCTTGGTGTTGGAGCCGGTGGGATCATAGAGATCCATCATCTGCTTGACGTCGCGCAGCGAGAAACCGACCTTGCGGCCGAGCAGGATCAGCTTCAGCCTTGCTTTGTCGCGGCGCGTGTAGAGACGGGTCGCACCGTCGCGCTTCGGGTTGAGAAGGCCCTTGTCCTCGTAGAAACGCAACGTGCGCAGCGTCACGCCGTATTTCTTGGCCATCTCGCCGATACGGACAAGGTCCTCGCCGGCTTCGTTCGATATATCATTGGTATTGGCCGCGGCTTCGCCGGGCGAAACGAGTTTCATGGTCACTGGCTTTCCCCGTCTGTGGCGCCGCGGTCCTGGACCTTGCGTCGCCTGAGTGGAAGCGGGGGCGTGCTTCCAATCGTGGTTTCAACAAAATATCGCAAAAGGCGCGATCTGCGCCCCTTTTACGTTTACGTCAATTCTATACCGATAGCCGCCGCACGACGCAAGCGGGTTCTGTGGACAGCACCTTATGCCGCACCTGGCGGGTGGCCCGCCAAGAAGTTGCAACTTCTTAAGCTTGGTTAACGCGTTGTTTACCACGTTGGGCGAAATGTGCGCATGTCGGTTACCCGTGTTTATCCTGTATCGAATTTTTCACGGTTTTTCGGAGCGCGGGTGAGAACCCCGGGAAGCCTGTCTTCCACCGCAGCAAGGCTGCGGGCGCCTTCGGTTCCGGCAGGGACTTTGGGGAAAACTGGTTGCAAGCCAGCAATTCTGAAAAACGGGCGCATCGATGAACAGCAAGCGGTCCTATCTCGATACACTCAACGCCGGCAGGCAGCGCAGGCCGCATGCCGCACTTGAAGAGCTGAACCGTTCGCTGGAAACGCTGGAACAGCGGCTGGAGCGGACGCGCGAGGACAGGGCAGAGCGGGTCGATCCGCGCCGCCCCGGCGCCGAGCCGCGCTATGCCAGCGCCCAGCCCTACGGCCAGCCACGCTGGTATGAGGATCCGCATCCCGCGCCGCGGCTGAATAGCCCGGCATCGGCAGCACCCGCCTTCGATCAGAAATACCAGACGATCGCCCGCGACATCGACCGCGTGCGCGGCCAGGAAGACAGCGTCGCGGTGGTCGGCAAGATCGCCGGCGAACTGCGCGGCCTGCGCGAGGAACTGCGCCACCAGATGACCGTCGGCCTGCAGCGCGAATTCGACGCGCTGCGCAAGGACATCGAACGGGCCTTCCAGGCAAGCAGCCAATCGGGCGGCCAGTCGGGCAAGGGCAGCGCCGAACTCGGCGTCGAATTTGAGCGGCTTTCCGGCGCGATCCAGACGCTGGCCGAAAAGAGCGACGACAGAAGCGTCAACATGCTGCGGCTCGAACTGGAACAGGTCAAGGCCGCGCTCGACACGCTGGCGCGCGAGGAGAGCGTGCAGGCGGTCGACCGCCGCTGGGACGATTTCGACCGGCGCTGGAGCGCTTTCGAGGATCGCGTCGACGCCGACCAGCGCCAGCGGTCGGACGCGCCCGGCTTTTCGATGCTGACCGACCGGCTGGAGCAGATCAGCAACGCTGTCAACAATCTGCCGGAATCGCTGTCGCTGCGTTCGCTCGAGGAAAAGGTTCGCACGCTTGCCGGCGCCGTCGATCATTTCGCCAGCCAGCAGGACAATCGCGGCAGCGATACGTTCGGCATGATCGACGAGCGGCTTGACGAGATTTCCCGCGCGATCGTCGCCTCGACCGTCGCCGCCCAGGCCAATACCGTCGATCCCGAGCTCTTTGAGCGCATCGAAAAGCGGATCGCCTCGCTTGCCCAGCAGATCGAGGAAGTCACGCAGGATCGCCCGAGCGGCGAAGTCATCGACCGCCTCAATATGCTGTCGGACCGGGTCGACGATCTCGCCGGCCGAGCCAATCTGCCGGAACAAGCGATGGAGCGCCTCGGCAAGCAGATCGCCTTGATCGCCGACAAGATCGAGCGCGCCCCGGCCATGCCGGACGCCGACTATATTTTCCAGGGGCTGGAGCAGCGTTTCGACGTTTTGTCCGGCATGATGGAACGCCGCCAGGGTGACGCGATCGAACAGGGCAATATGCTGTTTCGCGATCTCGAACGGCGGTTGGACGAAGTTGCCGACCGGCTGGACCAACGCACGCCGCAAGTCGACGGCGCCGGTATCATGGACGCCATCGACGCCCGCTTCACGGCGCTGGCCAAGCGCATGGAGACGCGCGCGCCGGACCCCGCCAACGAGGCGGCGATCCGTGGCCTGGAAAGCCGGCTCGAAGACATTTCAAGCCGGCTGGAATCGTCGGCGGCACAGGTGGCCGGCATCGACCCGGCACTGATCC
The DNA here is from genome assembly GCF_056402815.1 of Mesorhizobium sp. P3_B5. Taxonomy (NCBI): domain Bacteria; kingdom Pseudomonadati; phylum Pseudomonadota; class Alphaproteobacteria; order Hyphomicrobiales; family Phyllobacteriaceae; genus Mesorhizobium; species Mesorhizobium sp. P3_B5. The sequence goes on along the minus strand of NZ_JBFUGR010000002.1, from coordinate 736,770 downwards.
GCAGCCTCGAGGCGCAGGTCTCGGGCCTGTCGGCGCATCTGTCCAAGCCCGGCACACCATTGCCGGAATTCGAGGACATCAGCCCTCGCCTCAACGAAATCGAAAAGTCGCTGGCCGGAACCCGCGATTCGATCCTGGGTGCGGCGCGCGAGGCGGCCGAGAGTGCTGTGCGCACGATGGCCGGGTCCAGCGCCAATACGGCAGCCGTTGCCGGCCTCGCCCAGGATCTGAAGACACTCGAATCGCTGACCCGCCGTTCCGACGAACGCAATTCGCGGACGTTCGAGGCCATCCACGACACTCTGCTCAAGATCGTCGATCGCCTGGGCTCGCTGGAAACCAACGAGCCGATCGAGGCGGTGAGCGAACTCGTCGATGCGGCCGCGCCGGCGCGTGCACGCACGGTCCGGGCGACCCGCACCTCCAAGATCGCGGTGCAGGATCCGCCGTCGATGGATATCGACCAGCCGCAGCCGCTGACGGGCGACATGGCCGACCTCGACGGCCGCGCCGCTGCCATCATGCGCAACGAGTTAGGTGCGGATGGCGACCTGGTTACGCATGGCGACCCGGATGTACGCAGCGAACCGGTTGCGCGTAGCGAACCGGTTACGCGTGGCGAACCGGGGCCGCGCTCGCCAGCCGAAGCCGCAGCTGCTGCCGCCATGGCGGCGCTCGGCTCGGACGCCATCCCGGAAAGGAGCGGCCAGCCCGGCCGCAAGACGTCGATGTTTGGCGGACTGGCACGCGCCTTCAAGGGAAAGAAGCAGGCAGACATCCCGCCGCTTCCAGGCTCGGCGCCCAATGTCGACATTCCGAGCGTTGATCTCGACGAGCCGCTCGATCCGAAGCTCGCCAACCGGCCTCTGGAACCCGGCTCGGGCGCACCTGACCTCAACGCAATCATGAAGCGCGTGCGCGACGAGCGCGGCCAGCCGGTGCGGCACAGCGATACAGATGCGTCGAAATCCGATTTTATTGCCGCAGCCAGGCGCGCCGCGCAGGCCGCTGCCGCCGAGGCCGAGGCCCTGAAACGCCAGTCGACGATGAAAGGTCCGGTAAAGGCACTGCGGATCGGCGACCTGCTCAAGGCGCGGCGCAAGCCGATCCTTATGGGAGCCATTGCGATCATGCTGGCGCTTGCTGGCCTGCAACTGGGCAAGGCCTTCTTCGCCGACCCGGTCGAAGTGGCCGGCAATGATGTGGCGCCGATCGTTGCCGCACAGCCGGTGAAAACGGCTTCGGTCACCACGAACGAGCCGAAGGCAGAAACGCCGGCGGCCGTGCAGGACGCCCCGGCCCGCATGGTCCGGCAAGCAGAGCCCACCGAACCGGCAGCCAAGGACGAGATGCCGGCGCAAATTGCCTCGGCCATGCCATCAAACACCGAAGCACCGATGGATGATGTCGCCGCGCCGGTTTCGGCGCCGACGGCTTCGGCACCGTCTGCCGATGCGGCAGCTCCTGCAATGGACGCGACGGCCTCGGCTGTTCCGGCCGCTGCCGGACCGGCGGCGTCTGACACTGAAACCCAGCCGATGGCCGCCACGCCAGCCCCTTCCCAGGATACGACCGGCGCGGTTCCGCCTACCAACGCTTCGGCGACCACGGCCACCGCCAAGATCGACATCCCGGCCGATGCCGGCCCGGCCGCCTTGCGCGACGCGGCTGCCGGCGGCGACGCCAAGGCGCTGTTCGAGATCGGCTCGCGCTATGCCGAATCGCGCGGCGTCAAGGAAGACATGGCGGCGGCGGCCAAATGGTACGAGAAATCGGCCGAGCTCGGCTTTGCTCCGGCCGAATACCGCATCGGCAATTTCTACGAAAAGGGCATCGGCGTCGCCCGCGACATCAAGAAGTCGAAGACCTGGTACCAGCTCGCCGCCGAGCAGGGCAATGCCAGCGCCATGCACAATCTGGCCGTGCTGTTCGCCATGGCCGCGGACGGCGTCACCGACAATGAGTCGGCGGCGCACTGGTTCCAGGCCGCCGCCGACGTCGGCGTCAAGGACAGCCAGTTCAATCTCGGCATCCTGGCAGCCAAGGGCGTCGGCATGAAGCAGAACCTGGAAGAATCCTACAAATGGTTCGCGCTCGTCGCCAAGACCGGCGACAAGGACGCGGCGGCCAAACGCGACGAGATCGCCGCTGCGCTGCGGCCCGAGCAGCTGGAGCGCGCACGCGCCGCCACTGATCTGTGGAAGCCGAAGCCGCTCGATCCGGCGTCCAACTCGGCCGACATCCCTGAATCATGGCAGGAAGGCGCGCCGCAGACGACCGCCAGCATCGACATGAAGAAGGCAGTCACGAACATCCAGCTCATTCTCAACAAGAATGGCTACGACGCCGGCGGCGCCGACGGTGTGATCGGCCAGAAGACCAAGGACGCCATCATGGCGTTCCAGACCGACAACAAGATGAAAGCGACCGGCGAGATCGACGAAAAACTGGTCAAGGCGCTGCTTGCGCACAAATAACGGCAGATGCGTCGCTTATGCGACGCCCTTGCCACACATTTGCCTGTTAACTGATTGAGATGTTTTTTGTTTCGGCGTCGTGGCGAGGTTTGACTTCGCGGCCTTGCCGGCGCAAGAACAATTTAGCTTTTCGGCGCAAAATGCCCGCAACGGTTGCATTCGCCGAGGGCACACTGATCGAGACTGACGGGTGGGCATCTATCTCCCGATCGCGGAAATTTCCGTCAACGTCTTCGTGCTGCTGGCCATGGGCGCGGCGGTGGGTTTCCTGTCGGGTATGTTCGGGGTGGGCGGCGGCTTCCTCATCACCCCGCTGCTGATCTTCTACAACATTCCACCGGCGATCGCGGTCGCCACCGGCGCCAACCAGGTCATCGCCTCTTCCTTCTCCGGGGCGCTGTCGCACATGAAGCGCGGCACGCTCGACTTCAAGCTCGGCGGCGTGCTTCTGGCCGGCGGCATCGTCGGCTCCACTGGCGGCATCTTCGTCTTTGCCTTCCTGCGACGGCTTGGCCAGCTCGACCTGTTCATCTCGCTGCTCTATGTCGTGCTGCTCGGCACCGTCGGCGGGCTGATGCTGGTCGAGAGCGTCAATGCGCTGCGTGCCACCCGCAGTGGTGCCGCACCGGTGCTGAAGAAATCCGGCCAGCACAACTGGATCCACCGGCTGCCGCTGAAAATGCGCTTCCGCGCCTCGAAACTGTTCGTCAGCGTCATCCCGGTGCTGGGCCTTGGTGCCGGCATCGGCTTCCTGTCGTCGATCATGGGCGTCGGCGGCGGCTTCATCATGGTGCCGGCGCTGATCTATCTCCTGAAAGTGCCGACCAATGTCGTCATCGGCACCTCGCTGTTCCAGATCATCTTCACCTCGGCCTACACCACGCTGGTTCACGCCACGACCAACCAGACCGTCGACGTCATGCTCGCCTTCCTGCTGATGGCCGGCGGCGTCGCCGGTGCGCAATATGGCGCCAAGGCCGGGCAGAAGCTGCGCGGCGAACAGCTCCGCGCGCTGCTGGCGCTGCTGGTGCTGGCGGTCGCCATCCGGCTTGCCATCGACCTCTTCGTCACGCCGCCCAACCTCTACTCGCTGACCGCCGCGGGCGTTAGCTGATGGCGGGGTTGAAGACGTTCGTGGCCGCTGCATTTCTGTCGCTGCTCGCCGCCACCTCCTCAGCAAACGGGCAGACACTGCCGACCGAGAGCATCCAGATCGGCCTGTCGACCGATGCCGTGTCGATCACCGCCGGCTTTTCCGGCGCTGACCTCACCATCTTCGGCTCACTGGAAAACGCCGACCCGCTGGTCGCGCGCCAGGGCCGCTACGACGTCATCGTCGTGCTCGAAGGGCCGGCGCGGCCGGTGGTGGTGCGCCGCAAGGACCGGGTGCTCGGCGTCTGGGTCAATCTGCAGTCGGAAACCTTCGAGAACGTGCCGATGTCCTATTCGGTAGCAACGACGCGCCCGCTGCAGGACATCACCGAACCGAACAGCTACAAGCAGTTGTCGCTCGGCGCCTCCAACCTCTACATGCAGCCGACCGACGAAGGTGACAGCCCGGCGACGATCGAAGAATTCACGACAGCGCTGCGCGAGCGCAAGTCGGCGACGGGGCTCTACAGCGAAAATGTCGGCGGCGTGCAGTTCCTGTCGCAGAACCTGTTCCGCGCCACGGTGCGACTGGCGCCGAATGTCCCGGTCGGCACCCACAAGGCGCGGGCCTTCCTGTTCAAGAGCGGCCTGTTCATCAAGGAAAGCTCCGCCCAGCTCGAGATCCGCAAGTCGGGTTTCGAGCAATCAGTCTTTCGCGTCGCCCATGATTACTCCTTCCTCTATGGCGTCTTTGCGGTGTCGCTGGCCATGGTGACAGGCTGGCTCGGAAGACTGATCTTCCGGCGCGATTAGGATCGGCTTTCTCCGAAAAACGGTTTCCCTTTTGAGGGTCATGCGCTAGACCGCGCTCTCCCAGCCACCCGGCACATACAAACAATTCGGTTCGGTAGAGCAGTCCGGTCCCCGGATGCGCGCTTTCCCATGGCGCTCGCCAAAGGCAATTACAGGAACAGGCCATGCGACCAGCATTCGGCGGTATCGACTTCGGCACGTCAAATTCCACCGTGGGCGTGGTCAGGAACGGCCAACCGCGGCTGGTGGCGCTGGAGGACGGCCAGGTGACGCTGCCAAGCGCGGTGTTCTTCAATTTCGAGGACAACCGCACCTATTACGGCCGCCACGCCATCGCCAACTACACTGACAGCATCGAAGGCCGCCTGATGCGCTCGCTGAAGAGCGTGCTCGGCAGCTCGCTTGCCCGTGAAAAGACGCGCATCAAGTCGCGCTCGATCGGTTTCATGGAGATTGTCGGGCTGTTCCTGGGACATCTGAAGAAGCGGCTGGAGGAAGATGCAAAGGACACGGTCGAGAGCGTGGTGCTCGGCCGTCCGGTGCAGTTCGTCGACGATGATGCCGCGGCGGATGCCAAGGCCGAGGGTGAACTCGAACACGCCGCCCGCGCGCAAGGCTTCAAGCACATTGCCTTCCAGTTCGAGCCGATCGCAGCCGCGCTCGACTACGAGCAGAAGGTGGCGAAGGAGGAGCTGGCGCTGATCGTCGACATGGGCGGCGGCACGTCGGACTTTTCGATCGTACGGGTCTCGCCTCAGCGCGCCCGCTCGCTCGATCGGAAGGACGACATCCTGGCCAGCCGCGGCGTCCATATCGGCGGCACCGATTTCGACCGGCTTTTGAGCATCGCCCATGTGATGCCGCAGCTCGGCTATCTGACGCCGACCAAGGACGGCAAGCGCAATCTGCCGGCCAGCTACTTCATCGATCTGGCGACATGGCAGCGCATCAACCTGGTCTATACTGCCAGGGCGATGACGCATCTGCGCCAGATCCGCTATGAGGCCGAACGCGCCGACCTGGTCGACCGCTTCATCCACATCGTCGAGCACCGTTACGGGCACGCGCTGGCGGCGCTGGTCGAGAAGGCCAAGATCGAGCTGACCGACCGGTTATCGACCGATGTGACGGTCGCGCTGTCGGGGGTAAAGTTCGCCGCCGAAATCACGCGAGCCGGGCTGGAATCAACGATTGACCGGGACATCGAGCGGGTGACCGCCACGGTGGCGCAGACCATTCAAGATGCGCAGGTGAAACCGTCCGACATCACCGCGGTCTTCCTGACCGGCGGATCGACGGCCATCCCGCTGGCCAGGCAGCAGATCCTGGCGCTGGTCCCGCAAGCATCAGTCATCGAAGGCGACATGTTCGGCTCGGTCGGGCTTGGCCTGGCGTTGGATGCCCAGCGGAAGTTCGGCTAGCGCAGTCTATTCCGGCACTTTCGTGCCCAGATGCGCCTTGAGCGCCATCTGCGCGAGGCTCGCCTGCCTGTCGCGGTGGGTGATCATGGCGAAATCGCGCTTCGGCAGGTCGATCGGCACCGCGCGCAAACTGCCCTCGGCAACCGCGCGCGCGACGACGAGTTCCGAGATGATGGTGGCGCCGGCGCCGGCCTCGACCGCCTGACGAATGGCCTCGTTGCTGGGCAACACCAGAAATATCTGCAGCTCGGCGAACGAAATCCCTTCGCGACCTGCAATATCCTCCAGCACCTCGCGCGTTCCCGAGCCGGCTTCGCGGATGATCCAGCGCAGTCCTTTGATGTCGGGATGCCCGTGCGACAGTTCGGCGATCTCGGGATGCGAACGCCCCACGACCAGAACCATGCAATCGACGTCGACCTTGGCGCGTCGAAGAATGTCGGATTCGGTGCGCCCCTCGACCAGGCCGAAATCCGCTGTGCCGTCGAGAACGTTGGTCTCGACCTGCCTGGTGTTGCCGATGGTGACGCTCAGCCTGACGGCGGGGTAGGCTTCGTGGAAGGTGGCCAGCCGGCGCGGCAGCCAGTAGCTGGCGATGGTCTGGCTGGCGGCTATCGACAGGCTGCCTGATATCGTCTGCGAGACATGCTCCAGCACATTGTTGGCGGCAGCGGCGCGCTCGAGAACGGCCTTGGCCTCGGGCAGGAACCTGAGCCCGGTCTGCGCCAACTCGATGTTGCGGCCGACCCGGTTGAACAGTTTTACGCCGTGCTGCTGTTCGAGCGAGCGGATGGCGGCCGACGCCGCCGACTGGGAGATGCCCAGCAACTCTGCCGCCCTGGTCATATGGCCGCGCTCGGCGACGGCGACGAAGATGCGCAACTGATCGAGAGTCATGACGAATTAAGAAACAAATTCGATCGGAATTACAAGAGCAACTTGTTAGACAGATCGATTGCTTTGTTCTAAGTTTCTGCTCGGAATTGGAAAAATATCGCGGCTGAGTCGCGAGGGTTAGAAATTGATGGGGCGGTTCAAGTCTTTGTTCGCACACTGGACGCGCAGCCTGAGGCGGCGCGTCGCCGGCGAACGCTACCACCCTGAGCAGCACTATATGCGCGGTCCCGGACCCAAGACGAGAGCCAAGAACGCGGACCGCAAAAGCGCGCCCGGATCATGAGGCACGCAGCGCCACGCGGCGCCAATTCCGCACCGTCGCAACGGCCGCTTGCCGACACGCGCGCACCCGACGAGGGCGATGGCGTCGACACCTCGCCCAGCATCTCCGACAGCATCGCCAAGACCACCTGCTATATGTGCGCCTGCCGCTGCGGCATCGACGTCCACCTCAAGGACGGCAAGGTCCGCTACATCAACGGCAACAAGGACCATCCGGTCAATCGCGGCGTGCTGTGCGGCAAGGGCAGCGCCGGCATCATGCAGCACTACAGCCCGGCGCGGCTGAAGAAGCCGCTGTTGCGCAGCGGCCCGCGCGGCTCGGGCGAGTTTCGCGAAATCGAATGGGAAGAAGCGCTTTCCATCGCCACTGACAGGCTTTCCAACATCCGCCGAACCGATCCCAAAAAGCTTGCTTTCTTCACCGGGCGCGACCAGTCGCAATCGCTGACCGGCTGGTGGGCGAGCCAGTTCGGCACGCCGAACTTCGCCGCCCATGGCGGCTTCTGCTCGGTCAACATGGCAGCCGGTGGCCTCTACACGATCGGCGGCTCGTTCTGGGAGTTCGGCGAACCCGATTGGGACAACACCAGATACTTCATGCTGTTCGGCGTCGCCGAGGACCATGATTCCAATCCGATCAAGATCGGCTTGGGCAAGCTCAAGGCGCGCGGCGCCAAGGTGGTTTCGATCAACCCGTGCCGCACCGGCTATAACGCCATTGCCGATGACTGGATCGGCATCCGGCCCGGCACCGACGGGCTGTTCGTCTTCGCGCTCATCCATGAATTGCTGAAAGCCGGCCGCGTCGATCTCGATTATCTGCTGCGCTACACCAACGCTCACATGCTCGTCATCCAGGACCCGGGCGCTGCCGATGACGGCCTGTTCGTGCGCGACGGCGACGGCAATCCGCTGGCCTGGGACAGAGTGGCGAAGACGCCAGTCAACGCCACCGACGCCGAGGCGAAACCGGCGTTGACCGGCAGTTTCACCATAGACGGCCGCCGCTGCGTGCCTGTCTTCCAGCTTGTCGCCGACCGCTATCTCGAGGAAAGCTACGCGCCGGATGCGGTCGCCGCACGCTGCGGCATCCCTGCCGACACGATCCGGCGGATCGCCGCCGAACTGGCGCATGTCGCCTTCGAGCAGACCATCGAACTGCCGATAGCGTGGACCGACTGGGCCGGGCGTCAGCACGAGACGATCAAGGGGCGGCCGGTCTCGATGCATGCGATGCGCGGCATCTCGGCCCATTCGAACGGTTTTCATACATGCCGCGCCATCCATCTGCTGCAGGTGCTGCTCGGCACGGTGGATGTTCCCGGCGGATTTCGCTTCAAGCCGCCCTACCCCCGATCGGCGCCGCCGGAATTGAGGCCCGCCGGCAAGAATGTCAGGCCGATGATGCCGCTCGAGGGCATGCCGCTCGGTTTCGTCTGCGGGCCGGACGATCTGCTGGTCGATGATGCCGGCGTGCCCGTTCGTATCGACAAGGCCTATTCCTGGGACGCGCCGCTTGCCGCGCATGGCCTCATGCACACGGTGATCCGCAACGCCTGGGCCGGCGACCCCTACAGGATCGACACGCTATTCATGTACATGTCGAACATGGCCTGGAACTCGTCGATGAACACCGTCGAGACGATGGCGATGCTGACCGACAGCGATGAAGACGGCAACTATAGGATTCCCTTCATCATCTATTCCGACGCCTATTATTCCGAGACCGTGCCGTTCGCCGATCTGGTGCTGCCGGACACCACCTATCTCGAACGGCATGACTGCATCAGCCTGCTCGACCGGCCGATCAGCCATGCCGACGGGCCGGGCGATGCGATCCGTCACCCGGTGATCGAGCCGGACCGCGACGTCAGGCCGTTCCAGACGGTTTTGATCGAGCTCGGCGCGCGGCTCGGCCTGCCCGGTTTCGTTAATGACGACGGCACGGCCAAATACCGCGATTATGCCGACTACATCGTCAACCATGAACGCACGCCGGGCATCGGCCCGCTTGCCGGCTGGCGCGGCAAGGACGGGACCTCGATCGGCAGAGGCGAGGTCAATCCTGACCAGTTGCAGCGCTACATCGACAATGGCGGCTTCTGGCATCACGATTTTGCCGACGACCAGCGCTACTACAAGATGGCCAACCGCTCCTATCTGGACTTCGCGGAAAGCATGGGTTTCATCCCGAAAGCCGAGCCGATCGTCTTCCAGCTTTATTCCGAGCCGCTGCAGCGTTTTCGCCTTGCCGCGCGCGGCCATGGAAAGGTGCTGCCGCCGGAAGCCGAGCGCGGCCGCATCGAGACCTATATGGACCCGCTGCCCTTCTGGTACGCGCCTTTCGAAGAGGCATCGGTCGACCTGCAAAAGTATCCGCTGCATGCACTGACGCAGCGGCCGATGCACATGTATCACTCCTGGGGTTCGCAGAACGCCTGGCTGCGGCAGATCACCAGCCAGAACCGGCTGTTCGTGCATCACCAGACTGCGGCCGGCCTCGGGCTGGTCGATGACGACTGGGTGTGGGTCGAGAGCATCAACGGCAAGGTCAAGGGACAGATCAAGCTGGTCGACGGCGTCAATGCGGATACGGTCTGGACATGGAACGCCATCGGCAAAAGGCGCGGCAGCTGGGGGCTGAAGGACGATGCGGCGGAATCCAACCGCGGCTTCCTGCTCAATCACATCATCGGCGACCAGACTTCTGCCGACGCCAACGGCAAGCGCTATTCGAATTCCGACCCGGTCACCGGCCAGGCGGCATGGTTCGACCTGCGCGTGCGCATCGTCAAATGCGCGACCGAGGAAGCCGGCTTCACCGAGCCGCAATTCGAGCGTTTTCAGCAGCCGCCGCATTTCGAGCCTTCGCCCGACAAGCTGACTTTCGGGGCCGAATTCCGCCGAGCAAGAGAGGCCGCCGAATGACCTGTCTTCCCGCACATACCGACAAGAAGCTCGGCCTGGTGATCGACCTCGACACTTGCGTCGGCTGCCAGGCCTGCGTCACCGCTTGCAAGGAATGGAACACCGGCGGCCACATGGCGCCGCTGACCGACATCGATCCCTATGGCGGCAACGTCGACGGCGTCTGGTTCAACCGTGTCCACAGCTACGAGCACACAACGGAGATGGGCGGGCGCACGGTCAATTTTCCACGCTCCTGCCTGCATTGCGAGACGCCGGCCTGCGTCACCGTCTGCCCGACCGGCGCCTCCTACAAGCGAGCCTCGGACGGCATCGTGCTGATCGACGAGGACAAATGCATCGGCTGCAAATTGTGCAGCTGGGCCTGCCCCTATGGCGCGCGCGAATTCGACACCGATGTCGGTGTGATGAAGAAATGCACGCTGTGCGTCGACCGCATCTACAATGACAATCTGGCGGAGGAAGACCGCGTGCCGGCCTGCGTCGCCGCATGCCCGACCAGCGCCCGGCATTTCGGCGATCTCGGCGATCCGCTGTCGGCGGTCTCGCTGCTGGTGGCCGAGCGTGGCGGCGTCGACCTGATGCCGGAGATGGGCTACAAGCCGACCAACAAGTACCTGCCGCCGCGCGCCCACACCACACGCGCCGCATCGGTGGCCGCACCGGCGCTCGAAACCGTGCGGGCCGAGGGCGGGTTCCTTGGCTGGGTCGACCGCATGCTTTCGAACTGACATCCATGCATCCAGCCTTTTCCGTCGTCTTCTTCACCACCGCCACGGGCGCCGGCTACGGCCTGCTCGCGCTGCTTGGCGTGCTCGCCGGCCAAGGGTTTATCCCGCCGGATTTCTGGCTGGGACTGGTCGGCATGGGATTGGCGCTTGGTTTGATCGCGGCCGGCCTGTTGTCGTCGGCCGGACATCTCGGAAGACCCGAACGCGCCTGGCGGGCATTCTCGCAATGGCGAAGCTCATGGCTGTCGCGCGAAGGCGTTGCCTCGGTCGCCACCTTTATCCCGGCAGGGCTGTTCGGCATCGGCTGGGTGTTTTTCGGCCGCACCGACGGCTGGGTGGCCATCGCCGGGGTGCTGTCGGCTGTCGGCGCGGTTGTCACTGTCTGCACCACCGGCATGATCTATGCCTCGCTGAAGCCGATCGCCCAATGGCACAGCCGCCATACCTTGCCGGCCTATCTGATCTTTTCGGCGATGACCGGCAGCGTGATTTTGAACGCGCTGCTGCGAGGGTTCGGCTTGGGCTCGACCATGCTTCTGGCATCTTCGCTGCTGCTGATCTTGCTTGGCTGGGGCTGGAAGCTGGCGACATGGCACTACAATGATGCGCTGGAAATCCCGACCAACGCCAACACCGCGACCGGGCTCGCGGGTGGTACGGTGCGGTCGCTTGAGTGGCCGCATACCGAGGAAAACTATTTGCTCAAGGAAATGGGCTTTCGCATTGCGCGCAAGCACAGCGTGCGGCTGCGCCAGATCACGCAGGTTCTGGCTTTCGCGCTGCCCGTCATGCTGCTGGTCGCCGCTTTCGCCTTGCCATGGCCGTTCGCGGCGGTGGTTTCGGCGCTCGCCGCCATCGCCCAATTCGCCGGCATGCTGGTCGAGCGCTGGCTGTTCTTCGCCGAAGCGAAGCACACCGTGACACTCTACTACGGTCGGTAGAGTTCAACCCGGCCGCAGCATCGAGCGGGAGATGGCGAAGATGCGGTCGCTGCCGAGCATGTAGGCCATCAGCGTCTCCAGCCGGAACAGCCCGGCATAGGCGCGGTCGAGTACGTTGAGCGAGCCGGTATAGGCGCCGAAAGCCGGCATGATCATACGGCCGCCGTCGCCGGCAAAGCAGCGCCGCCGCACCGAGCGGCCACGCTGGACGATGCGGGCGCAGGGATGCAGGTGGCCGGCGACTTCGCCTTCCACCCTCACCGCTGAAGGTTCGTGCCGAAACAGCAGCGACCCTATGGCCAGTTCGCGCACGGTTTCGCCGGGCAGGTCAGCCGGCGCATCCGGGTCATGATTGCCAGCGACCCAGAACCAGTCGCGGCCTGATATCAGCGCTTCCAGCCGCTCGCGGAAGCTTGCATGCATGCGCTCGGCGCCGCCGCCATCGTGGAAGCTGTCGCCCAGGCTGATGACGATCGTCGGCTGATAATCCGATATCACCGCCTGCAGCCGCAGCAAGGTCGCGCCGGTGTCGTAAGGCGGGATGAGCGTGCCGCGGCGGGCGAGCGACGAGCCCTTTTCCAGATGCAGGTCGGACACCGCCAGCAACCTGAGGTCCGGGAAATAGAGCACGCCACGCGGATCGCAGACCGCGCGCTCGCCGGCGATGCCGACCATGTCGGCCTCGGCGATCAGCGATGCGCGTGCCAGCGAAAAATTCATCTCAATCCAAAACTCATCTTTGGCCCATCGCCTCCTCGACCAGATCGGCGGCTTCCATCAACAGCGATTCATTGGCGCCGCCATTCACCGACTCCTTGCCTATCTCGAGCATGATCGGCACCGCCAGCGGCGAAATCTGGTCGAGATGCTTATGCATGATTCGACCACGGACACGCGAGAGCATCTCGGCAAGTCTGCTGACATCGAGCAGCCCGGACGAGGCGTCGGTGCGCGTCGCCTGCAGCAGAATATGGTCCGGCTCGTGGCTGCGCAGCACATCGTAAATTAGGTCGGCCGACACCGTCACCTGCCGGCCGCTCTTCTCCTGGCCGGGAAAGCGCTTTTCGATCAGCCCGGCGATTACGGCGCAATTGCGGAAGGTGCGCTTCAGCATCCAGCTGTCGTTCAGCCAGGCCTCGAGATCGTCCCCCAGCATGTCCTCGTCGAACAGAGCGGCCAGCGACGGCTTCTTCGCTTTGAACAACGCTGCCATGTCGTCCAGCGCCCAGACGGCCAGCGAATAGTCGGTGGCGACGAAGCCGAGCGGCCGAGCATTGGCGCGCTCCAGCCGGCGCGTCAGAAGCATGCCGAGCGTCTGGTGCGCCAGCCGCCCTTCGAAGGGATAGGCGACCATGTAGTGGCGGTTGCCGCGCGGAAAGGTCTCGACCAGCAGGTCGCCGCGCTTCGGCAGCACCGACTTTTCCTTCTGCAGGCGCAGCCAGTCGGCGACCTGTTCGGGCAGTGCCTGCCAGCGATCGCTGTCAGCCAGCATGCCGCGCACCTGGTCGGCGAGATAGGTCGACAGCGGAAACTTGCCGCCGGCATAGGACGGCACGATGATGTTGGCGCCGGCGCCGTTGGAGACGACGCATTCGTTTTCCCGGATGCCTTCGAAGTGCAGCACCTTGCCGGCGAACAGGAAATTGTCCCCGGGCCGCAACGTCTCGGCAAAATACTCCTCGATCTTGCCGAGCACCGGGCCGCCGCGCCCGGCCATGCCCCGTCCCTGCCTGACATAGCGGACATTGAGCTCAGGCATCTCGACGATGGTGCCAACGTTCAGCCGGTATTGCTGCGCAATACGCGGATTGGAGACGCGCCACAGCCCGTCCTTGGTCTGGCGAATGCGGGCGTAGCGTTCATAATTCTTTAGCGCGTAGCCGCCGGTGGCGACGAAATCGACGACGCGGTCGAACGTCTCGCGCTCCAGCCCAGCGTACGGCGCGGCACTGCGCACCTCTTCAAAGAGAAGATCGGCATTGAAGGGCGCGCCGCAGGCGACGCCCAGCACGTGCTGCGACAGCACGTCGAGCGCGCCATTGATCAGCGGCGGCGTGTCCTGCGCGCCGAGATAGTTGGCGTCCAACGCTGCCCGGCACTCCAGCACCTCAAAGCGGTTGGCCGGGATCAGGATCGCCTTTGACGGCTCGTCCATGCGGTGATTGGCGCGGCCGATGCGCTGCGCCAGCCGGCTGGCGCCCTTGGGAGCACCGACATGCACGACCAGGTCGACATCGCCCCAGTCGATGCCGAGATCGAGCGTCGAGGTGGCGACGATGGCGCGCAGCGCGTTGTCGCCCATTGCCTTTTCGACGCGCCGGCGCTGGCCGACATCGAGCGACCCATGATGCAAGGCGATCGGCAGCGAGTCCTCGTTGGACCGCCACAGCTCCTGGAAAAGCAATTCGGCCTGACTGCGGGTGTTGACGAACAGCAGCGTCGTGCGATGACGCTTGATCGCCTCATAGATTTCGGGAATGGCGTAGCGGGCCGAGTGCCCGGACCACGGCACACGCTCCTGCGAATCGAGGATGGAGATGTCCGGCCTGGCGCCGCCGGTGACGGTGATCAGCCCGGCCATAGCGCCCTGTGGGTTCTGGCTGACGAGCCAGCAGCGCAATTGATCCGGCTCGGCCACCGTCGCAGACAATCCAATGGTCTGCAGGCCAGGAACGATGCTGCGCAACCGCGCCAGCCCGAGCGCCAGCAGATGTCCGCGCTTCGAGATCACCAGCGAATGCAACTCATCGAGCACGACGAAACGTAGGTCTTCGAAGAAGCGCCTGGCGTCGGGTGCCGCGATCAGCAACGCCAGTTGCTCGGGCGTGGTCAACAGGATGTCGGGCGGCACCAGCTTCTGCCGCTGGCGCTTGTGCGCCGGCGTGTCGCCAGTGCGCGTCTCGATGGTGACCGGCAGGCCGATCTCTTCCACCGGCTTGCCGAGATTGCGCTCGATGTCGACGGCCAGCGCCTTCAGCGGCGAAATGTAGAGCGTGTGGATGCCGCGATGCGCCTGCCCCGGTTTTCGCCTGGGACGATTGGCGAGCTCGGTCAGCGAAGGCATGAACCCGGCCAGCGTCTTGCCGGCGCCGGTCGGCGCAATCAGCAGCACCGACTGCCCGGCTTGCGCCCTTGCCAGCAATTCGACCTGATGGGCGCGCGGCGACCAGCCTTTTTCCCCAAACCATCTGATGAACGGCTCGGGCAGGGCCACGGCGGCATTCTGTTCGGCAAGGCGCGGCTGCTCTGTCACCCGCCAGAGGTAGCGCGAGCGCGCGCAATCGCCAAGCAGAATCGGAACAAAAGGTGATCGAAGAGCGTCCCTCGCCCCGTTTAGGGGGAGAGGATGCCGGCAGGCAGGTGAGGGGCAGCGCGAACTTCCGAAAGCTCGCGCCGCCCCTCATCCGCCCGTCGGGCACCTTCTCCCCGTGAATGGGGCGAAGGAAGAGGCGCTAAGGCCGCCGAAACCCGGTCGGGGCACCATAGAGATAGCCGATGCGGGCGATCGCCTCTTTCAGCCCTTCGCGCGATACCAGCATGGTGTGGCCGTTGGCGTGGATCATTGTTTCAGGATCGGTCATGACCGCGACATGGCCCTTCCAGAACACAAGGTCGCCGCGCCGCAGCCCGGCAAAATCCGCGCCTGGATCGAGCGACTCGCCGAGGTTTGCTGCCTGCATGTCGGAATCGCGCAGCACGTTCCTGCCGGCCATGCGCATCGCCAACTGGACGAGGCCGGAACAGTCTATGCCGAAGCCGGAGGTGCCGCCCCAGAGATAGGGTGTGCCGAGGAAGGTCTCCGCAACCGCGACATAGTCGGCGGCAGCTTCAGCGACAGGCCGCAGATGGCCCGCGATGAGCGCCTCGCCGGAGGGCAGCAGCGCATAGTGCGTGCCGCGCGTTTCGGCGGCCCCCGTTACCGTGACTGTCGATCCCATCGACAGTTGGCCACTCAGCGGAAACCTGAGATCCGGACCGGGATAGAGGAAGGTGCGCGGTACCGAGACGATGTGGGTGGGCGCATGGTCGCGCCCGCCCAGCATTGTATCGGCGACATAGCCGACATAGCCGTCGCGCTCGGCCTGGATCCAGGCCCAGCCCTCGGCGACCTCGAAGACAAGGACGTCGTCGCCCAACAGAAGTTGCGTGTTAACGCCGGCATCGGGGCGCGGCGCCTTGCGCACATCGGCGACGGAGGCGGCAATGCGCGCCGGCCGGCCGGCGACAAAATGGTCCGCGACGACCTCGCCCTTCAGCCTTGCATCGGCGAGATCGGAGCGGAAGGCGTGAAGGCGGGCATCCCTGGCGGTCAAATCGGCAACTCTGTCAGATTGACTTGTTTGAGCATGATCTTTTCCGAAAACCGGTTCCCACTTTTCGGGATCATGCTTAGATGGGCAATTCGTGGGCTCGGGCGATGATACCATCGCCAAAGCGCTCGACAAAGAGCGCGCCTTCGACGGTGCGCTTGACCAGCACGTTGCGCTTGTCGAGTTCGTCGCGGTGGCGCGACACCAGTTTCAGCGCGCCCATCGTGTCGAGCGCCCGGGTGATGACCGGCTTGGTGACGGCGAGCCGGGCGGCGAGCCCGCGCACCGTATGCGGCGGCGGGTCAAGATAGATGGTGAACAGGATCGCGGTCTGGCGCATCGTCAGATCGGGCGCGTCCTCACGCACCTGCGACAGCATCACCTGCTGCCACAGTCGCAAAGCCTGGCTCGGGCGCATGGAAATCGACATCGCGCCAGCATGACGGCAAATTGTTTCGGTTCCGTTTCAGTCTTGGGTAACTTTGCTCGCTCTGCGCGCAAGGTTAGCCAAAGCGATTCGAGATGATCCGTTCCAGCGCGCGGATGGCTTGCGCCTCGCCGCCTGCCGGACCATACGGGCGATCGGACGGGTTCCAGGCGAAGATGTCGAAATGCGCCCAGGCAGCGGTCTTCTCTACGAAGCGCTTCAGGAAGAGTGCCGCCGTGATCGAGCCGGCAAAACCGTCCGTGGTGACGTTGTTGATGTCGGCGATCTTCGACGACAGTTTTGCGTCGTAGGGCCGCCACAGCGGCATTCGCCACAGCGGATCCTCGACCGCGACCGAAGCCGCCGCCAGGTCCGACGCCAGCTTGTCGTCATCGGTGTAGAAGGGCGGCAGATCGGGTCCGAGCGCGACACGCGCGGCCCCGGTCAGCGTCGCCATGTCGATGAGCAGCTGCGGCTCCTCGTCGTCGGCCAGCGCCAGGGCATCCGCCAGCACCAGTCTCCCTTCAGCGTCCGTGTTGCCGATCTCGACGGTGGTGCCCTTGCGGCTGGTAAGCACATCGCCGGGCCGGAAGGCGTTGCCGGCGATCGAATTCTCGACCGCGGGGATGAGCGCGCGCAGCCGGACCTTCAAGCCGGCGGCCATGATCATCGAGGCGAGGCCCAGCACGTTGGCGGCGCCGCCCATATCCTTCTTCATCAACAGCATGCCCGAAGACGGCTTGATGTCGAGGCCGCCAGTGTCGAAGCAGACGCCCTTGCCGACCAATGTCAGCTTCGGCGCGTTCTTCGGTCCCCATGCCATGTCGATCAGGCGTGGCGCACCCACTGAGGCGCGGCCGACCGCGTGGATCATCGGAAAATTCTGCTTGAGCAATTCGTCGCCCTTGATCACTGATATCTCGGCCTTGTGCGCCGCGGCCAGGGTCCGCACCGCCTTCTCCAGCTCGTCCGGCCCCATGTCGCTGGTCGGCGTGTTGACCAGGTCGCGGGTCAGGAAAACACCCTCGGCGGTGCGGCGAACACGCGCCGCATCGACACCGGAGGGCAGCTCGAAGCGCAGCGCCTTGCCTGGCTTCTTGCCATAACGCGTAAAGACATAGCCGCCGAGCACCAGCGCGATGGCGGCAAGTTCCGGCTCAGCCGGGGTGGTGGCGAAATACCAGTCGCCTTCCGGCAGGGCGCGCGCCAGCGCGCCGACTGCAAGCGCGCCGTCGTCATCGCCGGTACCGAATAGCGCGCCGGCAACAGCGCCGTTCTCACCAGGCATGACAAGCGTTCTGCCCGCCTCGCCGGAAAAGCCATTGGCGCTGGCCCAGGCGATCGAGGACGGCGCAAGGCCCGCCGCTTCCAGACCGCCTTTGGCGACCAGATGGACCGGCAACGCGGCCTTCGGTTTCGTTTCGACGAGTTCGACAGGCATTCGACGTTCTCCGCGCGCGGCTTTTCGAGTCGGCGTTTCTTAACTGTCCGTTAGGGTTAACAGAATATTTCTGCGGGAGGGAAGATGGCCAGGCAATGGCCACGCATATGAATGGAGACCCAGGTGCCCATGCCGACCAACCGCACAACGAACGCCACGGGAAAACGGTTGATCACCACGGCATTGATGATGGCACTAGCGGCCGGCGTTGCCGGTTGCGGCACCAGCAAGTTCACCACCGGCTCCATCGGGCGCACCAGCGGCAAGCCGCTGGAAACCATGTCGGCGGGCGAACTGCACACCGCCACGACCGCG
Organism: Mesorhizobium sp. P3_B5; assembly: GCF_056402815.1. Classification (NCBI taxonomy): domain Bacteria; kingdom Pseudomonadati; phylum Pseudomonadota; class Alphaproteobacteria; order Hyphomicrobiales; family Phyllobacteriaceae; genus Mesorhizobium; species Mesorhizobium sp. P3_B5. The sequence goes on along the minus strand of NZ_JBFUGR010000002.1, from coordinate 718,695 downwards.
CTCGGCGAATCCTATGCCCGAAACCCCGACGACAAGCGCATAGCGATAAATTATGCGGCGGCATTGCAGATGGACGGCGACGCCGACCAGTCGCTCGCCGTGATGCGCAAGCTGGCGATAGCGCTGCCGAAGGATCGCAGCGTGCTCGCCGCCTATGGCAAGGCGCTCGCCGCCAACGGCCAGTTCGAGCAAGCGCTCGACGCCGTGCGCCGCGCGCAGACGCCGGAATATCCGGACTGGCGGCTGGTGTCGGCGGAGGCCGCCATTCTCGACCAGCTCGGCCAGAAAGACGAAGCCCGCCAGGATTACCGCAAGGCGCTCGACCTCAAGCCGAACGAACCCTCGATTCTTTCCAATCTCGGCATGTCCTATGTGCTGGAGGGCGACCTTCGCACGGCCGAGACCTATATGCGTTCGGCCGCCCAGCAGCCGAACGCCGACAGCCGCGTGCGCCAGAACCTGGCGCTGGTCGTAGGCCTGCAGGGGCGCTTCGACGAGGCTGAGAAGATTGCTTCGCAGGAGTTGTCGCCCGATCAGGCGCAAGCCAATGTCGCCTACCTTCGCCAGATGCTTGCCCAGCAGAATGCCTGGAGCCAGTTGAAGGATCAGGACAAGACGAAGCCGGCGACCAACTGAGCGCAAACGCCTCTGCGTCAAACCGGCCAGGCCTCCAACTCTCAAGCATATGCCTTAAAATGCAAAAGCCGCGCTGCGTGAGCAGCGCGGCTTTCGTGTTGATTCGTGGCTTCGCAGATTTCGATGACGCCTACTGGCTGGCCTTATGCTGGTCGCCGAAGATGCCACGCTGGCTTACCTGCATGCCGGCGGGTCCCAGAATGATGGCGAAAAGCACCGGCAGGAAGAACAGGATCATCGGCACGGTCAGCTTCGGCGGCAGGGCGGCGGCCTTCTTCTCGGCCGCGTTCATGCGCATGTCGCGGCTTTCGGCGGCAAGCACGCGCAGCGCGTGCGCCACCGGCGTGCCATAGCGCTCGGCCTGGACCAGCGCCTGGGTCACCGACTTCACCGATTCCAGACCGGTGCGGTTTGCCAGGTTTTCGTATGCCTGCTTGCGTTCCTGCAGATAGGAGAGCTCGGCGTTGGTGAGGATGAATTCTTCCGCCAGCGCCACCGACTGGGCGCCGATCTCGTCGGCAACCTTGTGAAGCGCCGCCTCCACCGACATGCCAGACTCAACGCAGATCAGCATCAGGTCGAGCGCATCCGGCCACGCCATCTGGATCGACTGCTTGCGCTTGGCAGCACGATTGTTGACGTACAGGATCGGCGCATAGAAGCCGCCATAGGCGACGAGAATGCAGACGAACACTTTCACGAAAGGCGGCCGATCCGGCAGCCCGCCAAGCACGAACAGGTAGACGGCAGCCAGACCGAAGCCGACAAAGGGCAGGACCAGGCGGAAGAAAAGGAAGCGCGTCAGCGGGTTTTGTCCGCGAAAGCCCGCCACCTTAAGCTTCTGCAGCGTCCCTTCGTCGGCCAAAGCGCGCCTCAGATCCAGCCGGTCGACGATGTTGCGCATGCCGATCGATTGTTCCTCGCGCAGACCCTTGCGGCGGCGATCGGCTTCGGTGGCAAGCCGCGCGCGCTGTTTTGCACGCAATTCATCACGCTCGAGCGCCACCGATTTCATGCGCGCCTTGAGCTGATTGCCGCTAAGGGCGGGCAACAGCGTGAAGACGGTCGCAAACACCGCGATGCCGACCAGCAAGGCGATCAGGAAGGCGGGGTCGGTAAGGGATTTGACGACTTGGTCGGTCATTGGCGCGAAATCCTAGACTTCGAAGTTCATCATCTTGCGCATCACCAGGATGCCGATCGACATCCAGACTCCGGCGCAGCCGAGGATCAGATTGCCGGTGCTGGTGACGAACAGCGGCATGATATAGTTGGGGCTCGACAGGTAGACGAGAAGCGCGACGACGAAGGGCAGCGCGCCGATGATGACGGCGGAGGCCTTCGCTTCCATGGACAGCGCCTGAACCTTGGCCTTCATCTTCTTGCGGTCGCGCAGCACGCGCGAAAGATTGCCCAGCGCCTCGGAGAGATTGCCGCCGGCCTGAGACTGGATCTGGATGACGATGCCGAAGAAGCTTGCCTCGGTGCACGGCATCGTTTCGGCCATGCGCAAGGTGGCATCAGGGATCGACAGGCCCATCTGCTGGGAATCGACGATACGACGGAACTCGGTCCTGACCGGCTCGGGAGATTCGTTGGCGATCAGGCGAACGGCGTCGTTCAATGGCAGGCCGGATTTGACCGCACGCACGATGATGTCGAGCGCGTTCGGAAATTCGTTGAGGAAAGCCTTGACCCGGCGCGCGCGGCGAAACGAAACGAACCAGCGCGGCAGGCCGAACGCTCCGGCCAGCAACGCACCTGGCAAGGCCAGCGGCGGCGCACCGGCGAAATAGGCAAGAACCGTGAGCACGATGCCGCAGACAACGGAGTAGATGTAAAAGCGTTCCATGGAAACCTGCATGCCGGCCTGACGGATCTGGGCCTTCAGCGGCGGCTTCTTGACCATGCGGTCCTTGGATTTCTGCTTTTGGTCGAGATTTTTCAGCGAATCCTGAACGGTTTTCTTCCGCTTGACTGCTTCGGCGGCGCGATCGCGCGAAGCCTTGACGACGGACCTATCGGTCTCGGCGGTCTTGATCGTCTCAAGCCGCTTGCCGACCTGCTTCTCATTGGTGATGCGGGTGAACAGGAAAGCATAGGCGACCGCGCCTGCGCTGAAGCCGGCGAGCACGATGAATGCCAGTATGGTGCCGTCAATTCCGAACATTGATCAGAGCCCCTACGCCTCCAGATGCGTCAGTCAGCGCGCTTCTCCATGGACTCGAGCGCAGCGGCGAGGCGCTGTTCCTCGCCGTAGTAGCGCGCGCGATCCCAGAAATGCGGACGGCCGATGCCGGTCGACACATGCTCGCCCAGCAGCCTGCCATTCGCGTCCTCGCCCTTGATGTTGTAGAGCACGACATCCTGCGTGATGATGACGTCGCCTTCCATGCCAATCACTTCGGTGATGTGGGTGATGCGCCGCGATCCGTCGCGAAGGCGTGCCGCCTGGATGATGACGTCGATGGAACCGACGACGATCTCGCGCACGGTCTTTTGCGGCAGCGAGAAGCCGCCCATGGCGATCATCGATTCGATACGGTTCAGGCATTCGCGCGGGCTGTTCGAGTGGATCGTTCCCATCGAGCCGTCGTGACCGGTGTTCATCGCCTGCAGAAGGTCGAAGACTTCCGGTCCGCGCACTTCGCCGACGATGATGCGCTCGGGCCGCATGCGCAGGCAGTTCTTGACCAGGTCGCGCATGGTCACCTCGCCCTCGCCCTCGAGGTTGGGCGGGCGCGTTTCGAGACGGACGACATGCGGCTGCTGCAATTGCAACTCGGCCGAGTCTTCACAGGTGATGACGCGTTCCTCGCGGTCGATATAGTTGGTCAGGCAGTTGAGCAGGGTCGTCTTGCCCGAGCCGGTACCGCCCGAGATGACGATGTTGCAGCGGACACGGCCGATGATCTTGAGGATCTCGGCGCCCGACGGCGAGATGGCGCCGAACTTGACCAGCTGGTCGAGCGTCAGCTTGTCCTTCTTGAACTTGCGGATGGTGAGCGCGGTGCCGTCGATGGAGAGCGGCGGCGCGATGACGTTGACGCGCGAACCGTCGGGAAGGCGCGCATCGCAGATCGGGCTCGATTCATCGACGCGGCGGCCAACCTGGCTGACGATGCGCTGACAGATGTTGAGCAGCTGCTGATTGTCGCGGAAGCGGATGCCGGTCTGTTCGACCTTGCCGTTGACTTCGATGTAGACGTTCTTGGAGCCGTTGACCATGATGTCGGCGATGTCGTCGCGGGCAAGCAATGGCTCCAGCGGCCCGTAGCCGAGCACGTCGTTGCAGATGTCCTCGAGCAGTTCTTCCTGCTCGGCGATCGACATTGCGAAATTCTTGATCGCAATGATGTCGTTGACGATGTCGCGGATTTCCTCGCGCGCACTCTCGGGGTCGAGCTTGGCTAGCTGCGACAGGTCGATGGTGTCGATGAGCGCGGAGAAAACCTGGCTCTTGGTGTCGTAGTAGGTTTCGCTCTTTTCGCGCTGGACTCTTTTCGGCTCCGCCGCCAACGGCGGCGCCTCGACCGCGCGGCGCGCCGGCGGCGCAACAGCCTGAGGCGTTGCCGCAGGCCGGGCCAGAACCGCCGTTTCCGCAGTTGCAGCCGCCGGAGCTGCAGGGGCAGGTGCCGGTGCTGGCTGGCGGAACTCCGGGGTGAACCGGTTGCTGTCGTCAGAGCCTCTTTTACCAAACATGATCGACTACCAATTCCGCTTAAGGAGCGTCATTTCTTGTTGCGCGAGAGTTTGCCGAGGAGATTGCCGAGGCCGGCTTTCTTCTTCGCCTTGATTTCGCTGCGCCCGGTCAGCACATGGGCAATTTCGTTGATCATGCCGACGACCGGGCTCTTGGCGTCCATCTCGCCCAGCATGCGCCCGTTGTTGGCCGCGTTGCCGAACAGCAACGGATCAAAAGCGATGACCGACACCGGCGAGATGCCAAGCGGTTCGGCGAAGTCCGACGACGCAATCTCGGGCCGCTTTGGCATGCCTGCCTGGTTGATGATCAGCTTGGGCGGCGGGTCGTTGGGGCGAAGCCGTTTCAGCATGTCGACAAGGTTCTTGGTGTTGCGCAGATTGGCCAGTTCCGGGGTTGCCGTGATGACGATCTCGTCGGCCTTGATCAGGGTGTTCTTGGTCCAGCCTGTCCAGACATGCGGGACATCGAGCACCAGCAGCGGCACGCTGCGCTGGGCCACGTCGATAAGCTGGGCAAAAGCGTCGGGATCAAAATCGTACACCCGTTCCAGCGTGGAGGGTGCTGCAAGCAACGACAGGTGTTCGGAGCACTGTGCCAGCAGCCGGTCGAGATAGACCTCGTCGACGCGTTCGGGTGAAAACACCGCCTCGGCAATGCCTTGTGCCGGATCCTGATCGAAATTGATGTTGGCCGTGCCGAAAGCCAGGTCGAGATCGGCGACGACCACTTCGGACTTGAACAGCGACGACATCGCCCAGGCCACATTGTGGGCAATGGTCGATGAGCCGACGCCGCCCTTGGCGCCGACGAAGGCGATCGAGCGGCCGATCGGCTCGGCTTCCGGATCGACGAAGATCGATGAGACCACGCTGACGATGTCAGCCATCGACACCGGTGCGATGACATATTCGGAAATGCCGGAGCGGATAAGTTCGCGGTAAAGGCCGACATCATTATAGTGGCCGATCACCACGACCTTCGATGTCGGATCGCAATATTCGGAGAGCTGGGCGAGCTGCTCCAGCAATTGTTTGGGCTCGCTGCGCGATTCCAGCAGGATCAGGTTCGGCGTCGGCGCCGACTGGTAGAACTCGACCGCGGTGGCGACGCCGCCCATATGGACCTTCAGATGCGCCTTCGCCATGCGGCGATCCTCGCCAGCGCGCTCGATGGGATTGGCGACACCTTCGGTCTCGCAAAATGCCTGGATCGAGATGCGCGGGATCGGCCGCAGCGCCTGCATCGCGGCGATGTCCTGTTGCGACGTGTCGCCGCTGTCGGATGGGGTCTCGTAGGCCAGATTGCTCATGTCCGCGTGCTCCAGACTGCGATCGATCAATAGTCGACTTCTGTTGAGGGAACCGGCGAGTAGAATGGGGCCTTTCGATATCCGTCGATGACGACCCCACGCCTCTCAGCGTCGATGGGCGTCTGCTTGCGCGGCCCAAGCAGGTCGGCCGGATTGGCCATCTGGGCGGCAAGGTTGTTCTGATACGAGCAGCCATAATCGGCATAGTGCTTGTTTTCCGACGACTGCAGCATGTCCTCGGGCCAGCGCCCGCATTTGTCGGTCTGGGCTTTCGTCGAGATATAGGCAACACGGACCGGGGCCGAGGCCTCGACCGAAGCTGACTGATAAGTGGTCATCACGATCCGGTTGCGGCTGATGCCGCTGGCCACCGCCAGCCTGGCGAAGTCACGTCCAGCCGCCGTCGCCGCGAGCTCATTGGCGGAGCCAACCGGAACTGCGATCGTCAACGATGGGGCGGCGCTCTTGTCGTAGCCGTCCAGGAAACCCAGAAGCGTGTCGCGCTGGAAGCCGGTCATGCCGCGATCGCCGGCGCCGACCGGAAGGTCGATCTTCTCGTTCTTCTCCGCGATGACGATCGGGTGCGTGGTGCGATAGTCGTCCGGAATTGCACCAACCGTGATGCTGTCGCGCCTGAGACTGGCGCAACCGGCGAGTGACGCAGCGACCGCGATCGCCAGGATCGGAACGGCCGACCGGAAGATGCGCTCGCGGTTGGATCGTACCGTTGCGGCGATCGTCATTGCCTTTGATGCTGACTGAGACATGTCCGCTTCCCCGCTTACTTGTAGATGAAGCCGACAACGCCGTGATAACGGCCGTTGGGCTTGTCGGTCTGCATTGTGCCGTAGACGCGATTGACGCGGCCGAGGAACATGCCGGCGCCATCACTCGGCGCATTGAAATTGTCGTCCGGCTTGGCCAGATCATTGCGGGCCACCGGTCGCGCCAGGTAGGGCGTGATGATGACGACGAGTTCGCTTTCGTTGCGTATGAAATCCTTGCTGCGGAAGAGTGTGCCAAGCACCGGTATCTTGCCGAGGCCCGGTAGTGCCGACACAGCCTGACGAACGTCGTCACGGACCAATCCCGCAATCATCATCGAGCCGCCGGAGGGTAACTCGACCGTCGTGTCGGCAAGTCTCTTGCGGATCGAAAGCAGGCTGGTTCCGGGCAAGCCCCCGCTGGCTTCAAGCGTGGTGGCGCCTTCGGTGGTTGGCTCCGAGACCGACGTCCTGACCTTGAGACTGATGCGGCCAGCCGACAACACCACGGGCTGAAACTCGAGGCCAATGCCATATTCGATTTTCGTGTTCGTATACGTGACAGGTCCGGTGCCTGTGCGTTGGGTGATGAGGTTATACTGGCCGCCTGCCTTGAAGGTTGCCTTCTCGCCCGAGACCGCCGTAAGCGTCGGTTCCGCCAGCGTCTTCATGACGCCGCTTTGTTCCATTGCATTGATGTAAGCTTGCAGCCCGTTGCCGCCGGCACTGCCCAACGCCATGTTGGAAAGCTGCGAAATCGGTTTGCCCAACCCGAAAGGCGGCGAGCTTATCGCGCCGGCGCTGATGCCGTTGATGCTGCCGTTTCCGATCAGATTGACGCCGAGCTGCTTCATCACCGAGCGGCTGACTTCCGCAACGGTCACCTTCAGCGTCACCTGATCGTCGCCGATGATCTGCAACAGGTTGACGATCTTGCTGGTACGACGCTCGGAATCCGGATTGTTTATGTCGACGCCGCCATTGGCCGAACCGCCGGCCGCCGTCTGTGAATACTGTCCCGTGGTCGCCTCACCGCCGGACACGAAGATGGTCGCGAGATCGACGGCGCGCTTGGCGTCCAGCGGCGTGTCCACGGTTCCGGTCAGGACGACGTTGTCGTTCAGCAACTCGACCTTGATCTGCGCCGTCGGAAGGAAACGCCTGAGGTAGTCTTCCAGGCCGGCAACGTCGCGTTCGACGGCCAGGTCCAGGCTGACGATCTGTTCGCCATTGGGGCCAAAGACGAAGATGTTGGTCTCGCCCACGGACTTGCCGAACAGGTAGATGCGCCTTGCTGTGCGGGTCACCGCATCGGCGACCGCCGGGTTGGCGACCAGGATGTCATAGGCATCACTTGGCAGGTCGATGACCACCGACTTGTTGAGGCCAAGCTTGACGCGCTGGGTGGCGGCTGAAGCCGACACCTGGGCATTCTTGCCGGCGGCCCTCGCCTCGACGAGGCCATGCGCATTCACTCCGAACAGAAGCAGGCCAATTGCTGCAACCATCGTGACAGGCAGTTTGTCGTTTAGCTTCATTTCCTTGCCCCCACTTCGGAAACTTCGCCCGACTTGATCAACCGCACCGTTCCGCGCCGCCCATTGCCGGAAACGAGGTAGTCGGCCTCATCCGAGCTCTTTTCCTGGTTGTCCGTGATTGACCGCAGCGCCAGAGTCAGGCGATCCGCCATCTGCTGGGCGACAGTGATGATCTCCGCCTGCTGCGGCGTCAGCTCCAGCGTGGCGGTCTGGCCGACCCTGGTCTTCTTGCCTTCCTCGTCCTCCTGGATGGTCTGATCGATCGCCAGGACGCGGATGTTCTTGAGGATGGTCTCGGTCGTAAACCCGCTGCCGCCGCTGACGTCGGACCTGCGGGTCATAATGACGTCGACAAAATCGTTGGGAAGAATGAAGCCGCCTGCCGAAGTATCGGCCGAGATCGCCGTAGCGACGGCACGCATGCCGCTGGGCAGGATCGACGACATGAAGCTTTGCCCCTCGCCGATCAGCTTGGAGCGCCGCAACGGTTCGCCAGTGTACATCGCCACGCGGGCGACGGAGCCTTTCAGCTTCTCTAGCGCCTCGGGCTCGGCAGCGCGAGTGATGAAGTTTGCGTTGATGCCGTTGGCCGGCCAGGACTCCCAGTCGATATTGTTCTCAAGCTGGCTGCCCATGGCAACGTCGCCGGAAAGGACAAGCACATCCTGCAACGCGATCGCCGGTGCCTGCGGGGCACCGACAACGACCTGAGGCGGCGGAGCCACCACCATTTTTTTCGCAACATATCCTGCGCCACCTGCCGCGGCCACCGCCACGCTCAGAATGATCAGTCGGGATGCTGGCATCTGTCCGAACCCTCGCCTTTTTTGGCAAACCACCTGGCCAGGTCGGACTTTGCAGCGGCAATCGTCAAAACAAGGTTAATGCAGTGCTTACGATCGTGATTAATTTAAGGTTTACATAAATTAGACGGAACCGGTTCCCGCAAACGGGAGAGGCGGCCAAGCCGCCCCTCCCTAAGACAATATTTCAAACAGGACTAGGTCAGAAAAACTAGGCGGCCAACCTTGCCAGCGCCCACACCATCAATGGCGAATCGGGATAGGCAATCAGCCCGCCTATGCCGAGCGCGATGCCATAGGGGACGCCGCCAGCGTCGTCGGCGAAGTGGCGCAGGAACGCATTGTGGCTCGTATAGGCCGCCAGCGGCGATTTCCGATAGACGAGGATGGCGAGCGTCAGCAGACCGCCTATGAATGTCGAAAAGACGAGATATTCGACAAGGTGGATGTTGAGCCCCATCCAAACGGCAGTGGCAGCCAGCAGCTTGGCGTCGCCGCCGCCCATGCCGCCGAGCGCAAAGAGACCGAATGTCACCGCCAGCACCAGACCGCCAGCGGCGAAATGCCAGCCATAGGTTGCCCAGTCCATACCCGTCAGTGGCGCGACCAGGGCAAAAACAGCCAAAAGCAGGACCGGCACGCGATTGGCGATCGTCATCGACAGCGTGTCGGAGATCGCGGCAAAAAGCATGCAAAACGGAAAGACAACGAAAATCAGAGCTTCAAGCATGGGCACGGCGCCTATGTGAAATTATACCTGGCCTCAGTCTAGGCAGGCTCGATTAACGATTGGTGATGCCAAGAATTCAAAGTGGTCATAACACGGAATAAGGGCCGCCAGTGAGGCGGCCCTTGTTCTGAAATAACGACCAGATATCGTTAGTTAGAGTTATTCACCGCCGAAGCGATGGCCGTGAACTTGTTGTTCAGGGCGTTGCCGAGCGAGCCAGCGCCGACCATGATGGCGAGCGCAATGAGAGCGGCGATCAGACCGTATTCGATGGCGGTCGCGCCGGATTCGTCCTTCACAAAACGTGCGATGAGGTTAGACATTTGAGAGCTCCTACTCCACGTGTTACAGCACTTCCGTCAACTTCTGTTTGGTGGTTGATCGGATGCTGCCAATCTAGGGAGAAGCTCTTTCGATCGGCTTAAGAAACAGGATTACCGATTCCTTTCCGGTGCCCAACAGCTTGCGTGGTTAACCGTGAGCTAAACATAGGGTGATGGACTGACCGCCGGAAAAAGGCCTGGAAAGGCGCAGCTGCCGGGTTGTCGGAATGCTGTCTGCTTTATCAAATGCGAGCAGCTCGATGCAGGCGCCACCGCGCCGGTCGTCAACTTAACCGTTGGTTCACCAATCTCGTTCATGTTCCGTTGAACAGTTTGCTGCCGTGGGAGCGCCTCAATGACCGGGTCGAGATCATTATTTCTGATTGCCGCGTTTCTCGTTGCGCCGACTTTCATCGTGCCCGCCAAGGCTGGAGCCGGCATCGAAGTCACCATGAACCAGGCGAAGATCGTCAAGTTGACGCGCGCCGCCGACACGATCGTTGTCGGCAATCCGGCGATCGCCGACGCCGCCGTACAGGATGCGTCGACAATCGTATTGACGGGTAAAGGGTTCGGCGTCACCAACCTGGTCGTTCTCGACCAGGACGGCAGCCCGATCATCGACGAGCAGGTCACCGTGGTGCGGCAGGCCGCGTCATCGGTGCGTATCTACAGACGTGCCCAGATACAAACCATGTCCTGCACGCCCTATTGCGAGAGCTCCTTCAAGAGTGACGCCGAGAAAAACTCCGAAGCCGAGATGAGCGCCGGCCAGTAGGCGATCAGGGCCATCTGTTTTTCCCGGCAACGCCGCCTCCCTTGCTGAACATGCCGCTGCGGTTAGCGGGCGGTTAACGCCATCTCGCAGAATTTAACGGTCATCCAAACCGGACCTCAATGGGTTTTCGCTAATGTTCCGGCCGATACCGCATCAGGATTGGCAGGGACGGGAATGAGCTGGGACCCAAAACCCGAAATCGGCAAGGGCAAGGCAGGGCGGACGCGCTTCCTTGGTGATCGGCGCGGCAGCACGGCAGTCGAATTTGCGATGCTTGCTTTGCCGTTTGCACTTCTCGTCTTCGCCATCCTGGAGAGCTGCATCTCATTTGGCGGGCAAGAAGTGATGACCAACATCACCGACGATATCGCCCGTCAGCTGCGTACTGGCCAGCTAAGACAGGCCGATGTGACGGGAAACAAGCTGAAGGACATGATCTGCGCCAGACTGGAGATCATTGTCGCCAAGAATTGCCCCGGTTTGCTGGTGGATCTGCGGGCGTTCCCGACCTTTGACGACGCGGCCAAGGCTGGCTTCAAGATTTCAGGCGCAGACATTGTACTGACCGGCACGACGGATACGACTTTTCAGGTCCAGACAGGTTTGGCGGAATCGAAGAACATGCTGCGGGTTTTTTACAAATGGCCGGTCATGACAGATTTCATGGCCAGTTCGATGGCCAACATTGAAGGCGGAAAAACGCTGCATTTCGCATCGGTGACCTGGCAAAACGAGCCGTTCAACAACTGAAAACTGCGCTGTTGCGTCAGCAAAAGAGGGTAGAAGCATGTATCGTGCGGGGGCGCATTCGCGGATTTCACTCACATGGAAGAGAGCGATGCGGTTTTTTCCCGATCGCCGCGGTGTCGCGGCCGTCGAGTTTGCCCTGATCGTGCCACTTCTGTTTGTCATGTATTTCGTGACCATGGAGGCCTCGCAGGGTTTCGAGACCAGCAAGAAAGTCAGCCGCATCAGCTCCATGGTAGGTGACCTCGTTGCGCAGCAGACGTCGGTCGTCAAGGCAGATCTGACCGCCATCATGAAGATTGGCAATTCCACGCTTCGGCCCTACAATCGCTCAGTCCCCGATATCATCATCACTGCCATACAGATCTCCACCGATCCGACGCCGAAGGTGCAGGTGGCGTGGTCGTGGAAAGTGGTCAATGGCACCTATAGCGTCGACGCCGCCAAGGACAGCACCACGACCGTTCCGGCAACGGTCAAGATCGCTGGAACCTTCCTCATTCGCGTTCAAACCACTCTCGCATACAAGCCGATCGTCACCTGGTCGCAAGACCAAGAAGAACGGGTTGGATTGACCTCGGCCTTCGACAACATAAAGATGAGTGAAACCTTTTATTTCAGCCCCCGCCGAGCCCTGACGATCCCTTGCAGCGACTGCTGAAGCAATTTCGGTCGCACGGCTTGCTTCAAACGCGCGACGCGCTCTTTCGAAATGACAGGCCCTGAAGCGAACCTTCGGCTTGGGATCAATGGCCTACTGACCGTCGCCTGACACCAGGTGCACGATGGCTGCGGCCATCGCATAATCCTGCGGACCGGCGACGGTGAACCCTCCGGAATGTTTCGTTTCCAGGAGATCGTAGACGTCTGGCGACAGCGATCTGAGATTGGTGAGGAAGATGGTGAGCCGACGCTTGGCCTCGGGGTCAAGCTCGCTGCGGACGGCATGGGGGCCATATCGCAGCAGGCCGGACGTCCATATGACCTGAAGCGCTGACTGTGATATTCCCGCCGCCTCCAGTCTCGCCATGGTGCCATCCGGGTCAGCTGGCTGGTTGCCGGGTATGGTCGGCTGGCCGTCCGCCGTGGCGGTCTCCCAGCCAAACAAGGCATCGGCCTGGCCGTCGACCAGCATCGCTTCGGCAGCAGCAGCCGATTCGGCATGGGTCAGAAACGGCGCATCTTCGGTGATCCCGACACCTTCGGCCGTCAGCCCGGCAAGCGGCAAAAGGGAACCGCCAATGCTGTCAGCCGGCGCCATGGCGATCCGGTGATCCTTCATCGCGGCCAAATCGGCAACCTTGCCGTCCCGCGTCAGCAAGACGGAGCGGATGCCGATGGCACCGTCGGCATCGACCGGCGCCACGAGCGGTTCGACGCAGCCGCAGCGCTGCGAGGCGGTGGCGTAGGCGGTTGCCGAATAGATGGCGTATTCGATGCGGGCATTGGCCTGGGCCTCGATCAGCGCGGCATAGTCGCGGGCAACGACAAATTCGACCTTCATGCCAAGCGCCTTGGTATAGGCGTCCGTCAGCAGTGCCAGACCCGGAACGGTGTTGCCGGCGCCGGGTTCGGCGACGATGCCGATGCGGAACGTGCCGATGTCATCGCGCCAGTCGGCGCGTGCGGCGTTCGGCCAGGAGGCGCCAAGCAGCGTCAGGACGGCCGCGAACGCCTTCCAGGCAGGCTTCTTGCCGAAATTTGCCGCCCGTCTCATCGATCCCTGCCCATGCCGCCATTTGGCCACGTCCCGACTATCGCGCCAAGCCGTTGCGGTTTGGTTTCCGAATTGCCAATGGCGGTGCGGAACCCTATGTCTGGGCCAACAGACAGGCAACGATGAACCCTCCAATGGCGCGCGCTTTCCTCTTCGTTCTCGATTCTTTCGGCATCGGCGGCGCCGCCGATGCCGAAGCCTATGGCGACGCCGGCTCCAACACGTTCGGACATATCGCCGAAGCCTGCGCGCAAGGCCGTGGCGACCGCGATGGCCTTCGCAGCGGACCGCTTTTCGTGCCCAACATGCTCTCCCTCGGTCTCGGCCATGCGGCCGAAACCGCGACGGGCTTCAAGTTCGACAGCAAAGGCAAGGCCCCTCTTGCCTCCGCCTTCCACGGCGCGGCGCAAGAGGTTTCGAGCGGCAAGGACACGCCATCGGGTCACTGGGAAATCGCCGCCTTGCCGGTGCGCTTCGACTGGGGCTACTTCCCGGACACCGTGCCGGCCTTTCCAGCCGAGCTGACAGCGGCGATGATCAGGGAAGGCAACGTGCCGGGCATTCTCGGCAATTGCCATGCGGCGGGCACCGAGGTCATCGAGCGGTTCGGTGAGGAGCATATCCGCACCGGCAAGCCGATCTGCTACACCTCGGTCGACTCCGTCCTGCAGATCGCCGCGCATGAAGTGCATTTCGGCCTTGAGCGGCTCTATGAATTCTGCCAGGTGGTGCGCAGGCTTGTCGACCCGCTGAAAATCGGCCGGGTGATCGCGCGGCCGTTCCTGGGCGAAACCGTCGCCACCTTCGAGCGGACGTACAACCGCCACGACTACGCCGTGCCGCCGCCGGAACCGACGCTGCTCGACCGGCTGACCGCGCGCGGCAGCCGGGTCATCGCGGTCGGCAAGATCGGCGACATCTTCGCCCATCGCGGAATTTCGGAAGTGCGCAAGGCTCCGGGCAACATGGCGATGTTCGATGAGGCGCTGGGCGCGATGGACGACGCCGGCGACGGCGATCTGGTGTTTGCCAATTTCGTCGATTTCGACACCGAGTTCGGCCATCGGCGCGACGTTGCCGGCTATGCGGCGGCGCTCGAAGCCTTCGACCGGCGCCTGCCTGAAGCGCTGGCAAAACTGCGCCACGGCGACCTTCTCATCCTGACCGCGGACCATGGCAACGATCCGACCTGGCGCGGCACCGACCACACGCGCGAGCGCATTCCGGTGATCGGCACCGGGCCGGGGCTCAAAGGCGGCGACATTGGCCTCAGGACCACCTTCGCCGATATCGGTGAAACCGTGGCCGAACATCTCGGGCTGGCACGCGGCCGGCACGGCGCTTCCTTCCATGCCACGATCGGCGGCCATGCCTGAGTTGCCTGAGGTCGAAACGGTCCGGCGCGGCCTGCAACCGGTTCTGGAAGGTGCCCGCATCATCAGCGTCGAGGCACGGCGCCCCGACCTGCGCTTTCCGTTTCCCGCAAAATTTTCCGAACGGCTGACCGGCAAGACCATTGCGGCGCTCAGCCGCCGGGCCAAATATCTTGTCGTGCATGTGGAAGGCGGCCCGGTGCTGATCTGCCACCTCGGCATGTCGGGCTCGTTCCGCATCGAAACATCCGATGGCAGCGAGATACCAGGCGAGTTCCAGCACGAGCGCTCGAAGAGCACCACTCATGATCATGTCGTGTTCCATGTCGCCTCTCCCGAAGGTGCCCAATCCCGCGTGATCTTCAACGACCCACGCCGCTTCGGTTTCATGCTGTTTGCGGAAGGCGAGCCCGATAGCCATCCGATGCTGAATGGACTGGGCGTCGAGCCGACCGGCAACACACTGGACGGCGCCCTGCTCGCCTCGCTGCTGAAGGGCCGAAGATCGCCGTTGAAGGCCGCCCTCCTCGACCAGCGGCTGATCGCCGGGCTCGGCAATATCTATGTGTCGGAGGCGCTGTGGCGCGCCGGCCTGTCGCCATTGCGCGAGGCAGGGACGATGGCGAAACCTGGCAAGAAAGCCAAAGCGCAGAGCGAGCGCCTGGCTGATGCGATCCGCTCGGTCATTGCCGATGCGATCGCGGCCGGCGGGTCGTCATTGCGCGACTATGTGCACGCGGACGGGTCGCTCGGCTATTTCCAGCATTCCTTCGCCGTCTACGATCGCGAAGGCGAGCCCTGCCCCACGCCCGGCTGCGGTGGCCACATAGAGCGCATCGTGCAGAGCGGGCGCTCGACTTTCTTTTGCCGGACCTGTCAGGTGTGAACCAAGGAGGAGACCCAGTCATGGCCTATGAAACGATCATCGTGGAAACACGCGGCAAGGTCGGGCTGATCACGCTGAACCGGCCGAAGGCGCTCAACGCGCTGAATTCGCAGGTTTTGGCGGAATTGGTTGCGGCCGTGAGCGCCTTCGGCGCAGACACCGCTATCGGCGCCATGGTCATCACCGGTTCCGAAAAAGCCTTTGCCGCGGGCGCCGACATCAAGGAAATGCAGGCAATTTCCTATGTCGATGCCTATGTGCAGGACTTTTTTGTCGGCTGGGAAGAGTTCACGCGGGCGCGAAAGCCCGTTATCGCGGCGGTCGCCGGTTATGCGCTCGGTGGCGGCTGCGAACTGGCGATGATGTGCGATTTCATCATCGCCGCCGATACCGCCAGGTTCGGCCAGCCCGAGATCACGCTCGGTGTCATGCCCGGCATGGGCGGATCGCAACGGCTCACCCGCTTCGTCGGCAAGTCGAAGGCCATGGACATGTGCCTGACCGGACGGATGATGGATGCCGCGGAGGCCGAGCGTTGTGGCCTCGTGTCGCGGGTCGTGCCGGCCGGCGACCTTGTCGAGGAGGCGCTGAAGGCGGCCGCCAAGATCGCCGATTTTTCGCTGCCGTCGGTGATGATGACAAAAGAAGCCGTCAACCGCGCCTTTGAAACGACCCTTGCCGAGGGGCTGCGGTTCGAGCGCCGCCTGTTTCACTCGCTGTTTGCGCTGGACGACCAGAAGGAAGGCATGGCGGCCTTTGCCGAGAAGCGGAAGCCGAATTTCACCAACCGCTGATGCATGTCGCCCAAAAGTGGCCCCGGTTTTGGGAGAACGACATGCATAGAACAAAGACCTAAAGCGCGTCGCCTAAATCCGTTCAAACGCGACGCGCTTTAGGATCACCAAAAAGAAGGCCAGACAGCGTTGACGCGCCGGAAAAGCTGAACTATAAGCCGCTCCAACCGAGGCGGCCCTGTGGCTGCCCGTTTGTTTTTTGCGCCCTGCGGCATCCCGCATGCGCCCACCAGATCAGAAGAGAGGCATCATGGCCAATACCTCCTCGGCCAAAAAGGCAACGCGCAAGATCGTCCGTCGCGCGGCGATCAACAAGAACCGCCGCTCGCGCGTGCGCACCTACGTCCGTCAGGTCGAAGAGGCGCTCGCCGCCGGCGACAAGGTTGCCGCGCTGGCCGCCTTCAAGACCGCCGAGCCGGAATTGATGCGCGCCGCGACCAAGGGCGTGATTCACAAGAATACGGCGTCCCGCAAGGTGTCGCGCCTGGCTCACCGGCTCAAAGTCCTGTCGGCCTGAAATAGCTTTCCTGAACTTGCGTTCTTCGAACCCGGCGGATCACGCCGGGTTTTTTCGTTTGCCGGCAAGTACTTAAAAAAGAACGCCCGCAAAACGAACTCGACTTGGATTTCAAAGCTCGGAATGCTTTGCCGGCACATACATGTCCGCGAGCGCTCCGATCCGCCGAAACTGGCGTTGCCAATAAATTTGGCTGTCACAAATTACCTTTATTTTTCAAATACTTGCTGATGGTCATCCACAGCTTGTTCACATCGACCGCGGGCGATCGGGGACAAGTAGCTGTCAAGCGAAATATTTCAGAAAATTTCGCGCCGTGTGGCCTTTTTCACATTCGCCGGAAAAGGGTTTGAATCACAATGGCTTTGTCAAAATGTGCAGTTGCAGCATCGGGGCTCAACCCGTCTCCACTAACCAGATTCCTTAAAAATCCGTTAGTCATGGCCTTGCCCTATCCACAGCGATTTCGGTAATGTCCATCCATCGAAAGGGACGGGCCATTGGCCCTCAACCCAGCCTGAATCGGCCAGCACAAAATGGCAGAATTCATGACGTGGAGCAATTCCGCGCACGGGCTTGGTTTGTCTTTTTCGATGTGGGTTAGGGGACTGGCGTAATTGTTACATGGCAGGTCAGCGGCGCCGGCGTTTTCGCCGGACGGCGATGCATTGCCCGGACCCGGTCAAGACGGACTGGCTCAGGCGCCGGTGCCGGTCCCTTGGTGACGAGGCAACATTCATCCGCCGGCGGCGGCGATGGTGTTGTAGCGAATGAACGGTGGCCGGACATACGGATGCAGGAGGCGCATCCCCGGCTGAAACAGGTACAAAAAGAACAAGGAACGCGGATCATGCAGAGCGGCATCGAGCGGGAGCTTACGGGTGACCTCCCATTTCCTGGAACTCTAGTCGGAGGGCACGACATGGCGGCTTCCAGCGACGCGGAACAAAAGTTCGATCGGGTCAAGACCCAGTTGAAGGCGCGCCTGGGAACCGAGGTCTATTCGAGCTGGTTCGGTCGGATGAAAGTTGCCGAGGCATCCCGGGGCATTGTTCGCATCTCCGTGCCCACGGCCTTCCTGCGCTCGTGGATCAACGGCCACTATCTCGACCTCATCGCCGAGCTGTGGAAGCACGAAGACCCGGAAGTGCTCAAGATCGAGATCGTCGTGCGCACCGCGACCCGTCCGGCACGCAACGGCGTGGAGCCCGAAGTGGTCCCAGCACGCAAGATGACCCGGCAGACGCAAACGGCGCTCGCCGCCGGCACTGTTGGTCCCGGCCGCGTGGAGCGGGCACCGGCACCGCGCCCGGGCACGCCGATCGAAAGCGAGTTCCGGCACAATGTGCTCGGTTCGCCGCTCGACCCACGCTATACGTTCGGCTCCTTCATCGAAGGTCCGTCGAACCGAGTGGCTTTCGCCGCGGCCAAGGCGGTGGCGGAATCGCAGTCGAGCGCGGTGCGCTTCAATCCGCTCTTCCTTCATGCGACGGTCGGGCTCGGCAAGACCCACCTGTTGCAGGCGATCGCGGCCGAATCCCTGAAGCAGAACCCGAAATCGCGCGTCGTCTATCTGACGGCCGAATATTTCATGTGGCGCTTCGCCACCGCGATCCGCGACAACAACGCGCTGACGCTGAAAGAACAACTGCGCGACATCGACCTGCTGATCATCGACGACATGCAGTTCCTGCAAGGCAAGTCGATCCAGCATGAATTCTGCCATCTCATCAACATGCTGCTCGACAGCGCCAAGCAGGTGGTGGTTGCCGCCGACCGGCCGCCGTCGGAGCTGGAATCCCTGGAACCCCGTGTCCGCTCGCGCCTCAATGGCGGTGTCGCGCTGGAAATGTCGGCGCCGGATTTCGCCATGCGCATCGGCATGCTGAAGCTGCGTCTCGCCACCGCAAAGGTGGACGATGCGTCGCTCGATATTTCGGAGGAGATCCTCAACCATGTCGCCCGCACGGTGACCGGCAGCGGCCGCGAACTCGAAGGTGCGTTCAACCAGCTTCTGTTCCGTCAATCGTTCGAGCCGCAGATCACCATCGATCGCATCGACGAGATCCTCGGCCATATCTATCGTTCGGGCGAGCCGAAACGGGTGCGCATCGAGGACATCCAGCGCATCGTCGCGCGCCACTACAATGTGTCGAAGACCGAGCTTCTGTCCAACCGGCGCACGCGCACCATCGTCAAGCCGCGCCAGGTCGCCATGTATCTGTCGAAGGTTATGACGCCGCGCTCGCTGCCGGAGATCGGAAGGCGTTTCGGCGGCCGCGACCACACGACGGTGCTGCACGCCGTGCGCAAGATCGAGGATCTGTCCGGCGTCGACAACACGCTGGCGCAGGAACTCGAACTGCTGAGAAGGCTGATCAACGACCAGGCCTGAAAACGCCTGCCTGCGAACTCCGCCGGCTTTATCCCCAGAAAGGCCGCGTAACCGGTGTGAACCGGTGGCGCGGGCTTGCGTTTGCTGGCTTTTTCCTGTCAGTTTGTACAGATTCTGAGCCTGTTCAGACCTTTCGCGGGGCGCCGCCCACTGGTGACCCGTTCATTCATTCAAGCGAGCCTGTTTCGTCATGCGTGTTATCCTGGAACGGTCAAATCTCCTGAAGTCTCTCAACCACGTTCATCGCGTGGTCGAGCGGCGCAACACCATACCGATCCTGTCGAACGTGCTGCTCAGCGCCGAGGGCGCCAGCCTTGAAATGAAGGCAACCGATCTCGATCTGGAGGTGACCGAAGCCACGCCCGCCAAGGTCGAGCGCGGTGGCGCGACCACGGTTCCGGCGCATCTGCTCTACGACATCGTGCGCAAGCTGGCCGAAGGAGCGGAGGTCATGCTGAAGACCGACGAGGACGGCAACGCCATGACGGTGACGTCGGGCCGTTCGAGCTTTCGTCTCCAGTGCCTGCCGCAATCCGATTTCCCGGAGCTTTCGGCCGGATCCTTTTCGCACATCTTCCGGCTCGATTCGGTGGCGTTGAAAGGCCTGATCGAGAAGACCCAGTTCGCCATCTCCACCGAAGAGACGCGCTACTATCTGAACGGCATCTACCTGCACACCCACGAGACCGGCGGCAAGCTGAAGCTGCGCTCGGTGGCGACCGACGGCCATCGGCTGGCGCGCGCCGAGATCGACGCGCCGGCAGGGTCCGAGGGCATGCCCGGCATCATCATTCCACGCAAGACAGTCAGCGAGTTGCAGAAGCTGGTCGACGACCCTGATGTCGCGGTGACCACCGAATTGTCCGACACCAAGATCCGCTTCACCATCGGCAGCGTGGTTTTGACCTCTAAGCTGATCGACGGCACCTTCCCCGACTATCAGCGGGTCATCCCGACCGGCAACGACAAGAAGCTGATCATCGACCGGCAGAGCTTTGCCGCCGCCGTCGACCGTGTCTCGACCATTTCCTCCGAACGCGGCCGGGCGGTAAAGCTTTCGATCACCGAGGGACAGGTCACGCTCGCCGTCAACAATCCGGATTCGGGCAGCGCCACCGAGGAACTAGCCGCAGACTATTCGTCGGATCCGATCGAAATCGGCTTTAATGCCAAGTACCTGCTCGACGTCGCCGCGCAATTGACCGGCACCGAGGCAAAATTCATGCTGGCGGATGCCGGCTCGCCGACGCTGATCCACGACATGGCCGACGAGACAGCGCTTTACGTGCTGATGCCCATGCGGGTGTAGCCGCACTGCGGCGCTCTAGTCCGGCTCCGCGACAATGTGCGACTGCGAGAATGATTGCGGCGACTTCGACAGGCGGATAGCGGTTGCCCGGGCAAACCCATATAAGTAAGCTTACACTTACCAATTTCCGCAACTATGCGGCGCTGTCGATCGACCTTGGTCCTGGCGCGGTGGTGTTTTCCGGTGACAACGGCGCCGGCAAGACCAACCTCCTGGAAGCGATTTCCCTGCTGACACCGGGGCGCGGCCTGCGCCGCGCGCCTTACGCCGACGTGGCGCGCGAAGGTGGCGACGGCGGCTTTGCACTGCACGCCCAGATCGACGGGCCGGACGGACAGGTCGAAATCGGCACCGGCATTGCAGGTGGCGACACCGCCGGCGAGGGCGGCCGGCGGGTGCGCATCAATGGCGCCCCGGCACGATCGGCCGAAGACATGCTGGAATGGCTGCGCGTCGTCTGGCTGACGCCGGCTATGGACGGCCTGTTCCCCGGACCTGCCGCCGACCGCCGCCGCTTTCTCGACCGGCTGGTGCTGGCGATCGACCCCCAGCATGGCCAGCGCGCGCTCGACTATGAAAAGGCGATGCGTGGCCGTAATCGATTGCTTACGGAGGGGTCACGTGACGGCGCCTGGTTCGATGCGATCGAGACGCAAATGGCCGAGACCGGCGTGGCGATTGCGGCGGCGCGTGCCGAACTGGTGCGCCTGCTCACCGCCATGATCGACAGACTGCCCAGCACGGGACCGTTTCCGCAGGCCGACATCAGCCTGTCCGGCGAACTGGAAAGCGAAGTCAGCACTTCGCCCGCCGTCGATGTCGAGGAGCGGTTCCGCGCAGCGCTGGCCCAAGGCCGCGACCGCGACCGCGCCGCCGGTCGCACGCTCGACGGCCCACACCGTTCGGATCTGCTGGTGCGGCATAGGCCGAAGGCGATGCCGGCCGAACTGTGCTCGACCGGCGAGCAGAAGGCGCTGCTGGTCGGCATTGTCCTGTCGCACGCCCGGCTGACCGGTGAGATGTCGGGGATGACGCCGATCCTGCTGCTCGACGAGATCGCCGCCCACCTCGACAGCGGCCGGCGCGCAGCCTTGTTCTCGATCCTCGAAGAGCTGAACTGCCAGGCGTTCATGACCGGAACCGATGCGGCGCTGTTTTCCAGTCTCAAGGGACGTGCACAATTCCTGACGGTCGACCACGGTACGGTTGGGCCAACCGAAGACCACTGACAAGATTTTTGCGCCACTATATGGTCCGGCAATGATCCTTGCTGCCCTCACCGACGAAGAGCTCGAGCGCTATGCCCGCCACATTGTGCTGCCGGAAATCGGCGGTGCCGGCCAGCAGAAGCTGAAACGCGCGCGGGTGCTGGTCATCGGTGCCGGTGGGCTAGGCGCGCCGGTACTCGAATATCTCGCTGCCGCCGGCGTCGGCACGCTCGGCATCGTCGATGACGACAGCGTCTCGTTGTCAAACCTGCAGAGGCAGGTGATCCACGACACCGACGCGGTCGGCATGGCCAAGACCGACAGCGCCAAAGCGGCGATCTCACGCATCAATCCCAATGTCTTCGTCGAACTGCACGATTTCAGGCTGACGGCGGACAACGCCCCTGCCCTTGTTGCCGGCTACGACATCGTCGTCGACGGCTCCGACAATTTCGAAACACGCTATGTCGTGGCCGATGCCTGTGCGGCGGAAAAACGGCCGCTGGTGCACGGTGCCGTCGGACGCTTCGATGGCTCGCTGACGGTGCTGAAGCCGTTCGAGACCGGGACGGACGGCAGGCAGAACCCTGGATATCGCGATCTGTTTCCCGAAGCGCCGCCGCCCGGACTGGTGCCGTCCTGCGCCGTCGCCGGTGTTGTCGGCGCGCTGACCGGCGTCGTCGGCACGCTGCAGGCGATGGAGGCGATCAAGCTGATCACCGGCATCGGTGAACCGCTGGTTGGCAGATTGCTGCTTTACGATGCGCTGACGGCGCGCTTCGACACAATCCGCTACAAGAAGAATTGACCGCATGGACCAGTCCACGGGCGTTTTCATCATGCAGCTTCCCGCCGATTTCGAACGTTGGGACGAGGTGCTGGTGCTGATCATGCGCGCCTTCGCCTCCATGGACGGCGTCATCGACCCGCCATCCTCGGCGCATTTGCTGAATGTCGAAAATCTGAAACAGAAGGCCGGCCAGGAGACAGTGTTCCTGGCGCTGAAAGACGGCGGGATCGTCGGCTGCGTTTTCGTGCTGGAGAGGACCGAGGACTTCTATGTCGGAAAGCTCGCCGTCGAGCCCGGCTTTCAGGGACAAGGCATTGGCAAGCAGTTGATGCAAGCTGTCGAAGCTCTTGCCCGTAGCCGCAGCAAGGCTGCCATCGAACTGCAGACGCGGATCGAGCTTACCGCAAATCATGCAGCCTTTGCCCGTCTCGGCTTTCGCGAAACCGAGCGCACCGCGCATAAGGGCTATGACAGGCCGACCTCGATCACCATGCGCAAGGTGCTTGCATGAGCCTCGCCCTCAGCCCTGAAGAACAGGCAATCGCCTCCGGCCAGGACGGTGCAGCGATGGCGATGCGCATCGTCGCCGATAGCGCCCGCCTGCTCGGCGCGCCGCGGCTGATCCCGATCGCCTCGGCACATATCGATGGTGCGCTCTATCACGGCGATTCCGGCACGCTGTTCGCCGAGAAACTGGTCGAAGGCAAAGCGCGTGTCGCGGTGCGGTCGACGCTCAATGTCGGGGCGCTCGACCTGATGGGTTGCTCGCGCATCCGCCTCGAAGAGCCGGCGCGCGGCATGGCGCGGCGAATGATGGACGCCTACCGCAAGCTTGGCTGCGAGCAGAGCTGGACCTGCGCGCCGTATCAGGCCGGGCATCGACCGGCGCTGGGAAGCGACGTCGCCTGGGGCGAATCCAACGCCGTGGTGTTCTGCAATTCGGTGCTGGGCGCGCGCACCAACCGTTATGGCGATTTCCTCGACATCGCCTGCGCCATCACGGGTCGCGCGCCCGACTACGGCTTGCACCGCGCCGAGAACCGGCGGGCGCGGCTGGTGTTCGACGTCTCTAGGCTTGCCGCTTCATTCCTCGGTTCGGACGTGGCGTGGCCGGTGCTGGGCAGCCTCTATGGCCGCGAGGTCGGCAATGCCGTCGGCGTCGTTATCGGCGTGCCACGCCATCCCGGCGAGGATGCGCTGAAGGCGTTCGGCGCGGCGGCGGCATCGTCGGGCGCGGTCGGTCTCTTCCACATTGCCGGCGTCACGCCCGAAGCGCCCGACGCCGAGACCATTCTGGGCGGCACCGCGCCGGAAACGGTGATCCGCGTCACACCTGATATGATTGCGAAGGCCCGCGCAGGTCTTTCGACGGCAGCGAAACCAACAACCATCGATGCGGTGGCGATCGGCAGCCCGCACCTGTCGCCCGCCGAGTTCGATGCGCTGGAGCGGCTGATCGCCGGGCGGCGGCTCAGCGTGCCGATCTACGCCTGCACCGGACGCCATGTGCTTTCGGGGCTCGAACAGAGCGGCCGGCGAAAAGTGCTCGAAGCAAGCGGGGTGATCATTGTTGCCGACACATGCGTGGTGGTGACGCCGATCCTGCCCGACCTTGCCGGTGGCGTCCTGATGACCAATTCGGGAAAATTCGCGCATTACGCGCCAGGCAATACCGGATATTCGGTTCTCTACGGATCATTGGTCGACTGCGTGGAAAGCGCCGTAGCCGGTAAGCCAAAGTTTACGGATATTGCCGCATGAGCGCCGCTGCCGAAATCCTGGTGCCGGGCAGGGCCGGCGAGGGCGAGGCGCTGGTGCTGACCGCGCCGATCAGTTTCTGGGGCGGCGTCGACCCGAAGTCCGGCCGCATCGCCGATGTCCGCCACCCGCAGCATGGCGAAAACCTTTCCGGGCGCGTGCTGTTCCTGCCGGGCACGATCGGCTCGTCGTCGGCGTCGGCCGTGCTGCTTGAACTCGTCCACAATGGTTATGCGCCGGCGGCACTGGTGCTGCACGAGCCGGACGCGATCCTGCTGCTTGGACTGATCGTCGCCAGGGAGATGGGCTGGCAGACGCCAATGGCATTGCAGCTCGGGCGCGATGTTTTCGAGAGCTACCGCAGCAGCAATGTGAAAGTCGCGGACGACGGCGCCCTCACCATCGCTTGAGCCGGCGGTGGCGCTACGTGCGCAGCGGCAGCACACGGTCGGGCGGGCGGTGGCCGTCGAAGAAGGCGCGGATGTTGATGATCACCTTCTCGCCCATATCGATGCGGCCTTCGAGCGTCGCCGAGCCCATATGCGGCAGCAGCACGACCTTGTTCTTGGCGGCGAGTTTCAGCAATTTACCGTTCAGCGCCGGCTCGTGCTCGTAGACGTCGAGGCCGGCGCCGGCGATCTTGCCGTCCTGAATCAGCTTGACCAGCGATTCCTCGTCGATGATGTCGCCGCGCGCCGTGTTGACGATGTAAGCCGTGGGTTGCATGAGCGCCAGCCGCCGCGCCGAAAGCAGGTGAAACGTCGCCGGCGTCGACGGGCAATTGACCGAGATGATGTCCATGCGGGCCAACATCTGATCGAGACTTTCCCAATAGGTCGCTTCCAGCCCCTCTTCGACCGCCGGCAGCACGCGATGGCGGTTGTGATAGTGGATCGAAAGACCGAAGGCCTTGGCCCGCCGGGCGACAGCGGTGCCGATGCGGCCCATGCCGACGATGCCGAGCCGTTTGCCCCAGATCCGCCGGCCGAGCATCCAGGTCGGCGACCAGCCGGCCCATTTCTTGTCGCCGGTTAGGACATTGGCGCCTTCCGCCAGCCGCCGCGGCAGCGCCAGCATCAGCGCCATGGTCATGTCGGCGGTATCTTCGGTTAGCACGTTCGGCGTGTTGGTGACGGTGATGCCCCTTTTCGCCGCAGCCTCGACGTCGATCTTGTCGACGCCATTGCCGAAATTGGCGATCAGCTTGAGGTTCTCGCCGGCCTGCGCGATCAGCGCCGCGTCGATATGATCGGTAATCGTCGGCACCAGAACGTCGGCTTCCTTGACCGCCGCAACCAGCTCCGGCTGCGTCATCGGCCTGTCCTCGACATTCAGCCTTGCGTCGAACAATTCGCGCATGCGGGTCTCGACCGGATCGGGCAGCTTGCGCGTGATGACGACGAGAGGCCGTTTTTTGCCTGCCATTGTTTCCTCGAACCCGATCTCGTTGAGACCTCTTTAACCAAGACAGGCGAAACTGGAAGCCGGTCGCGGTGCCAGTGACTCATGTAACAAGCGGTGCCGCCGAAGACAAAGAAAAAGGGGCGCCGTTACCGATAGGCAGGCGCCGAAAGGAATGAAAGTGTCTGGTTTCGCGTCGCTTCGCCTGGCTCTCAGCGCAGCAATTCTCGGCGCTGTCCTTTATTCCCCCGTGGTGGCGGCGCAGAGCGCGGCTGCCCCCGCGCAGACCATCACATTGGGGCCGAGCGGCCTGCCGCTGCCACGGTTCGTCAGCCTGAAATCGGGACGCGTCAACTCGCGCGTCGGCCCCGGCGCCAACTATTCCGTCGACTGGATGTACATGAAGGCCGGCCTGCCGATGGAAATCATCCAGGAATTCGATACCTGGCGGCGCGTGCGCGACGCCGACGGCTCGGAAGGCTGGATCAACCAGTCGCTGCTTTCAGGCCGCCGCACGGCCATCGTCGCACCCTGGCAGCGCAGCAAGGGCGGCCGAATCAACCTTCTCGACGACCCGCAAAAGGACGCCAGCGTCATCGCCATCATCGAGCCGGGGGTCATGGGCACGATCAAGACCTGCGATGGCCAATGGTGCGAAATGACCTTCGACGGCCATACCGGCTGGTTGCCGCAGTCGGTCGTCTGGGGCGCCTATCCGGGCGAGCACGTCAAGAACTGATCAAGAGCCTTCTTGGCGTCCAATGCGACCGAGATGGGTATCTTGGAAGCCGCTCGACAGCTTGAGGCCGTAGCCCAGAGCGCGATCGATGGCGATATGAGCGGTCCAGATCAGCGCGATCGCCGTCACCATCACGTTGCCGAATAGGTTTCCGGCGACCGCCAACAACACCGGCACAATCAAGATGTGCAAGGCGTTGTAGGCGATGGCGCCGACGCGGGGTCCGGCGAGATAGCCCAGCATCGACACGTCCGGCGCCAGAATGAGCACGGCAAACAGCCACCAGGAAAAACCTGCCATGGCATAAAAGGCCAGAGCAGCCACCGCGATAGCGGCCCATTCCAGCCGGACTGCCAAATCCACGAATTTCATGAAGAGCCGATCAATCGCAGCGCTTGGGGCGCAGCCTCACCACGATATCGACATTGGCGATCTCCATGCCTTCCGGGGGCTCCGGCAGGTTGGAAACCGTGACAGGACCGCTGGCGATATCGAAGATCCTGTTTTCACCTTCGATGTAGAAATGGTGGTGATCGGAGGTGTTGGTGTCGAAATACGTCTTAGAGCCTTCCACGGCCAGGATGCGCAGAAGGCCGGCCTGAGTGAACTGGTGCAGGGCATTGTAGACGGTGGCCAGTGACACCGGCACGCCGGCGGCGATCGCCTCCTCATGCAATTCCTCGGCCGAAAGATGGCGGTCGCCCTTGGCAAAAAGCAGATCGGCCAGCGCGATGCGCTGGCGTGTCGGCCTCAACCCGGCTTCGCGAACCCGCTTGTCCACAGCGACATTTTCCTTCCGGCAGCCCAGATCCATCCGTCCGTCCAAGCTCACAGTTCTGCCCCAACACACGCCCAGAGTGGCAAAAAAACGTCATCGGCCGAAACTGGATGCCTCCCGACATATATTCTGTCGGCTGAATACGATCAATAGCGCGCATTGACCCGGACAGACGGGCGGGTTAAGCGCAAACGCCGGTTTCCGGCCTGAAACAGATTGTGTTAGGAAACCAACGACAAGGGCGCCCTACCGCCCGGGACGATTACGGGGACGAGATTGATGGCGGGTACGAAATCCAGCTACGGTTATGAAGAATTGCTGGCCTGCGCCCGCGGCGAGCTGTTCGGGGCTGGCAATGCCCAGCTGCCCTACCCGCCAATGCTGATGTTCGACCGCATCACCGAGATCAGCGAGACCGGCGGCGCCTTCGATAAGGGCTTCATCCGCGCTGAATTCGACATCAAGCCTGACCTCTGGTTCTTCGCATGCCATTTCATCGGCAATCCGATCATGCCGGGGTGCCTGGGCCTCGATGCGATGTGGCAGTTGACGGGATTCTATCTCGGCTGGCTCGGCGAGCAGGGCAAGGGCATGGCGCTGTCGACCGGCGAGGTCAAGTTCAGGGGCATGGTCACCCCTTCGGTCAAGAAGGTGGAATACGGCATCGACTTCAAGCGCGTGATGCGCGGACGGCTGGTGCTTGGCATTGCCGATGGCTGGCTGAAAGCCGATGGCGAGCCCATATACGCGGCAGCGGATCTCAAAGTGGGTCTGTCAAAGCAATCGGCGGTCGCCTGATCGTCACCGGACACTCTGGAAGGAGCAGCCCATGAGACGGGTCGTAGTCACAGGCCTCGGCATCGTGTCGTCGATCGGCAACAACGCCAACGAGGTGCAGGCCTCGCTGCATGATGCCAAATCTGGCATCAGCTTCTCCGATTCCTTCGCCGAACACGGTTTCCGCTGCCAGGTCTGGGGAGCGCCGACGCTCGACCCGTCGGCCATGATCGACCGCCGCGCCATGCGCTTCCTGAGCCAAGGTGCGGCCTGGAACCATGTCGCCATGGACCAGGCGATCGCCGATGCCGGCCTCGGTGAGGCCGACATCACCAATGAGCGCACCGGCATCGTCATGGGCTCGGGCGGTCCGTCCACGCGCACCATCGTCGAGGCTGCCGAGACGACGCTCAAGAACGGCAGCCCGAAGCGCATCGGTCCGTTCGCGGTGCCGAAGGCAATGTCGTCGACGGCTTCGGCGACGCTCGCCACCTGGTTCAAGATCCACGGCGTCAATTATTCGATCTCGTCGGCCTGCTCGACCTCGGCGCATTGCATCGGCAATGGCTACGAACTGATCCAGTGGGGCAAGCAGGACATGGTCTTTGCCGGCGGCCACGAGGATCTCGACTGGACGATGTCGGACCTGTTCGACGCCATGGGTGCCATGTCGTCCAAGTTCAACGACAGGGCGTCGAGCGCCTCGCGCGCGTATGACGTCAATCGCGACGGTTTCGTTATTGCCGGTGGCGCCGGCGTGCTGGTTCTGGAAGAGCTCGAGCATGCCAAGGCGCGCGGCGCCAAGATCTATGCCGAGATCGTCGGCTACGGCGCGACCTCGGACGGCTACGACATGGTGGCGCCATCGGGCGAAGGTGCGATCCGCTGCATGCGGCAGGCCCTGGCGACCGTCTCGTCGCCGGTCGATTACATCAACACCCACGGCACCTCGACACCGGTCGGCGATTCCAAGGAAATGGGCGCCATCCGCGAAGTGTTCGGCGACAAGATGCCCCATATCACCTCGACGAAATCGCTGACCGGCCATTCCCTGGGTGCGGCTGGCGTGCAGGAATCGATCTATTCGATCCTGATGATGCAAGGCGGCTTCATCGGCGAAAGCGCTCATATCGAAAACCTCGATCCGGAATTCGAGGGCATGCCGATCGTGCGCAAGCGCATCGATAACGCCAAGATCGACACTGTTTTGTCCAATTCGTTCGGTTTCGGTGGCACCAACGCAACGCTCGTTTTCCAGCGCTATTCCGCATAAGGCCAGCGCTTTTATATAAGGATTGCCGGCCATGGACGGACTGATGAAGGGCAAGCGCGGGCTTGTCATGGGTGTCGCCAACGATCATTCGATCGCCTGGGGCATCGCCAAGAAACTGTCCGAACATGGGGCGGAACTCGCCTTTACCTATCAGGGCGATGCCTTCGGGCGCCGGGTCAAGCCACTCGCCGAGAAGATTGGCGCGGCACTTGTCGTGCCTTGCGATGTCGAGGACAGTGCGTCGGTCGCTGCCACCTTCGAGACCCTGGGCAAGGAATGGGGCGGGCTCGACTTCGTCGTCCATGCCATCGGCTTTTCCGACAAGAACGAGCTGAAGGGCCTCTACGCCGACACCAGCCGTGACAATTTCGTCCGCACCATGGTCATCTCCTGCTACTCCTTCACCGAAGTCGCCCGCCATGCCGCCGCGTTGATGAAGGATGGTGGTTCGATGATCACGTTGACCTATGCCGGCTCCGTCCGCGTCATGCCGAACTACAATGTCATGGGCGTCGCCAAGGCCGGGCTCGAGGCCAGCGTGCGCTATCTCGCCAACGACTATGGTCCGCGCGGCATCAGGGTGAACGGCATATCGGCGGGACCGGTGCGCACGCTTGCCGGCGCCGGGATTTCCGACGCACGCCACATGTTTTCCTACCAGCAGCGCAATTCGCCGCTGCGCCGTACGGTGACCATCGACGAGGTCGGTGGTTCCGCGCTCTATCTCCTGTCCGACCTGTCGTCGGGTGTCACCGGCGAAATCCACTACGTCGATTCCGGCTACCACATCGTTTCCATGCCGACGCTGGACGAGCTGAAGCAGACGGATGGCGGCAAGGACTAACCCTCTGATACGTCCGGTAAAATTAAATGCATCGGCGGAAACTCATTTTAAGGAGATGTCCGCTAGGGTCCCGCAACCTGGGGACCCTGTAATGCCTTCCGTCAGCAACCCGAAGCGAACACCGGTATTCCGGCTGCTCACCGTGGCCAGCGCGGGCTTGGGCAGTTTCGTTCTCGGTCTCTGGGGCCTGAAACTCGGTTTCGGCGACGACCTTATCGGCATGCAGGCTGGAACGATGGCCGGCATCACCGCCGCGCTTTGCGCACTCGCCGCGGCGGGAGCTGCCTTGTCCTTCTTTGCCGGCGTCGATGAATCGGCGGAGTACGTCTTCAAGGAAACCCATTTCGACAAGCTGACCGGGCTTCTGGCTCGTCCGGCAATGGTCAGCAAGATTGCCGAAGCGGCATCGGCGACGATCAGGACCGGCGAGCCGGTGTTTCTCATCGACATCGACATCGACCGCTTCAAGCAGATCAACGACGCCATCGGCTACAGCCACGGCGACGAGTTGATCAGGGCCTTCACCAGGCGGCTGAAGGCTTGCATGCCCGAGGGCACGTTGATGGGGCGCATTGGCGCCGGCGAATTTGCCATACTCCTGACGGAGCGGGAGATCCAAGGGTCGATGGAAAGCCTCGCCGAGAAGCTTATCGACGAGATGATGCAGCCCTACGATCTCAATTCCCACCTGCAATCGGTGGCCCTGTCGGTGGGCATCGTGGCGATGCCCAAGGACGGCGTCGATCCCGTCCTCATTCTGCGCCGTTCCAATCTGGCGCTACAGAATGCACGCGCCGGCGGGGTGGGCAACTGGTCGATCTTCCATGCCGACATGGGTCGTGTCGCCGATTATCGTCAGTGGATCGAATCCGAACTGCACACCGCGTTCGAGCGCGGCGATTTCGACCTCCACTACCAGCCGCAGCTCGACCTGCCGAGCGGCCGCATCATCGGCTATGAGGCACTCATCCGCTGGAAGCATCCGGAACGCGGCATGATCCCGCCGATGGAATTCATTCCGATCGCCGAGGAGACCGGCATGATCGGTCCCATCGGCGAATGGGTGCTGCGCAAAGCCTGCAGCGATGCCCGCCACCTGCCTGAGGACTGTTTCGTCGCCGTCAACATTTCGCCGGTCCAGTTCATGACCAAGGACTTCGTCGGCATCGTTCGCGAGACAATGGCGAGCACCGGCATCAAGCCGTCACGGCTGGAGCTGGAAGTCACCGAGACGGCGATGATGCAGGATCGCGACCGCGCCGCCATCATCCTGAAGCAGCTTGCCGACATGGGCATCTCGGTGGCCGTCGACGATTTCGGCACCGGCTATTCCAATCTGAGCTATCTCATCGATTTCGCGTTCGGCAAGCTGAAGATCGACCGCTCCTTCGTCAGCCGCATCGACACCGATTCCAGCTCGGGTGCTGTGGTCTCGACCATCGTCGGGCTGTCACGCGCCCTGGGCGTCAGCATCATCGCCGAAGGCGTCGAGACGGAAAACCAGGCGGCGCTGCTCAGGGCCGCCGGCTGCGAAGTGGTGCAAGGCTATCTGTTCGGCCGGCCCGCACCGCTCAAGATGAGGCCCGGCGAAATCCGCACGGTCGTCAGCGTTCGCGCACCGCGTGTCGCCAGCCTGCACTGAGCGGGCAGCACCGCGCTTGTTTCAGCGACGGGCCACGAAAACCTTGAACATGCCGTCGCGGGCGATCTCGGCATGGCTGGAAAAGGCCGCGGCCAGCACCGGCTCGTAGGGAAGCTGGCGGTTCGCCACCATGAACAGCCGCCCACCCGGCTTCAGCGCCTTGCTTGCTGCGCGGATCATGCCGGCGCCGATCTCCGGCTCGGTCGCGCGGCTGCGGTGGAAGGGCGGGTTCATGACGATCGCATCGTAGCGCTGCTCGACGGCTTCGCTGAGCAGATCAATCCAGATGAAGCGCGGCTCGAGGGCGCCTTTGCCAACATTGCCTTTCGCCGCTTCGAGCGAGTCGAAGTCCGCCTCGTAGAGGTCGAGCCCGGTTACGCCGGGCGAGCGTGCTGAAACCTCGGCCGCGACATAGCCCCAGCCGGCGCAGAAATCGGCAACGGTGCCGCGCAGGTCCTTGGGCAGATGTTCCACCAGCAGCTTCGAGCCGAGATCGACGCGATCGAAGGAGAACATGCCCGGCGCGGTGTGGAAGCTGCCGTCAACCAGCAAGGCGGGATTGGCGGCGCGTAGTTTCTCAGCAGCGTCGATATCCGCCGGACGGCGAAACCAGAAAGCAATGCCGTGATATTTCGGCAGATGGTCCTCAAGCGGCACAAGCTCGCCGATGCGCTTGCGCAGGCTGGCAATGCCCTCATCCTTTCCGCCGGCGACGACGATCAATCCGCCTGGCGCCACACGCTGCAGCG
Organism: Mesorhizobium sp. P3_B5; assembly: GCF_056402815.1. Classification (NCBI taxonomy): domain Bacteria; kingdom Pseudomonadati; phylum Pseudomonadota; class Alphaproteobacteria; order Hyphomicrobiales; family Phyllobacteriaceae; genus Mesorhizobium; species Mesorhizobium sp. P3_B5. The sequence continues at coordinate 686,411 of NZ_JBFUGR010000002.1, read as the reverse complement.
CTTCGGCGATGCGCAGTTCGTTGCGACCGCGATGGCGACCGGCAAGCACAAGCGCTGCATCAAAGCCGTTGTCATGCGCTTGCGGGGTCACGGAAAAACCCGACGCCTGCAGCGCACGTAAATACGGCCGGAAGCCCTGCACCAGATGGAGCGCTGCCTCGAAGCCCACGGGCAGGCGAAAACCCGGTTCCGCGCCCAGAAACAGCACACGCTCGCCCTTGCGCGGCAGAGGAAGGACCTCGGCCTCGAAGGGGTGGAACAAGGTCTTCAGCGGCTCGGTGGACATTCGATCTCGCTCTTACCGTGAAAATGAAAACGGGCGCGACATCCGTCGCGCCCGTTTCGATTTATGATCTCAGACCGTTCAGGCGGCGTGTTCTTCGCCTTCGGCCTTCTTGTCGCGCGCGAGTTCCTTGCCGGTGGCCTGGTCGACGACCTTCATCGACAGGCGGACCTTGCCGCGCTCGTCGAAGCCCATCAGCTTGACCCAGACCTTGTCGCCTTCCTTGACCACATCCGAGGTCTTGGCGACCCGGTCGTTGGCAAGCTGCGAGATGTGGACGAGGCCGTCACGCGGGCCGAAGAAGTTGACGAAAGCGCCGAAGTCGGCGGTCTTGACGACCGTGCCTTCGTAGATTTCGCCGACTTCCGGCTCGGCGACGATGGTGTGGATCCACTTCTTCGCCGCCTCGATCTCCTTGGCGTTCGACGAAGCGATCTTGACCGTGCCGTCGTCCTCGATGTTGATCTTGGCGCCGGTCTTTTCGACGATTTCGCGGATGACCTTGCCGCCCGAACCGATCACGTCGCGGATCTTGTCGGTCGGGATGTGCATGACCTCGATGCGCGGTGCGAACTCGCCGAGCTCTGGGCGGGCGCCCGTCAGAGCATGCGCCATCTCGCCGAGGATATGCTGGCGGCCATCCTTGGCCTGGTCCAGCGCGATCTTCATGATCTCCTCGGTGATGCCCTCGATCTTGATATCCATCTGCAGCGAGGTGATGCCGTTGGCGGTGCCGGCGACCTTGAAGTCCATGTCGCCGAGGTGATCTTCGTCACCCAGGATGTCGGACAGAACCGCGAAGCGCTCGCCTTCCTTGATCAAGCCCATGGCGATACCGGCGACGGGCTTGGCCAGCGGAACGCCTGCATCCATCAGCGCCAGCGAGGTGCCGCAGACAGTGGCCATCGACGACGAGCCGTTGGACTCGGTGATCTCCGAGACGACGCGCAGCGTGTAGGGGAACTGGTCAGCGGAGGGCAGCATCGGACGGATGGCGCGCCAGGCGAGCTTGCCGTGGCCGATTTCGCGGCGGCCCGGCGAACCCATGCGGCCGGTCTCACCGACGGAGTAGGGAGGGAAGTTGTAGTGAAGGAGGAACTTCTCCTTGTACATGCCGGTCAGCGAGTCGACATACTGCTCGTCCTCGCCGGTGCCGAGCGTGGCAACCACCAGCGCCTGGGTTTCGCCGCGGGTGAACAGCGCCGATCCGTGGGTGCGCGGCAGGACGCCGACTTCGGAGACGATCTTGCGGACCGTCTTGAGGTCACGGCCGTCGATGCGCGAGCCGGTGTCGAGGATGTTCCAGCGCACGACCTTGGCCTGCAGTTCCTTGAACACCGAACCGATCTGCTCGGACGTGTACTTGGCGTCTTCGCCTTCGGCCGGGGCGAACGCTGCCTTGACCTTCGCCTTGACGGCGTCGACGGCGGCGTAGCGCTTCTGCTTGTCGACGTTCTTGTAGGCATTGCTGAGCTCGTCGCCGACGATCTTCAGCATCTCGGCTTCAAGCGCGGAATAATCCGGCGCCGTGAAATCGCGCGGCTCCTTGGCGGCAACTTCGGCCAGCTTGATGATGGCGTCTATGACCGGCTGGAAGCCCTTGTGGCCGAACATGACGGCGCCGAGCATCAGCTCTTCGCCAAGTTCCTTGGCTTCGGACTCGACCATCAGCACGGCGTCGGCGGTGCCGGCGACGACCAGGTCGAGCTTGGATTCCTGCATCTCGTCGACATGCGGGTTGAGCACATATTCGCCGTTGATGTAACCGACGCGGGCGCCGCCAACCGGACCCATGAAGGGAACGCCCGAGAGCGTCAGGGCGGCCGAGGTGGCGACGATCGACAGGATGTCCGGATCGTTCTCGAGATCATGCTGGACGACGGTGACGACGATCTGTGTGTCGTTTTTGTAGCCGGCGGCGAAGAGCGGGCGGATCGGACGATCGATCAGGCGGGAAACCAGCGTTTCCTTCTCGCTCGGACGGCCCTCGCGCTTGAAATAGCCACCCGGGATCTTGCCGGCGGCGTAGGTCTTTTCCTGGTAATTGACGGTCAGCGGGAAGAAGTCGAGGCCTGGCTTCGGCTCCTTCATCGAGACGACGGTGGCGAGAACCTTGGTTTCGCCGTAGGTGGCGAGCACGGCGCCGTCAGCCTGGCGCGCGATCTTGCCGGTTTCGAGAATGAGCGGACGGCCGCCCCATTCGATTTCCACTTTGTGGTGATTGAACATGTCTTGTCCTTACTATGCGGAAAGGGCCGCGCCGTTTCACGGTGCGCGGATGCCCTTTCCCTGGCTTCCTTTCTCGGGCAGCCACGGGCAAGACAACGGGAAGCTCGGGAATTTCAGCGCGATGAGCGCGCGAGCGTCCTGCAATCCTGCCCCATGACCGTCCATGGGCGGTTTCGAGTGGCCCTCTGCACGCTCGAAACCGGGTCTGGCCAATCGATGCGACTGGCCGAATGCGCGACCGGCGGGCTCTCCTTAAGGAAAGCCCGCCGGTCAATTCGTCAACGGCGCAGACCGAGCTTCTCGATCAGCGTCTGATAGCGCGCGTCATCCTTGCGCTTGAGATAATCAAGCAGGCTGCGGCGCTGGGAGACGAGAGCGAGCAGACCACGGCGGGAATGGTTATCCTTCTTGTGGTCCTTGAAGTGGTCGGTCAGGTTCTTGATGCGCTCGGAAAGGATGGCCACCTGGACTTCCGGAGACCCGGTATCGCCCTTGGCGGTTGCGAATTCACCCATCAATTCCTGTTTGCGCTCGGCAGTAATCGACATCGTGTTTTTCCTTATCTGTTTGAGGAAACGGGTCGCCCTCAGCCGGGATGTCGTCCAGCAGGGGCCGGTGCAAGCAAAGCGTCAGTGCGCTAAGCTGCGGCGCATATAGGGCAATTCCCCGGAAAACACCAGCCCAATTCACGAAGCCGGCTTGTCGCAGCCTTTTGCAGCAAAAGCAGAGATTTTCGCTTTGGCTAAAGCCACTTCTTCCATCTGAAGAAGGCGATGAGCCCTATCGCCACCACCAGCATGAAGACGAGAGCTGTCGGATACCCATAGTAGGCCTTCAACTCGGGCATGTTCCATGGCGAGGTATCCGGGTCGAAGTTCATGCCCCAAACGCCGACGAGGAAGGTCAGCGGCATGAAAATCACCGAGACGATGGTCAGATAGGAGATGACGTCGTTGGTGCGTGCCTGGCTCAGCGACAGATGCATCTCGATCAGCCCGGTCAGCATGTCGCGCTGGTTTTCCACCAGTTCGATCAGCCGGAGCGAATGATCGAGCGTGTCGTTGAGGAAGATCTTGGTCTCGGCCTTCACAAAGGGCACGTCGTTGCGGATCATCGTCGCCAGCGCATCGCGCATCGGCCAAAGGACGCCCTTCAGCACGTTGGCATCGCGCCGCAACTCGTGCAGCTGCCGCATCTGGTGCTTGTGCGGCGTGTGCAGCATCTGGTCCTCGATGCTGTCGACCAGTTCGCCGGCCGTCTCGATCGGCGGGAAATAGCTGTCGACGATGGCATCGATCAGCGCATAAGCGAGATAGTCGGCGCCGCGCGCCCGCAGCCGGTTGGGCATCGAGCTTTCGATGCGCTTGCGCACCGGGTCGAACGGGTCGCCTTCGCGCTCCTGGAAGGTGACGACGAAATTCTTGCCGAAGAAGACGGCGATCTGTTCGTAGCGGTGCGCGGTGACATCGTCGATCATCCTGACGACGACGAAGGCATGGTCCTCGAAAAAATCCACCTTCGGCCGCTGGCCGGTGTTGACGACGTCTTCCAGCGCCAGCGGATGTAGGCTGAAAATGCGGCCGATCTCTTCGATCAGCTGGATGTTGGCGAGACCGGTGCAGTCGAGCCAGATGACCGGCCATTGGTCGCAATTGGCGGTGACGTCGTCGATGCTGGCATCTTCGATCGTCTTGAACTTGTCGGGCGAGATCAGCGTCAGCCGCAGTTCGGAGCGCCGTGCCGCGGGATCGGCGATCAGCGTGCCCGGCGAGGCGCCGACCGGCGGTCGCCGCGTTGTCACCGGCGCCCGCTTCTTCATCGTCCCAGTCTTTGCCATATGCCCCTCAAGCGCAAATCGAACCGAAACTAGATGAGAACCCTCACCCGGCAAAGACCCGCTTCGGCTTGAACATGCCCTGTTCGATGGCGCCGATGGCGACCAGCTTGCCGCGCGCGGTGGCGCATGCTTCCTCGGCTTCCACCGGCGCGTCGCGGCCACGGATGATGACCGGATTGCCGAGGCGGATTTTTGTCGCGGCGGCGTCGCTGATGGCGATCTGCGGTAGGCAGTCGAGTGCCGCCGATGTATCGACCAGCAGCGCGTCGATGGCGCTGAAGTCGACCGGCACATCCACGGCGTCGGCAGCGTCCGCTTCTTCCGGCTTCTCGTCACGCTGCTCGCCGAAACGGGCGGCTTCCAGTTCGGCGATGGTGACGAAGTCTTCCTGCGTGAACGGCTCGACTTCGATCCGGCGCAGTTCCGAAATGTGGCCGAAACAGCCGAGGTCGCGGCCCATGTCACGCGCCAGCGAGCGCACATAGGTGCCCTTGCCGCATTCGACCTCGAAAATACTGTGGTCGGCACTGTGCTCGACAAGGTCGAGGCGGCCGATCTCGACCTCGCGCTCGGGAATGTCGACCGTCTGGCCCTCGCGGGCGAGGTCATAGGCGCGTTCGCCTGCGATCTTGATGGCCGAGAATTGCGGTGGCGTCTGCATGATGACGCCGGTGTATTTCGGCATCACCGCCAGCACATCGGCTTCCGCCGGACGCCGGTCGGAACTCTGGGTCACCGGGCCTTCGAGATCGTCAGTCGAGCGCTCATCGCCCCAGGCGACCGTAAAGCGGTAGATCTTGGCGCCGTCCTGGACGTAGGGCACGGTCTTGGTGGCCTCGCCAAGCGCTATCGGCAGCATGCCGGACGCCAGCGGATCGAGCGTGCCGGCATGGCCGGCCTTTTCCGCCTGGAACAGCCACTTGATCTTGGAGACGGCTTCGGTCGAGCCCATGCCGACGGGCTTGTCGAGCACCAGCCAGCCGGAAATCGGCCGGCCCTTCTTCTTGCCGCGACGCCCCACTATTCGCTGTCCTTCTTGTCGTCTTTATCCTGGTCGTTGTCTTTGTCGCTATCAACGGGGCCGAGATCGCGCGCGACTTCGGGCGACTTCAGCAAATCGTTGATCCTGGCGAAATTGTCGAACGACGTGTCGAGCTTGAAGCGGAACTCCGGCATGAACTTCATCTGCCGCAGCGCGCCGGAAACGCGGCCGCGCACGAATTTCGCATGCTTGTTGAGCGCGTCGATCACCGCACCGGTGTCCTTGGCGCCGAGCGGCGAAACGAAAGCCGTGGCGACCTTCAGGTCGGGCGACATGCGCACTTCCGAGACCGAAACCACGGTGTTCTCGATCAGCGGATCGATGATCTCGCCGCGCTGCAAGGTTTCGGACAGCGCATGGCGCACCTGTTCGGCGACGCGCAGCATGCGCTGGGATGGACTTGATGTGGTTGGACGGGGCATTTTTCTCAATCCTGAAAGCGTGGGGCGCGGGATGGGACCGTGCCGCATGTCTCAAATGTGTTGGGCGGCGGCCTTTCGACCACCGCCCGGTCTCAACAGGGCACTCGAACTCAGAGCGTCCGGGTTACCATCTCGACGCGGAAGCACTCGATGACGTCGCCGACGCGCATGTCCTCGTAGTTCTGGAAGGCCATGCCGCATTCCTGGCCACCCGGAACTTCCGAGACTTCGTCCTTGAAGCGCTTCAGGGTCTTCAGCGTGCCTTCGTGGATGACGACGTTGTCGCGGATCAGACGGACGCCCGCACCACGCTCGACCTTGCCTTCGGTGACACGGCAGCCGGCGATCTTGCCGACCTTGGTGATGTCGAAGATTTCGAGGATCTCGGCATTGCCGATGAAGGTCTCGCGACGCTCCGGCGACAGCAGGCCGGAAAGAGCAGCCTTCACGTCATCGACGAGATTGTAGATGATCGAGTAGTAGCGGATCTCGATGCCAGCTGCCGCGGCAGCCGCACGCGCCTGCACATTGGCGCGGACGTTGAAGCCGATGATCGCGGCGCCAGAGGTTTCCGCCAGCGACACGTCGCTTTCGGTGATGCCGCCGGCACCCGCATGAACGATGCGGGCGCGCACCTCGTCGGTGCCGAGCTTGTCGAGCGCGGCATTGATCGCCTCGATCGAGCCCTGCACGTCGCCCTTGATGACCAGCGGGAATTCCTTCAGCCCGCTCGTCTGCAACTGCGACATCATCTGTTCGAGCGAGCCGCGCTGGCCGGCATGCTTGGCCACTGCCTTCTCGCGCGCCAGGCGCTGACGATATTCGGTGATCTCGCGAGCGCGGGCCTCGTTGTTGACCACGGCGAAACGGTCGCCGGCCTGCGGCGTGCCTTGCAGGCCAAGCACCTCGACCGGCATTGCCGGCGGAGCTTCCTTGATCTGCCCGCCACGGTCGTTGACCAGCGCGCGCACCCGGCCCCATTCGTTGCCGGCGACGAGGATATCGCCCGGCATCAGGGTGCCGGTCTGCACCAGCACGGTGGCGACGGGACCACGGCCCTTGTCGAGCTGGGCTTCGATGACGACACCTTCGGCGGTGCGGTCCGGATTGGCCTTCAGGTCGAGGATTTCGGCCTGCAGCAGGATCGCTTCGAGCAGCTTGTCGATGTTGGTGCCCTTGGTCGCCGAGACTTCGACGTCCAGCACTTCACCGCCCATCGATTCGACGAACACCTCATGGCGCAGCAGCTCCGAGCGGACCTTCTGCGGATCGGCGTCGTGCTTGTCGATCTTGTTGATGGCCACGATGATCGGAACGCCGGCCGCCTTGGCATGGCTGATCGATTCGATCGTCTGCGGCATGACGCTGTCGTCGGCCGCCACCACAAGGATGGCGATGTCGGTGGCCTGAGCGCCACGGGCGCGCATTGCCGTGAAGGCGGCGTGGCCGGGCGTGTCGATGAAGGTGATCTTGTGACCGTTCTTCTCGACCTGATAGGCGCCGATATGCTGCGTGATGCCGCCGGCTTCGCCGGAGACGACATTGGCATTGCGGATGGCATCGAGCAGCGAGGTCTTGCCGTGATCGACATGGCCCATGATCGTCACCACCGGCGGACGCGACTCGAGATCCTCCGCGTTGTCGGCGATGTTGAACAGGCCTTCCTCGATGTCGGACTCGGCAACGCGGCGGACCGTATGGCCGAATTCCGTAGCAACCAGTTCGGCCGTATCGGCGTCGATGACGTCGCCCGGCTTCAGGATCTGGCCCTGCTTCATGAAGAACTTGACCACATCGACCGCGCGCTCGGACATGCGCTGCGCCAGTTCCTGGATGGTGATGGTTTCGGGCAGGATCACTTCGCGCATAACTTTCTCGCGCGGCTCATTATGCAGCGCGCGCTTGAACTTCTCTTGACGGCGGCGCATCGACGACAGCGAGCGGGCGCGCGCATCCTCGTCGGAAAGCGCAGTGTTGAGCGTCAGTTTGCCGCGACGGCGGTCTTCCTCGCCCTTGGTGGGCTTGGCCGGGCGCGCCACTTCGGGCGTAACCGGACGGCGCACCGGGGCGCCGGCGCCGGTGCGCTTCGGCTTGACGTCTTCTTCATCGTCGACGGTCGCCAGTTCGGCGGCAAGCGGCGCGCGGCGGCGTGCCTCTTCCTCGGCGCGACGGCGGGACTCGGCCTCGGTCTGCAACCGGGCTTCTTCCTCGGCCTGGCGGCGCGCGGATTCCTCACGCTCGCGCTTGCGGCGCTCTTCATCCTCGTTGCGGCGCTTGGCCTCGTCGATGGCGCGCTGGCGATCCTCGACGTCGCGGACCTTGGAGCCTTCGAGCGCCTTGCGGCGGGCTTCCATTTCATTGCGCGACAATTCGTTCAGCACCATGCCGCCGCGTTCAGCCGGCGGCGGAGGCGGTGGCGCCTTGGGCGCTTCCTGCACAACGGGCGCTGCCGCCACTGGCGGCTTCGGCGTGAACACGGACGCAGGGGCTGCGACCGGCTCTGGCTTGTCGCCAGGCATCGAGAACTTGCGCTTCTTGGTCTCGACCAGGACCTGTTTGGTGCGGCCATGCGAGAAATTCTGGCGCACAATGCCCTGCTCCGTACCGGGGCGCTTCAGCGTCAAGGTCTTCTTCGGCGTAACACTCAACGTCTTGTCGTCGCCCGATTTCGTATCGCTCATTCCATATCCTCTGCGGCATCATCTTCGTCAGCAACGGCCGCAAGCATTGCCAGATCGTCCGGGGTACCGCCCCGATATCGGTCGAGCGCAACCATGCGCTTCTGGACCGCCTTGCCCGCGTCTCCCGCGAGAACGGCAGCATGTATCACATTTGTACCCCCCAATGCCAAGCTCAACTCGGCCTCGGAGAAAAGTTTGTAGGCAAGGATGGCAGGCCCGCCGAGATGGACGGTGGCCCGTCTCGCCTGGCTGATCTTGCGCACGCCATCGTCCGATGCTTCGGCGGCATGGAGCACAAAAAGCGCCAGCCCGCCGCGCACCGCGCTCTCGACCTTGGTGGCGCCGAGGGAAATTGCGCCTGCCTTGCGGGCGAGGCCGAGCATGCCCAAAGCAGCTTTGGAAAGCAGTCCTTCGACCATGCCGCCGAGATCGGGTGGCACGGTCACTTGCGCCTTGAAGGCACGGGCAAACAGGTTCTTCGCCGCCGCCTTGTCGATATGTAGGCGGTCGGCGGTCACCCAGCAACCACGGCCGGGCAGGTTTCTCTTGATATCCGGAACGACGGCCGAATCCGGGCCGACGACGAAACGGATCAGATCATCCGGTTCGGCCTGCTTGCGGGTGACGATGCAGGTGCGATCGTTCATCTCGTCCTGGGGCGGGTTCGGTGCGATGCGGTTTCACCTCACGCACCAACGGCTTCGTCAGCCGGGACTTCTTCGGCTGCAAGCTCGTCTTCGGTGATCCAGCCGGCCTTGAGGCGGGCAGCCAGAACCATCTGCTCGGCGTCGGCGCGCGACACGCCGTGATTGGCGAGCACGCCGGGGAATACCTTGGTCTCGCCGTCCTTGCGTTCCTTCCAACCGGTCAGGTCGTCGGCGGCATAGCCGGCGAAATCCTCGATCGTCTTCACGCCGTCCTCGCCGAGCGTCACCATCATGGCGGTGGTGACACCGGGGATTTCGCGCAATTCGTCGGTCACGCCCAGCGCCTTGCGCTTGTCGTCGTGCTCGGCCTCGATCTTCTCCAGATACTCGCGGGCGCGGGTCTGGATTTCCGAGGCGGTGTCTTCGTCGAAGCCGTCGATGGAGGCGATTTCGCCGGCGTCGACATAGGCGACTTCCTCGACGCTGGTGAAGCCTTCCGAAGCCAGCACCTGGCCGACCATCTCGTCGACATCGAGGGCTTCCATGAACAGCGACGAACGTTCGACGAATTCCTTCTGGCGGCGCTCGGATTCCTCAGCCTCGGTCAGGATGTCGATGTCCCAGCCGGTCAGCTGCGAAGCCAGCCGAACGTTCTGGCCGCGACGGCCGATGGCCAGCGACAGCTGGTCGTCCGGCACTACGACTTCGATGCGCTCCGCATCCTCGTCGAGCACCACCTTGGCGACTTCGGCCGGCTGCAGCGCGTTGACGATGAAGGAAGCGGCCGAGGGCGACCACGGAATGATGTCGATCTTCTCGCCCTGCAGCTCGCCGACGACCGCCTGAACGCGGCTGCCGCGCATGCCGACGCAGGCGCCGACCGGATCGATGGAACTGTCACGCGAGATGACGGCGATCTTGGCGCGCGAGCCCGGGTCGCGGGCAACCGACTTGATCTCGATGATGCCGTCGTAGATTTCCGGCACTTCCATGGTGAACAGCTTGGCCATGAACTGCGGATGGGTGCGCGACAGGAAGATCTGCGGGCCGCGCTGTTCGCGGCGGACGTCGTAGACATAGGCGCGGACGCGATCGCCATATTTGTAGTTTTCGCGCGGAATCAGCTCGTCGCGGCGGATGATCGCCTCGCCGCGGCCGAGATCGACGATGACGTTGCCGTATTCGACACGCTTGACGGTGCCATTGACGATCTCCCCGATGCGATCCTTGTATTCGTCATACTGACGGTCACGCTCAGCTTCGCGCACCTTCTGCACGATGACCTGTTTGGCCGACTGGGCGGCGATGCGGCCGAAATCCATCGGCGGCAGCTGTTCGGCGATGAAATCGCCGAGTTGCGCGTCGGGATTGCGCTCGCGGGCCGAGGAAATAGCGATCTGCGTCGCGTAGTCATCGACCTTCTCGACCACTTCCATCAGCCGCTGCAGCTTCATCTCGCCGGTGTTCGGGTTGATGTCGGCGCGGATGTTGGTTTCCTGGCCGTAGCGCGAGCGCGCCGCCTTCTGGATCGCATCGGCCATGGCAGCGATGACGATCGACTTGTCGATCGACTTTTCACGCGCGACCGCGTCGGCGATCTGCAGCAGTTCAAGTCTGTTGGCGCTTACAACCATCTTTTTTCTCCCGAGCTTGGTTGCCGAGCCTTTAGGCCCGGCCGCTCAATCATAGTTCCTGTTCGATTTCGTCTTCCGCGCCGTCTTCAGCACCCTCTGGCGCGTCGTCCGGTTCGCCGCGGCGTTTCTTGGCTTCCTTGCGCGCCCGGTTGTCCTTCGACAGCGCGTCACGGATGAGGTCGTCGGTGAGGATCAGCCGTGTCTCGGCGATCGTGTCATAAGGAATGCGCACCGTCGGCTCCTCGCCATAGGCGGCCTTGTCGCGCGCGATCACAACATCGTCTTCGCCGGCCTCAGTGATCTTGCCCTTGAAGCGCTTGCGGTCGGCGACGAGGACTGACGTTTCCAGCTTCACCAGATGACCGACCCAGGTCGTGAAATCCGATTTACGAACCAGCGGCCGGTCAATGCCCGGCGACGACACTTCGAGATGATAGGCCTTCTCGATCGGGTCATCGACATCGAGTGCCGGCGACACCGCGCGGCTGACCTCTTCGCAATCCTCGACGGTCATGGTGCCGTCCTCGCGTTCGGCCATGATCTGCAGCGTGAGCCCGTTCTGGCCCGACAGATGCACCTTGACGAGGCGGAAGCCGATGCCGCGCAGGACCGGCTGTACGATCAGCGCGATGCGCGCATCGATACCGCTTTCGCGGATGATGCGGTCGTCGCCTTCGCTTGCCGTTGCAGTCATTCGATCCCTGTCGTTCGATTGGTGGCTGACCGGCAGGTAATAAAAAAGAGCGGGACCGGGTGGACCCACTCTTCGTCATACCGACCAAGAATTTGACGTTGATATAGACGAAGGTGGCCCGCCTTTCAAGTGCCGTGGCCGGCATCGCCCACCAGGGGGAATTCCTAGGACTGTTGCAGTAGGTGCATGGCACGCATGCATCTGCACCCCTAACCGACTGTCTTTGCGGCACCTATCTGCGTTTCGCCGAACGATTTCCACAATGTGCGGCAGTAAGGAAGAAAAGATGAGTACCCATAAGCCGTTTGGCGCCATTGGCGAACTGGTGCGCCTGTTTGGCAGCGCCATCGCTGTGTCCGCCGCTGTTGAGCGCGGTCGCCGCCCCAACAATCGGGACCTGGTGACGCTGAGCATCGAGCCGCGCGATTTCCACCGCATCCGGCGCTTTTAAGCCTGTCAGTCCTCGCTGGCGCCAAGCTGCGCCAGCACCTTCCCCCGGCCACGGGCGCGCAAATAGAGCGGCAGCAGGACAGCAGTCGCCGCCAGCAGCAACAGCACCACTGCAATCGGCGACCCGACAAGGATCGACACATCGCCCTGGCTGATGGCCAAAGCGCGGCGCAATTGCTGCTCGGCCATCGGCCCCAGGATCAGCCCCACCACGACAGGCGCGATCGGATAGCCGAAGCGGCGCAACCCGTAGCCGAGCAGGCCGAATACCAAAAGCATGCCCAGTTCAAAAGAAACGGGCAAAGTGAACAGGCCGAGGATGTTGACCTGCGACACCGCTGCATTGGCGCCAATCGTTCCGAGCGTCGCAAACAGCAGGATGCCGGCGTAGAGCCAGGGCGTCGGTATGGTCAAAAGCTTGATCCAGACCCCGATCAGCGGCAGGTTGAGCACCAGCAGCATGAAATTGGCCACGAGCAGACTGGCGATCAAACCCCAGACAAGCTGCGGGTTTGTGGCGAAAAGCAGCGGGCCAGGCTGCAATCCGAACTGCTGGAAGCCGGCGAGCATGATCGCAGCCGTGGCCGTGGTCGGCAGGCCGAGCGTCAGCAACGGCACCAGCGTGCCGGCGGCCGAGGCGTTGTTGGCCGCTTCCGGGCCGGCAACGCCCTCGATCGCGCCGTGGCCGAATTCTTCCGGTTTTTCCGCCAGCTGCCTTTCCACCGAATAGGACAGGAACGTGCCGATCTCGGCGCCGCCGGCCGGCATCGCACCGATCGGGAAGCCGATGGCGGTGCCGCGCAGCCACGGCTTCCAGGAACGGCGCCAGTCCTCGCGGGTCATCCAGACCGAACCCTTGACCGCCTGGATGGTTGAGCTGCTGCTCTTGCTGGCAGCGACACTCAGCGCCTCGCCGATGGCAAACAGCGCCACCGCAAGCGTGGTCACCTCGATGCCGTCGAGCAGATCGGGAATGCCGAAAGCTAGACGCGCCTGCCCGGTCTGCAGGTCAATGCCGATCAAGCCGAGCGCCAGGCCGATGAACAGCGCGGTGAGACCACGCAGGGTCGAGTCGCCGAAGGCAGCCGAAACCGTCATGAAAGCGAGGATCATCAGCGCGAAATATTCGGCCGGGCCGAAGGACAGCGCCATCTTGACGATGGTTGGCGCGATGAAGGCGAGGCCGATAGTGGCAATCAGGCCGGCGACGAAGGAGCCGATGGCCGCCGTCGCCAGGGCCGGCCCGCCGCGCCCGGCGCGCGCCATCTTGTTGCCTTCCAGCGCGGTCACGATCGAGGCACTTTCGCCCGGCGTGTTGAGCAGGATCGACGTCGTCGAGCCGCCATACATGCCGCCATAATAGATACCGGCAAACATGATCAGCGACCCCGCCGGGTCCAGCTTGTAGGTGACCGGCAAAAGCAGCGCCACGGTGAGCGCCGGGCCGATGCCGGGAAGAACGCCGACAGCCGTGCCAAGCGTGACGCCGATGAGCGCATAAAGCATGTTCATCGGCTGGAGAGCCGTCAACAACCCGTTAGCCAGCAGACCGAACGTATCCATCTAGGGCCGAACTCCCATGAAAATCGCTCAGAACAGGCGTTCGAGCGGGCCGGCAGGCAGCGAAAGCTGCAGCCCTTTGGCGAAGATGATCCAGATGACGAACGACAGGACGATGCCGATGGGGACCGTCTGCCACAACGGGCCACGGCCGAATGCGCGCGCGGTCGCGGCGAAGAGCAGGCCCGTGGCAATCCCGAAACCCGCCACTTTCAGCAGCAGCATCTGAGCCACGAGGCCGCCGACGATCCACAGGATCGGGCTGATTTCCTGATGCTCGCGTTCGGGAAAATCACCGCGAACGGCCTCGAAAGCCGTCCAGATCGACAGACCGAAAAACACCGCGGCAATGAAATAGGGGAATGTTGTCGGGCCAACACGGGCATAATTGGCGCCGGCACCTTGGCTGGCGGTGCTCCAGGCAATCACCACAGCCACCACGCCCAGGATAGCGGCAATGACAAGCGCCGCCCGATCCGGGCGGCGCTTCGCTTCATTTTGGTCAGTCTGGCTCATTTCACCAGACCGATATCTTTCAGGATCACCGCCGTGGCTTCGGTGTCCTTCTTGAGCTGTGCGGCGAAATCGTCACCGGCGAGATAGGTGTTGGCCCAGCCCTTGTCGGCGAGGATCTTCTTCCACGAAGCCGATTGCACCATCTTGTCGACGTCAGCCAGCACGGCGGCTTTCTGGTCGGCGGAGAGGCCGGGAGCGGCCGCAACCATGCGCCAGTTCTGGATGGAAACATCGACGCCGCTTTCCTTGAGGGTCGGCGCATCGATGGTTTCGACCTTGGCATCGCTGGAGATGCCGATGATGCGCAGCTGTCCGGCCTTGATCTGCGATTCGAATTCGCCGTAGCCGGAAATGCCGACGGTCACCTGACCGCCAAGAATGGCGGCAAGCGCTTCACCGCCGCCGGAGAAGGCGATGTAGTTGATCTTGGTGGGATCGACGCCAACGGCCTTGGCAATCAGCCCGGCAGCAATATGGTCGGTGCCACCGGCCGAACCGCCACCCCAGGAAACCGCACCCGGATCGGCCTTGAGCTTGGCAACAAGCCCAGCCATATCCTTGATGTCGGAGGCGGTTGGAACGACGATCGCTTCATATTCGCCGGTCAGGCGGGCAATCGGGGTGATCTGGTCGAGCGTCACCGGCGAAGCGTTGGTGAGGATCGCGCCGACCATGACATAGCCGCCGACGATAAGCTGGGTCGGATCGCCATTGGCCTGATTGACGAACTGCGCGAGGCCGATGGTGCCGCCGGCGCCCGGAACGTTGTTGACCTGGACGCTGCCCGAGATCTTTTCGTCCTGGAGCGCGGTCTGCATCGAACGCGCCGTCTGGTCCCAGCCGCCGCCAGGGGCTGCAGGAGCCATGATCTTGTAGTCGGCCGCTGCGGCCGGCAGGGCGAGTGCGCCCGCGATGATGGATGCCAACACGAATTGCTTCATTGCCGTTCCTCCCTTGCGACCCGCATGCGCGGGGCAAATGCCTGTTCAGTTTCGAAGCCCGCGTCAGGCTGCGTCTCGAAATAACTAGGGAAGGAACCGGCCCGGCTCAGGGCCGGCCGATATGGGCAGCGTTTCCAAACCACTCGCGCAGCGCCGGTTGCCGCCGTCGGGTGGTCTTTGCGGAAACGTGTTCGAAGTCCTCCCGAACTTTCCGAGCCTCGCCGCCTCCACGGATGGGCCAAAACCTACCTAGCGCAGCAACCTGACATCAGACTGACACCGATGCAACAGGATAGGAATATCGTACGATCAGGGACTGCGCAGCGCCGCATTCCAGCGTTCGATGAGGCGCATGCGCTTGACCTGGTCGAGATAGACCATCAGGCCCGGGCTGACCGGGACCGGACGCAATTGTCCGCCGAGAACCGCTTGCATTCTGTTTGCCGTGTTCTCACCCGAAACTTCCGGATTGACGGCGGCGATCTGCAATTTGCGCGCCATCACCGTCTGTCCTTCGGCGGACATGAAATATTCGAGATAACGGCGGCCAAGGTCCGGCGAGCGGGAGGCGGTGGGCACCAGTCCGATGCGCGACATCACCACCGTGTAGTCCTTGGGCAGCACGATGCCGACGTCGGGATCCCTGGCGGCCCAATCGGCGGCATAGGACCCCAGGATGTTGTAGCCAAGCACGAAGCGGCCATCGGCGATGCGCTCGAGGATGGCGGAGCTGGTCGAGTAAAGCTTCACGCCGGACGCTCCCATGGCACGGATGACCGACCAGATATCCGGGTACTGTTCCTGGTCGCGCGCCATGAACATGAAACCGACGCCGGAGCGCTCGATGTCGTAGGTAGCGATACGGCCGTAGACCTTGTCGCCCTGGGTCTTGAGAAAATCGACGAACTGGCCGCGCGTGGCGGGCGGCGGAGCGTCCTTGAAGCTCGGCTTGTGGTAGACGAACACCGCGGGCTCGAAGGTCAGTGCGTAGGCGGTGTTACGCCAGTTTGCCCAGCGCGGCCAGAGATCGGAAAGCGGCAGGCGGCTTTCCTGGGCGTAGCCGTCATTGGCGAGCTTGACCTGCAGGTCCATGGCCGAGGAAAAAGCGATGTCGGCGGTCCCTTTGCCGGCATCAGTTTCGGCAACGACGCGATCGTAGATATCGGTCGTCAACAGATCCTCGTAGCGCACGGCGACGTCGGGATTGGCTTTCTGGAAGCCGTCGATCATCGGCTTGGCCAAAGGCGCGTCCAGCGAGGAATAGACGACCAGCGTGCGGGTATTCGAAGCCCCGTCAAGTGCGGGAAACAGGGTGACGTCCGCCCATGCGGGCGCCGAGAGACAAACCAGAACGGTGAGGATGGCCAGGCGCATGGTCGCCAGACCATGCCTCAACAACGGGGACTGCACAACGGCGACACGCCACCGCGCAAGTGACACCGCTCTGGACCTTTGCCTGTCGAATGGGCATCGTCGGTGCAGGGGAGGAGAACCCGGTGCGCATTCTGGTGGTAGAGGACAGTCAGACGTTGGCCGCCGGTCTCGCAGCCGTGCTGAAGGGCAGCGGCTATGCCGTCGACGTGGTCGGCGACGGCGCGTCGGCCGTGGCCGTCCTTGCCACCGAGCGGTTTGACCTCGTCATTCTCGACCTCAACCTGCCGCAGATGGATGGTCTGGAAGTGCTGCGCACCATGCGCGGTCGCCAGCATGACGCGGCGGTGCTGATCCTGTCGGCGCGCCACTCGCTGGACGAAAGGGTCAAAGGGCTAGACCTTGGCGCCGACGACTATATGGTCAAACCCTTCGATGTCGGCGAACTGGAGGCGCGGGTTCGCACGCTGCTGCGCCGCCGCGCCGGCCTCAAGGCAGCGACCGTTGCTTTCGGCGAAGTGGTTCTCGACCTCAACACGCGCAGCTTCTCTTCGCAGGGAGCAACAATCGACATTCCGGCGCGCGAACTGGCATTTCTCGAAACGCTGTTCATGCGCGCCGGCAAGGTGGTGGCCAAGCAGGCCATCATCGAATCGCTTGCCGGTTTCGACGAGGATCTGAGCGCCAACGCCATCGAGCAATATGCCAGCCGCCTGCGCAAGCGGCTGGCGCCTTACGGCCTGACGATCAGGACCGCACGCGGCATCGGCTATTACCTCGAAAAGATCCAAAGCGGCTGATGGTGCCGGCAAAGCCATATTCGCTGCGCAGGCGGCTGCTGGTCTGGCTGCTGGTGCCGCTGGTCATCATCGGCCTGATTGCGCTCGCCGACACCTATCGCGAGGCCGTGAATACGGCAAACGCCGTCTCGGACCGGGTGCTTGCCGGCTCGGCGCTGGCCATTGCCGAGCGCATAGTCGTTGCCGAGAACGGCGTGCTGGAGGTCGACGTCCCCTATGTGGCGCTCGAAATGCTGACGTCGGCAGCGCAGGACCGCGTGTTCTACCGCGTCGACGGCCCCGGTGGCGTCTTCATAACCGGCTATCAGACGTTGCCGGTGATCAAAGGGCTTGCGCGCGAGGAAAGCGGCTATGCCGATGCCAGCTTTCGCGGCGAGCCCATCCGGCTGACATCGCTGTCGCGCGCCGCTTCGACCGGGGCGAGTTCGGTGCCTTTCGTCGTCACCATCGCCGAAACGACGATCGCCCGCACGCAACTGGCGCGGACAATCCTGTTGCGCTCCGCATTGCGGCTGGCCATCCTGATCGGCAGCGCAGCGGCAATCATGTGGCTCGCCGTCACCTTTTCGCTGCGGCCGCTCTATCGGCTGCGCGACGCCATTGCCGAGCGTAACCCCGAGGATCTGCACCCGATCGAACAATCGGTGCCAAAAGAGGTGCGCGGCCTGGTCGACACCGTCAATTCGTTCATGGGAAGACTTGGTTCGGCGCTTGGCGCGATGCGGCATTTCACCGGCAATGCCAGCCACCAGCTGCGCACGCCGCTGGCCATCATCCGCACGCAGCTGGCGCTTTCGGCGCGCGCCCATTCGCTTGAAGAGGCCCGTCATGCCGCAACGATCGGCGACGAGGCGGTTGCCCATGCCGAACGCGTCATCGCCCAGCTGCTGCTGCTGGCCAAGGTCGACGAAGCGATGTCCGATCGGCTGAAGAGCCTTGGCGCGATCAATCTGACCGAACTTGCGCAGACGCTGACCGCCGACTTTGTCGCTCAGGCCCACAGCGCCGGCATCGACCTCGGCTTCGAGGGCGAACAGGCGCAGTTCGTCCGCGGCGAGCCGATGCTGCTCAGCGAAATGATCCGCAATCTGATCGAAAACGTGCTCGCCTATGCCGGCAGCGGGACGGAGGCGACCGTCAGGGTTTTCGCCGACAGCAACGATGTCGTGCTGGAAGTCGAAGACAGTGGACCGGGTATCGCGGCCAATGAATTGGCAGGCGTGCGCCAGCGCTTCGTGCGCGGCGGTGTCGGCGGCAAACCAGGAGCGGGGCTCGGCCTGCCGATCGTCGAGGAGATCGCGGCACTGTTTGGCGGACGGCTCGATCTGTCGGCGGGCAAGGACGATCGCGGCCTGCGCGTCCGCGTCGCCTTTTCAAATGCGAACCAGGATCAGCTTCGCACGAAGGTAAGATAGGCCGGCCGCCGGCCCTCGCGAATGGCCTTCGCCTCGTAGCGCGTGCCCGGCCAGCCATCATAGGGCCGGTGCCAGTCGGCCGCTTCCTGCGCCTGCCACGCGAATGCGCCATGCGCCCGGCAGTGCAGCAGCGTCCAGTTCACATAGGTGTCGATGTCGGAAGCGAAGCGGAACTTTGCACCAGGCTTCAGAACGCGCGCAAAACGGTCGAGATTGAGCGGGCTGACGAAGCGCCGCTTCCAGTGCTTTTTCTTCGGCCACGGGTCGGGATAAAGCAGGTCGATGCCATCGAGCGAAGCCTCCGGCAACCAGTCGAGCAGGCGCGTGGCGTCGTCGTCATAGACCTGAAGGTTGGCAAGCGGCTTTTCGCGCACCGCCATCATCATCTTGGCCATGCCGTTGACGAACGGCTCGACGCCGACAAAACCGGTGGCAGGTGCCGCCGTAGCCCGGTGCAAAAGGTGCTCGCCACCGCCAAAACCGATTTCCAGCTGAACCGCGGAAACATCCGTCGCGAACAGATCACGCAGATCGGCAGGCGGCTTGGCCGTCAGGTCGAGCCTGTAGGTGCTGAAGCCGCTTTCGAGTGCGGCCGCCTGCTGCGGGCGAATGGTCTTGCCGCGCCGGCGACCGAAAAATGCTTCGGTCGCACGGCTTGGCCTGTCTTTGGGATCCATGGGCTGACGCGTGGCGGCCGCCGATCAGGCGGCAACCGCGTCCTTGAGCGCCTTGGCGAGATCGGTCTTTTCCCAGGAGAAAGAACCGTCGCGACCGGCCTTGCGGCCGAAATGGCCGTAGGACGAGGTCTTGGCGTAGATCGGCTTGTTGAGGTCGAGGTGACGGCGGATGCCGGACGGCGACAGATCCATCACCGTGCGCAGCGCTTCCTCGAGCTTTGCCTCGTCAACCTTGCCAGTGCCGTGCAGGTCGACATAGACCGACAGCGGCTGGGCGACGCCGATGGCATAGGACAGCTGGATGGTGCAGCGTTCGGCGAGCTTGGCCGCCACCACATTCTTGGCGAGGTAGCGTGCCGCGTAGGCGGCGGAACGGTCGACCTTGGTGGTGTCCTTGCCGGAGAAGGCGCCGCCGCCATGCGGTGCGGCACCACCATAGGTGTCGACGATGATCTTGCGGCCGGTCAGGCCGGCGTCGCCATCGGGTCCACCGATGACGAACTTGCCGGTCGGGTTGATGTACCACATGCAATCGTCGGCGATCTTCAGATCGCCAAGCGCCGCGCGGATATAGGGTTCGACGACCTTGCGGACCTTCTTCGAATCCCAGCTGGCATCGAGATGCTGGGTCGACAGCACGATCTGCGTCGCCTCGGCGGCCTTGCCGTCGATGTAGCGGACGGTGACCTGGCTCTTGGCATCCGGGCCGAGCTTGCCGGCGTCGCCGCTGCCTTCGTGGCGCGCGGCAGCCAGCAATTCGAGGATCTTGTGGCTGTAGTAGATCGGCGCCGGCATCAGGTCCGGCGTCTCGCGGCAGGCATAGCCAAACATGATGCCCTGGTCGCCGGCACCTTCCTCGCCCTGGCGGTCGGAAGCATTGTCGACGCCCTGGCCGATGTCCGGCGACTGGCCGTGCAGGAGAACCTCGATCTTTGCCGTCTTCCAGTGGAAACCGGCCTGCTCGTAACCGATTTCGCGGATCGCCTTGCGCGCAACCGACTTGAATTTCGCCGGATTGACAACCGAATGCCCGGCCGCGTCCTTCAGAATATTGCCGGCCTTGTCTCGCTTGAGCAGCGTGTCGGGAACACGCACTTCGCCGGCGATGACGACGCGGTTGGTGGTTGCCAGCGTCTCGCAAGCGACACGAACCTTCCACGGGTCCATGCCGGTCTTCTTGGCCTCACGATAGACCAGATCGACGATCTCGTCGGAGATACGGTCACAAACCTTGTCGGGATGGCCCTCGGCAACGGATTCCGAGGTAAAGAAGTAATTCTGCCGCGTCACGGGTGTCCCCTCTTGAAAACGGATCGGCAGAGCTGCCGACTTTGGCGCGCCACGTGTTAGCGGTGCCGGGCGTCGCTCGTCAAGCGGTGCCGCAGTTCTGGCATGAATGTCGCAGCAGATATCTTGTACCACCGGCGGCATGGCACCGCCGGCAGTCGAGCTTCCGGATCAGTCGGCACCTTCGGTGGAAAGAGATTTCACCAGATCTATGATCCGCCGGCGCACCTTCACATCAACGATCTTGACGAAGGCGCGGTTGAGTTGAAGCCCTTCGGGACTGCCGCAGAATTCGACGGCGAAAGCCATCGAGGCATCTTCAGCGAATCCGCGATTGCCTACGGGCTCCTGACCCGGGGCATCCTCGAAGAAAAAGGCAACGGGCACGCTGAGTATGGACGCTATTGCCTGCAGGCGGCTGGCGCCGACGCGATTCGTGCCTTTTTCATATTTCTGGATCTGTTGAAACGTGATGCCGAGATTCTCACCCAGCTTTTCCTGACTCATTCCAAGCATATTGCGCCGAAGCCGGATGCGACTTCCGACATGGATGTCGATCGGATTCGGTTTTTTCTTGTTTTCTTCTGTCATTTTTTCCTCGCCGAATTTTTCCGGCTTTTTCTATTTTTCTTGCCCAAACGAAGCCGGAGCCAACTGCCCCAACAGAACCTCCAACCGACTTCGAGAAATTTTAGGCGCGTACAGTATGAGTTTCTAATGTGTCGACTGTCAATTCACCCGTAGCCGTTGCCTTACATTCAATGCGAGGGCGATCATGGCAAACAGCAACATGATCAGCATTCCGTTAATGCGCCTCTGGCCGGCGGAGACGAGAGCCTGTCCGGAGACCGGCACCCGCACGTCGATGGCGCCTCGCGCATCGACGGCCAAAGCGTCGACGATGCGTCCGTGCGCGTCGACAACGGCGGAAATGCCGTTATTGGCGGCACGCAACAAGGGCAATCCATTCTCGACCGCGCGAATCTGAGCCTGCCTGAAGTGCTGGTACGGACCCGGCGTGTCGCCGAACCATGCGTCATTTGTGACGTTCACAATAAGCTCGGCTGACGCAGCGTCAACTGCTACCAGATCAGGAAAGATCACCTCGTAACAGATAAAGGGCAGCGCGCGGATGCCGCCGGGCAGCGCGATCGGGTGGCGCTCATTGCCGGCGGCGAAATTCATCGGCCCGGCAACGAGCTGATCGACGCCGAAACGGCCAAGCAAGTCGGCGAAAGGCAGATATTCGCCAAACGGCACCAGATGAACCTTGTCGACGGCATCGGTGATCTCACCCTTGTCGTCGATCGCCACCACGGCATTGTAATAGCGGCTGCTGACATTCGCCGCCGAGCCGCCCTCCTCGCGCACGACGCCGGCAACCAGCACCTGGCCGGCCCCAAGCATCTCGCCCAGCGCCGTCAGCGCATCCGGGCGCTCGGTAAACAGAAACGGCACCGACGTCTCCGGCCACAGGATCAGCTGCGGCTTGCCGTGGCCAGGCTCCGGCGCCTTGGCCGACAACCCCATCAGGGTGGCGAAGATGCGGTCGCGCACCGAGGCGTCCCACTTCTCGCTGAGATCGACGTCAGGCTGCACGATGCGGACATCGACGGTGCGGGTTGCAGGCGCGACCGCAGCGGTAAGCCTGACATAGCCGAAGCCGACATGGGCGCCGACAAGAATGACCAGCAGCGCGGCACCCAGGCGCAGATGCCTTTGCGCCGCAAGCAGCGCCGGCAGCGCGAAAACAAAGACCGCCAGCGCGTTCATGCCGATCATGCCGGTGAGCGAGACGCTCTGCATCAGCAAGGGCACCGGCATCGCCGCATAGCCGACGGCGTTCCAGGGAAAGCCGGTGAACAGAAAGCCGCGCAGCCATTCCGCCAGGGCAAAACCAAAGGCCAGCGCGGCGATGCGGCCGATGTCGTTGCTCCACAGCAGCCGGGCGACGACCGTGGCGAAACCATAGAAAAAGGCGAGCGCGAAGGGGATGCCGATGACTGCGAACGGCAAGGCCCAGGCGAAACTGTCGGCCTCGACCAGAAGTGCCGAGCCGATCCACCACAGGCCGGCGAGAAAATAACCGAAACCGAACCACCAGCCGACGGCAAAGGCCGGCCGCAGGCGCCGCAGCCAGCCGTCGGAGGCTTCGCCGGTGGCGCCATCGAGAAGCCAGACCAGCAGCGGAAACGAAACGAAACAGACAGCGAAAAAATCGTAGGGCGCCTGGGCCAGAACCGCCAATGCCCCGGCGAGAAACGCTACCAGCGCGCGCCGCCAGCCCCAAAGCAGAATTATCCGGCCGGCAAGGCGCTGCATCGAGGCTTCCACATCGCGCGAATCACGGCAGAAGATTTAGCAGGCTGCAGTCCGCGCTCCAAACCGCTTAAATGTGATCTAGCGGTGCCAACCCTCGATCTGCACATCACCGACCCGCTCGGCCTCTTCGCGGGGAACCGAGCGTAGGGTTTGCGTGAAGGTCCAGACATGGCCTTCGGGGTCGCGCGCCCGATACAGCCGCTCGCCGTAGAACTGATCGGCGGGCTCCTGGACGATGTCGGCGCCGGCCGCCCGCGCCTGCTCGCAATGAGCGTCCAGGCCGTCTTTCAGCCTCATATAGACCGATTGGGTGTTCCTGCCGCCCACCGAAGCCGGGCTGGCGATGTGAGCGGCCCATTCGGAATCGACAATGATATAGCCGTCACCGAAGCGCATTTCGGAATGGACGAGTTTCCCGTCGGCATCACTGACGACCATGCTTGGCTCGAAGCCGAAGGCCGTCTCAAGCCATCGCAAGGCGGCGCGCGGGTCCTTGTAGAATATGCCGGAGCCGAGGGTCGCGTGCTTGAACGGATCGTCGACCGCCATTGGTCGGCGCTTCCTTACGCCTGCTCGGTGCGGACGGCGCGCCGGCGGCGCTCGCCTTTCTGGCTCTGCACGATGCGCACCCGCTTGACGCGGCGCGGATCGGCATCGAGCACGTGGAACTCGAAGCCGGGTATGGCTTGCACCACTTCGCCACGCGCCGGCACGCGGCCCAGCGTGTTGAAGATCATGCCACCGATCGTATCGACATATTCGCCATGCTCGCCGGCGGTAAAGTCCTCGCCGATCATCTTGGCGACCTCGTCGATCTCGGCCTTGCCATCGACGACGAACACGCCATCGCCGGTCTGGGTGATCATCGGCTCGTCATCGTCATGCTCGTCTTCGATGTCGCCGACCACCATCTCGACGATGTCTTCCAGCGAGGCGAGACCATCGGTGCCGCCATATTCGTCGATGACCAGCGCCATCTGGGTGCGCGTCGCCTGCATCCGTCCCATCAGGTCGGAAGCCAGCATCGACGGCGGCACGAAGAGCACCGGGCGGATCAGGCTCAACTCACCGATGGTGCGCGCAAGGTCGACCTGGGCGAGGTCGAGCAGCGTGGCGGCTGGGGCTTTCCTCGATGTCCTGCCCTTCTTGACGCGGGCGACCTTGGTGATGTGCGCCAGCACGTCGCGGATGTGGACCATGCCGCGCGGATCGTCGAGCGTCTCGGAATAGACCGGCATGCGGGAATGGCCGGACTGTTCGAACAGGCCGAGCAGATCGCCCAAAGTCGTGGTGATCTCGACCGCCTCGATGTCGGCGCGCGGCACCATGACATCCTCGACGCGCACTTCGCGCAGACGCAGGATGTTGTTGAGCATGGCGCGTTCGCCGGGCGAAAAGGCGCCGGCGTCGCTTGTCGTTTCGGCCAGGGCGCCGGCGATTTCCTCGCGCAGGCTGGTGCCGTTGCGCTGCCGGAACAGGCCGATCACACGGTCGAACAGGGAAGGACCGGCAGGCGATGGCTCGCTGGCAATGCTGCCAGAAACGGGGCTGCCGGTCGTGGTACTGGGACTCGAGCCCTCTTCCGTCGTATCGGAAGGCTTGGTCGCACTGCCGGCGTCGGGGCGGGCGGCAGTTTCTGGTTTGTCGTTCATCGTCGTCCGGTCATTTGGTCTTTTGTAGTTACGCGTAGGGATCGGGAATGGCAAGCCTTGCCAGCGCGGCGCGCTCGATGGCTTCCATTGCCTCTGCCTCGGCATCGGTCTCGTGATCGTGGCCCAGCAAATGCAGCAGGCCATGGATGACGAGATGGGTGATATGGTTGTCGACCGGCTTGTCTTCCAGTGCCGCTTCGCGCGCGACGGTCTCGGCGGCCAGCACGATGTCGCCCAGCATCGGCGGCAACGGACCACCCATAACGAACGGAAAAGCCGGGAAAGACAGGACGTTGGTGGGTTTGTCCTTGCCGCGCCAATCGGCGTTGAGGGTGCGGATATGGGCATCGTCGGAAAAGACGATGCTGAGCTCGGACTGCCCCGCAACACCGGTTTCGGCAAACGCGGCGGCAACGGCGCGATCGACCAGCCGCGTCAGGCTTGCCTCATCGGGCCAGTCACCGGCTTCGACAGAGATGTCGATCTCGACGGGAACCGAAAAATCCCCGTCGCCAGGTTTTAAGTCTTCAGGCATGAGCCCGCATCGTCACATCAGCTCTCGACGCCGAGACCACGCGCCAGCTTGGCATCGCGGTCATAGGCCCTGACGATTTCGGCCACCAACGGATGGCGGACCACGTCGCCGTCGTTGAAGCGCACGGTCACCGCGCCGTCCACGCCGTCGAGGACCCGCAGCGCTTCGACCAGACCCGATTTGGTGTTGGAGGGCAAGTCGATCTGCGTCGGATCGCCGGTGACGATCATGCGCGAGTTCTCGCCGAGACGGGTGAGGAACATCTTCATCTGCATCGGCGTGGTGTTCTGCGCCTCGTCGAGGATAACCGCGGCATGCGCCAGTGTGCGACCGCGCATGAAGGCCAGCGGCGCGATCTCGATCACCTCGGCGGCAATGGCGCGCTCGACCTTGTCGGCCGGCATCATGTCGTAGAGCGCGTCATAGAGCGGCCGCAGGTACGGATCGACCTTTTCCTTCATGTCGCCGGGCAGGAAGCCCAGCCGCTCGCCGGCTTCGACCGCCGGCCGCGACAGAATGATGCGTTCGACCATGCCGCGTTCGAGCAGCATCGCCGCATGCGCCACCGCCAGATAGGTCTTGCCGGTGCCGGCCGGGCCGATGCCGAAGACAAGTTCAGAACGCTCCAGCGCACGCATATAGGCGTCCTGGTTGAGCGAGCGGGCATAGATCGTCTTCTTGCGGGTGGAGATCTGGGCGGCGGACACCTTGCCCTTGCGCTCCAGCGTCGGCAGCGTCAGCTGGTCGTCGGCGGCGATCGCCATGCGCACGGCGCCATCGACGTCCGACTGGCCGATATCGACGCCTTTCTGGAGAATGCCGTAGAGATTGTCGAGTGCGCGGCGCGCCTGCTCGGCTGCCGAAGCGGACCCCTTGATGGTCAGCTGATTGCCGCGCGAGCGGATATCGATACCGAGCTTTTGTTCAAGTCGGGCCAGATTCTCGTCGAACTGGCCGTAAAGGGCGCTTGCAAGCTTGTTGTTGTCGAAAGTCAGAACGATGTGCGCCATATCCGAGGCCCCAGACGTCAAACTCTGAGGCAGATTCTTCACTTCAGCAGCGCTCAACCGTCTCTCCTCATCTGCCGAGGCCGTCAGGCCAATTCGGCGAACAGGCTATTGTAGCCCGTCTTCGTGATTCGCACCTGGATAATGTCACCGATTTCGCCGGCCTTTTCATCAACAATAACTGGCTGCAGCCATGGCGAGCGGCCAACCTTCTGGCCGGCCTGGCGGCCGGGCTTCTCGATCAGCGTGTCGATGGTGCTGCCGACCAGGCTGGTGCCGAAATCCTGCTGCTGTCTGACGAGCAAGGCTTGCAGCTGCTGCAGGCGCTCGTCCTTGACCGCTTCCGGCACGTGATCGGGCATTTCGGCGCCCGGTGTGCCGGGACGCGGCGAATATTTGAACGAAAAGGCCGAGGCATAATTTACCTCACGGACCAGCTGCATCGTCGCCTCGAAATCGGCTTCCGTCTCGCCGGGGAAACCGACAATGAAGTCACCGGAGAGCGCGATGTCGCTGCGCGCGGCGCGAACGCGGTCGAGCAGCGTCAGGTAATCCTTTGCCGTATGCCTGCGGTTCATCGCCTTGAGAATGCGATCGGAGCCGGATTGCACAGGCAGATGCAGGTAGGGCATCAGCGCCGGCAGGTCGCGGTGGGCTGATATCAGCTCGTCGTCCATGTCGCGCGGGTGGCTGGTGGTGTAGCGCAGCCGGGCAAGGCCGGGAATCTCGGCCAGCCGGAACAGCAGGCGGCCAAGGCCCCATTCCGCGCCGTTTTCGCCCTGGCCATGCCATGCGTTGACGTTCTGGCCGAGCAGCGTCACCTCGCGCACGCCGGCTTCCGCCAGACGCTCGGCCTCCGCAACGATCTGCGCCACCGGCCGCGACACTTCCGAGCCTCTTGTATAGGGCACGACGCAGAAGGTGCAGAACTTGTCGCAGCCTTCCTGCACGGTGAGGAAGGCGGTGACGCCGCGCTTGATCACTTCGGCGCGCCTGGGCTGCGGCAAATGCTCGAACTTGTCCTCGACGGCGTAGTCGGTCTCGATGACCTTCTCGCCGCCACGCACCCTTGCCAGCACATCGGGCAGCCGGTGATAGGTCTGCGGGCCGATGACCAGATCGACGGCCGGCGAACGCCGCAGGATCTCCGTCCCTTCCGCCTGCGCGACGCAACCGGCAACGCCGATCAGCATCTCGCGCCCGACCTTGGCACGTTCGGCCTTCATCTCGCGGATGCGGCCGAGTTCGGAATAGACCTTTTCCGCCGCTTTCTCCCTGATGTGGCAGGTGTTGAGCAGCACCAGATCGGCCTCGCCAATGGCATCCGTCGCCGCATAGCCGTCGGCGGCCAGCGCATCGGTCATGCGCTGTGAGTCATAGACGTTCATCTGGCAGCCATAGGTCTTGACGAAGACCTTCCTGGTTGCAGCAGCCGGCGTGACCGCGCTTTCGGCCGCCGTGGCAATGTCGTCGCGTTCTATCGTGTTCAAATCCATCCGGCGGCTTCTAACGCCTTTTGGTGACAAAAAACAGACGCTTTTGCCCGGAGCGGCTTGGAACTACCGGCTCGGCCGCGGCGCGGCGAGTGCCGCCTGCATCATCGCGCGCACCTGGCTTTCCATCAGCTTCGACGTTTCCTTGCGGTTCGAGCCCTTGGAGAAGGGAACCGGCTCGCCGAAATGCACCTCGACATCGAGAGCGCCCTCGGCCAGCAACACCTTGAGATGCGGCATCAGGTCCTCGTCGCCGATCCAGGCGGCAATCGGCCGGTGCCGGCGGCCGAGCGGCACGCCATGCAGGCGCGTGTAAACGATCGCCACCGGCTGGATGAACACCTGGTCGACTGCGCCTTCCGCGAGCGCCATCGAGGCGGCGCCGAACAGCGTGCTCTTGAACGGCAAAAGCAAATTGCCATCGCCGGTCGAGCCTTCGGCAAACAGCACCATGGCATCGCCCTTGGCCATGCGGTTGGCGATCTCGCTCGCCTGATCGCCCGACGAACGCTTGCGCTCGCGCTCGATGAAGACGGTGCGCTGCAGCTTCGACAGCATGCCGATCAGGGGCCAGCCTTCCATATCGGCCCTGGCGATAAATTTTACATCGACCATCGAGCCCAGCACCATGATGTCGGTCCAGGAGATGTGGTTGGACGCCACCAGCAGCGGGCGCTGGTTGGACAGCGTGCCTTTGACATGGATGCGCATGCCGAGCGCCCTGACGATGATCCTGTGCCAGATCTTGAGGATGAACGTCTCGGGCCAAATCCCGGTCTTCATCGACAGGATCTGCAGCGGCACAAGGATCAGCGAGCTGACGACAACGAGGCCCAGCGCCAGGAAAATCCGGATTTTCTTGATCATTCGCCCTGGCCCTGCCCGCGCTCTGCTAGCGAAGATCGCGGCGCATGACAAGCGCGCCGGTCGGGCCGTGTTCCGGCGATTTGTAATAGTTGGCGCGCTTGCCGACCTCACGGAAGCCGAGCCGCCGGTAGAGCGCGATGGCGGCGACGTTGGTCTCGTCGACCTCGAGGAAAAGCGCTTCGGCGCGCTGCGCGTGCAGTTCGCGCAGCACGGCGTCCATCAATTGCCAGCCGAGCCCCTGGCGGCGATGCGATCGCGCCACCGCGACGGTCAGGATCTCGCCCTCGCCGGCCGCCAGCCGCGCCAGCACGAAGCCGACCGGCGGCTTGGAGCCGTGCCCGGTCTCGCGCGCGGCATAGCCGAACACAGTGTCCTGCTCGAGCAATGCGGCGAATTCGCCATCGGTCCACGGTCGCACGAAATCCTCGCGATGCAGAACCGATACCGCCGGGCTGTCGGCAATGGTCAGCGGTTCGAGCGCATAGTCCCTACGGCGCGGCTGGAGGAAGGGAATGCGCATTAGGACTTGTTTCCCTTTGGACCATGATCTTTTCCGAAAACCGGGTCCCACTTTTCGCTAGCGCGGTCCTTCGGTTCGGGATCATGGTCCTGCCTCGCCAGAATAAAGCCGGCCTGCGGCTTCGCGTCGGCGCCGCGCAGATAGAGCGGTTTCGGCTTTTCGCCCTCGCCCTTGGCGGCGGCGAGCCGTGCGTAGACGGCGATGTCGGCGGTGGCAGCCGTTGGACCGATGTCTAGGGCGTGCCCGACGGTCGCGGCGATCTGCATGGCAGCGGTACCGGCAAGGACCGGAGACTTGTCCGCCGCCATGGTGGCGGCTTGCGAGAGCGTGGTCACGTCAGGACCATAACGCAAAACCGACAATTCATCGTAAAGCGCTGCATGGATCTCCTCGCGCCCGGCATCGAGCGCGGCGAACACGGCGCGGCCGGGAAATCCAGCTGCTGCTTCCGCAGCGAGCCCTTCCAGCGTCGTCACCCCGATCGCCGGGATTTTCAGCGCCAGCGCCAGGCCGCGCGCCGCCGAAACGCCGACGCGCAGGCCGGTGAAGGAGCCGGGACCGATGGAGACGGCGATGGCGCCGAGGCCGGCAAAGTCGGTTCCACCGGCCTTCAACGCCGTATCGATGACGGCCATCAGATGCTCGGCATGACCCTTGCCGAGGTCGAGCACCGAGCGGCCAAGCTCCTTCCCGGCCGCCGCGTCGTAGACGCAGGCAGCACAGAGAGAGGCGGCACAGTCGATGGCAAGCAACTTCATGAGGCGGCCGGTTCGAGAAACAATTCCCTGTGCCCGCCATGGCCCGTGACCGCAAGGGGATAGTGCATAAATCGTTAAGCGGCTTGTTTTGCCAGGGCGACAGGCCAGCCTATGCCGTCTGCTCAATACGCAGCACATGCTTGTCCCAGACATAGTCTGGTTCGGAGCGTGTGGTGCCGCCGGCTTCGACGATCTCGCCGGCGCCTGTGGTTGCCATGAAGCTCGCCTTGTCGGGCGCCACGCCGCAGACCTCGGCCAGCGACCGGGTGGCGACGATGCGGCCGCTGGCCACGTCGATCACCGCCAGCGAATTGCCCTCCGGCGAGGACACGGCGACGATCCCGCTCGCCGGGTTGGCGGCGACCGAGCCGATGTAATTGCGAAAGCCGGAGAGCACGTCCTGCGGCATATCGAGCAGCTGCAACGCCTTGCCGCGCGCGGCGCGGCCGACCAGCAGCGGACGGTCGGTGCCCGGCCCGCGGTACTGGCAGCCGAACCAGACGGTGCCGGACTGATCGGCATCCATGTGACGGATCGACAGCTGGTGAAGTGCAGCCGGCAATTCATGCTTTTCGATGAGATCGCCGGTGACGCGGTCGACCAGCACATAGGACGGCTTCATCGTCGCGATGTTGAGCTCGGCGCGGCCGAAATCCGGATGGGTTTCGATGCCGCCATTGGCAATGGCCAAGGTCCTGCCGTCACCCAGCAGCAAAAGCTCGTGCGAGCCCATGCCGTAGGTCGGGAACTCGCCAATGCGGTTGAATTCGGCCCGTGCGTCATAGATTCCGACGACCCCGGCGGCATTGTCGAAATCATTCTCGGTGGCGTAGAGCAGCGCGCCATCGCCAGAGAACACGCCATGGCCGAAAAAGTGCCGGCCGGCGATGCTGGCGATGGTCTGCGGCTTATCGCGGCCGGTGTGGTCAAAGACCACGGCGAAGGTGCCGGGCTGCCGGGCGAAGACCACCGAGCGCTTCGACACCGGATCGAAGGTGACGTCATGACCGCGATCGGGCAGGTCGATCGCATGCAGCACCTTGCCGGAATCGGAGAGGATCGCCGCGCCATAGCTGCCGTCGCGCTTGACGAAAGCGGTGGCGAAGATGGCATCGGCATCGAGCGTCTTTGCCCACGCCGACGGCGCCATAGCTGCCACAAAGCCGGCACCTGCGGCCCTCAGGAAATCGCGGCGGTCGATCAGCGGCGTCCTCATGATTAGTCCCCGTCGAGCGAGGAAAAGCCGGCGGTCAGGCCGAATTCGGCGGTCAGCCTGGTGCCGATCAGTGTCGACAGGCTCGAAGTGATCAGCGCGAAATGGTCGAGTTTGTCACGCAGCACCGGATCGGCGAGCGCCTTGTCGATCGGACCCTGGATGGACTTCGCGGTCGCGACGCCGTTGACCAGCTGGATATGGATCGAGTCCGCGATCCAGCGCGCATCTTCCGGCAGCGCGTCACCCAGTTGCGAGGCCTGGAATAGCGTATCGATGCCGGATAGATTTCCAGCCAGTGACGTGGCGGTGTTTTGCGAGCGCCAATAGATCGCCTGCCTGGGTTTGTCGGCTTCCGGCTTACCGCCGAGAAAGCCTTTCAGGCGTACGTCGCGGACCATATCCAGCTCATTGATGAAGACACCGACCAGTTCGGTCACCGCTTCGGTGCCATCGCGGTAGAGCGCGTTTTGCGGTCCGGGATTGGCCCAGAGCGCGGCAAACCCATCCGGTCTGTTCCAGGCGTCGCTGACATCGGCGGCCATGGTTTCGATGTTACCGGCGACCGCCGCGCCATAGGCGCAGCGATAGGGATCGTCCTTGCCGGCGAGCGTCTCGGCGCCGTCGCCGTAGAGCACGAATTCCAACGCGCCCAGGCCCTGCATGGCGACGCTCTTGCCGGCCAGCTGAGCCGGATCGGTGGCGGTCGGATTCTTGCCGGCCAATGCCGCCTGGACCTGCTTGAGGCCGATGCTCTTGCGATCCGGCCAATAGAGCATGCGTTCCAGCCGGTTGTTCTCCTTGATCGGCCCGAAACCGATGATTTCGGCGGAAGACCAGGCTTCGACCGTGGCCGAGAATTCGGCGCGTGCCGCATCGAGATCGGCTTGCGAGGCCGCGTCGCACAGCGTGTGCATTGCCTTGGTCAAACGTCCCGCATGGTCATGCAAGCCGGCATAGGCCGGGCGGACAAAGCCGTCGATCGCCCGCTGGATGATTTCGGAGGCCTTCACCGTCGCGGATGCGGGCAAGGCCCCGAACAGAACCAGCGGAAGAACGAGAACCAGCGCAGAACGCTTCAACATCAGAGTGACTCCAGGAATTTGACCAGCGCATCGCGGTCGGCAGCATTGGCGGCGGCAAAGCGGTCGCGCGCCTTCTGGCCCTCGCCACCATGCCACAGGATGGCCTCATCAAGGCTGCGAGCGCGCCCATCATGCAGGAAAAAAGCGTTGCCGTTGACGGTTTGGGTCAGGCCGATGCCCCATAGCGGTGGCGCGCGCCATTCGCTGCCGGTGGCGTCGCCCACGGCCTGCCCATCGGCGAGATCAGGCCCCATGTCATGCAACAGAAAGTCGGAATACGGCCAGATCAATTGAAAGGCCTGCGCCTTGTTGGGCGTGTCGCGACGGGTGACGAATTTCGGCGTGTGGCAGGCAATGCAGCCGATGTCGTAAAAGATCTTCTTTCCGGCGAGCACTTGGCGCGCGTCGACGTCGCGCCGCGCCGGCACGGCAAGGTTCTGCGAATAGAAGGTGACGAGATCCATGATCGGCGGTGGTGCCTCGACCGGACCGAGGCGTTTTTGCACGCCGTTCGGCATGGCCAGGCATTTCTGCTCGGCTGCGGTGCAGTCGCCCCAATGATCAGGCACTTCCGGCGTCGAAATGCCGATGTCGCCGGCGAAAGCATCCGCTGCTTGTTCGCGGATCGACGGCGTCTGCGCCTTCCAGCCGAAACGGCCGAGCGTCAGCGCACCGCTCCTGATGTCGCGCACGATGTTGGGCCTGCCGGAAATGCCGTCATTGTTGCGGTCGTCCGGTTCGGCGTTGGCGAGAATGTCGGCCGCAGCGATCTGCTCGATCAGGCCGAGCCCGATCATCGGCGGCGTCAGGCGCGGCGACAGTGTGGTGTGCGGATCGAGCGGCCCGTAGGCCAGATTGTCGACCGAATAACTGGGCTTGCGCAGCGAAACGACACTGCCGTCGCCGAGCGTCACCTGCTCTTCCCGATAGTCGACATGCATCTTGCCTTCGCCCGGCAGGCCCGGAACGGCCAAGTCCTGCAATTGGGTACCATAGACCGGGTCGGGGAAATTGAGCACCTTTTGGTCGGCGATCTCGGCCTTCTCTTCCGCGCTGCTCGCTTGTCGCGCCAGCCGCAGGAACATCGAGGTGGTGCCGGCATCGCCCTCCGGCGGATGACCGCGGCCGTCCTTGAGATGGCAGTTCTGGCAGGCCCGCTCATTGAACAGCGGGCCAAGCCCGTCCGAGGCTTGCGTCGACGACGGCGACGACACCCAGTTCTTGCGGAAAAGCGCATTGCCGAGCTTGAAAGTGCCCTCTTCCTCGAAGGTGATGTTGGCGGCGGATTGCGAGAACGCGTCCCTGTCGACGCCCTTCCTCGACGTGCCGGCGCCGCCCTGCATCAGCTCGAATGGCTCGGGCTTGGAGAAATCTGTGGTCGGCCGGGTGACGGCAATGACGCGCGCCAGGTCTTTCGGCGTGAGGTCCGTGCGGCTGGCGGCAAAGCCCACCGGTTCCGGCGCGCCGGCCTGGGCCGAAGCCGTCAGCGTCACCACGACGGCAAGCGATACGCCGCGAAACATCTGGTGTCGCGGGTTTTTCTGGGGCGGCAGGCCGAGGTCGGCCTGCCGTAAGCGGCGCAGAATGTCTAAGGGGCGCCGCATTCCCGCATGTCCTTATTCCGCTTCGTCGGCCGATGCCGCGTTGAGCTGGCCGTATTTTTCCTCGCCGATCGAGGCGAGCAGATCGAGTTGCGTCTCGAGGAAGTCGATGTGACCTTCCTCGTCGGCCAGCAATTCCTCGAACAGTTTCATCGTCACGTAGTCGCCTGCTTCTTCGCAGATCTCGCGCGAGCGCCTGTAGGCGGTGCGCGCGTCATACTCGCCGGCAAGATCGGATTCGAGGACTTCCTTGACGTTCTGCCCGATGCGCAAAGGCGCCACGGATTGCAGGTTCGGATGTCCTTCGAGGAAGATGATACGGGCCACCAGCCGGTCGGCATGGTGCATCTCCTCGATCGATTCAGCGCGTTCCTTTTTTGCCAGCTTGGCGTATCCCCAGTCTTCCAGCAGGCGGAAATGCACCCAGTATTGGTTGACCGCCCCAAGCTCCAGAAACAGCGCTTCGTTAAGCCGCTCGATGACCTGCTTTTCGCCTTTCATGGGTTCTGCTCCCGTATTGGACGCGTAGGCCTCTGACGCGATCCAGATGTGAAACGATGTCCACGCCGCTCGCCTCCGAGCGGGCGTGGTAATTTTCGGTGACCCGAATGATCGTTTCGACCACATTTGGGAAGCAGCCGCAACAGCGACCGCGCTTCTGCATGGCGTGATAGATCTTCGCCGGCACGATGAGCTGCCAGGGGTCCTGATCGAGCAGCGCGACGATCGTCTGCTCGATTTCCTTCTCCGTGATGATGTTGCAATGGCAGATCAGCATCGACTTGCTCTGGCTGACGGCGCGCTCCTCCGCACCGTGTGGCTTGTTTCCTGGTCAGACCTTACTTGAACACCTTGTCCGGTGCATCGAGGCTATCGGAACCCTCGAAAGCGATGTTGTTGAGCTTGAGGGCGCCAACGGCGCGTTCGATCGACTTGGTCTGGTCGATCAGCGCGTCGATTGCCGCCTGCACGGTGGCATTGCCTTGCGCGTTGCCCTCGGCGATCTGCTGGTCATAGGCCTCGCCGGCCAAGGCGCGGGCCTTGATGGCCTCCATCCTGGCGACCGAGACATCCAGCTTGTCCGACAGTTCCTTGTCGAGCGCCGGATCGGTGGCCTTCACCATGTCGTGCACCGAAGGGCCCGAAACGACGGTGCCGTCGAGGCGCGTGTAGCTGGCGAGATAGGCGGCGCGGATGCCGACGGCGTCATAGAGATGGGAGATATAGGTGTTGTCGGAGAAGCAGTCATGCTCCTCTTCCGGATCGTGCAGCAACAGGCCGAGCTTCATGCGCTCGCCGGCCAGTTCGCCATAGGACAAAGAGCCCATGCCGGTGAAGATCACCGCGATGGCAGTGTTCGGCTCGCCATCGACGAGGTTCTTGCGGGCGGCGCCGTCGTCCTTCCAGTTGCCAACCATCTCCTGCAGGTCGGAAACCAGAAGGTCGCTCGCTGACTTCAGATATTGCGCACGGCGGTCGCAATTGCCGCCGGTGCAATTGGCAAGATCGTAGTCGGTGTAGGGCCGCTCGCCGGCGCCCGGGCCGGTGCCGCGCAGGTCCTGGCCCCAGAGCAGGAATTCGATGGCGTGATAGCCGGTGGCGACATTGGCCTCGATGCCGCCGGCCTCCTGCAGCGTGCCGGACAGGAATTCCGGCGTCAGGTTGGTGGCATCGACCTTCTTGCCGTTGATCTCGATCGACTTGTTGGCGATCACATTGGCGGTGTAGAGCGCGTTGGCGTCGGACTCGGTGCCGTAGCTCTTGGCGACATAGTCGATCAGGCCTTCGTCCAGCGGCCAGGAGTTCACCTTGCCTTCCCAGTCGTCGACGATCTTGTTGCCGAAACGGTAGACTTCGGTCTGCTGGTAGGGGATGCGCGATGCCTTCCAGGCCTCGCGCGCGGCGGTCAGCGTTTCCACCGAAGGCTTGGCAAGCAGCGCATCGACGGCCGTGTCGAGCGCCTGCGCCGTGGTCAGCGAATCCTCGTATTTGGCGAGCGCGATGTCCGAATAGGTCTTGATGACCGCCTTGGCATCGGTTTCCGCCTTAGCCGGCAGCACGAACACTGCCGCCGTCAGCAGTGCCGTGGCGCCGATCGCAGCAAGCCTTGAGCCATACCGTGCCGTGATCATCGCTCTCATGATTGTCGTCTCCTCAGGAATTTCAGTGAAATGTCGGCGCCGACGGCGCAGCAATGGATGATCGGCGCCGCGGCATGCATCTGCCATCGGGCGAAAAAGAGGCCGCGACACGGGCGCGATTTGCTAAAGAAAGACACCGAAATGCCTCCAATCGAAAGGGTTCAAGGCCCAGACATCAAAGGGATGCGCTTGCTGCGCGAGGCTCCCATAAAGCGGCGGCGGGGCGGGAAGTCAACCGGCACGGACAAGAAAAATCAATTGAAACAACAGTTTAGAATTATTCTAAACTGTAACTGTCAACTTTAACCGCCCCGCACATTGCACGGTTCAGGAACGCGGCGATTGACAGGTGGCCATCCCGGGTGCGACCCGGACCGGGGCTCTTGCGACGGCGGCAGACAATCGCCACTTGGCCAGACGTCCTAGAATCGGTTGAGGAATTTGGGCTGCGATGAAGAACGGTGTGGTCATAGTCGGTGCGGGGCATGCGGGCGTGCAAGCGGCCGCCAGCCTGCGCGAGGAGGGCTATGACGGGCCGGTGATCCTCATCGGTGACGAGAACGAGCTGCCCTATCACAAGCCGCCGTTGTCGAAGACCTTCATCAAGGATCCGGAGGCAAAACCGCAGCCATTGCGCGGCGAGGCCTTCTACACCGGCAGCACCATCGACTACCGGCCGGGCATCCGCATAGACCGCATCGACGCCGGTGGCCGCAAGCTGGAGATTGAAGGCGGCGGCGCGCTGCCGTTTGACCGCCTGATCCTGGCGACCGGCTCGCGGCCGCGTCTTCTTCCGCTGCCAGGTTCCGACCTTTCCGGCGTGGTGTCGCTGCGTTCGATCGCCGATGCGCGGCTGATCCGGGAGCTCAGCGCGCACAGCGAGGATGTCGTCATTCTCGGCGGCGGATTCATCGGACTGGAGATCGCAGCCACCCTGAAAGCGGCCGGCCGCAAGGTGACCGTGGTCGAAGCCGTCGACCGGCTGCTTGGCCGGGCGGTGGCGCCGGTCACCGCCAGCCATGTGCGGCAACGGCTTGAGGCGACGGGCGTGCGTATCCTCACCGGCACCACCATTGCCCGGCTGGAAGGCGAGAACGGCCGTGTTTCGGCTGCGGTCACATCCGGTGGCGAGCGGCTGCCGGCGCAAATGATCATCATCGGCATCGGCGTGGTGCCCAATGTCGAATTGGCTGAGGCCGCCGGCATCGCCATTGCCAACGGCATCCGCGTCGACCAGCAGATGCGCAGCTCATTGCCGGAAATCCTCGCCATCGGCGACGCCGCCTCCTACCGGCACTGGTTCACCGGTGCGGACGTGCGGCTGGAATCGGTGCAGAACGCCACCGACCAGGCGCGGCTTGCGGCGCGCACCATCCTCGGCCATGCCGACGCCTTTGCGGCGGTGCCCTGGTTCTGGTCGGATATCGGCGACATGAAACTGCAGATGGTCGGGCTGACGTCGGGCGGCGACAGCCATGTCGTGCTGGGCGATCTGGGCGAGAACAAATTCTCGATCTATCACTATGCCGGAGACCGGCTGCTCGGCATTGAATCGGTCAATCGCCCGGGCGATCACATGCTTGGCCGCAAGATGCTCGGCGCCGGCTTCTCGCCAACGCCGCAGACGGTAGCAGAAGGCCCTGATGGGCTGAAGGCTGCACTGGCGGCGTTTCAGCAGGATGAACGGGCTAGGGCTGCGGGCTAGATGCGCTTACCCTCCCCCTTGTGGGGAGGGTCGCTGCGAAGCAGCGGGGCGGGGGTGCGGCACCGACCCCCACCCGGACCTTCGGTCCGACCTCCCCACAAGGGGGAGGTTGGGGTCGCGGCTCAGGCAGCGCAGACTTCGCGGATCGAGCTTTCCAGAATATCAAGCGCCTCGTTCATGACGTTGTCCTGGATGGTGATCGGGGCGAGGAAGCGGATGACGTTGCCGTAGACGCCGCAGGTCAAGAGGATCAGGCCCTTGTCGAGCGCCTTCAGCCGGATCGCATTGGCGATCTCGGCCGACGGCAGGCCCTTCTTGACGTCGTTGAACTCGACCGCGTTCATGAAACCGAGGCCCCGGATGTCGACAATCTCGGGCACGTCGTCGCGGATCGACTGAAGCCGCTGCTTCAGCCGCGCGCCCAGCGTGTTGGCGCGGTCGCAGAGCTTTTCCTCTTCGATCACGTCGAGCACCGCATGTGCCGCGGCAACACCGATCGGGCTGCCGCCATAGGTACCACCGAGCCCGCCAGGACCAGGCGCATCCATGATCTCGGCGCGGCCGGTGACCGCCGCCAGCGGGAAGCCGCCGGCCAGGCTCTTGGCCATGGTGGTGATGTCGGCCGCCACGTCGTGGTGATCCATAGCGAACATCTTGCCGGTACGGGCAAAACCGGTCTGCACCTCGTCGGCAATCAGCAGCATGCCGTGCTGGTCACAAAGTTTGCGCAGGGCCACCATGAATTCACGCGGCGCATCGTAAAAGCCGCCCTCGCCCTGCACCGGCTCGAGGATGATGGCGGCGACACGGGCCGGGTCGACATCGGCCTTGAACAGGCGGTCGAGTGCGGCCAGCGAATCGGCGACCGAGACGCCATGCAGCGGCACCGGGAACGGTGCGTGAAAAACATCGGCCGGCATGGCGCCGAAACCGACCTTGTAGGGCACGACCTTGCCGGTCAGCGCCATGCCCATGAAGGTGCGGCCGTGGAAGCCGCCGGCAAAGGCGATGACCGCCGGACGGCCGGTGGCGTTGCGGGCGATCTTGATGGCGTTCTCGACCGCCTCGGCACCGGTGGTGACAAAAATCGTCTTCTTGTCGAACTTGCCGGGCAGCATGGCGTTCAGCCGTTCGGCCAGCCGCACATAGCTCTCGTAAGGCACCACCTGGTGGCAGGTGTGGGTGAAGCGGTCGAGCTGCGCCTTCACAGCCTCGATCACCTTGGGATGGCGGTGGCCGGTGTTGACGACGGCGATGCCGGACGAAAAGTCGATGTAGCGGCGTCCCTCAACATCCCAGATTTCTGAATTCTCGGCGCGATCGGCATAGATCTGCGTGGTCATGCCGACGCCGCGCGAAATCGACTGGTTCTTGCGTTCGGAAATGGCTGAATTCTTCATGTCTCGTCCTCGCCGGGTCGGCGCCCGTTCTCGTTGGTAGCTGCTCCAGACCTCTTCTGACCTTATTTCACGTTTTCCTCAAGTCGGCACCATCGCCGGGCCATTGGGCCTGCCGTCCAGTTCTCAACCAGTCGACCGATACACGTACGACACAGGTTCCCTTTTCCTTGGGATCGATTATCCTTCCAGTCGTCTGCGACAGCTCGCCGGTCACGAGCGTCACAGGCTGATGAGGGATCCATGAGCAGGAACGCGACATCGTCCGCCCCGCAGCCTTCCAACCCTTTGTCATTTCCAGCCGCTCCCGTCCTTCTGGCCTGTGCATTGAGTTTGTTTCTGGCCGGCTGTCAGAAGCAGGAGGCGGCCGCGAAAAAACTGCCGGTCATGGTGCGCACCGAAACAGTGACGGTGGCTGACTATGCGCCAAGGACCTCGCTGACCGGCGTGATCGCGGCGCGCACGCTGAACAATCTGTCGTTTCGGGTCGGCGGCCGTGTCGCCGAACGGCTTGTCGATGTCGGCCAGCATGTCGACAAGGACGCCGTGCTTGCCCGCATCGATCCGCAGGAACAGGAATCCGATTTGCGCTCCGCCCAGGCCGACCTCGATGCGGCGCAAGCGCAGTTGACCCAGGCCACCGCGGCCTTCGAACGGCAGAAGACGCTGCTTGCCCAGGGGTTCACCACACGGCGCGACTATGATGCCGCCGACCAGGCGCTGAAGGTGGCGCAAGGCAGTGTCGATGCGGCGCAAAGCGCGCTCTCCAACGCCAAGGAAAACCTGTCCTTCACCGAACTCAGGGCCGGTGCCGCCGGCGTCATCACCGCCCGCCAGGTCGAAGCCGGACAGGTGGTGCAGGCGGCCCAGACCGTCTTCACCGTCGCCGAGGACGGCGACCGCGATGCGGTGTTCAATGTGCAGGAAACCCTGGTCGCGAAGACGCCGCCATCGCCGGCGGTGACCATCACCCTGTTGTCCGACCCGCAGGTCAAGGCGATGGGCAAGGTGCGCGAAATTGCACCGGCGGTCGATCCGGCTTCGGGTTCGATCCGGGTCAAGATCGCCATTCCCGACACACCCGCCGGCATGCCGCTGGGCGCGGCGGTCATCGGCTCGGTCAGCGCCAAGCCGTCGAAAGCCGTCATCCTGCCCTGGCAGGCGCTGACCTCGAGCGAGGGCAAGCCGGCGGTCTGGGTCGTCGATGCGTCGACCAAGGCAGTGGCAACGGCACTGGTCAATGTGCTGGCCTTCGATTCCGGTATCGTCGTCATCGACAAGGGACTGGAGGCCGGACAAAGCGTCGTCACCGCAGGCGGCCAGTTGCTCAGCCCCGGCCAGACGGTCGAGATATCGGGAGCGGGACAATGAGCCGGCTGCCGCGCATCCCTGCCTTGCTTGGCCTGCTTACGCTCGGGTGGCTCGCCGCCTGCTCGCAGTCGCAGGAGAAGCTGCCCGAGATCATCCGGCCGGTTCTGTCAGTGGTGATCGAACCGCAAACCAGCCAGACATTCGGCTTTGCCGGCTCGGTCGAGCCACAATTCAGCGCCGATCTCGCCTTCCGCCTGCTTGGCCGGATCGTCTCCCGTGACGTCAAGGTCGGCGACATCGTCACCAAAGGAACGACGATCGCCGCACTCGATCCGACGGCGCTGGAACTGGCCGTCCAGGCGGCCAAGGCAGAACTCTCCAACGCCGAGGCGCAATTCGCCAATGCCGCCGCCAGCGAGGAGCGGCAGCGCCAGCTGCTCGCCGCCGCCAACACCTCGCAGGCCGTCTTCGATGCCGCGCAGCAAGCCAGGAAAGCGGCCGAAGCCGGCGTCGAAAAGGCCAAGGCAGCACTTGCCAAATCGCAGGAGCAACTCGGCTATGCCCGCCTGTTTTCGGATTTCGACGGTGTGGTCACAGCTGTCGGTGCCGAAGTCGGCCAGACCGTCTCGCCCGGCCAGACCGTCGTCACCGTGGCGCGTTCGGACCTACGCGACGCGGTCGTCGATATTCCCGACCAGCTAACCGACGACCTCTCAGCCGGCACGTCGTTCGACATCATTCTGCAATCGCTGCCGACGATCCACACCGAGGCCAAATTGCGTGAGATCGCGCCGCAAGCCGAAGGTTCGACGCGGACCCGCCGCGTCCGGCTGACGCTGACCGATCCGCCGCAGGCATTCCGGCTGGGTTCGACGGTGACGGCGACACGCGTGGCCACGGTTGCACCGACGATCGAACTGCCGCTGTCGGCGCTGCTCGAGAAGAATGGCGCCGACAAGGTCTGGATCGTCGATGAGCAGACGTCGAGCGTGCGTTCGCGCGACATCAAGGTCACCGCCAAGGGTGCTGCCACCTTCATTGTCGCCGAAGGCCTCGAGGCCGGGATGCGCGTCGTCACCGCCGGCGTCCACAGCCTGGTGGAGGGCCAGAAGGTCAAGATCCCGCAAGGAGGGGCGACATGAAGGGGTTCAACCTCTCCGACTGGGCGCTCAACCACCGCTCGCTGGTCTGGTACTTCATGCTGGTCTTCGTCGTCGCCGGCGTCTTTGCCTATCTCAATCTCGGCCGTGAAGAAGATCCGGCCTTCACCATCAAGACCATGGTCATCCAGGCCAACTGGCCGGGCGCCTCGGTCAACGAGACGGTGCGGCAGGTCACCGACCGCATCGAAAAGAAACTGGAGGAACTGGACAGCCTCGACTTCACCCGCTCGGTCACCACTGCGGGCAAGACCGTCATCTTCGTCAACCTGAAGGACACCACCAAGGCGCGCGATGTCGTGCCAAACTGGACCCAGGTGCGCAACATGGTCAACGACATCGCGCCGCAATTTCCGCAAGGCGTGCAGGGGCCGTTCTTCAACGACCGCTTCGGCGATGTCTTCGGCAATATATACGCCTTCACCTCGGACGGGCTGACGCCGCGCCAGTTGCGCGACTATGTCGAGGACGTCAGGACCAGGATCCTGGCCGTGCCGAACGCCGGCAAGGTCGATCTGGTCGGCGCCCAGGACGAAGCCATCTATCTCGAATTCTCGACCCGCCAGATCGCCGCACTCGGCCTCAACCAGCAGGCGATCGTGGCGAGCCTGCAGGCGCAGAACGCCATCACGCCGTCGGGCGTTGTCGAATCCGGCCCCGAGCGCGTCAGCGTACGCGTCGGCGGCCAGTTCACCTCGGAGGAGAGCCTGCGCGCCATCAATCTGCGCGTCAACGACCGCTTCTTCCGGCTGAGCGACGTGGCGACGATCCGGCGCGGCTATGCCGATCCGCCGACGGCGCTGTTCCGCTTCAACGGCCAGGATGCAATCGGGCTGGCCATCGGCATGAAGCCCAACGCCAATCTGCTCGAATTCGGCGCCGCACTCGAGAAGGAAATGGACGAGGTGCTGGCCGATCTGCCCGTCGGCGTCGGCGTGCATCTGGTCGCCGACCAGCCTGTCATCGTCGAGGAGGCGGTTTCGGGCTTCACCCGGGCGCTGGCCGAGGCGGTCGCCATCGTGCTCGCCGTGTCCTTCATCAGCCTCGGCATGCGCGCCGGCTTCGTCGTGGCGCTGTCGATCCCGCTGGTGCTGGCCATTACCTTCACGGTCATGGCCTATCTCGGCATCTCGCTGCAGCGCATTTCGCTGGGTGCGCTGATCATCGCGCTTGGGCTATTGGTCGACGACGCCATGATCGCCGTCGAGATGATGGTGGCGCGGCTGGAGGTCGGCGACACGCTGCGCAAGGCGGCGACCTACGTCTACACCTCGACCGCCTTCCCGATGCTGACCGGCACGCTGGTGACGGTCGCCGGCTTCATCCCGATCGGCCTCAACAACAGCGCCGCCGGCGAATACACCTTCACGCTGTTCGTCGTCATCGCGGTGTCGCTTCTGGTGTCATGGATCGTCGCGGTGCTGTTTGCGCCGCTGCTCGGCGTCACCATCCTGCCGGCGACGATGAAGCAGCAGCATCACGATAACCCCGGCCGCTTCACCAGCCTGTTCCGGCGCGTGCTCCTGGGCTCGGTGCGTCATCACTGGCTGACCATCATCGCCACCGTGCTGTTGTTTGCCGGCTCGATAGCCGGCTTCGGTCTCGTGCAGCAGCAGTTCTTTCCGCCATCGGACCGGCCGGAACTGATCGTCGACTGGAACCTGCCACAGAACTCGTCGATCACCGAGACCCGCGACCAGATCGAGCGTTTCGAGGGGCGGGCGCTGGCCGGCAATCCCGATATCGACCATTTCAGCTCCTATATCGGCCAGGGCGCGGTGCGTTTCCTGCTTGCCTTCGACGTCCAGCCGGCCAATCCCTATTTCGGCCAGACCGTCATCGTCACCAAGAGCATCGAGGCGCGCAACCGGCTGAAGCCGGTGCTGGAGAAGCTGCTGCGCGAGGAATTCATCGGCACCGACGCCTTCGTCAAGCCGCTTGAACTTGGGCCGCCGGTCGGCCGCCCGGTGCAATACCGCGTCGGCGGCCCCGACATCCAGACGGTACGCGAACTGGCACAGCAGTTCGCTGGCCTGATCTCGGTCAATCCGAAGCTGGCGGCACCGACTTTCGACTGGAACGAGCCACAGCGCGTGCTCAGGGTCGACGTGCTGCAGGACAAGGCGCGACAGCTCGGCATCACCTCCTCAGACATCGCCAGCGCGCTGAACAGCACGGTAGGTGGCGCCACCATCACCCAGGTGCGCGACGCCACTTACCTGATCAACGTCATCGCCCGCTCGCGCGAGGCTGAACGCGGTTCGATCGACACGCTGCAGAACATGCAGCTGCCGACCGGGAATGGCGAGGCGATCCCGCTCGCGGCGGTGGCAAACTTCCGCTACGACCTCGAACAGCCGACGGTGTGGCGACGCAATCGCATCCCGACGATCACCGTGCGCGCAGGCCTGGTCGGCGACGTGCTGCCCGCCACCGTCGTCAACGAATTGAAGCCATCGGTCGACGCCTTCATCGCCAAGCTGCCGCCGGGCTATTCGATCGCAACCGCCGGCTCGGTCGAGGAAAGCGCCAAAAGCCAGGGACCGATCGCCGCCGTGGTGCCGCTGATGCTGTTCGTCATGGCGACCATCCTGATGATCCAGCTGCAAAGCTTCCAGCGCCTGTTCCTGGTCGTGGCGGTGGCGCCGCTCGGCCTGATCGGCGTGGTCGCGTCCCTGGTGCCGAGCGGCGCGCCGCTCGGCTTCGTCGCCATCCTCGGCGTGCTGGCGCTGATCGGCATCCTGATCCGCAACTCGGTCATCCTGATCGTGCAGATCGAGGATCTGGTGCGCGAGGGCAAGGACCGCTGGGCGGCCGTGATCGAGGCGACCGAGCACCGCATGCGGCCGATCGCGCTGACGGCGGCCGCCGCCAGCCTGGCTCTGATCCCGATTGCGCGCGAAGTGTTCTGGGGGCCGATGGCCTACGCCATGATGGGCGGCATCATCGCCGGCACGGCGATCACGCTGCTGTTCCTGCCGGCCCTTTATGTCGCGTGGTTCCGGATCAAGGAGCCGAAAGGCCAGGAAGAACCGCCTATTTCTGAGAACGGCGAACTGGTGCAAGGCCCAGCTTAAAGCTCTGCCGCATCATTCATTGTCGTTGGAGGGTTCGGGGCGCGATTTGGCGCGCTGCCACGGCGACGATCTTGAGGTGCGCCAGGCATGCCAGCCTTTTGGCAAATCGGCCAAGGCAAGGATGCTTTCATCCAACCGAACGACCTCTTGCAGGCCGACGAGCATTATCTCGCGTTCGTCCCAATCTCGAGTGTCGCTGCTATGAAATTGCCAACTGCCACCTTCATCGTTGTAGGTGTCGTCGTCGTCAGCTTCG
This sequence comes from Mesorhizobium sp. P3_B5, assembly GCF_056402815.1. NCBI lineage: Bacteria > Pseudomonadati > Pseudomonadota > Alphaproteobacteria > Hyphomicrobiales > Phyllobacteriaceae > Mesorhizobium > Mesorhizobium sp. P3_B5. The sequence goes on along the minus strand of NZ_JBFUGR010000002.1, from coordinate 641,825 downwards.
TGCACAACGTATGCGATCCAGTCGCCACGTTCAAATATGCTCTTGTCCGACAACACCGCGACATTGGGTGGGTCTTCGAACTTCCATTCCTCCATAGGAAACCCCAGAACGCAGTGGGCAGAAAGAAGCGAATTCAAACGGTCCTCACAAACCCCTCACTCGCCCTGAGCAGGTTGCGCGTATAATCCTTCGTCACGCGGTGCCCGATCAGCTGGCTCGCGGTTAGATTCTCGACTGCCTCGCCGTTCTGCATCACCATCAGCCGCTCGCACATATGGGTGACGATGGCGAGGTCGTGGCTGACCATCAGGAAGGTCAGCTTGCGCCGCCGCCTGATTTCTTCCAGCAGGTTGAGCACCTCCGCCTGCACCGAAGCGTCGAGCGCCGAGGTCGGTTCGTCGAGCAAAAGGATCGAGGGTTCGAGGATCAGGGCGCGGGCGATCGCGACGCGCTGGCGCTGGCCGCCCGACAATTGATGCGAATAGCGGAAGCGGAAACCGTTGCCGAGGCCGACCTCGTCCAGCGCCTGCTGGATGCGCTTTTCGCCATCGGCGAAGCCATGGATGGCGAGCGGCTCCTGCAGCAGCCTGTCGACCGTCTGGCGCGGATGCAGCGAGCCGTAGGGGTCCTGGAAGACCATCTGCACTTCGCGGTAAAAAGCCTTGTCGCGGCGCAGCCCAAGCTTCTTGCCGTTGACGGTGATGCCGCCTGAAGCGACCGGCGCGAGGCCGGCGATTGCCCGCAGCAGCGTCGATTTCCCGGAGCCAGATTCGCCGACCAGGCCAAAAGATTCGCCTGACCTGACTTCGAGGCTGACGCCTTTCAGCGCGCGAAAGCGGTCGAAGATCACCTCGAGCCCGTCGATGGCAATCGCTGCTGTCATGCCGCCCACTCCGGCTTGCGGTCGAGCACCGGCAGCGGGTGGCGTTCGAAGCCTATCCTGGGCATGCAGTTGAGCAGGCCGCGCGTATAAGGATGTTGGGCGTCGCGGAGCTCGGACGCCTTCAGCTGCTCGACCACCTTGCCGGCATACATGACGATGACCCGGTCGCAGAAGGACGAGACCAGGCGCAGATCGTGCGAGATGAAGATCAGCCCCATGCCGCGCTCGCTGACCAGCCGGTCGAGAATTCCGAGCACGTCGAGTTGGACGGTGACGTCGAGGGCCGAGGTCGGCTCGTCGGCAATCATCATTTCCGGTCCGGCGATCAGCATCATGGCGATCATGGCGCGTTGGCCCATGCCGCCGGAGACTTCATGCGGATGCAGGTCGAAGACGCGGGCCGGGTCGCGGATCTGCACCGCCTCCAGCATGGCGAGCGCGCGGTCGCGCGCCTCGGCCTTGCCGACCTTCTCATGCGTCCGCAGCGTCTCGACGATCTGGCGGCCGATGCTCATCACCGGATCGAGCGAGTATTTGGGGTCTTGAAGGATCATGGCGATCCGTTTTCCCCGCATGGCCCTTCGTTCGCGCGGCGAGACGCCGAGCAGGTCGATGCCGTCAAAAGCGAGCTTGTTGGCCGATATCAGGGCCTGCGGCGGGGTCAGGCCCATAATGGCGCGGCCGGTCTGCGACTTGCCCGAGCCGCTTTCACCGACAATGCCCAGCCGCTCGCGGCCAAGCGAGAAGGAGACGCCGCGCACCGCCTCGATCAGGCCGGTGCGGGTCGGGAAGGTGACGCGCAGATTGTCGACCTCGAGAAGCGCACGGTCGCCGCTCATTGCTCGCCACTCCTTGGATCGAGCGCGTCGCGCAGGCCGTCGCCGAGCAGGTTGAAGCCGAGGCTGACGATGAGGATGGCGAAGCCGGGCGCGCCGGCCACCCACCACTGATCGAGCACAAAGCGACGGCCCGAGGCGATCATCGCGCCCCATTCGGGAAGCGGTGGCTGCGCGCCGAGGCCGAGGAAGCCGAGTCCGGCGGCGGTCAGGATGATGCCGGCCATGTCGAGCGTCACCCTGATGATCAGCGAGGAGATGCAGAGCGGCATGATGTGGCGCAAAACGATGCGGAACGGCGAAGCGCCCATCAATTGCACCGCCTTGATGTAATCGGAATTGCGCACGGTCAGCGTTTCGGCGCGCGCAATGCGGGCATAGGGCGGCCATGAGGTGATGGCGATGGCCAGAACCGCGTTCTCGATGCCGGGGCCAAGGGCGGCAACGAAGGCCAGCGCCAGGATCAGCTTCGGGAAAGCGAGGAAGATGTCGGTGATGCGCATCAGGATGGCGTCGGTCCAGCCGCCGGCATAGCCGGCTACGGTGCCGACCAGCAGGCCGATCGGGGCGGCGATGACAGCGACAAGGATGACGACATAGAGCGTCCATCGCGAGCCGAAGATGATGCGCGAGAGGATGTCGCGGCCAAGGTCGTCCGTGCCGAACCAGTGCGCGGCGCTTGGCGCCAGCAGCCGCGAATTCTTGAGGTCGCCGAATGTCGGGGAATAGGGCGCCAGCACATCGGCAAGGCCCGCGACCACCAACAGCGCGATGATGATGAGCAGGCCGAGAAACGCCAGCCGATTGGCGGAAAAGCGCCGCCACGCCACGTAAGTGCGGCCGAGCCTGGCCTGCATGCGCGAGGCTGGCCGCTCGCTGAGCAGCCAGTCGCGACGGCTCTGGATCACCTCGGTGCTCATCCTGCCTTGGTCCTTGGATCGAGCACGCGGTAGAGCAGATCGGACAAAAGATTGATGGCGATGAACACCGAGCCGATAACGATGGTGCCGCCGAGCACGGCGTTCATGTCGGCATTCTGCAGCGAATTGGTGATGTAGAGGCCGATGCCAGGCCACGAAAACACCGTCTCGGTCAGCACCGAGCCTTCGAGCAACCCGGCATAGGAAAGCGCGATCACGGTGACCATCGGCACGGCGGCATTGCGCAACGCATGGCGCCAGATGATGCGGGTTTCCGACAGGCCCTTGGCGCGCGCCGCAACGATGTATTCCTGGGCGAGTTCATTGAGCATGAACGAGCGCGTCATGCGGCTGATGTAGGCGAGCGAGAAGTAGCCGAGCAGTCCTGCCGGCAGGATGATGTGGCGGAAGGCGTCATAGAAGACATCCCATTGCCGCTGCCACAGCGCATCCAGGAGATAGAAGCCGGTGATCGGCGTGAAGGTGTATTCGTAGACGACGTCGAGGCGACCGGGAAAGGCGACCCATTTCAGCTTGGCGTAGAACAGCACCAGACCCAGCAGCCCGATCCAGAAGATCGGCACGGAATAGCCGATCAGGCCGACGATGCGCACAATCTGGTCGATGATGCTGCCACGCCGCACTGCGGCCAGCACGCCGAGCGGCACGCCGAGCAGGGAACCAATCAAGGTTCCCAGCGTCGCCAGTTCGATCGTCGCAGGAAAGGCACGGCGGATGTCGGTCATGACCGGATTGGTGGTCAGCACCGAGGTGCCGAAATCGCCGTTCAGGGCGTTCTTCACATAGATATAGAATTGCTCGACCAGGGGCAGGTCGAGACCCATCTCGCGGCGTGTGCGCTCGACGACATTGAGAGGCGCCCGGTCGCCGAGCACCGCCAGCACCGGGTCGATCGGGATGACACGGCCAATGAAGAAGGTGACCGCGAGAAGACCGAGATAGGTCGTTATCGCGATAACCAGGAAGCGGCCAGCGAATGATGCGACAGCAACGGCGCGGGCGCTACCGCGCCGCGCCGCCACTTGGTTTTCAACCGCGCTCATGCGGCGCGTCCGCGAACGCTATTCCTTGGAGACCGGCCCGACGAAGTTGGTGTCGAAGCTGGGTCCGAGCACGAGGTTCTTGAGGTTCTTGCGCAGGCCAACCACTTCCAGTTGCTGGTGAATGATGACGAAGGGGCTGGTGTCGAGGACCTTCTGCTCGAGATCCTTGTACATTTCGGCGCGCTTGCCGGCGTCCTTCTCCAGCAGTGCAGCTTCCGTCTCCTTGGTCAGATCCGGAATGTCCCACGAGTTGCGCCAGGCCAGCGTATGGGATTTGCCGGCATCCGAATTGTCCGGGTTCGAGGCGAAGGTCTGGGCATTCGAATTCGGATCGAAATAGTCCTGGCCCCAATTGCCGATATAAATGTCGTGGTTGCGGGCGCGATACTTGGTCAGCGTCTGCTTGCCGTCGCCGGGAATGATCTCGAGCTTGATGCCGGCCTGTCCCAGCGTCTGCTGGATCGATTCCGCCATGCCGGTTGTCGGTTGGCCGGTGCGCACGTCCATGGTGACGCTGAAGCCATCCGCCAGGCCGGCCTTGGCCAGAAGTTCCTTGGCCTTGGCGACGTCGAGCTTGAAGGGATTGTCATCAATGGCGCCAAGGTCGCCCTTGGGCAGGAAGGCCTGGTGGATTTCGCCAATGCCCTTGAGGATGGTCGTGCTCAGCGCATCATAGTCGACCAGATATTTGAAGGCCTGGCGAACCTCGGGCTTGGCAAGGTTCGGGTTCTTCTGGTTGAGGCTGATGTAATAGACCGTGCCCTTCGGCGCGCTGGTGGTGGCGAGATCGGCGTTCTTGGCGATGGCGTCGAGATCGTTCGGCTCGAGGTTGCGGGCAACGTCGATGTCACCGGCTTCGAGCGCCAGGCGCTGGGCCGAACTTTCCTTCATGTTGCGATAGATGACGCGGGCAAGCTTGGCCTTTTCGCCGAAATAATTGTCGTTGCGTTCCAGCACCACCGCCTCGTTGGCGCGCCATTCGCGCAGCTTGAAGGCGCCGGAGCCGGCATAGCCGGTCTTCAGCCAGGCATTGCCGAAGTCGTTGTCCCATTTGTAGTCGGCGCTCGGCGTTACGGCTGCGACATGTTCCTTGACCAGCTTGGCGTCGACGACCGAAGCGACGGTTGCCGACAGGCAGTTCAAGACGAAGCTCGGCGCATAGGCCTTGTCGACAGTGAACTGGAAGGTCGCGTCATCGACTGCCTTGGCCTTTTCAGTGACGTTGTCGCCGCTGATGCCGAACTGGCCGATGATGAAGGCGGGGCTCTTGTCCAGCTTGACGGCCCGCTCGAACGAATAGGCGACGTCGGCCGCGGTGATCGGGTTGCCGGAGGCGAATTTCAGGCCAGGCTTGAGCTTGAAGGTGTAGGTCAGGCCGTCGTCAGAGACGGTCCAGCTGTCGGCGAGATCAGGCTTGACCTTGGACGTGTCGCTAAGGTCGAGGCGGACAAGCAGATCATAGGTGTTGCCGGTAACCTCGGCGGTCGACAGCTCGAACGCCTCGCCCGGATCCATGGAGATGATGTCGTCGATCGCGAAACCTTCGACCAGCGTGTCGGCGGGCGTGACCGCGCCAGCTGGCGCGCCGGCCAGCAGCAGCGCGGACATGGCTGCACCGCGAGCAGGACGCGCGAGCGTAGAGCAAACTTTTCCATCATCATTTTGATTGTTCCCTGTTTTGTTGGTCTTGTTGACCTGAGTTCCCGGCTCAGGCTGCAGAATTAATTCCGGGGCTGAACGACGGCCCTCTAACCCCTTACCGTCGTGGTTTTTGTCCAATTGGTCAACACCATATCCGGCGACTTCCAAGCCGGCAACGAGCATTTGCACGACAGCTTATTGGACCAGAATGGGCAGGGTCAGGTCGACGCACATGCCGGCTAATTGAAGCCGCCAATCGGGAAAAATCTGCTAATTTTCGTGACTACTTCAGCGCTGCGACCAGATCGGCGTCAGGAAAACAGGTGGCGGCGCGGCCGTTCTTGGCCTGCCACTCACCGATCGAGCGGCGCGTCTTGAAACCGGGCAAGCCGTCGGCGCTGCCGACATCATATCCTTTGGCCTCCAGCGCTCGCTGCAGGCCAGCAATGTCGGAACGGTAGAGGCCGCCGACGGCACCCCAGCTGCCGGAAAAATCGCTGTCGCCATGGGCGATGCGGTCGGCGCCATGGCCGATGAACAGGGCGTAGAGGTCGCTGGTGTTGTATTGCTTGAGCACGTAGAAATTGGGCGTGGCGATGAAGGCTGGGCCGCTGCGCCCGGCCGGCATCAATAGAAAGCCTTCGGCCTTCAGTTCGCTGGCCGGGAACGGTTTTGCGCCGACGCGCTTGATGCCCATCGCCGCCCATTCGGAAATCTTCTTGCCCTGGTCCGGACCTTCGAGCGAGCAGGAGACGCTTTCCGGCACCGTCACTTCAAAACCCCAGCCGCGGCCCTTCACCCAGCCATAGTGGACGAGGTAGTTGGCGATCGAGGCCAGCGTGTCCGGGGTCGAATTCCAGATATCGACGCGGCCGTCGCCATCGAAATCGACGGCATGTTTCAGGAACGAGGTCGGCATGAACTGCGGCTGTCCGAGCGCGCCGGCCCATGACGATTTCATCGCGCCGACCGGGGCCAGCCCGCGCTCGACGATCTCGAGTGCGGCCAGCAGTTCGGTGCGAAAGAAGTCCTTCTTGGTCGACATGAAGGCCTTGGTGCCGAGCACCTCGAAGGCATCGTAAGGCATCTTTGCCGCGCCAAAGCCGGTCTCGCGACCCCAGATCGCCAGCAGCACCTCACCCGGCACGCCGTAGCGTTTCTCGATGGCCGCCAATGTCTTGGCGTTGGCAGCCTCGCGCGTGCGCCCGCCTGATGTGACGGCGCGCACGGTCTTTTCGGCGAAATAGGCGCCGGGCGAACCGAACTCGGCCTGGTGCTGCTTCTGCGGCGTCGTCGCTTTCTGGCCAGGCAGGACAAGGTCGGGAAGCTTGAGGTTGGGCGTCACGCCATCGAAGGCGGCATCGAAGGTTCTTTTGGAGATGCCTTTGGCCTTGGCTTCCAGCCAGAGATTGTTTTGCAGCCAGGCGCGGAACTGGTCGTCGATTTTCGCGGCGGAGGCGGGGGCGGCCAAGACGACCAACATCAAAGCGAGGCAGAAAAAAACAAGGGCCGATTTCACAGAAGCAGGCTTCATTCGCATTCCCTGCCCGCCAATTGCGTCAAAACGCCGTCCGCGAGCGAAGTGCGGCGGCCAGCGTTCCCTCGTCGAGATAGTCGAGTTCGCCGCCGACCGGCACGCCATGCGCCAGCCGGGTCACCTTGATCTCGAACCCGGAAAGCTGGTCGGTGAGGTAATGCGCGGTGGTCTGGCCCTCGACGGTGGCGTTGACGGCGAGAATCACTTCCTTTACCTCGCCGCCGGCGACGCGGTCGACCAGCGAGCGGATGTTGAGCTGTTCGGGACCGATGCCGTCGAGCGGCGACAGCGTGCCACCGAGCACATGGTAGCGCACGTTCATGGCGGCGGCCCGCTCCAGCGCCCACAGGTCGGAGACATCCTCGACGACTATGAGCGTAGCGGCGTCACGGCGCGGATCGGTGCAGATCATGCAAGGGTCGGACGTATCGACATTGCCACAGGTCGAGCAGATGCGCACCTTGTCGACCGCCTCGCTCATGGCGGCGGCGAGCGGCGACAGCAACTGCTCTTTCTTCTTGATGAGGTGGAGGGCAGCGCGCCTGGCCGAACGCGGACCGAGCCCCGGCACCTTGGCCAGGAGCTGGATCAGGCGTTCAATCTCGGGACCGGCGATTCGCTTGGACATCGCACCGGTTTAGGATTTTTTGACGCGCTTTGGAACGTATCAACGCGCAAAGGACGCGGCGATCGAACGCCGCCGCCTAGTTTGCTTCCTGGCCGACGATCATCGCGGCGACGGCGTCGGTGTTCTCCGGTGTCGATTCAAACGCCATCGCCGCTTGCTGCGACGCAGCCGGGAACGAGGTGATGATCTGCGGGCTCGCGGGTCCGCCGAAACGGGCGGCGTCCGGCTCCTGCATGGGCTCCTGCAACGCCACCATTGTCGGCTTGGCGGTGGGCTTAATGAGGGCCGGCTTGACAGGGCTCACCCTTGCGGACTTCACAGGCTGCGCCACGCCGGCGGTCACATAGGTTGCCTTGGCGGCTGTGGCCTTGGCAGGCAATACCGGCTCTGCTGAGGCGACAAGCGTAACCGGCGCGGCAGGCACCGGCGCCTTTGGCTCGGCGGAGGCAACCATGGTCGTTGGCTCGTCCGGCAGCGGCTGCCAGTTGCGGCCGCGCTTTTCGTAGAAGGCGTTGCCGCCGGCGACCATCGTGTAGTGCATGTTCTTGTAAGGGAAGCGCAGGCCGGCGGTGTGGAAATACATCGTGTTCTTGAGCTTGGCCTTGCGCTCGCCCTTGAGCACCGCCTCGGCGGCTTCCTCGACATCGGGCATCGCCTTGGAATTCATCGGCCGCGTCATCACGCCGGGCGCGAACTGGCCTGGCTCGCCGACGACGTCGCAGATGGTGCTGCCATGCTGGCCGGAGCGCAGCCGGTTCATGACGACGGTGCCGACGGCGATCATGCCGTCACGGCTCGAACGGTTGGACTCGAAGAACATCGCCCGTTCCAGGCACTCCTTGTCCTTCGGGGTGTGGCCGAACGGGCGGCTCAGAAAACTGGGCGTGATAGCATCGGTCAGGCTGGCGACCGACATGCTGTGGGTGGTCTGACTGCAACCGGCCAGAAACAGCGGAGAGGTGATAACGCCGAGTATCAGCGGCGTCTTCCATCGCGTCGCGATCAACAAAATTGCCTCATTTCCAGATGCCAGCCCGCCCCGAGATGTGGCAAGAATGAGACTCTTAAAGGCAAAAAGATGGCTAAAGGATTAGCATTCGTGCAGCTTGGGTAAAACTTTATGAATGCTTGGAAACAACGCCGTGAACACTCCTGGGGAAACCGTTAAGACCACGGCTGGAAGCGAATTTTCCTTCACAATCAATTAACTGGTTGCCGCCGGCTTAGAATGGCAGTTTCATCCCAGGCGGTATCGGCAAGCCTGCCGTCAGCGCCTTGGTCTTCTCCTGCATGATTTGCTCGACCTTATTTTTGGCGTCATTGTGGGCGGCCAGAAGCAGGTCTTCGAGAATCTCGACCTCGTCTTCCTTGAACAGTGACGGATCGATCTTCAGCGACTTCATCTCGAACTTGCCGGTCAGTGTCACGACGACCAGGCCGCCGCCGGCCACGCCGGTGGCTTCCAGCGTGGCGATCTCGTCCTGCATGGCCTGGAATTTGGCCTGCATTTCCTTCGCCTTGCCCATCAGGCCGAGAAGATCTTTCATTGATCCGATCCTTTGCAGAGTCTGGTTTGTCAGGTCTCGTCGTCATCGGCCGGCGGCTCGACCGGCACTTCGGTCTTGTCCGTGTCGACTTCCGGCGCGTCTGGAATGCGCACGTCGATGATCTTGGCGCCGGGAAAGCGCGCCAAGATGGCAGCGACGGTCGGGTCGCTCTTGGCATCCAGGAAAGCGTTCTCGCGTTTGGTCGATTCCATCTCGGCCAGCGTCTGGCCGCCGGTTTCCTTCGACAACGACACCAGCCAGCTGCGGCCTGTCCAGGCGCGCAGCTTGGTGGTCAGATCGTTGAGCAGCATTTTTGGCGCATCGTCGGTCAGGCTGAGGTCGATGCGGCCTGGCTCGATGCGCACCAGGCGCATGCAGCGCTTGACCAGCACCTTGAAGGCGATGTCCCGCTGGGCGTCGGCAAGGGCGGCGATGTCGGCCAGCGATTTCAGCAGCACCGGCGGCACTTCCGCGACAGGCTCGGGCGGTGCAACAAAGGCGGCAGGCATCGGCTCGGTCTCGACCAGCCGCATGGTCTGCGCACCACCGCCAGGCGTCGGCATCCGTGTCTGCGCCACAGCGCTGGTGCCGCCGCCATTGCCGGTGCCTGCCGGCGCACCGTTCGAGCGTGGCGCGCCATTCGAGGCCGGCGCAACACCCTCCAGCGACCGCAGCGCCTCGTCCAGCGTCGGCAGGTCGGCGGCGTGCGCCAGCCGGATCAGCACCATTTCACCGGCGCTGACCGGCCGGTTGGAAGACTGCACCTCTGGAATGCCTTTCAGCAGCATCTGCCATGTTCTGGACAGCACCCGGACCGAGAGCGTCCTGGCGAAGTCGGCGCCACGCGCACGCTCATCCTCGGACAGCGAGGCGTCGTCGAGCGCGGTCGGCACGAAACGCAGCCGGGTGACGAGGTGGTTGAATTCGGCAAGGTCGGTCAGCACCGCGGCCGGGTCGGCGCCGGTGTCGTACTGGTTGCGGAATTCGGCCAGCGCCGCCGCCACATCACCCTTCATCACATGCTCGAACAGGTCGACGATGCGGGCGCGGTCGGCCAGGCCCAGCATGGAGCGCACCGCTTCGGCGCTGACCGCGCCGCCGCCATGGGCGATCGCCTGGTCGAGGATGGACAGCGAATCGCGCGCCGAGCCCTCGGCGGCCCGCGCGATCATCGCCAGTGCGTCGTCGTCGACGGCAATGCCTTCCTTGGCCGAAATCGAGGCGAGATGCGCGACCAGCGCGCCGGCATCGATACGCCTGAGGTCAAAGCGCTGGCAGCGCGACAGAACGGTGATCGGCACCTTGCGGATTTCGGTGGTGGCAAAAATGAATTTGACGTGCGGCGGCGGCTCTTCCAGCGTCTTCAGCAGGCCGTTGAAGGCCTGGGTGGAGAGCATGTGCACTTCGTCGATGATGTAGACCTTGTAGCGCGCCGACACCGGCGCGTAGCGCACGCGCTCGATAATGTCCCTGATGTCGTCGATGCCGGTGTGCGAGGCGGCGTCCATCTCGATCACGTCGACATGGCGGCCTTCCATGATTGCCTGGCAATGCTCGCCGAGCACCGCAAGGTCGATCGATGGCTGATCGACGCTTGATGTCTTGTAGTTCAGCGCCCGCGCCAGGATGCGCGCCGTCGTCGTCTTGCCGACACCGCGCACGCCGGTCAGCATCCAGGCCTGGGCGATGCGGCCGGTGGCAAAGGCATTGGTCAGCGTGCGAACCATCGGCTCCTGGCCGATCAGTTCGGAGAAATTGGAAGGACGGTATTTGCGCGCCAGAACGCGATAGGCGCCGGCCTTTTGCTTATCCAGGTTTTCTGGGCCCGAATTTCCGGCTTCGCTCATTCGCCCGTAAAGCTCCAAAAGGCCGCGTCCGAGGGTGGCCGATTCCTGCTAATAGTCTCGCCCGCGCTGCAATGCGTCGTCAATGTCGCGAGAGGGGCCGATGAGGTGGGAGGCTGGAACAATGACCCGTTCCGGGCTCGTTAGGGCTGCTTCCTTCCGGACCTGACCCGGTTGGCGAGTGGATCGTCCACCACCAACCTCCCGCGTTCCATATCGGCAATTGCGCGATGAAATGCAAGTGCACACGAGAATCCGCATCGCGAACCGCGACCGATCAATGATTCGCTTGCAGCCCTCTTGCAGCCGCTCTAGCGTTCACAAGTTTGAAAAAAGCCGCAAAATTGAAGGAAACGCCGATGCTGCCGGGCCTCAAGGCCGGATTCACACTCGACTCCAGGCTGGAGGTGGACAGCGAGCAGCTGATGTGGCTCGGCCTGTGCGAATTGCGCGTGATGAACGACTGCCGCTGGCCGTGGCTGCTTCTGGTGCCGCAGCGGCCAGGCTCGGAGGAAATCCACGACCTGACGCCGCTCGACCAGGCGATGCTGACCTTCGAGACCAACATGGTGGCGCAGGCGCTGAAAAAGGTGACCGGCTGCACCAAGATCAACACCGGCGCGCTCGGCAATATCGTGCGCCAGCTGCATGTCCATGTCATCGCCCGCTCGGAAGGCGATCCCGGCTGGCCGGGGCCGGTGTGGGGGCACGGCATGCGTGAACCCTATCAGCGCTCCGACATCCGCAAGTTTGCGCAACAGATCAAGGCGGCGTTATAAGCCTGTCCGTGCCAATCCCAGCCTTCGAGTCCCCTGAATGACCTTCCGCCTGTTTGACGCGCCCTTGCGCGAGCCGAGCCAGTTCGTCGGCTTTGCCGGCAACACCATCGACCGGCAGTCCGAGAACCGTGCCGACGATTCCGTCGAGAAGGCGCTGGCCGACCCCTCAGCACGGCTTTTGCTGATGCATGGCGGCCGGCTTCACCTGAAGCTCAGGGATGGCAACTTCGATCCGTGGTTCCATCTGGCCGAGAGCCGACCGCTCAAACCCTCGCCCGAACAGGGCGTTCTGCTCGGCTTTTCCGAAAGCGGCCCGGTGTTGGCCGTGCCGGTCGCGATCGAGTCCGAGCAGCTTCCCGAAACCATCAAGGCCATCGACTATCGCTCGGTCTACATGCAAGGGCTAATCGACGAGGCGGCTGCCGGCGCGCTGGCGCAAGGCGCTGCCTTGCTCGCCTGGCATGCCAGCCACCGCTTCTGCAGCAAATGCGGCACCCAGTCGGACATGCGGGCCGGCGGCTACAAGCGCCACTGCCCAAATTGCAGCACCGAGCATTTCCCACGCACCGACCCGGTGGCGATCATGCTGACCGTCACCCCGGAAAAATGCCTGCTTGGCCGCGGCCGGCATTTTGGGCCGGGCATGTATTCCGCGCTTGCCGGCTTCATCGAGCCGGGCGAGACGATCGAGGCGGCGGTGCGCCGCGAGACGCTGGAGGAAGCCGGCATCCGGCTCGGCCGCGTCGTCTACCACGCCAGCCAGCCTTGGCCGTTCCCCTATTCGCTGATGATCGGCTGCTTCGGCGAGCCGCTCAACGACGACATCCAGGCCGACCTCAACGAACTCGAAGACTGCCGCTGGTTTTTCCGCGATGAGGTGCGGCTGATGCTGGACAGGACGCACAAGGACAACCTGGTCACGCCGCCGAAAGGCGCGATCGCGCATCACTTGATCCGCGCCTGGGTCGATAGCGAAACGAGAAATATCGCAGGAGTACGAACATGATCCGTCACACCGTCGTCTTCACGCTGAAGCATCCGCCACACTCACTGGAGGAAAAAAGATTCCTCACCGACGCCAAGAGAATCCTCAGCGCGATCAAGGGCGTTACGCATTTCGAGCCGCTGCGGCAGGTCAGCCCCAAGAACGACTATCACTTCGGCTTCTCGATGGAGTTCGTCGATCAGGCGGCCTATACGAGATACAATGATCATCCCGACCACGTCGCCTTCGTGCGCGACCGCTGGGTGCCGGAAGTCACGGCGTTTCTCGAAATCGACTACGTGCCGCTGGGCCTGCTTGTCTAGAGCACTTTCGGCATCCCTAGTTGCCGTGGGCTAACGCGGTGAGCGCCCGTCCTTGAACGCTTCGGAAAACTCGGCAACGATCGCTTTTATCAAGCGGCCGGTGATCCTGTCCTTCTGCCAAAGCGCTGTCATCTCGACGGGAGACGGTTCCCAGTCCGGCAGGACACGGACCAGTGCACCGGATTTCAATGCGGCCTCGACCATGAAAATGGGCAGATTGGCGACGCCGAGCCCGGCAATCGCGGCATCGATCAGTATGGTCTGCCGGTTTGCCGCAAAGCCGATCCTGGGACTCACCGCGGTTGTCACGCCGGCATGGTTGCGCAAATCCCATTCGACCAGATCACGACGGATCGCCAGCGCAGGACTATCCTTCAAGTCCAGCGGGCCCTTCAGATCGGGATGTGCCGCCAGATAGTCCGGACTGGCGACCAGCATTCGCGGCAAGGTCGCTATCTTCCTGAAGACCAGCGCGGAATCCGCGACCGACCCCATGCGGACAACGAGATCGTATCCTTCCTCGATCAGGGATACTCTGCGGTCTTCAAGCGTCATTTCGATCATGACGTCCGGGTATCGGGTCTTGAACTGGATCAAGGCTGGAGCAAGCACTGCCGTGGCCATGTCGGGCGGCAGTGACAGACGCACTCTCCCCGACAGCGCTACCCGCTCGTCCTGAACCTCGGCGACGGCTTCTTCGGCGAGCGTGAAAGCTGTCCGGCTGCGGTCGAAAAGCTGCTGGCCCTGCTCGGTCAGCACGACGCCCCTCTTCGTGCGCCGGGCCAGCCGAACGTTCAAAGCCTGTTCCAGCGCCGATAGGCGGCGAGACAGCGTAGCCTTCGGGATGCCCGTCGCACGTTCGGCGGCCGCCAGCCCGCCAGCCTCGACGATGCGAACAAACAGCGCGAGGCCGTCGAAGTCTCCAAACGTTGTCATGTTCCATTTGTGGAACATGACATGGGTATTTTTCAAGTCTTCCGCGGTGTTCGTTTCATTCATAAATCCTTTGGCGAGCGATGACGCTCCCAAGGAGATCACATCATGTCCAAGAATTTCACGCCTGAGAATTCCGCGCTTCTGCTGATCGACCACCAGGTCGGCACGATGCAGCTGATCAAGAACATCGACGTCGAGCAGGCCAAGCGCATGTCGCTGGCGCTGGCGAAAGCTGCAAGCGTCCTGGGCATACCGACCGTGCTGACCTCGAGCCAGGAAGACCGACTGCAGGGTCCGTTGCTGCCGGAACTGCAGGAGATCCTTCCCGACGCGTTCGCCAAGCGCGTCAAGCGCGAAGGCGTCGTCAACGCATGGACCGACGCCAACTTCAAGGCAACGGTCGAAGCGACGGGACGCAAGAACCTGATCATGGCTGGCGTCACCACCGACGTCTGCCTTGTCTTTCCAGCCATCGACGCCGTTGCCGAGGGCTACAACGTGCAAGCCGTCATGGACGCTTCGGGTTCGCCATATGAACTTTCCGAGGACATGTCCCGCCGCCGCATGCAGGACGCCGGCGTCATTCTGACGGCGACCAACACCATGATCGCGGAACTCGCCCAGAACTGGGGCACGCCAAGCGGGCAGAAGCTCATCCAGTTGCTGTTCACCGACGTGCTGCCGCCGATTCAGGCGTAGCCGATATCAAGCCCGAACGAAGCCGAGGAGCAAGGAACATGGCCACGGAAGCAACTGCCATCAAAGGGACTGGCGTCATCTCGCCGGATACCCATCTGGTCAGGGCATCCGGCCCGTTCCAGCTCCGTCGAATCCGCCCGGGTATTTCGCTGGGGCAACGCGATGATTCGGGTTTCGGCGGGCTTGGAATTATCGACCACGCCCGGCTGCAACCCGGCCTTGTCGTCAGGATGCACGAACATCGCAATGACGAGATCATCAGCTACATGCGCTCGGGCCGAATGCGCCACACCGATTCGGCCGGCAGGAGCGAAGTCATATCACCCGATCGATTGATGGTGATGAACGCAGGCCGCGGCTTCTCGCACGAAGAGGAAGTGGTCGGCGACGATCCGATCGAGATGCTGCAGATCTTCGTCCGGCCCGAGGCGGCGAACCTGGAACCGGGCGTTCAGTTCATCGATCTGGATGAAGGCAAGCGAAACGATCGATGGCGGCTGCTGGCCGGGCCGGCCGGATCGGCAGCGCCGAGCTTCGTTCGCCAGGCCATCACTCTCTACGATGCTCACCTGTCGGCGGGCAGGCGTGTCGACCTGCCGTCAATGCCCGGCTTCGATCGCTGGCTCTACGTTTTTCGCGGCAAGGTTTCAGTTGGCCAACAGGAGGCCGCAACGCACACGGCGGTGATGATCGGCGCCGATGAAGCCGCGCTTACCGCGACGGCGACCACGGACTCGGACGTCGTTGTCTTTCTCGTCGATCGATCTGCGAATTTTTCCCGCGAGGGAACGATCAGCGGCTGAGCAAGCCCTGACCATGCTGTGTTGAGTACCCACACCGTGAACCTCAGCAGGCCTAGTCCGCGACTTTCCATTCCTCGCGCGAATTGGCGGCGGGATAGACACCCAGGATCCGCATTTCGCGGGAGAAGAAGCGCAGCTCCTCGAGCGCCAGTTTCACCAGCGGATCATCGGGATGACCCTCGATATCGGCATAGAACAGCGTCGCCGTGAACGCGCCGAGCTGATAGCTCTCCAGCTTGGTCATGTTGATGCCGTTGGTGGCGAAACCGCCCATCGCCTTGTAGAGCGCGGCCGGCACGTTGCGGACGCGGAAGATGAAGGTCGTCATCATCTTGGTGTCGGGCGACGGACGCTCGGCCCATTGCTTGTTCTTGGTCAGGACGACGAAGCGGGTGACGTTGCTATCGGTGTCCTCGACATTTTCCTCGATGATGTCGAGGCCGTAGAGGCTCGCGGCCAGCGCCGGCGCCAACGCCGCCATGGTGCGGTCCTTGACCTCGGCAACCAGCTTGGCGGCACCCGCGGTATCGCCGGCGACGATCGCCTTCCAGCCATTCTTGCGGATGTATTTGCGGCATTGGCCGAGCGCATGGATGTGGCTGTGCACGGTCTTGATCTCGTCGCGCTTGACGCCCGGCAGCACCATCAGCTGGAAATGGATCGGCAGGAAATATTCGCCGACGATGTGCAGCTTCGATTCCGGCAACAAATGGTGGATGTCGGCGACGCGCCCGGCAATGGTGTTCTCGATCGGGATCATGGCCAGATCAGCCTTGCCGGTCTCGACGGCGTTGAACGCATCCTCGAAGGTCGGGCACGGCAACGGCTCCATCGAGGGATAGACGTTGCGGGAGGCGGTGTCGGAATTGGCGCCCGGCTCGCCCTGGAAGGATATTCTGTTGGTCTTTTCAGGCATGACGCAAAATTTCTCAGGTTGAAAGGATCGATCTGGCGCGTTCGAGATCGTGCGGCGTGTCGACGCCCAGCGGCAGCGACTGGACGATCTCGGCGTCGATGCGCATGCCGGCTTCCAGCGCCCGCAACTGCTCCAGCCGCTCGCGCCGCTCCAGCGGCGATGGCTTCAGCGCAACGAAGCGCTCGAGCGCTGCGCGGCGATAGGCATAGAGGCCAATGTGATGATAGAGGGGCCCGTCGCCCCAGGGGGCGGTGGCGCGGGTGAAATAGAGCGCCTTGAGCCGCGTCGAAGACAGCGGCGAGCCGACGATCTTGACGACGTTCGGGTTGGTCTTTTCCTCGTCGCGGACGATCTCGACGCCGAGCGTGGCGATGTCCACGGCCGCATCCTCGAACGGCTTCAGCGACGCGCCGATGATCTCAGGGTCGATGGTCGGCAGGTCACCCTGGACATTGACGATGGTTTCGACCTTGCGGCCGGGGTCGAGCGCGGTCAGCGCCTCGAAGATACGGTCCGAACCCGACTCATGGTCCATCCGCGTCATCACCGCCTCGAAACCGTGCGCGCGCACCGCTTCGGCCACGCTTTGCGTGTCGGTTGCCACCACCACCCGGCCAAGCCCGGCCTCGGCGGCGCGGCGGGCGACATGGACGATCATCGGCGCGCCGGCAATGTCGGCCAACGGCTTGCCCGGCAGGCGGGTCGAGGCCATGCGGGCCGGGATGAGGATGAGCGTGGACATGAAGTCAGCAGGCGTTCGAAAAGAGGAGGGGGAAAGTGGCAAAAGGTCTCACTGGAAGCGCCCTTATAGGTGTTGCAACGCCTGAGCAAAAGACCTAGTTTCCGCCCGATTTGACCGGCTCCGCGGGGTGGGTCACGATACCGACGGACGCGTGGACGGAGAGGTCCGCCGGAAAAGGGAGCCTGGGGCGTATGGATTCCAACGAAGTCAACAAACTGCTCGCCGGATTGCTGGGAACTTGTTTCGTGGTCTTCTCGGTCGGTTTGGTGTCCGACGCACTGTTCGCCTCGCCTGCGCCGGAAAAGCCCGGCTTCGCCATCGAGGCGGCAGAGCCGGCTGAAGGCGGCCCGGCCGCCCCTGCCGAAGCGGCCAAGCCGATCGCCGATCTCTTGGCCACCGCCAATGTCGAGCAAGGTGCTGCCGTCTTCAAGAAATGCCAGGCCTGCCATTCCGGCGAAAAGGGCGGCCCCAACAAGGTCGGTCCCGATCTGTGGGACCTGATCGACCGTCCGGTGGCCGAGCATGAGGGCTTTGCCTATTCGGCCGGCATGAAGGAGTTCTCCAAGGGCGGCACCGAGAAGTGGACCTACGACAACATCAACCACTTCATCACCTCGCCGAAGAAGTTCGTGAAGGGCACGGCGATGGGGTTCGCCGGCCTGCCCAAGGACGAGGATCGCGCCAACGTCATCGCCTATCTGCGCACGCTGTCGGACAGCCCGAAGCCGCTGCCGGCACCGGGTGCGGCCGCCGACGCAACGGCGCCGGCCAAGCCAGCGGAAGGTGCAGCCCCCGCCAAGCCGGCCGAAGCTGCCGCGCCGGCGGCGCCTGCCAAATAACGAAATTGTAATAGACACTTCCTTGAAAAAGCCGGGTTCAGCCCGGCTTTTTTGTTAGGGATGATGCATTTGCGGCGACAAAGCCGGTCTGTCGCGGTTTTCACGGACGTCAAATCATCTAGACTGTCCGCGAACGCACCGCAGAGAGGAAACGCATGACGGTTGGCCGGACGCTTTTCAGATCGATGCTGATCGTGGCCACGCTCGCCGGCGGCCTGCAGGCGGCCTCCTCTGACGAATGGCGGACTTCCTCCTCGCTGATCGGCGAGTCCAAATACGGCGACAATTTCCAGCACTACGACTACGTCAACCCGGACGCGCCAAAGGGTGGCACGCTGAATTCGGTGGTGTTGGGCACGTTTGACAGCTTCAACCCGTTCATTGCTCGCGGCACCCCTGCCGCAGGGTTGAACTATCAGGGCGGCCTGCTCTACCAGTCGCTGATGGCGAAATCCATTGACGAGGGTAGCACCAACCACCCCGAAATCGCCGAGGCCTACAAGTACCCGGAAGATTTCTCATCTGCGACGTATCGGCTCGACCCGCGCGCCAGATGGCACGATGGCCAGCCGATCACCGTCGATGACGTGATCTGGTCATTCAATTTCCTGAAAAAGGAAAGCCCGCAGTTCAACCGCTATTTTGCCAATGTCACGGAAGCGGTCGCCGTTTCAGATCGGGAAGTCGAGTTCCGCTTTGACCAAAAAGGCAATCGTGAGCTGCCACTGATCATGGCGGATGTGGTGGTGCTGCCGAAGCACTGGTGGGAAGGCACCGACGCCAACGGCAAGAAGCGCGACATCACCCAGCCAAGCCTCGAAATCCCGCTCGGCTCAGGGCCTTACAAGATCGTGAGTTTCAAACCTGGCTCGGAAGTCGTCTGGCGGCGGGTCCCCGATTACTGGGCGGCGGGCCTTGGCATCAATGTGGGGCGTAACAATTTCGACCGCGAACGGTTTACCTATATCCTCGACGACAATGCCGCCTGGCAGGCCTTCACCAAAGGCGGGTTCGAAGACATCAACCGCGAGTACAGCTCGCGCAAATGGGCGACGGCCTATACCTTCCCGGCAATCCAGGCCGGCGACGTCATCAAGAAGGACTTCCAGAGCCAGTCGCCACAGCCGATGCAGGGCTTCGTACTCAACCAGCGGCGGCCGCTGTTCCAGGACCGCCTGGTGCGGGAGGCACTGACCTTGCCGTTCGATTTCGAGACGATGAATCGTACCCTGTTCTTCGGTTTCAACACCCGTACATCAAGCTATTTCCAGGGCACCGAATTGGCGTCGAGCGGGCTGCCACAAGGCAAGGAGCTGGAAATCCTCGAGCCGTATCGCGACAAGCTGCCGCCCGAACTCTTCACCCAGGACTTCAAGCTGCCCGTCTACGATACACCGCAAGCGGAACGGAAGTACCTCAAACAGGCGGTCGATCTCTTTGCAAAGGCCGGCTGGGTGATCAAGGGGGGCAAGATGGTCAACGCCAAGACCGGCGAGCCGTTCAAGTTCGAAATCCTCGGCTGGAACGACACCGACCAGGTGATCGCCAGCCCCTATATGGCCAATCTGCGCAAGATAGGCATCGACGCTACACTGCGCATCGTCGATCAGTCCCAGTACATCAACCGCGTCACCAATTTCGATTTTGACGTTGTCACGGGCCTGTTCGGCCAATCGGATTCGCCCGGCAACGAGCAGCGCGAATTCTGGGGCTCGAAGGCTGCCGACACGCACGGCTCACGCAACCTGGTGGGCATCAAGGATCCGATTGTCGATGCGCTGGTAGACCGCATCATCTTCGCCACCGACCGCGACGATCTCGTCGCCGCCACCCATGCGCTCGATCGGGTTCTGTTGTGGAGCTATTATGTCGTGCCGCAATGGCACCGCCCGGTGGTGTGGCTGGCCTACTGGAACAAGTTCGGCATCCCCGACAAGCAGCCCGCCTATATCGGCGCCGACACCGATTCCTGGTGGATCATTCCCGAGAAGGAAAAGGCGTTGGCGGCCAAATACAAGGGCGGAAATTGATGGCGGTGCTGCCCCGCCGCGACTTCCTGGCCTTGGGCGGCGCTGTAGCCGCCGTTGCGCTTCTGCCAGGTCGAGCCTTCGCCACCATCCCGACCAGCGTGAAGCTGCACGGCCTGTCGGCCTTCGGCGATCTGAAATACAAGCCTGACTTCACGCATTTCGACTATGTGAACGTTGACGCGCCGCAAGGCGGCACCTTCAATTTCTCGCCGCCCAACTGGGGTTACAACCAGAGCCCTTTGACCTTCAACACGCTGAACTCTTTCTCGGTCAAGGGCGACGCGCCGCCACGCATGGGGATGTGCTTCGATTCCCTCATGACAAGGGCGTTGGACGAGCCGGACGCCGTCTATGGCCTGATCGCCGATGGCGTGACGATTGCTGATGACCGCAACAGCTTCGAGTTTTCGCTCAGGCCTGAAGCACGCTTCCACGATGGCACGCCGCTGACCGCCGAAGACGCCGCCTTCAGCTTCAAGCTGTTCAAGGACAAGGGCCATCCCGACCTGTCGCTATCGCTGACGCATCTCGAGGATGCGGTTGCCGTCGGTCCCCACACGCTACGACTGACCTTTTCCGGCAAGCAGTCGGCTCGTACCATCCTGAATATCGTCGAGTTCCCAATTCTGTCGAAGGCCTTTTACACCGCCAATCCCTTCGATTCCTCGCAACTGAACCCACCGCTCGGCTGCGGCGCCTACAAGGTCGGGCGCTGGTCGGCGGGAGCCTGGATCGAATATGAGCGCGTGGCTGACTATTGGGGCAAGGATCTACCCGTCAATCGCGGCCAGAACAATTTCGAGCGTATCCGCATCGAGTTCTATCAGGACCGCACGGCCGGCTTCGAAGCCTTCAAGAAAGGCGAGATCACCTACCGGGAGGAATTCACCTCGCGCGTCTGGGCGACGGCTTACGATTTTCCAGCCTTCACCGCCGGCAAGGTGATCAAACACGAATTCCCCGCCGAGACATTGCCGTCCATGCAGGCCACCGCGGTCAACCAAAGGCGCGAACATTTTCGCGATTCACGCGTGCGGCAAGCAATCGCACTTTGCTTCGACTTCGAATGGACGCGGCGCAATTTCTTCTACGGCTCCTACGAGCGCTCGCAATCCTGCTTCGAGAAATCGGACTTTCGCGCCGAAGGACTGCCATCGCCGCAAGAGCTCGCTTTGCTGGAACCGCTGCGCGACCAGCTTCCGGTGGAAGTCTTCGGCGAAGCCGTCGTGCAGGCGGTCTCCGACGGCTCCGGCCGCGACCGGAAACTGCTGGGCAAGGCGGCGAAGCTTCTGGCCGAGGCCGGCTGGAAGCGGTCCGGCGATTTCGTCGCCAACGACAAGGGCGAAAGGCTTTCGGCCGAATTCCTGGTCGATGACGAAACCTTCGTGCAGGTCTACTCACCCTGGGTTGCCAATATGAAGGCCGTCGGCATCGATGCCACCATCCGGTTGGTCGATTCAGCGCAATACCAGCTACGGCAATCGACCTTCGATTTCGACCTGATCTCGGCCGCCTTCTCGTTTTCGGCGACGCCGACCCGCGACGATCTCGAAATCTTCTTCCATTCGAGCACGGCAAAAGTCTCCGGTTCGCGCAACCTGTCGGGGGTATCAAGCCCGGCCATCGACGCACTCATCGACGCCGTCGGCGCCGCCAAGGATCGAGAAAGCTTGACGGTTGCGGTCCGGGCGCTCGACCGGGCCTTGCGTGCGCGGCGCGATTGGATTCCTAGTTGGTTCCTGGCGAATCACCGAAGCGCCTATTGGGACATGTTCGGCTTTCCCGAGCAGAAACCCGATTTCGGCTTTCCGGTCGAAGCGCTGTGGTGGTTGGACAAGGGCAAGGCGGCAAAGATTGGCAAAGGCTGAGATGTTCGCCCATCGAGGGCAGAGGGCCTAATGGGCGCCTATATACTGCGCCGCATCCTGCTGATGATCCCGACCCTGTTCGGCATCATGGCGGTGTCCTTCGCGGTCGTCCAGTTCGCTCCAGGCGGCCCGGTCGAGCAGGTCATCGCCAAGCTGACCAACCAGGGCGGCAGCGATCGTCTCGGCAGTGGCGGCGGCGATTCGGGCGGCGCCAATTTCGATCCGGCCGGCGATGTCAGTTCGAAATACCGCGGCGCGCAAGGACTCGATCCTGAATTCATCAAGAAGCTGGAGAAGCAGTTCGGCTTCGACAAGCCGCCGCTCGAGCGCTTCGGCCTGATGCTGTGGAACTATGCCCGTTTTGATTTCGGCGACAGCTATTTCCGCGACATTTCGGTGCTCGACCTGATCCTGGAAAAGATGCCGGTATCGATTTCGATCGGGCTGTGGATCACGCTTTTATCCTACCTGATCTCGATCCCGCTCGGTATCCGCAAGGCGGTCAAGGACGGCACGCCCTTTGACATATGGACCAGCGGCGTCGTCATCGTCGGCTACGCCATTCCAGGCTTCCTGTTCGGCATCATGCTGATGGTGCTGTTTGCCGGCGGATCGTTCTGGGACTGGTTTCCGCTGCGCGGAATCACCTCCGACAATTGGGACCAGCTGTCCTGGTCAAGCAAGATTCTGGACTATTTCTGGCACATGACCTTGCCGCTGACCGCGCTGGTGCTGTCGGCCTTCGCCACCACCACGCTTTTGACCAAGAATTCGTTCCTCGAGGAAATCCGCAAGCAATATGTGGTGACCGCACGCGCCAAGGGCCTGTCGGAGCGGCAGGTGCTCTATGGCCACGTCTTCCGCAACGCCATGCTGATCGTCATCGCCGGCTTTCCCGGCGCTTTCATCTCGGCCTTTTTCACCGGCTCGCTGCTGATCGAGAACATATTCTCCCTCGACGGCCTTGGCCTGCTCGGCTTCAAATCGGTGATCGATCGCGACTATCCGGTGGTGTTTGCCAACCTCTACATCTTTTCGTTGCTTGGCCTGTTTGTCGGGCTCTTGTCCGACCTGATCTACACCTGGGTCGACCCGCGCATCGACTTCGAGCGGAGAGACGTCTGATGACGCAAGCTGCCACAGATGCTGTGCCGGCGCGGATTCCTCGGCCGTGGCTGTCGCCGCTCAACCAGCGGCGCCTGCAGAATTTCAAAGCCAACCGGCGCGGCTACTGGTCGTTGTGGATTTTTCTTGTCCTGTTCGTGCTGTCGCTGTTTTCCGAACTGATCGCCAACGACAGGCCGATCATCGTGTCCTACAAAGGCGAGATCCTGTTTCCGGTGCTGGTCGCCTACCCGGAAGAGAAGTTCGGCGGCTTTTACGCGGTCACCGACTATCGTGACCCTGTCATCCAGGACGAGATCAATGGCAATGGCTGGATGATCTGGCCGCCGGTGCGCTACTCCTACCAGACCGTCAACAACGCCATTCCCGAGGCAGCCCCCACCAAGCCATCCTGGCTCTATGATGCCAAGACACGCTGCAACCAGTATCCGCAAGGTGCTGCCGACCCCAACTGCGTCGTCGGCAACTGGAACTGGCTCGGCACCGACGACCAGGCGCGCGACGTGCTGGCGCGCGTCATTTATGGGTTCAGAATCTCGGTGCTGTTCGGGCTGATCCTGACGCTGGGCTCGGCACTGATCGGCGTCGCGGCCGGTGCGGTGCAAGGTTATTTCGGCGGCTGGACGGATCTTCTGTTCCAGCGCTTCATCGAAATCTGGTCGGCGATCCCGGTGCTCTATCTGCTGCTGATCGTCGCCGCCATCCTGCCGCCCGGCTTCTTCATCCTGCTCGGTCTGATGCTCTTGTTCTCCTGGGTGGCGCTGGTCGGCGTGGTGCGGGCCGAGTTCCTGCGCGCCCGCAATTTCGAATATGTCAACGCCGCGCGCGCGCTCGGCGTACCTAACCACACCATCATGTTCCGGCATCTCTTGCCCAACGCCATGGTGGCGACGCTGACCTTCCTGCCCTTCCTGCTCTCAGGCTCGATCTCGACGCTGACCTCGCTCGACTATCTCGGCTTCGGCCTGCCGCCCGGCTCTGCCTCGCTCGGTGAATTGTTGAAGCAGGCGCAGCGCAATCTCAACGCGCCGTGGCTGGGCATTTCCGGCTTCGTCGTCATTTCGCTGATGCTGTCGTTGCTGGTCTTCGTCGGCGAAGCGACCCGCGACGCTTTCGACCCGCGCAAGGCGTTCCGATGAGCGACGCCCCTCTCCTTTCCGTCCGCGATCTCAGCGTCGCCTTCACGCAAGGCGGCAACCAGTCGATGGCCGTCGACCACATCTCCTTCGATCTCGCCAAGGGCGAGACAGTTGCACTGGTCGGCGAATCCGGCTCCGGCAAATCCGTCTCGGCGCTGTCGGTGCTGAAGCTGTTGCCCTATCCGACCGCCAGCCATCCCTCGGGCAAGATCCTGTTCCAGGGCGCCGACCTGCTGGCGATGAACGAGAAGCAATTGCGCAGCGTGCGCGGCAACAAGATCACCATGATCTTCCAGGAGCCGATGACCTCGCTCAATCCGCTGCACACGATCGAGCAGCAGATTGTCGAGATCCTGAAACTGCATCAGGGCATGGCTGATCGCCCGGCACGCGCGCGCACGCTGGAACTGCTGAGCGAGGTCGGCATCCGCGATCCGCAAAAACGGCTCGACGCCTATCCGCACCAGCTTTCCGGCGGTCAGCGCCAGCGCGTCATGATCGCCATGGCGCTGGCCAACGAGCCTGAGTTGCTGATCGCCGACGAACCGACGACCGCGCTTGACGTGACCGTGCAGGCGCAGATTCTCGAACTGCTGGCGGGGCTGAAGAGCCGCAAGGGCATGTCGATGCTGTTCATCACCCATGATCTCGGCATCGTCCGGAAAATCGCCGACCGCGTCTGCGTGATGACGAAGGGCAAGATCGTCGAGACCGGGCCGACGAAAGAGATCTTCGCCAACCCGCAACACGCCTATACCAAGCACCTCCTGGCGGCCGAGCCGAAAGGCAAGCCGCCGGCCGCCAACGCTGCCGCCAAGCCGGTGATGACGGGCCACGACATCAAGGTCTGGTTTCCGATCAAGAAAGGCTTCTTCCGCACCACCGTCGACAATGTGAAAGCGGTCGACGGCATCGACGTCACCGTGCGCGCCGGCCAGACGCTTGGCGTCGTCGGTGAATCCGGTTCGGGCAAGACGACGCTCGGCCTGGCGCTGGCGAGGATGATCTCGTCGACCGGAACCATTCAGTTCAATGGACGCGACATCAACAAGCTGACCTTCAACGCCATGCGACCGCTGCGGCGCGAGTTGCAGATCGTCTTCCAGGACCCGTTCGGATCGCTCAGCCCGCGCATGTCCATCTCGGAGATTATCGAGGAAGGGCTGAAGATCCATGAGCCGAAGCTGTCGCCGGATCAGCGAGACGTGAGGGTGGTCGACGTGCTCGGCGAAGTCGGCCTCGATGCCGCCACCCGCAACCGCTATCCGCATGAATTCTCCGGCGGCCAGCGCCAGCGCGTCGCCATCGCGCGCGCCATGGTGCTCAATCCGCGCTTCGTCATGCTGGACGAGCCGACCTCGGCGCTCGACATGAGCGTGCAGGCGCAAGTCGTCGACCTTTTGCGCAGCCTGCAGGCAAAGCACGACCTCGCCTACCTCTTCATCAGCCACGACCTGAAAGTCATCCGAGCCCTTGCCAACGACGTCATCGTCATGCGCAATGGCAGGATCGTCGAAGCCGGCCCGTCCGAACAGATTTTCGAGCGGCCGCAGACCGACTATACCAAGGCGTTGATCTCGGCCGCCTTCAGAATCGAGACGGCGCCGGTTGGCATCGTCAGCGAGTAGACTGCGCAAGAGGGAATAGAACCCGAAGATGGAAAAAGGCCGCATCCTGCTTGCCGTTACCGGCTTTCATCCGCAGCGCTGGCGCGAACTTTTGTCGGCCGAACGCGAGGTGGTGCTCGAGCCGGACGGCGCCAGCGATCCGTCGATCACCTATGCGGTGGTGTGGAAGCAGAAGCCGAACCTTCTGGCGTCGCTGCCCAATCTGCGCGCCATCTTCTCGATCGGCGCCGGCGTCGACCATATCTTCGCCGACCCCGGCCTGCCCAAGGTGCCGATCGTCAAGGTAGTCGCCGACAACCTCACCCAGTACATGACCGAATATGTCGTCTGGCGGGTGCTCGATCATCACCGCCAGGGCATGCTCTACCGGTCGCAGCAGCCAAAGAAGATCTGGCACGAGCCGCCGCAGCGGCCGGCCGGCGACATTTCGGTCGGCATTATGGGGCTCGGCAATCTCGGCCGCGCGGCGGCGTCGGTGCTATTGTCGCTCGGCTTTCCGGTCAATGGCTGGTCGCGCACGGACCGGCCGATGAAAGGTGTCTCGACCTATGCGGGAGAGGCCGGGCTGGTTCCCTTCCTCAATGCCACCGACATCCTGGTGGTGCTGTTGCCGCTGACGCCCGACACGAAAGGCATCATCAATCATGGCGTGCTGAAGGAGTTGCGCAAGCGCAATGGCCTTGGCGGCGCGGTGCTGATCAATGCCGGGCGCGGCCGGCTGCAAAAAGATGCCGACATTTTGCGCGCGCTGGACGACGGCACGCTGAAGGAAGCGAGCCTCGATGTGTTCGAGGTCGAGCCGCTGCCGAAGACCAGTCCGCTCTGGGGCCATCCGAAAGTGTTCGTGACCCCGCACGCGGCGGCGACCTCCGATCCTGTGCATCTGGTACCGATCATGCTTCGGCAGATGGCCGCCTATGAGCGCGGCGAAAAGCTCGACAATCTTGTCGATCGCGACGCGGGGTACTAGCCGAGCCTTCACTTGGCCAGGTCCCAGTCCCGGAAACTCTTCTTGATTGCCCGCAGCGACGACAGCTGCAGCTTTGGCAGATCGAGCTCTGCGAACATTGCCCGGTATCGTTTGCGATTTTTCGGTGTGATCACGGCAATGTGGTGGATCATGTCCCATTTGATGCTGTCGCGCCCGCCTTCCAGGCCGCCGCGCCTGTCTTTTTCGAACAGCGTTCGCCTGACATAGCGCAGCAGACTAAGCGGCGTGGAGATATCCAGCAGGATCAGCCCCGTCGCCCGCTGAAAGCGCTGCGGCATGCCGATCGCGTAATTTCCATCCATCACCCAGCGTTCGCCGGCGATTGCCGTGTCATGCAGAGCCATAAATTCGCTCTTGGGACGCTGTTCCCAATCCGTGTTCGGAAGATGGAAGAGCAGATCGAGATGAACGACCTCCAGATTGCGCTTGCGGGCAATCGCGTCGGCAAGGGTCGACTTGCCGCTGTTGGACGGCCCGAGGATACAGATGCGGTTCCCCAGCTCCGAGAGATCCATCCGATCGTGCCCTAAGAGGTAGCTTGTTGCCTGCTATTCTCGACCGCTGACGGCTTGGGATCTCAGCTGGGGAGAGCGAACTTCTTCTGCTTGCCCGGCTTACCGCAATCGCGGCGGTCAATCGAGCGGTTCATGGCGTCGATCCTACCGGTTGCCTGGTCGATATCGCGCTTGTTCTTCGAGCGCATATCCGGCGTGAACGGACCAAAGCCCAAAGCCGGATTGGAGAAGGTCGGCTTGGCATCCACCGCCAAATGATATTGCTGCGCCAGGCCGTTTCGCTGCGCCAGCAATTGATCGCAAGGCACGGTGTCGAACTGCAGCGAGGATTCGACATTGGCATCCTGCCGCTCGGACATCGATGAGCCCATGCAGCCGGCCATCGCCAGGCAAGACGCCAAGACCATCATGTTCCAGCGCATTGGTTTTGCTCCTGCGGATGTCCGCCCCCTGTCATCCGCGCATGCGATTCGGGCTTTTTCACAGCAAAGGAGGCGGGACGGCACCGCGGCTTTGGTCACCATTGTGAGCATTCAGCCCGTGCTGATTTTCCCTGCCACCACCACCAGCCCTTCGACCGCCTGACGGCGATCCTGCCGGATGGTTTTTGCGTCCAGCGACAGGACCGAAAACCCGCTGGCGGCCAGAATCCGCCTGACATAGGGCTCCGAATGCGCAAAGCGGCGCGACGGCTGCAGCGCCAAATCGCCGGCCGGGTCTGCCAAACTCTCGACCGAGAACGCAAGCAGACCGTCGCTGGCCAGCAGCCCGGCAATCGTCTTCAGCATGGCTTCGAGCCCGCCGACATAGATGAACACGTCGGCCACCGTCACCAGATCGGCTTTTGGGCCGGCATAGGAAAAATCCCGCAGGTCGGCCTTGCCCAGAAAATCGTAGATGGCTTTGGCTCGCGCCTTTCTCAGCATGCTGGCCGAGATATCGTAGCCCTCCAGCCGGTCGGCGATCGGCCGCAGCCTTTGCCCCATCAACCCGGTGCCGCAGCCGAGATCGAGCGCCAGCGAGAAGCGGCTCGGCCTTGCCGTCCGAATGGCCTGATCGAGAAACTCCGGCAAGCGGTAGCCGAGTTTCTCGACCAGCGATTGATCGAACGTCTCGGCATAGTGGTCGAACAGCGTCTCGACGAAGGCGCTGGGGAGTGCGTCGGTCGCCGGCGCCTTGCCGATCAATTGCAAATTGAGCGACGCACCCTGGCGATCCGTCGGGTCCAGCTGCAACGACATCGTCCAGGCTTGCGCCGCCAGACTCGGAGCGCCCGCCGCTTGCTGCATCTCGCCG
Organism: Mesorhizobium sp. P3_B5; assembly: GCF_056402815.1. Classification (NCBI taxonomy): domain Bacteria; kingdom Pseudomonadati; phylum Pseudomonadota; class Alphaproteobacteria; order Hyphomicrobiales; family Phyllobacteriaceae; genus Mesorhizobium; species Mesorhizobium sp. P3_B5. The sequence continues at coordinate 613,311 of NZ_JBFUGR010000002.1, read as the reverse complement.
AGGCGGAACCAGCCCATCGCCCATTGCGGCGTCAGTTCCAGCGCGCCAAGCAGCAATTCGGCCGCTGCCGCATGATCGCCATCGGCATGCAGCATCTCGGCATAGTCGGCGCGGCGATCGGCGTTCAAGTCGCCGGACGAGGCCTGAAGCGGTTTCATGGCGATGGGTCCTGCCGGCAAACGAAGCCGGCGGTGCCGTGTATGCGGGAGTCAGCAGGGACTTACAACAGGCTTCCCGCGCCTGAATTAGTGCCTATCTTGGAACCATGCGCGCCAGCGACCTGCTTCATCCCCGGCCGGAAGGCCTGTATTGCCCGCCCGGCGATTTCTTCATCGACCCGGTGCGGCCGGTCAACCGGGCGCTGATCACGCACGGCCATTCCGACCATGCCCGCTCCGGCCACCGCTCGGTGCTGGCGACCCAGCAGACGCTCGACATTATGGGGCTGCGCTATGGCGAGGATTTTGCCGAGGCAACGCAAGCGGCGGCGCTCGGCGAGACGATGGCGCTGAACGGCGTCAGCGTCACCTTTCATCCGGCGGGCCATGTGCTCGGCTCGGCACAAATCACGGTCGAGCATCAGGGCACGCGCATCGTCGCATCCGGCGACTACAAGCGGCAGAAGGACGCCACTTGCGCACCGTTCGAGCCGATCAAATGCGACGTCTTCATCACCGAGGCGACCTTCGGCCTGCCGGTGTTCCGCCACCCGCCCGATACCGAAGAGATCGCCCGGCTGCTGAAGTCGGCCGCACAGTTTCCCGAACGCTCGCATCTGGTCGGCGCCTATGCGCTGGGCAAGGCTCAGCGGGTGATGCGGCTGCTGCGCAACGCCGGCTACGACAAGCCGATCTACATTCACGGTGCGCTGGCCAAGCTCAGCGACTACTATCAGAGCCAGGGCATCGACCTCGGCACGCTGGAGCCGGCAACCGTGGAGGGCGGCAGGCAAGATTTCGCTGGCGCCATCGTCGTCGGTCCGCCGTCGGCCTTTGCCGACCGTTGGGCACGGCGCTTTCCCGACCCGATCTCGTGTTTTGCCTCCGGATGGATGCGCATCCGCCAGCGCGCCAAGCAAGGCGGGGTCGAACTGCCGCTGATCATTTCCGACCATGCCGATTGGGACGAACTTACCGCCACCATCAAGGAGACGGGCGCCGGCGAAGTCTGGGTCACGCATGGCCGCGAGGAAGCGCTGGTGCGCTGGTGCGAACTGGAGGGCATTGCTGCCAGGCCGCTGCATCTCGTCGGCTATGAGGACGAGGGCGACTGAGGCATGAATCGCTTTGCCGAACTTCTCGACCGCCTGGTGCTGACGCCGTCGCGCAACGGCAAGCTGACGCTGCTGATCGACTATTTTCGCAGTGTCGAGGATCCGGATCGCGGGCTGGCGCTGGCGGCGATCACCGGCGATCTCAATATCGCGGCGGTCAAGCCGGCGATGCTGCGCACACTGGTCACCGAGCGCATGGACCCGGTGCTGTTCGGCTATTCCTACGACTATGTCGGCGACCTCGCGGAAACCGTGTCGCTGGTCTGGCCGCAATCACCGGCAAATATGCAGAACCGTGAGCCGACGCTTGGCGAGGTCGTCGAAAAGCTGCAGGCGGCGAGCCGTTCCGACGGGCCGAAGGTGCTGGCCAGGCTGCTCGACAGCGCCAGCATTTCGGCACGCTTTGCCATCATCAAACTGGTCACCGGAGGGTTGCGCATCGGCGTCTCGGCGCGGCTAGCGAAACAGGCGCTGGCCGAATTCGGCAAGGTCGAAATCGCCGAAATCGAGGAGCTGTGGCACGGGCTGACGCCACCCTATGCCGGGCTGTTCGCCTGGCTGGAAGGCCAGGCCGAAAAGCCGGCAAGGACGGCGTTGGCGCTGTTCCGGCCAGTGATGCTGTCCAACCCGGTTGGCGACGGCGATCTCGAAAAACTCAACCCGGCCGACTATGCCGCCGAATGGAAATGGGACGGCATCCGCGTCCAGGCAACCTGCGAAGGCGGCGTTCGCCGGCTCTATTCGCGCACCGGCGACGATGTCTCCGGCGCCTTTCCGGATCTCGCCGACGCTATGCATTTTTCCGCCGCCCTCGACGGTGAACTGCTGGTCGGCGATCCCTTAGCGACCGGCACGTTTTCCGACCTGCAGCAACGGCTGAACCGCAAGAGCGTAACAGCGAAGATGCAGCAGCAATATCCAGCCTTCATGCGCTGCTACGACCTCTTGCAGATCGGTGACGAGGATTTGCGCGCGCTGTCGTTTCGCGAGCGGCGCGGCCGCCTCGAAGCCTTCGTGACAACGCTCGATCCGAGCCGCTTCGATCTCTCGCCGCTGGTCGACTTCGCCGACTGGCCGGCGCTGGAGGAAATGCGCCGTGCGCCGCCGCATCCAATCATCGAAGGCGTCATGCTGAAGCGCTGGGATTCGCCCTATCTGGCCGGCCGGCCGAAAGGCCCGTGGTTCAAGTGGAAGCGCGATCCGCACACGGTCGACGCGGTGCTGATGTATGCCCAGCGCGGCCACGGCAAGCGTTCGAGTTTCTACTCGGACTATACGTTCGGCGTCTGGTCGGGGCCGGAAGGATCGGAGGAACTGGTGCCGGTCGGCAAGGCCTATTTCGGCTTCACCGACGAGGAACTGAAGCAGATCGACAAATATGTCCGCGACAACACGGTCGAGCGTTTTGGCCCGGTCCGCTCGGTGCGGGCCGACCGCAAGAACGGCCTGGTGCTGGAGGTGGCGTTCGAAGGGCTCAACCGCTCGACCCGGCACAAATCCGGCGTCGCCATGCGATTTCCCAGAATTTCGCGGCTACGCTGGGACAAGCCGACCGCCGAGGCCGACCGCATCGAAACGCTGCAGGCGCTTCTGGACTAGGGCGCGATCGAGACGCGGATTTCGTAGATGTCGACTGCTTTGCCCTGCTTGTCGAAGTCGGAATTGATGGCGATGGTGCCGGCGGCACCCGGATGCTTCTGCGGGAATTGCACGTCGAACAGATATTCGTTGCGCTCCTGGCTGACCGCGTAGCGCTTGCGGCCACAATCGCCGAGATCGCCGAAATTGCAGTCGACGGAAATCTGCGTCTCCTTGCCCTCTTCGGAGCGGGCGAGGATATCGAACATGGCGTGTTTGCCGGCGAGTTTCTCCAGCACGCCTTGCCCGACATCGAAGGCGATGGCCGAGCCGGAGGCGCCGGAGCGGATGCGCAGGAAGGACCCGGTGTCGTCCTGCATCACCTCGGCCTTGGCGTCGGACGGCGCGCTGACATGCGTCGGATCGGCAGGCGAAAACACATTGATCCAGTCGCGCGCCTGATCGGCGGCGCCGGGTTTCTGCGGCGAGCCCGAGTCGGCCGGTGGCGTGAAATCGTCACCGTCGACCGTCGGCGGCGCCTCTGGCGGGGCCGTGTCGAGTTGGGCCGGCGTTTTGAAGACGCCGGTCTGGATGCCGAAATAGAGGCCGATGCCGGCGGCGGCGAGCAGAGTCACAGCGAGGAAGATCGCGGTCAGCGGCAAGCGGCGCCCCCTCACCCGCCTCTCGTCACGGTCGGGCGCCACCTCTGTCGCGGCTTCGGTGGGAGCTGAGGTGAACATGTCGATTTCCGGCACGCCGGGAAGAACCGCGTCGGGCATGATATCGGGGACGACCGGCAAGACGCGCGATTGCGGCGCGTCGGATGCCGGAGGTTGCACTGGCCCGTCGACAACGACCTCAGGCGACGGCGCGGGTTCGACAGCTTCGCCCACAGGTTCGGTGCTCGTGGGAAGTTCCACTGCGGGCGCAGCCGCGGCAGGTTCCGCCTGCGCGGCAGTTTCCACCTGCGGCGCAACATCGGCAACCGCCGGCAGATACTCGGATTCGATCTCGGTGATCTTGGCCTGCACCGCTTTGCGGCGCTTGATGGCGGCTTCCACCGTCACGCCGGGATTGGCCTGGAGGACGCGGTCAAGCGCGGCGAAGGCCGATCGATAGACCTTCTCGCGAAACGCCCGGTCCTCGGCATTGCCTTTTTCGAAGGCGTTGCGGATCGCTTTTTCGATCGCGTCCAAGCGAATTCCCTCTGCACGTTCGCTCACATCGCCATGATCGTTAGCCGCAGGCGACCAATCAATCAACGGGCGAGCGGCCGCATTCTGCCTCAGCAGGGCGTCCAAGGCCGATTTCGGAGGTTTTCGGCAAAGAAATCAACATATTTCGCCGATCTTGCCGGTGCGATCACGGACGAAGCGCCCGGCGACGGTCGCGTAGGCGTCAAGCGGACCGGTGTGCCGGCTCCTTTTGGACCGGCAGCCAGGGTCGGCACGAAATGCCAAGTCCTGTCTTGAATTTACGACCGGTTGCGTCTATCACCCAGCCCATCTTGGAGGCCTTGGCTTCCCGGGCCGCTTTAGCTCAGTTGGTAGAGCACATCATTCGTAATGATGGGGTCAGGTGTTCGAGTCACCTAAGCGGCACCATTTTTCTCAGACATTTGCCCGCACTTGCTCCCGACGGGCTGCTCTGGACGCCCCCATTTATCGACGACAGCAAAATGGCAGGCGGTGGCTTGCGTCAGGCGCCAATTGGCAGGATGTTGTATGAGGGAAACGGGAGGCGAACCGGCACGCTGGCGCCAAAACGGCTGCTGGAATTATCCGATGTCGCGAGCTTGCTTTGCCTTTCTTGCCCTGATTGCCGTCTTCATCAAGCCGGTGGAGGCAGGCGGGTGGATTTCTCATCTGCTTGACCATTCGGCCATGGCTTCAGCCTATGCGGCAGAATCCGACCTTGTAACCGCTTACACGACAGGGATGGCGCGCATCCGGCTGAAGCTCGCGGGACGTTCTGGCGAAACCGACCTTGCGGTCCCTCTCGAACCAACGCTCTTGCGAGCGGAATTCCGGGCCCGGACATGGCGCGCGGCGGACGGCAGTCTGTTGCAGGGTTTCGCAGGGACTGGCGGCTTCCGGCTGACGCTCGGAAATTGCCTTGCCCGCATCTGCGCTGCCAGCGAATGCAGCGATGCCGGTTGGCCGGTTTTCAGTTGCAGCGACGGCCGTAAGCGCAAGATGTCGGCTACGGACTTTGCCGTCGCGGTTTTCGACGGCGTCTCCTACCGACGATTGAGCGCTGCCCCTTCTCAGCAGTAAGGCCGACCCACCGAGTTGCCTACCCGCGTTGCGGCTGAAACGCCCGCCCGTTTCCGGAGCGGGCGCCTTTGGCAATCCGTCAGTGATTAAAAGCCCCAATAGCCGGGATGCCAGCGATGGCGGAACCAGAATCCGGCATGCCAGTGGCCGACCGGACGCATCATCACCCGGTGGTTCGGCACGCAATTGCCCCATCGGTTCATGTGCCAGGCGGGGCCGCATCGCCAACCAACGGTTTCAATGGGACCGACGCTTTGAATGGGGATTGGGACGGTACCGGGCTTTGCCGTTGGCAGAGCCTGCGAGCCGACACTCGACAGCATCAAGGTGCCTGCCGCAATCGCGATGGGTAGAATGTGTTTGGTGAGCATGACTGTGTTCTCCATGTTCACACCCCCGCGAACAATTAACCCGCTGCCACCTGAATGTTGACTGAACGGCGCAATCACAAATGCGTCATTTGGCCATGCCGCCGCCTCGCCGACATGCGTGGAACACGCCCTGCAAGAAGCGTTGAAAGGCGATGACAGGCTCGACTGCCGTGCCAGCAAGGCCTGCACCTTCGCGAGATCACCAAAAACCCCGACCTGACGCCGGGGTTTTCGCTTCATGGAAAACAAACAAGCTTGCCGCCGCTCGGCTCAGCGGCCGGCTTCAACCGTCTGCGCAGGGCAGCACAGTGGCGGTCAGGCCATCATTGCCAGGATCTTGGCCATGTCTGCGGTGTCGAACGCCCGCAATGTCTGGGTTCTGATGTTGCCCAGCGATGCGATCGATAGGGCTAGTGCGGTCGCGGCAATGTCGTCGTCGGCTTCTGCGACCGCCACGACATCATATTGTCCAAGCGTCCACAACAGCGTGTGAACCTTGATCCCGTTCTTGCTGGCCATCGCCTTGAAAGCTTCAGCACGCTTCTGGGTGTCCTTGATGCTCTTGATGCCTTGATCTGTGAAACTCGACAGCAATACGTAGTAAGCCATTGGTTCCTCCCACAAATGGGGAGCGTACGGGCGCTCACGGCGCGTCCGCCGTCTCCCGGAATGACGATAGCACGAGCCGGGCGCGCGAACCACAGAAGGCCTGCGCGGCTGCCGCACCCGCTATTTCCCCGGTCAAATGGGGGAAGCACGAAATCCGTTCGCTACAGTGTCGCCACGGTCTTCAGCGCGCCGTCAAGCATGTCGCCCTTCTCGTCTTTCAGCGCCATCTCTCGCAGCCGCCGGATCCAGTCGGCGGCATCCGGGCGGCCCTTGACCAGATCGAGCGCCGACAGCACCCGGTCGAATTTCGATTGGGCGCGGAGATGGGTGTCGCTGTAGCCCTTGATCAGCCGGCGGCAGTTGACGATCTCGACAGCCAGCGCGTAATCAGCCGGCACATAGCCAAGCGCCAGCGCGTACCAGCGATCGATATGCTCGACCTCGACCTTGTGGCGCAGCAGGCTGCGGCGCCAGCGACGCAGGCCGCCGATGAACCAGAGCGCGGCGAAGCCGGCGAAACTGTCGGTGCGGATGCGGCGGCCATGGTTGATACGGCGGTCGAGAAAGGCGGCGAGCTTCGGCCGGTCCTCGATGTAGCTGCCGAGCCCCGCCGGCAGCGTGCCGCAGAATTCCTCGATGCGCGGATGGAAATATTCGGTCACCTGCAGGATCGAGCCGTCCTTGACGCCGACCTCGCGGCGCACGCGCTGGTCACGTGTCGAGCGTGTCTTCAGATCGGCAACGCGGATCATGTCGTCATAGCACATCGCGTTGGCGAGATGCTTGGCGGCGGCGATCGACAGCGCATAGGCCTGTCCGGCACCATCCAGCGCGATCGCCCGGTCGAGCCGGTCGAGATACTCGCCACCATAGGCGATGTCCTGATAGTCGACGACCTTGCGCAGGCCGCGCTGCGCCATGTCGCGCGCAGGCTCCGGCAGCGCGGCGACGCGAGCCGCCAAGGCCTGCCAGCCCTTCAGCAGGCTTTCCGGACCGCTGACTTTTCCCGCCGCATCAGGGACGCTCTCGGCAGCCACGGGTTCCGCCGCCTGTGGCGCTGGCGAGCCGGTGCCGCGCGCGCGATCAAAGGCAGCGCCGAAGGCGGCGAGGCTGGCCTTGACGCCGCGACCACCGGCACCGATCGCCTGCTCGTAGCTTTCGCGGGTGAAGGGCAACGCGTCGGATCCGGCCAGTGCGCCGAGCAGGCTGGCCGAGATCATCGAGCCGTTGTCGGCGGCGATCTTCTCCATGTCGAAGGCGATGAAACGCTTGGCCGCTGCTTCCGCCGTTGCGTGCACCTTTGAGGACGATGCGCGGCCGTCGCCGGGTTCGATCTTTTCCGATACCGCGGCGATGCGGTGCGACGACGCGATCAGCGTCGTGCGCTCGGGCGTGACGAAGCCACGGATGATGGCGCGGCCGGCCTCCATCAGTTCGGCGGCGATCAGGATGTCGACATCGCCCTGCGACGGCGACAGAGCGAGGACCGGCGGGCGGCCGGTGTCGCGGCACATCTCGACATAGTAGATGGTGGCGCCGGTGCGCTGGGCGACGCCGGCAACCGAGGTCGATTGCGCGACATAGCCATTGCGCTCGGCGACGTCGGTGATCCAGTCGGCCAGAACGCCGCCGCCCTGGCCGCCAACCGCCAGCACCGCAAGCTTGATGACGCGCTCGTCATGCTGCGCGTCCGCCCTGGAGTGGGATGAAGGCTCAAGCATCGGCGAATGTCAGGCGCCGGCTTTCGCGCCGCCTCTGCAGGAGGCTGATCGTGGCCCGGCGCGTGGCTTCCAGGAAACGATCCCAGCGGCCGGGATTGTGCACGACGTCGGCGCGATAGAAAGACGGGCACAGCACCGCCGCATCGGCGACCTCACCGCAATTGCCGCAGCCGACGCAGCTCTGGTCGATATGCGCCACCGGATCGTCGCGCAGCGGATCGTCGAGCGACTTGACCGACAGCGACGGGCAGCCGGACAACCGCATGCAGGCATGGTCGCCGGTGCAGATATCCTCGTCGACGCCGAACTTCGGTTTGACCACCCGTTCGCCACCCTTGACCGCCTTGTCGACCAGCGGCTTTTCGCGGCGCTGGCGATTGAGCATGCATTCGGACGAGGCGACGATGACTTTTGGTCCCTTCTCCTCGGTGGTCAGCGCCTCGCGCAGCGTGTCCTGCATTTTGGTCACGTCATAGGTGCGGTCGATGTGGCGCAGCCATTTGACGCCCATGCCTTTCACCGCCTCGGTGATCGGGTGCTTGGTCGATTTCGTCTTGTTGCCGGCGCGCGACGACAGGATGTCCTGCCCGCCAGTGGCGGCCGAGTAAAAATTGTCGACGATGACGATGACGCCGTCGTTCTTGTTGAACACCGCGTTGCCGATCGAGGAGGTCAGGCCGTTATGCCAGAAGCCGCCGTCGCCGACGAAGGAGATCGAGCGGCGCTTGGCATCGGGCGAATTGAATGCCGAGGCCGAGGCCGGCCCGAGCCCATAGCCCATGGTGGTGGCGCCGAGCTCGAAAGGCGGCATGATCGAGAACAGATGGCAGCCGATGTCGGAGGCGATGTGGTGCTTGCCAAGCTCCTGCTCGACCAGCTTGGTTGCGGCAAAGATCGGCCGTTCCGGGCAACCGACGCAGAAGCCGGGCGGACGGCCCGGAACGACGTTGATCAGGTCGGCAATGTCGAGCCCGTCGCCAACCTTGTTGGGCGCGCGCACCTCTCCCGGCAAAAGATGGGGAGCGGTGGCGCGCAGGAAGGAACCGATGCCGTCTAGCATGACCTGGCCGGTGTATTCGCCGGCCATCGGCAGGTGCTCCTTGCCGACGATGCTGGTGCCGCGCCCGGCCTTGTGCAGCATCGAGGCGAACGCCTGCTCGATGTAGTTGGGCTGGCCCTCCTCGACGACGAGCACGGAGCCCTTGCCCTCGCAGAAGGCCAGGAACTCGTCATCGACCAAGGGGTAGACGGCATTCAGGACGTAGAGCGGCACATCGGTGCCGCCAAAGGTATCGGCAAGGCCGAGGCGCTGCAGCGCGCGGATGACCGCATTGTACATGCCGCCCTGCAGGACGATGCCGACCGAGCCGTGATCCGGCCCGAAGATCTCGTTGATCTTGTTCTTGCGAATGAAATCGACCGCCGCCGGCCAGCGTTTCTGCACCTTCTCCTTCTCGTGCAGGAAGGAGGCGGGCGGCAGCACAATGCGGCCGGTGTCGCGGCGCGGCGCGTCGAGCGCGTCGGCCACCGTCATCGGCGGCCGCTTGTTGTCCTTGGCGATGAAATGGCCATGGACGTGGCAGCAGCGGATACGGACCTGCAGCATCACAGGCGTGTTGGAGGCCTCGGACAGTTCAAAACCATCCTCCACCGCCTTGACGATCGACGGCAGGTTCGGGCGCGGATCGAGCAGCCAGACCTGGCTCTTCATGGCGAAGGCATGGCTGCGCTCCTGCATGATAGAGGAGCCCTCGCCATAATCCTCGCCGACGATGATCAGCGCACCGCCGGTAACGCCTCCGGAAGCGAGATTGGCGAGCGCATCGGAGGCGACATTGGTGCCGACCGTCGACTTGAAGGTTGCGGCGCCACGGATCGGATAGTGCACCGATGCCGCCAGCATGGCAGTGGCTGTCGCTTCCGAGGCGCTGGCCTCGAAATGCACGCCGAGCTCGCCCAGTATGTCCTGGGCGTCGGCCAGCACGTCCATCAGATGGCTGATCGGCGCGCCCTGATAACCGCCGACATAGCCGACGCCGCATTGCAGCAGCGCCTTGGTGATGGCGAGAATACCTTCGCCGGCAAACTCCTCACCGGCGCCGAGGCGGAGCTTTTCGACTTCCTTGGCAAAAGACCGTTCGGCCATTTTTGTCTCCTTCCGTTACCGCCCGACGCCGGCGGCGCGTAGGTCTAGATGTCGTGCTTGCGAATGTTCTTCAGCATCTTCAAGAGCGTGGCGATCAGTGCGGCATATTCGGCATCGTCGACATCGTCGAACATTGCCTCGAACGCGTCATGCATGGCCGGCCAGGCGCGGGTGAATTCGGCGCGGCCTTCGTCGGTCAGGAACACATGGCGGATGCGGCTGTCGGTTACGCCCTGCTCGCGCCGCACAAAGCCCTGCCCCTCCAGCGTGTCGAGCGTGCGGCTCAAGGTGGACTGCTCGATCACCGTGTAGACCGAGAGATCGTTGACGGTGACCCCGTCGGTGATCGACAGCACGGCCAGCGTGCGGACCTGCGGAATGGTCAGGCCCTGCTTGCGGAAATCGTCACGCAGAGTGGCGTTGTAGCGGCCCATGATGCGGTTCATCAGATAGGGCGCGAATTGCTGCAGGCCGATCTCGCCCAGGGTCGAAATGCGCTGGCGTTTTTCCGGGGGCTTCTGATCCATCACAACCTCCCCGCCAGCAGGAAGCCGGAGCCGCCGCCCAGGCCGGCGCCGGGATGGGTCGAGGCGCCGATGTGATAGAGGCCTTTGATGCCTGTCTGATGGTTGCGGCTGGCCTTGAATGGCCGCCACAGGAACGACTGGTCGATAGTCGACGAACCGCCATAAGGATCGCCGCCGACCAGATTGATGTTCATCGCTTCGAGATCGGCCGGCGAATAGGCGCGGCGCGCGATAACGCTGCCCTTGAAGCCGTCGATATGGCTGGCGAGGATGGCCTCCGCACGATCGGCATAGGCCTCGCGCAACGCGTCGGTCCAGCGGCCGTCCGCAGGTGTCTGCAGCGTGCCAGCGGCATCGCCCTTGATGTGCCTCGGCGCCTCGGGCAGTTGCAGCCACAGGATCGCCTTACCGTCCGGGCAACGTGACGGATCGAGCGCATGTGGCTGGCCGACACAGATGGTCGGCACCTCCGGCAGCATGCCGCGCGCCGCCTCGTTGCAGGCTTTTGACACACCATCAAGCCCCGGCGTCAGATGCAGCAGCGCGACCTTGTCGAGACCGTCGCCGCGCCATGCCGGCGGCTTGCTCAGGGCATAGTGGATCTGGAAATTGCCCTTGCCGTAGCGGTATTTCTGCGTCGCCTCGACATCGTCCTTGGGAGCAATTGCGCCAAGCAAGCGCCCGTAAAGCTGCGTCGGCGTGACCGAACAGATGATGCTCTTCCTCGCATTGACGGTCTCGCCCGAGGCCAGCCGCACACCGGTGGCGCGGCCGTTGGTCAGGATGATGGAGGCAACGTCGGCTTCTGTGGAGATGACGCCGCCGCGCTCGGTGATGAGCGCCTCGAAAGCCGAGAGCAAGTTTTGCGCCCCGCCCTTGACGATCGGCGCCCCGGCGGCTTCCAGCGCGAAGGCAATAACCTTGGCGATCTGGCCGGAAAATGCGTCTTCAGGCCCCAGGCCCGCATGCAGCACCCAGGGCGCCCACAGCGCGCGGATGGTGTCGGACTGGTAAGTGCTTTCCAGCCAGCTGCGCGCCGGCGCCAAAGCGTCGCCGAGGAACGCTGCAAGGCCGCGTGGGCCACGCCGCCAGACCTCGCCGGCCAACAGCTTCGCCGTCGGGTAGGACCACAGGCTGCCGCCGAGCAGGCCGAACAGCAGTCCGGCATTGCGCTCGATGTCGCCGACATCGCTTCCATGCTTATCGCCGTCACCCGCAGCAATCGCATTGATCGCTGCGACATTGGCGGCACGGTCGGTGCTGAGCACGGCATGGCTGCCGTCCGGCCGCAGCACGCCGGTCGGCGTGCCGGCGTGGCAGAATTCCAGCCCGTGCCGCGCCAGGTCCTTGCCCAGCGCCGCATAGGCCGGCGAGGTGATGAACAGGACGAAGGTCGTCGCCATCACATCATGGATGAAACCGGGCGCGGTGATCTCCTCGGTGCGCATGCAGCCGCCGATACGGTCGTTGCGCTCGAGGATGAGCACTTTCGCGCCCTTGCCGCCAAGCATCGCCGCGCAGACCAGCGCGTTGATGCCGCTGCCGACAATGATGTGATCCGGCTGGCTCACTTCAGCGTGCCTTCGCTTAGCCTTTCGACACAAGCGCCAGCGCGCGGATCGGGCTGCCGGTGCCGTGTTCGATCTTCAGCGGCGCCGCGATCAGGATGGCGCCTTTCGGCGGCAACTGGTCGAGATTGCAGAGGCTGGCGAGGCCGTAGCGGTTGGCCTTGTGCATCAGCGTGTGCGCCGGGAATGGTGGCTCCATGCCGCCGGCCTTGCCAGCATCGGTGCCGATCGTTTCGCTGCCCCAGCCCTTGATATTCTTGCTGATCAGGAACTGGATGGCTTCGGCGGTCGGGCCCGGCGTGTGCGGGCCGGTTTCGTTGGCGTTGAGGAATTCGGCTTCCGAGCCGTTGCGCTTGTACCAGTCGGTGCGCATCACCACCCACTCGCCGGCGTTAATGGCGCCATGCTTGGCCTCCCATGCCTTGATGTGGTCGACGGTGAGCAGGAAGTCATGGTCGGCGGCGGCTTCCTTCGAGCAGTCGATGACATTGACCGGGCCGACGAAATTCTGCGCCGGAATGGTGTCGGTGGCGCCGTCCGGATAATCCTTGCCGGTGATCCAATGCTGCGGCGCGTCGAAATGCGTGCCCGAATGCTCGCCGAGCTTCAGCCAGTTCCAGGCCCACCACGGCCCGTTCTTGTCGTAGCGGGAGATCGAGTGGATCTCGACCTTCGGCGTGTCGACGGCCAGCTCCGGCGGCAGCTTGATCAGCGGCGTGTTGGGTCCAAGTGGCGCCGACAGGTCGATCACCTGGATGGCGCCTGAAAGAAGCTGGCCGGCAACTTCGCCGAGGAGTTTCTGGGTGTCCATGGTCTCAGTTCCCTCTCTTGTCAGTGATGATCAAGGCTCGTCTCGGCCCTTAATATCCTACTAGACGAAAACATATGCATCTGCAATTATCTTTAAGCATAAAGGAAATGGGTTGGGTGGGCGTGAGCGAGTTTGACGCCATATTCGTCGGGGCCGGCCACAACAGTCTGGCCTGCGCCGCGCATCTGGCGCTCAAGGGTTGGAAAACCGGGATTTTCGAGCGCAGTGCAGCAATCGGCGGCGCCGTCCAGACTGACGAATATACACTTCCCGGCTTCCGGCACGATTTCGGCGCGATGAATCTGAGCCTGTTTGCCGGCTCGGCCTTTCACCGGAAATATGCAAATGAATTGAAAACCCACGGGCTGGAATTCGCGCCGGTCGCCGATTGCTTCGCCAGCGCCTTTCCTGACGGCCGCTGGTTCGGCGTCAGCAACGATCTGGAAAAGACGACGTCGCGCATCGCCGCTTTCTCCGCCGCTGACGCGGCCACATGGCGAAAGCTGGTTGCGGCTTTCCCTGGGGAGGCCGAGCATCTGTTCCGCCTGCTGGGCTCGCCGATGAGCGCGCGTGCCCTTGCCGGCACCGCCTGGAACCTGTGGCGCAAGAAGGGCATTGCCGGGGCGCTCGACACCAGTCGTATGTTGCTTTCCTCACCCCGTGCGTGGCTCGAGGAGAATTTCGAGTCGCCCTATGTCAGGGCGACGCTCGCCACCTGGGGCATGCATCTCGATTTCGCGCCCGACATCGCCGGGGGTGCGGTGTTCCCCTATCTGGAATCGATGGTCAACCAGTGTTTCGGCATGGTGATCGGCAAGGGCGGCGCCGATACCATGATCCGCGCTTTGTCCGGCATGGTCACATCAGCCGGCGGCAAGATCGTCACAGGGGCGGAAGTGGCCGAGATCACGGTTTCCGCCGGCAAGGCGACCGGCGTGCGGCTCGCTTCCGGCGAGACGCATAGTGCGACCAAGGCGGTCATCGCCGGCGTCGCTCCCGCCGCGCTAGCCGTCAAACTGTTGCCGAACGGTTCCGGCGATGCCGGCTTCGATACGGCGATGAAAAAGTTCCGCCATGCACCGGGCACGATGATGATCCATCTGGCGCTGGACGAATTGCCGGACTGGCGCGCCGGCGCAGAGCTCCGGCAATTCGCCTATGTGCATCTGTCGCCGTCGCTCGATGCCATGTCGCGCACCTACCAGCAGGCGATGGCAGGCCTGCTGCCGGACGAGCCGGTGCTGGTCGTCGGCCAGCCGACTGCCGTCGACCCGTCGCGCGCGCCTCAGGGCAAGCATGTCCTGTGGGTGCAGGTGCGCATGCTGCCGGCCGAAATTTTGGGCGACGCAGCCGGCACAATCGCACCGGATCACTGGGACAAGGTCAAGGAAACCTACGCCGAGCGCGTCCTCGACATCATCGAGACCTACGCGCCTGGTCTTCGCCACAAGATCCTCGGCCGTGCGGTGTTTTCGCCTGTCGATCTCGAGCGCGAGAACCCGAACCTCGTCGGCGGCGACCAGGTTTGCGGCAGCCATCATCTGGCGCAGAATTTTCTGTTTCGCCCGGCACGCGGTTACGCCGGCTGGAACACACCGGTGGCGCATCTGCACCTCACCGGCGCTGCGACATGGCCGGGCGCCGGCACCGGTGCCGCCTCCGGCTTCATGCTCGCGCAACAGCTTGGCGGGAGGTAGGAGCCAAAGATTTCATAGGGGCGACGAGGGGCACGGCGCTGCTGCCCAAGGAGCCTGAACGAATGAACTGACATAGCCGCGCAGACGAATAACCAAACAGGGGAACGATGATGACCATCAACAGACGCGAATTGCTTGGATACAGTGCTGCAGCGCTTGGTGCGGCGGCGATCGGCTTGCCGCAGGTTGCCAAGGCGGCGGGCGAACTGACCATCGCCTATAACGTCAATTTGCCGTCCTGGGATCCGACGACTGGACCTTCGGCGGTCAACCCGACGATCCAGGGTCTCTACCAATCGGTGTTCGACCAGTTCATTCCGCAGAAGCCGGACCTTTCGTTTGCGCCGGGCCTGATCACCGAATGGGGCTGGAACGACGACCGCAGCAAGATCACGATGACGGTGCGCGAGGGCGTGACCTGGCATGACGGGTCGCCGTTCACCGCAGAGGACGTGGTGTGGTCGCTGCAGCGGGCGGGCGACGAGAAGACCGGCAACCCGATCCAGTTCGTCTGGAAGAACGTCACCAACTTCAAGATCGACGGCAACAAGATCACCGGCGACGTGGTGCAGTTCGACCCGGTGTATTTCAAGTGGATGTCGTTCCTGACCGGCTACGTCATGCCAAAAGCCTATTACGAGAAGGTCGGCGCCGAGGGTTTCGAGAAGGCGCCGATCGGCACCGGCCCCTACATGGTCGACAAATTCGAGCGCAACGCCTTCCTGCGGCTGAAGGCCAACCCGAACTATTGGGGCGACAAGCCGGCCTTCGAGAACGTGACGATCAAGTTCGTCACCGATGCGGCAAGCCGCGTCGCCGAGATCGAGTCGGGCTCCTCGCAGGTGACGCTCGAAGTCCCCTATGAGGAGTATGACCGGCTGATCGCCAAGGACGGGCTGGCCGGCTCGTGCAAGAACGTGTCCGACATCGGCATGATCTTCTTCAACGACATCGAGGCGATGCTGGACAAGAACGTCCGCCAGGCTGCGGTGATGGCGGTCGACAAGAAGCTGCTCGTCGAGCGCCTGCTGCACGGCTACGGCCAGCCCATCGATACGCTGGAGACGCCGGAATACACGGCCTTCGATCCGTCGATCAAGGTCGAGCACAATCCGGAAAAGGCCAAGGAGCTTTTGGCCGCCTCCGGTTTTTCGCCGGAGAAGCCGGTCAAGTTCACCATCCAGACCACCAAGGGCTTCAAGCCCAAGGATTACGAGATGATCCAGGCGATCGTCGGCATGTGGCGCAAGGTCGGCATCGAGGCGACGATCGAGGTCTATGAGATCGCCAAGCATTACGAACTGCGCGCCGCCGACAAGCTGGCGCCGGCCGCCTTCTACAATTGGGGCAATGCCATCGGCGATCCGACGACGTCGACCGGCTTTGCCATGTATGGCCCCAGCCCGCATTCGGTGTGGGACAGCCAGGACCTGATCGACATGATCAACCCGCTGTGGGGCGAAAAGGACGAGGCCAAGCGCATCGCCGGCTGGAAGGCGGTCGACAAGTACATCGCCGAGCAGGCCTATGTGCTGCCGCTGATCCAGTATGCGCAGCCGATCGTGCATGCCAAGGGCGTCAACGTCGTGCAGCATGTGTCCGGCGCGCTGTTGCCGGCCTTGATGACCCCGGCCTGACATCGGCATAGACTGCGTGCGCGCCACCGCAACCGGTGGCGCGCCTCTTTCCGCCAGGCTTACAGGCGACCATGCTTCTGCAAAGATTTCTGATCCGTCTTGTGACGATGGCGATCACGCTGTTCGGCGTCGCGGTCGTGGTCTTCGTCGTCATTCGCGTCGCGCCCGGCGACCCGATTGCGATGATGCTGCCGCCCGGCGCGACCCAGGAGGATATCGCCCGGCTGCGCGCGCTCTACGGGCTCGACAAGACCATCGTGCAACAGTTCTTCATCTGGCTGTCCGGCGTCGTCAGGGGCGATTTCGGCACCTCGATTTCGCTGCGGCAAGACGTGCTGGGGCTGGTCTTCAACCGGCTGCCGGCGACGCTGGAACTCGCTATCGTGGCGCTCATCATGGCACTGGCGATCGGCGGTACGACGGCGATCCTTGGCGCGCGCGAACGCGGCACCGCGGTGGAAGCCGGCATCGACATTGCCAGCGGTGCGGCACTGTCCATTCCGGATTTCCTGTGGGGCCTGGTGCTCATTCTTCTCTTTGGCGTGCTGGTGCCGGTGTTCGACATTTCCGGGCGGGTGTCGCCGCAACTCGACCTGCCCTTCGTCACCCAGTTCTATCTCGTCGAAAGCATCGTGCGGCTGCGCTTCGACCTGACCAAAGATCTGCTGGCGCATCTGCTGATGCCGGCGATTGCGCTGGCGCTGCCGCTGGCCGCGATCATCGCGCAGCTCTTAAAACAGTCGCTGAAGGAAGTGCTCGATCTCGACTATGTCGTGCTGGCCCGGGTGAAAGGGTTTTCGGAAACGCAGGTCATCCTGCGCGAGGCGCTGAAGAACGCCGCCCTGCCGACGCTCACCTTGGTCGGCGTGCAGTTCACCTTCCTCATCGGCGGCACCGTCATCGTCGAACGGCTGTTTTCCTATGAGGGTCTCGGCAACATGGCGATCGACGCCGTCATCAACCGCGACCTGCCGCTGATCCAGGGCATCGTGCTGGTCTTTGCGCTGCTGTTCGTGCTGATCAACCTTGCCGTCGACATGATGTATGCGCTGCTCAATCCGAGGCTGCGCCATGGATGATAGCCGCATCTCAAGACATGGCTCGGGCGCAAAACTGTGGCTGGCCGGCGGCTGGCTGCTTTTGGCACTGCTGGCCGCGATCCTGGCGCCGCTGGTGGCGCCGCAGGATCCGCTGGCGCAGGACCTGATGCTGGAGCGGCTGCCGCCCTTCTGGCTGAGTGGTGCGGAACCCGGCTATTGGCTGGGCACCGACAGCCTTGGCCGCGATCTGCTATCGCGTCTGATCTTCGGCGGCCGCATCGCCTTCATCGTTGCCTTCGCCGCGGCCATCGCCGCCTGCCTGGTCGGCTCGACGCTCGGGCTGGTCGCCGGCTATTTCGGCGGCTGGGCCGACCGCATCATCTCGCGCATCGTCGATGTCTGGATGGCGTTTCCGCCGGTGCTGTTCGCCATCCTTCTGGTCGCGGTGCTCGGCACCGGCTTGAGCTCCGTCATCATCGCCATCGCGGTCATCGACTGGACGCGCTTCTGCCGGGTGATCCGCGCCGAGACCATGGGGCAGTCGCGCATGGACTATGTCGAGAATGCCCGCATCGCCGGCTATGGCCGCGTCGGCATCATGCTGCGCGAAGTGCTGCCCAATGTGGTGCCGTCGATCGTCGCACTTCTGTCGCTGGAGATGGGCATCGCCGTTATCGTCGAGGCCATCCTGTCCTTCGTCAACCTGTCGATCTCGACCGACGATCCGACCTGGGGCGGCATCATTGCCGAGGGCCGGCTGTCGATCCATCAGGCCTGGTGGGTGCTGGTGTTTCCGCTCATCACCCTGATCCTGACGGTGCTGTCGTTCAGTCAGTTCGGCGAGGGGCTGAAGGCACGTTTCGATCCGGTGCTGCGATGAGTGCCGCTTGCCTCGATATCCGCAATCTCAGCGCGGTGCTGCCGAACGGCCAGCGCGTGCTGCGCTCGGTGTCGCTCGCCGTTCAACCCGGCGAAGTGCGCGCGCTGGTCGGCGAGAGCGGCGCCGGCAAGACCATGATCGGCAAGGCGGTGCTCGGCGTCTTGCCGCCAAGCGTGCGCATCGTCGAGGGCGACATGTTGTTGGAAGGCGAAGACCTCGGCAGACTTCAGCCCAAGGCGCGGCGCACGCTGATCGGCGCCCGCACCGCGCTGATCCCGCAGGACCCGCTGACCGCGCTCAACCCGTCGCGGCGCATCGGCCCGCAGATGACCGACCGGCTGGTGCGCATCCTCGGCTGGAGCGGTGAGAGAGCCGACCAGCGCATCCGGCAATTGCTGGGCGAGGTGCAGATCCGCGATGCCGACCGTGTGCTCAAATGCTATCCGCACGAGCTGTCCGGCGGCATGCGCCAGCGCGTGCTGATCGCCGCTGCCTTTGCCGCCGAGCCAAGGCTGATCGTTGCCGACGAACCGACCACGGCGCTCGATGTGACCGTGCAAAAGCAAATCCTGCGGCTGATCGCTGAGTTGCAGCGCGAGCATGGCACCGCGATCCTGTTTGTCACCCACGATCTCGGCGTCGTCGCCAAGATCAGCCAAAAGGTCTCGGTGCTCTATGCCGGCAAGGTGGTGGAAGAAGCCGAAACGGCTGATCTCTTCGCCGCCCCTGAACATCCCTACACGCGGGCGCTGATGCAAGCCACGCCACGCTACACCGACCCGTTCGCCTCGCTCAAACCGGTCGACGATGCCGTGCTGGCGGGGCTCGCCGCCGAGATCGCTGCTGCCGACCAGACGTGGAGGCGGCCGCATGGCTGAGCCGCTGTTTTCCGTGCGTGGACTGAAGGTCGCGCTGCCCGACATGACGCGCAAGCCGCTGATTGGCCGCGCGCCGCTGGCCGAGATCCTGAAAGGTCTGGATTTCGACCTGCCCAAGGGCTCGGTGACCGGCATCGTCGGCGAATCCGGCTCCGGCAAATCGACGCTCGGCCGCGCTTTGGTCAGGCTGTTGGAACCCAGCGCCGGCAGGGTCACCTTCGATGGCCGCGATATCACCCATCTGCCGGAGGCGGAGCTTCGGCCGCTGCGCCGCAATCTGCAGATGATTTTCCAGGATCCTATGTCGTCGCTCAACCCGCGCCGCACCATTGCCAGCATCATCGCCGCCCCGCTCAAGCAGAATGGGCTTGGCGACAGTCTGAAGGCCCGCGTCGCAGAAGCACTGCAGCGCGTCGGCCTGCCACAGAGTTTTGCCAGCCGCTACCGGCACGAACTGTCCGGCGGCCAGCGCCAGCGCGTCGGCATTGCGCGCGCCCTGGCGCTGTCGCCGAAATTCGTGCTGGCCGACGAGATCGTCTCCGGCCTCGACGTGTCGACCCAGGCGCAGATCCTGACGCTCCTGGAAAAGCTCGCCGCCGAGATGGGCCTGACCGTTGCCTTCATCAGCCATGACCTGTCGGTGATCCGGCGGCTGTGCAAGCAGGTGATCGTCATGCGCGAAGGCGTAATCGTCGAGGCCAGCGCGACGGACGCTCTGTTCGACAATCCGCAGCAGGCCTACACGCGCGACCTGATATCAGCCATTCCGCTTCCCGAAATCGATGCCGGCTGGCTGGACATCCATCCCGCCGCAAAGCCACCGGCATGAACCATCCGCACGCCGAACAGCGGGCTGTGGCGTGCGCCCGGCAAGTGTCCCGCAATGGAGGATGACTGACATGAAGAGTGCAATCCTGACTGCAACATTTGCGGCCGCCGCTCTGGGAACCATGGGTGCTGCTTCCGCCGATTCCATCCCCGGTATGCGCGGGCACGACCACACCGGCATCACCGTGCCCGACATGAAGCAGGCGGTCGATTTCTTCACCGAAGTGGTCGGCTGCAAGAAGGCGATGTCGTTCGGCCCGTTCGCCGACGACAAGGGCACGTTCATGCAGGATCTGCTGGGCGTCGACCCGAAGGCAGTGATCGAGGAGATCACCCTGGTCCGCTGCGGCTACGGATCGAACATCGAACTGTTCAAATACATCGCTCCCGACCAGAAGGATCTGACGCCAAAGAACAGCGACATTGGCGGCTTCCATATCGCCTTGTATGTCGACGATGTCGCCGCCGCGAAAGCCTATCTCGATGGCAAGGGCGTGAAGACCCGATTGGGGCCGCTCCCGGTCAAGGAAGGCCCGGCCGCCGGCCAGACCATCCTCTATTTCCAGTCGCCCTGGGGCCTGCAGCTGGAAGCCATCAGCTATCCCGACGGGATGGCCTATGAAAAAGGCGCCGAGACCGTGCTGTGGAGCCCGAAGAACCCGGAGAAGTGACCCGGCAGGGGCGTGCTTGCGCAATCATCCGCAAGCACGCCATAGACCTCTGAAGCAAATCGTCTCAATATGAAACTTTAAGCTTGAAATAATTTACCTCGGGCGCAATACTGGCAATCGGGATCGCTAGCCTTGCCGGCGACCCAGAAAGCGAAGAGGAGATCGCAGGCATGAAGGTTGCGGTTCTCGGCGGTGGACCAGCCGGCCTCTACTTTGCCATCTCGATGAAGCTCAGGGACGCCGCGCACGAAGTGACGGTGTTCGAGCGCAATCGCGCCGACGACACATTCGGCTGGGGCGTCGTGCTGTCGGCGGAAACGCTCGACAATCTGACCCGGAACGATCCGGTCAGCGCCGTCTGGATCAAGAAACACTTTGCCTATTGGGATGACATCGCCGTCATCCATGACGGCGTGCGCACGGTTTCGACCGGTCACGGCTTCTGCGGCATCGGCCGCAAGCGGCTGCTGGTCCTGCTGCAGCGGCGGGCGCGCGAACTCGGCGTCAAGCTCAGCTTCGAGACCGATATCGCCGATCCCAAGCCTTATATGGAAACGTACGATCTCGTCGTTGCCGCCGACGGGCTGAACTCGAGAGCCCGCAACACTTTCGTCGACGTGTTCAAGCCCGACATCGACACCCGCAAATGCAAGTTCGTCTGGCTGGGCACAGAGCAGAAATTCGACGACGCCTTCACCTTCATCTTCGAAAAGACGGAACATGGCTGGGTGTGGGCGCACGCCTACCAGTTCGACAGCGATACCGCGACCTTCATCGTCGAATGCAGCGAACAGACCTGGGCTGGTTTCGGCTTCGGTTCGATGTCGCAGCAGGAATCGATCGCCGTCTGCGAGCGCATCTTCGCCAAGCACCTTGGCGGCCACGCGCTGATGACCAATGCCAACCACATAAGGGGTTCGGCCTGGATCAATTTCCCGCGCGTGCTGTGCGAGCGCTGGTCCTATCAGAACCTGGCGCTGATGGGCGATGCGGCGGCATCGGCGCATTTCTCGATCGGCTCCGGCACCAAGCTGGCGCTGGAAAGTGCTGTGGCGCTGGCAGACTATGTCGAGTCCGAGCCCGACCTCGAAGCGGCGTTTCGTAAATATGAGGATGCGCGCCGCACCGAGGTGCTGAAGCTGCAGTCGGCGGCGCGCAATTCGCTCGAATGGTTCGAGGAAGTCGAGCGCTATCTCGGCCTCGATCCGGTCCAGTTCAATTACTCGCTGCTGACGCGGTCACAACGAATCAGCCACGAGAATTTGCGGCTGCGCGATGCGGAATGGCTGGCCGGCGCCGAAGAATGGTTCCAGCGCCAGGCCGGCGCCGGCGGCAACAGCTTGCGCCGCGCGCCGATGTTCGCGCCGTTCAAGCTGCGCGACATGGCGCTCAGCAACCGCATCGTCGTCTCGCCGATGGCGCAGTACAAGGCCGTCGACGGCTGTCCGACCGACTGGCATTTCGCCCACTATGCCGAGCGTGCCAAGGGCGGCGCCGGCCTGCTCTATATCGAGATGACCTGCGTCAGCCCGGAAGGTCGGATCACGCCTGGCTGCCCCGGATTCTACGCACCAGAGCATGAAGTCGCGTGGAAGCGGCTGGTCGATTTCGTCCACACCGAGACAGAGGCGAAGATCTGCGCCCAGATCGGCCATTCCGGCGCCAAGGGCTCGACCCGGCTCGGCTGGTTAGGCACCGACGTGCCGCTGCCGTCCGGCAACTGGCCGGTGATGGCGGCATCGGCTGTCGCCTGGTCGCCTGAGAACCAGGTGCCGAAGGCGATGGACCGCGCCGACATGGACCGCGTGCGAGACCAGTTCGTAGCCTCGGCCGAGATGGCCGAGCGTGGCGGCTTCGACATGCTCGAAATCCATGCCGCACACGGCTATCTGCTGTCGTCCTTCATCACACCGGTCACCAACCGACGCACCGACGCCTATGGCGGTTCGCTGGAAAACCGCATGCGTTATCCGCTGGAGATCTTCCATGCGGTGCGCGCCGTGTGGCCCTCGGAAAAGCCGATCTCGATGCGCATCTCGGCCAATGACTGGGTCGGCATCGAAGGCGTGACGCCTGCCGACGCGGTCGAGATCGCACGGCTGTTGCATGAGGCCGGCGTCGACATTTGCGACGTCTCAGCCGGCCAGACATCGGCGCTGGCAAAGCCTGTCTATGGCCGCATGTTCCAGACGCCGTTTTCCGACCGCATCCGCAATGAGGTGGGCATGGCGACGATGGCGGTCGGCAACATCTACGAACCCGACCACGTCAATTCGATTCTGATGGCCGGCCGCGCCGACCTAGTGGCGCTGGCAAGGCCGCATCTCGCCGATCCCTACTGGACGCTGCATGCCGCCGTCACGCTCGGCGACCGCGGCGTCAAATGGCCGGATCCCTATTTGCCAGGCCGCGACCAGATCTACCGGCTGGCCGAACGCGATGCGGCTGCGGGGTTGAAAGTATGAGCGGCGCCGCAGCCATCGCTGGCAGGCATGCGCTGGTCACCGGCGGCGGCTCCGGCGTTGGCCGGGCGATCGCATTGGCGCTGGCCGGCGCCGGCATCGACGTGACCATCTGCGGCCGGCGCGAGGCGGAGCTCGCCAAGGTGGTCAAGGAAAGCAGCCGTATCTTCGGCATCGCCGCAGACGTCACCGACGAAGCCTCGATGGCGTCGCTCTACAGCCAGGCGGAAGCCGCACGCGGACCATTCGACATCGTCGTCGCCAATGCCGGTATGTCCGGCAGCGCACCGGCGCACAGAACCGCGCTCAGCGACTGGCAGCGCACGCTCGACGTCAATCTCACCGGTGCGTTCCTGACGGTGAAGCCGGCGTTGGCCGGCATGGCCGCGCGCAAGGCGGGCCGCATCGTCTTCGTCGCCTCCACCGCCGGGCTGAAAGGTTATCCGTATGTCGCAGCATACGTTGCCGCCAAGCACGGCGTCGTCGGGCTGATGCGGGCGGCTGCCGCCGAGACCGTCAAAACCGGGGTGACCGTCAACGCCGTTTGCCCGGGCTTCGTCGAAACCGACATGCTGGAGGCATCCGTCCAGCGCATCATCGACAAGACCGGCCGCTCGGTCGAGGACGCACGGACGAGCCTCGCCTCGACCAATCCGCAAGGCCGCTTCATCCAGCCGGAGGAAGTCGCCGCCGCGGTGCTTTGGCTGTGCGGCGATGCCGCCCGCTCGATCACCGGGCAGACGATCTCGATTTCAGGAGGCGAGACATGGTAGCAGGTCCCCTGCCCACCCCTTCAGGACACGGCAAGGACCGGCTGCGGCTGTGGATAAGGCTGCTGCGGGCATCCCGCACCATCGAAGCCGAACTGCGCGAGCGTCTGAAAAAAGAATTCAACACGACGCTGCCGCGTTTCGACGTGATGGCGGCGCTCTACCGCGTGCCTGAAGGCATGCTGATGAGCGACCTGTCGCGCTTCCTGCTGGTGTCCAACGGCAATGTCACCGGCATCGTCGACCGGCTGGTTTCGGAAGGGGTGGTGGCCCGCGCGCGCCGCAATGGCGACCGCCGCACCTCGATGGTGCGGCTGACCGAGGAAGGCTCGAAGGCCTTCGGCATCATCGCTGCCGCGCATGAGACATGGATCGCCGAGCTGCTGGGCAATGTCAGCGAGGATGAAGCACGCCGGCTGACCGGCATGCTGACCTCGTTCCGCAGCAATTGGGAGGGCAGGGAATGACCGAGATGGCAGGCCGCAAGCCGAAGCATTTCCTCTGGCAGGTCGAAGGCAAGATCGCCAAGGTCCGGCTCGACCGGCCGGAGCGCAAGAACCCGCTGACGTTCGAGAGCTATGCCGAATTGCGCGACACTTTTCGCGACCTCGTCTATGCCGACGATGTCGATGCGGTGGTGTTCCTGTCCAATGGCGGCAATTTCTGCTCCGGCGGCGATGTCCATGACATAATCGGGCCGCTGGTCAAGATGGATATGAAGCAACTGCTCGCCTTTACCCGCATGACCGGCGATTTCGTCAAGGCGATGCTGAACTGCGGCAAGCCGATTATTTCGGCGGTGGACGGTGTGGCGGTCGGCGCCGGCGCCATCATCGCCATGGCGTCCGATATCCGCATCGCCACGCCGGAAGCCAAGACCGCGTTCCTGTTCACCCGCGTCGGCCTTGCCGGCTGCGATATGGGCGCCTGCGCGATCCTGCCGCGCATCATCGGCCAGGGCCGCGCCGCCGAATTGCTTTACACCGGCCGGACAATGACGGCGGCTGAAGGCGAGCGTTGGGGGTTCTACAACCGGCTGGTCGATGCGGCGGCACTCGAGGCCGACGCACTCGACATGGCGGAGCGCATTGTTTCCGGCCCGACCTTCGCCCACGGCATCACCAAGACGCAGTTGAACCAGGAATGGTCGATGGGGCTCGACCAGGCGATCGAAGCCGAAGCCCAGGCGCAGGCGATCTGCATGCAGACGCGCGATTTCGAGCGTGCCTACAAGGCATTTGTGGCCAAGGGAAAACCGGTGTTCGAGGGGAATTGATGGCCGACAAGAGTTTCCTCAACTGGCCATTCTTCGAGGGCCGTCATCGCGCGCTGGCCGAGCGGCTGGACGCATGGTGCGCCAAGAACCTGCCGGTCGATCATCATGATGTCGATACCGCTTGTCGCGAGTTGGTGGCGAAGCTGGGCCGAGACGGCTGGCTGAAGCCGACGGCGCTCGATACCGACAATCCGGGGCCGCTCGACGTGCGCGCGCTGTGCATCGCCCGCGAGACGCTGGCCCGGCATGATGGGCTGGCCGATTTCGCCTTCGCCATGCAAGGGCTCGGCACCGGCGCGCTCAGCCTGTTCGGCACACCGCAGCAACAGCAATGGCTGGCGAAGACACGCGCCGGCAAGGCGATTTCCGCCTTTGCCCTGTCGGAACCACGTTCGGGCTCGGATGTCGCCAATATGGAGATGGAAGCCGTCCGCGACGGCGACAGCTATGTTCTGTCCGGCGAAAAGACCTGGATCTCCAATGGCGGCATCGCCGATCTCTACATCGTCTTCGCCCGTACCGGCGAGGCGCCCGGCGCCAAGGGGCTTTCCGCTTTCATCGTGCCGGCCGAAACCAAGGGGTTGAGCATCGCCGAGCGCATCGAGGTGATTGCACCGCATCCGCTGGCGCGCCTGTCCTTCGACAACGTCCGCGTTCCAGCCTCGGCGCTGATCGGCAAGCCCAGCGATGGCTTTCGCATCGCCATGTCGGTGCTCGACGTGTTCCGCTCGACGGTGGGTGCCGCCGCCCTGGGCTTTGCCCGCCGGGCGCTCGATGAAAGCATCGCCAGGGTGGCCGAGCGCGAATTGTTCGGCGCGCCGATGGCCGAGCTGCAGATGGTGCAGGGCCACATCGCCGACATGGCGCTCGATGTCGATGCCGCTGCCTTGCTTGTCTACCGCGCCGCCTGGACCAAGGACATGGGGGCACCGCGGGTGACGCGCGAGGCGGCCATGGCGAAACTATACGCGACAGACCGCGCGCAAGAGGTGATCGACAAGGCCGTGCAGTTGCATGGCGGCGACGGAGTTCGCAAAGGTCATATCGTCGAAAGCCTGTATCGCGAGATCCGCGCGCTGCGCATCTATGAGGGCGCTTCGGATGTGCAGAAGGTGGTTATCGCGCGGCAAGTGATGGGCGCGGCCTGAGGGCAGCTCAGAAGATTTGGACGAGACCGTTTTCGAACCGGACATTTGAGAAGCAGATTGAGTATCGGGAGGCCAGAAATGCACACCATTCTGCAGCCGGAGGGCTGGGCGAAACCGGTCGGTTACGCCAACGGCATTGCTGCGCGTGGGCGGCTGGTCTTCGTCGGCGGCCAGGTCGGCTGGAACGGGCAATGCCGGTTCGAAACCGATGATTTCGCCGGCCAGGTGCGGCAGACGCTTGAAAACATCGTCGCCGTGCTGGCCGAAGCCGGCGCCGGGCCACAGCACATCACCTCGATGACCTGGTATTTTACCGACAAGGCTGAGTACCTGGCCAACCTCAAAGGGATTGGCGAGGCCTACCGCGAGGTGATCGGCCGGCATTTTCCGGCGATGGCCGCCATGCAGGTGATGGCGCTGGTCGAGGACCGCGCCAAGGTCGAGATCCAGGCTACCGCGGTCATCCCTGAGTGAATTATCCGCGAAGGCCTGCCTGTTTCAGAAGCGGCAGCACGCGGTCGCAGAAATAGGGCAGTTCTTGCGTGTAGTTGACGAAGGACAGCGCAATTCCCTGATAGCCATGCCCGGCAATGGCGACCATGTCGGCGGCGATCGTTTCCGGCGTTCCGATCAGGGGATAAGTGCCGGCGCCGCCGGCAAAGCGCTGGCGGTAGCGGTCATAGGCATGCGGGTCGTGCGACTGCGAGAATTCCTTCTTGCCCGCCATGTGGGCATCGACCGCGTCGTGGTCGGCCATCTCGACCGCATAGCGGGTGTAGTAGGCCTGTGCCTCTTCCATCGTCGGGCGGCAGACGACATGCGCCACGGTGTAGACGCCGACATCACGGCCCACCTTGTCGGCTCGCTCACTGATATCGGCGACGTGCTTGCCGGCATCGCTCATTTCGGAAAAGGTTGTGAACAGGTAATCACATTTGGCGGCGGCGAAATCCCGGCCCGGACCGCCGAAAGCGGCATTCATGGTCACCGGGCGTGGAGCTTGTAGACTGGCCGGGCGGCTCACCGCCTCTTTCAGGTGATAATAGGTGCGTTCGTAGTCGAGCGGCTGGTCCGAGGCGTACAGTTTTTCGAGGATTTCGATCCATTCGGCCGCCTGGTCGTAGCCTTTCTCGACCAAAGGCGTGCCGAACATGCCGAATTCCTTCGGGTTCCAGCCGCATACGATGTTGAGGCCGGCGCGGCCCTGGCTGATGTGGTCGACCGTCGCCAGTGCCTTGGCGGCGTAGAGCGGATGCACGAGCGGCACATGCACGGTCATGAACAGGCCAATCTGTTCGGTCGCCACGGCAAGGGCCGCAGCCCAGGTAAAAGTCTCGAACGACCATTCGCGCACCTTGTTGCGGCCGCCAAAACCGCGCCAGCGCGCGATCGGCAGCATGAACTCCAGACCGGCGCGGTCGGCGATCCGGGCTGCCGTCAGATTGTCCTGCCAGCTTGCCGTCCAGCGTTCCGGCACATCGGTAATGGCAAGCCCGCCATCGGCATTGGTCGAAAAGACGCCGAGCTTCAATCGGTTCGGGCCGTGCAGGGGATGCGCTTTGATCATGTCTGAAAACTCGCTGCGGGAGACGGCAGGCTACGGCCGCGGGAAAATATTTCAAGCCTGAAATAGCTTCGCTCGGCTCTGGTTTGCGGCTATGGATTTGGACCGGACAAAAAAGGGGATCGGCATGAGCGAGTTCCGCCAGAAATGCACGGCCAAGCAAAACCTCGTCGGCTCGTTCGCCGCCATACCGCACGCCGTTGCGGTGGAAGTGATGGCGATGGCCGGTCTCGATTTCCTCTGCATCGACTGGGAGCATGCGCAGATCTCCAGAGACACAATCGAGAACATGGTGCGTGCGGCCGACAGTCATGGCGTGCCCGCCATGGTGCGCGTCCCTGGCCACCAGCCGGAAGCGATCGCCGCGGCACTCGACAGCGGTGCGCAAGGCGTGCTCATCCCGCGCATCTCGACGGCTGCCCAGGCCCAGGCGGCGGTGAAGGCCTCGCGCTATCCGCCTGAGGGCGAGCGAGGCGTCGGGCCCGGCCGGGCCGCCGGCTATGGCTACCGCATCCCGCAATATCTCGCTGCCGCCAATGCCAGGACCGTTGTCGCGGTCCAGGTCGAAACCGCCGAAGGTCTTGCCAATATCGAGGCGATTGCAGCCGTGGACGGCGTTGACGTGATCTTCGTCGGTCCTGGAGACCTCTCGGTGTCGATCGATGCAATCGGCCCGAAAGGCGCCGACAAGCTCAATGCGGCGATCCGGACGATCATCGGCGTGACGATCGCTCACGGCAAGGCCGCCGGCATATTTTGCGCCAGCCCGCAGCCTGTCGGCCAATGGGCAGCCATTGGCGCCAGCTTTTTCATCCTGGCCAGCGACACAATGTTTCTCGGCGCCGGCGCTGCCGCCAACTATGCCGCGGCACGCGATGAGCTGGCTTAACGGAAACTTTTTAAGCTTAAAACTTTTGTCTTGAAATGTCCGACGCTTTGGATAAGCATTCAATATCGATCTGACTGCCGTGCCGGACGGGCTTGCCGGCGGTCCTGTCGAGGCGTTCAGGGTGCGAGGTTCAGTCCTTGTCGTTCATGCTGCCCCAGTCATCGTCTCTGGCCAGCGCGCGTTACGCTTTCGATGGCGTGCGCGCCCAAATTCGTGATCTGCACACCGAAAACATCGCCAACCTTGCCGTGCGCGCCCGTGAACTGGGCGATGTGATCGCGCTCTGGTACGGCGAAGGCGACATGGTGACGCCGGCTTTCATCCGCGACGCGGCCAAGGCGGCGTTCGATGAAGGCCTGACCTTCTACGTTCCCAACATGCGCGGCCATGGGCCGTTGAATGAAGCGCTGTCGGAGTACCAGACGCGCATCCACGGCAGGCCGATCCCGATCGCGCGCACCACGGTGACGCCGGGCGGCATGCAGGCGCTGTACCTGGCGCTGGAACTGCTGGTCGATACCGGCACCAACGTCGTCTATGTCGCGCCGCAATGGCCCAACATCCACAACGCCATCCACCTGATCGGCGGCGAGCCGCGGCCATTTTCGCTCGATTTCAAGGGCGACTGGAAGCTCGATCTCGACCGGCTGTTTGCGACCTGCGATGCGCGCACGCGGGCGATCTTCCTGTCGACGCCGTCCAACCCGACCGGCTGGACCGCGTCGCGTGAAGAGATGCAGGCGCTGCTCGATTTCAGCCGGCGCACCGGCATCTGGATCATCTCCGACGAGGTTTATGGCCGGCTCTATTTCGACAGCGTTGTGGCGCCTTCGGTGCTGCAGATCGCCGAGGACGGCGACCGGGTGCTGTCGGTCAACAGCTTCTCGAAGGCCTGGGCAATGACCGGCTGGCGCGTCGGCTGGCTGACGCATCCCTCCGGTGTCGCCGACCAGCTCGGCGCCATGAGCCAGTATATCAACAGTGGCACGGCCGCCCCCATCCAGGCCGGTGCCGTCGCGGCGATCCGCCAGGGCGAGCCGCTGGTCGAGGAGATCAGGCAGCGGATCAAGACCGGTCTCGACCTCGCCTATGACAGGCTGGCTGAGATCCCGGGCATCGTGCTGCCGACAAAACCGCGCGGCGGCATGTATGCGTTCTTTGCCATGGAAGGCGAAGACGACGCGCGCCGCGCCTGCGCCAAGATCCTGGAGACGGCACGCGTCGGGCTGGCGCCCGGCCATCTGTTCGGAAGTTCGGCGACGGCCTTCCTGCGCATGTGTGTCTGCCGCGACCGCGACCAGTTAGCGACTGCGCTCGACCGCATGACCGCTGCCATGAATTGACGCCCTGCCCAAAAGCGGGGCGGCAAAAAACCGTGCGGGAGCAAACCCGCCCGATCAACAACCAGAGGGAACAAAAATGAGCCTCACTCGTCGTAACCTGCTTCTTCTCGCGGCCACGATCGGCATCGCTGCCGGCCCCGCCACCGCCTTCGCGGCCGATGTGCTCAATGTCGGCGCCTACCCGACCAATCCGCCCTTCGAATACAAGAACGAGAGCGGCACGTTCGAGGGTTTTGAAGTCGACATCGTCAACGAAGCGGCAAAGCGCGTCGGCATGACCACGGAAATTGCCGACCTCGGATTCCAGGCGCTGTTTGCCGCCACCACCTCAAAGCGCATCGATGTCGCCATCTCGTCGATCACCATCACGCCGGAGCGGCTGAAGTCGCAGTCGTTCACCCAGCCCTATTATGATTCCGACATGGGCATCGCCACCAAGACCGACAGCGCGATCAACACCGAGGCCGACCTCAAGGGCAAGATCATCGGCGTGCTGTCCGGCTCGACCGGCGAGACCTGGGTTAAGGAGCACCAGGCGGCCGACGGGTTCAGCGATGTGAAGGGCTACGACACGCAGCAGAACCTGCTGCTCGATCTCAGCGCCGGCCGCGTCGACGCCGCCGTCAGCGACATTCCGGGCATGGAATACTCCTTCACCAAGATGAAGGACCTCACCGTGAAGAAGCGCATCAAGACCGGCGAACAGTACGGCCTGATGATGACCAAGGACCACCCGCTGCTCGGCAAGCTGAACGACGCGCTGACCACGATGAAGAAGGACGGCACGATCGCCGCGATACACAAGAAGTGGTTCGGCAGCGATGCACCGGCCGATTCCTCGACCGTCAAGGAACTGCCGCTGCCGAAGGGCTGAGCGGCAGTTTTCGTTTGAACCGCGCCGGCTTTCCAGGCCGGCACGATTTGACGGCGTCCTTCGATTTTCGCGCATGACCCTCCCCGGAAACCGATTTCGGTTTCCGGGATCATGCTTTAGCGTCGCGGGACGCCAACCGTTTCGGGAATGCTCCCATGTCGCTGCTGGACACCTTCTTCAACCCCGATGTCATCATGTCCAGCCTGCCGGCGTTGCTGCGTGGCTTCCTGAACACGCTGCTGCTCGGACTGCTCAGCATCGGCATCGGTATCCCCGTCGGCCTGGTGATCAGCCTGGTGCGGCTCTATGCGCCAAAGCCGCTGCGCTGGCTGGCGATTGGCTACACCGACATCTTTCGCGCGCTGCCGGTGCTGGTCGTGCTGATCCTGATCTATTATGCGCTGCCCTTCCTCGGCATACGCCTGTCGTCCTGGACCTCCGCAGTGACGGCGTTTGCCATCATCATGTCGGCCTATTCGAGCGAAGTGTTCCGCTCCGGCATCGAAAGCATTCCAATCGGCCAGTTCGAGGCGGCAAACGCGCTCGGCCTGCCGTTCCTGCTGACCTTGCGCAAGGTGGTGCTGCCGCAGGCGATCCGCGTCGTCATTCCACCGATGACCAGCAACTGCGTCTCGATGTTCAAGGACACTTCGCTGGCATCCACCGTGGCGCTGCCGGAACTCTTGAAGGAAGCGACCAACGCGCAGTCGCTCTACGCCAATCCCTCGCCGCTGATCGGCGCGGCACTGGTCTATCTCATCTTCCTTTGGCCGATGGTCCGCCTCGTCAGCCTGCTGGAACGCCGCTTCAAAACCGAAAAGACGCGCTGACCTCGCCACAATTTCCATCTGCAAAGCACTTGCGCAGGAGACGACCTTGAACAAGCACCAGACCGACAATGCGAGCGACGCCGCCGGCGCGTTCCCCGTCGAAGCCATCCGCGCCATGTTCCCCGCGTTGCAGCGGGCCGGCGACTTCATCTTCCTGGACAATGCCGCCGGCGCGCAGATCCCGCAAAGCGTGCTCGACGCGGTGACCAACCATCTGGTCGCGCACAATGTGCAGCGCGGCGGCCGTTATGGCCGAAGCGTCACTGTCGACCAGTCGGTCGCCGATGCGCGGGAAAGCGTAGCGCTGCTGATAAACGCCTACAGCCCGGCCGAAATCTGCTTCGGCATGAACGCCACCTCCTTCATCCGTCTCGTCAGCCTCGGCATCGGCCAGATGCTGCAGGAGCGCGACGAGATCGTCATCACCGACATGGACCACGACGCCAACATCGCGACATGGCTGGCGCTGGAGTCCGCCGGCGCCAAGTTCAAGTGGTGGCGCATGCGTGAGGACGGCAATCTGCATGTCGACGACCTCAAGCCCCTGGTCTCCGACCGCACAAGGCTTGTCGCTTGCACGGTGACGGCGCACTCGATCGGCTCGATCGTCGATGTCGCGTCAGTGGCCAGGATCGCGCACGCGGCCGGCGCCGAAGTGTTCCTCGACTGCGTGCATTACGGCCCGCACGGGTTGATCGACGTGCAGGCCTGGGATTGCGATTACCTCGTCTGCTCCGGCTACAAGAACTTCTCGCCGCATATGGGCTTCCTGTGGGGTCGCTTCGAGACACTGAAGCGGCTGCCGACCTTTCGCGAGGATTTCATCCCCGACGAGCCGCCCTACAAGGTCGAGGCCGGTACCTTCATCTACGAGAACGTCTCCGGCATGGATGCCGCCGTGCAGTATCTGGAACTGATCGGCCGCAATCTTGCGCCATCCAACAACCGCTCGCGGCGCGACAACATCGTCGCCGGCATGGGCGCCATCCGCGATTACGAGCTGGTGCTGGCGCGCGAGATGCTGGCCGTGCTCAAGGATTGCGGCGCCACCATCTACGGCGTCGCCGACGAGGCCCGCATCAACGAGCGGGTGCCGACCTTCTGCTTCAACATCGGCAAACTCTCGCCCCAGCGGATCGTCGAGGAAATGGCCGAAATGCAGATCGGCATCCGCGACGGCCACATGTACGCGCCGCGGCTGATGAAACGGCTCAACCTCTCGATGGACAGCGGCGCCATCCGCGCCTCGCTGGTGCACTACAACACGGTGGACGAGATCAGGCGCTTCGGCGAGGCGCTGCGCGCCATCATCGCCAAGCTGTCGTGACTGGAATGCGGCGTGCCTGACCTTCCGGTCAGGCCGCCGCCTTCTTCGCCAGTCTCGCCTTGATCGAGGCGACGTCGGCGCGCGGCGTCGCGGCGAACAGCGTGCGGGTGTAGTTGTGCTTGGGGTCGGCAAAGACCTCTTCGCGCGAACCGTATTCGACCGCCTCGCCGAAATACATCACCATCACGTCGTCGGCGATGTAGCGCACCACGGACAGGTCGTGGCTGATGAAGACATAGGTCAGCTGGAACTCGTCCTGCAGGTCGGCGAGCAGGTTCAGCACCTGTGCCTGTACCGACAGATCGAGTGCCGAGACCGGCTCGTCCAGCACCAGCAGGCTCGGGTTCAGCATCAGTGCGCGGGCAATGGCGATGCGCTGGCGTTGGCCGCCCGAGAACATGTGCGGATAGCGGTTGTAGTGCTCGGTGCCGAGGCCGACCTTCTTCAGCATCTTCATGGCCAGGTCGCGCCGTTCTTCAGCCGGCTTGTCGGTGTTGATGAGCAGTGGTTCGCCGAGAACGTCGCCGATCTTCTGGCGCGGATTAAGCGACCCGTATGGATTCTGGAAGACGATCTGCACCTTGCGGCGCATCTCCTTGGTCAGGCCGTTCCTGGCGATATCGACCTTGTTGCCGTCGATGAAAAGCTCGCCCGACGTTGCCGGATCGATCAGCGTGATGATGCGGGCAAGCGTGGACTTGCCGCATCCGCTCTCGCCGACAATGGCCAGCGTCTTGCCCTTGTCGACACTGAAGGAAACGCCCTTGACCGCATGCACGGTGCGCTGCCCGCGAAACAGGCCGCCGCCGACGTGATAGTCGCGCTTGATGTCCTTGCCTTCGACGACCTTGATGCTCATCAGGCGACTCCGGCGGCCGGTTCGAACAGCATGTCTGAGACAGTCGGCAGACGGTCGCCGACAGCGTTGTCCGGCAGCGCCGACAGGAGCGCACGCGTGTAGTTGCTCTTTGGCGATTCAAACAGCGACAGCACGTCGGCCTCTTCCATCTTGCGGCCCTTGTACTGAACGATGACGCGGTCGGCGGTCTCGGCGACGACGCCCATATTGTGGGTGATCATGATCAGGCCCATGCCGTATTTGACCTGCAGCGAGACCAGCAGGTCGAGGATCTGCTTCTGGATGGTGACGTCGAGTGCGGTGGTCGGCTCGTCGGCGATCAAAAGCTTCGGATTGCAGGCGATGGCGATGGCGATCATGACGCGCTGGCACTGGCCGCCCGACATCTGGTGCGGGAAGGAGTTCAGCCGTTCCGCCGGCTCAGCAATGCCGACTTGCGTCAAAAGCTCGATGGCGCGCTCCCGGCGTTGCGCACCGTCCATGCCCATATGGAAGCGCAGCACTTCCTCAATCTGGAAGCCAACCGTGAAGCAGGGATTGAGGCTGGCCATCGGCTCCTGGAAGATCATCGACATGTCCTTGCCGACGATCTTGCGGCGCTCGGCCGGACTCAGCTTCAGGAGGTCGCGGCCATTGAAGCTCATCTTGTCGGCGGTGACCGTTGCGGTCCACGGCAACAGGCCCATCACCGCCAGCATCGACACCGACTTGCCGGAGCCGGATTCGCCGACAATGGCGAGCACCTCGCGCTCTTCGACATGGAGCGAGACACCGTCGACCGCACGGAACGGGCCCGACGCGGTCTGGAATTCGACGACGAGGTTCTGGATGTCGAGCAGCGCCATCACGATCTCCTGAGTTTTGGATCGAGTGCGTCGCGCAGGCCGTCGCCGATCAAATTGATGGCGAGCACGGTGATGAGGATGGCGAGGCCGGGGAAGGTCACCACCCACCAGGCGCGCAGGATGAATTCGCGCGCCGTGGCAAGCATGGTTCCCCACTCCGGCGTCGGCGGCTGGGCGCCAAGGCCGAGGAAGCCGAGCGCAGCCGCCTCGAGGATTGCGTTGGAGAAGGACAGCGTGCCCTGGACGATCAGCGGCGCGAGGCAATTGGGCAGGATGGTGCGCAGCATCAGCCTAATGTGGCCGGCGCCGGCAACCTTGGCGGCGATCACATATTCGCGGCTCTTTTCGGCCATCACTGCGGCGCGCACCAGGCGGGCGAAATGCGGCTGCAGCACCAGCGCGATCGCCAGCATGGCGTTGAACAGCCCGGGACCCAGGATGGTCACCAGCACCAGTGCCAGCAGCAGCGACGGAAAGGCCAGGATCAGATCCATGACGCGCATGATCGCCACGTCGACCCAGCCGCGGAAATAACCGGCGAGCAGGCCGAGCGTGATGCCGCCGACCAGGGCAAGCGTAACGACGACGGCGCCGATCAGCAGGGAGAAGCGCGCGCCATAGAGCAGGCGGGAAAGTATGTCGCGGCCGACGGCGTCGGTGCCGAGCAGATATTCGGCGCTGCCGCCTGCCTCCCATGCCGGAGGCCTCAGAAACGCGGTCTTGTCCTGGACATCGGGCGCATAGGGCGCCAGCACCGGCGCAAGGATCGCGGCCATCACCAGCAGGATGAAGACGAACAAGCCGATGACGGCGCCGCGGTTCACCGAGAAATAGTGCCAGAAGGTCCTGAAGCCGGTCAGCCTATCCGGATTGCCGGCGGCCATCGGGGCGGTTTCGGTTGACTGGCTCATCACGATGCCCGTATGCGCGGGTTGATGACGGCATAGAGCACGTCGACGATCAGGTTCACGGCCATGACAATAAGGGCGATCAAGAGCAAGCCTGATTGCACCACCACATAGTCGCGCTTGCCGATGGAGTCGACCATCCACTTGCCGATGCCCGGCCAGGCAAAGATGGTTTCGGTGAGGATGGCGCCGGCGAGCAGGGTGCTGACCTGCAGGCCGATGGTGGTGACCACCGGGATCAATGCATTGCGCAGCGCGTGCACGCCGATGACGCGGGACGACGACAGCCCCTTGGCACGGGCGGTCCGCACATAGTCCTCGCCCAACACTTCAAGCATGGCCGAGCGCGTCTGGCGAGCGATCACCGCCAGCGGGATGGTGCCGAGCGCAATTGTCGGCAGCACCAGATGGCTCAATGCCGAGCGGAACGCGTCCCATTTGCCGTAGAGCAATGTGTCGATGGTCATGAAGCCGGTGATCGGCTTGAAGAAGTACTGCAGGCCGATGCGGCCCGAAACCGGCGTCCAGCCGAGATAGCCGGAGAAAAAGATGATCAGCAGCAGGCCCCACCAGAAGATCGGCATGGAATAGCCGACGAGTGCGGTGCCCATCAGCGACTGATCGAACCAGGAGCCGCGCTTGACCGCCGCGAATATGCCGGCCGGAATGCCCAGCGCCATGGCAAAAATCATGGCGAAGAACGACAGTTCCAGCGTTGCCGGAAACAGGGTTTTGAACTCTTCGAGAACCGGGCGCTTGGAGGAGATCGCAACGCCGAAATCGCCTGTCAGGACTTCGCCGACATAGCGTGCGTATTGCTGCCAGATCGGCAAATTGTAGCCGAACTGTTCCTTGAGCTCGGCGTAACGTTCAGCCGACACGCCATGCTCGCCGGCCATGGCAAGGATGGGATCGCCAGGCAGCAGCCTGACGAAAGCAAAAGCACAGATGGTGATGCCGATAAGCGTCGGAATCAAAAGTGCTATTCTGTTGAGGATATATTTGAGCATGATGAAGGGGGCGGCGCTTTATCGCGCCGCCCCACTCTAATGTCTTATTCGGCTTTGTCGACGCCGTCGAAGCGGTGAATGCCGAGCGGATCCATCATGTAGCCGCTGACATTCTTGCGCACGACCGAGTAGACTTGGCTGTGTGCCAGAAGGAAGGCCGGAGCCTGCTTCTGGAAGACCACCTGAGCCTGCTCGTAAAGCTTGGTGCGTTCAGCCTGGTCGCTGGTCTTCTTGGCCTTCTGGATCAGGTCCTCGAAGTCCTTGTCGCACCAGCTCGAGTAGTTCGACACGCCGATGGCCGAGCAGGCGAACAGCGTGGCGAAGAAGTTGTCCGGATCGCCATTGTCGCCGGTCCAGCCGATCTGGAAGGCGCCTGGACGATCCTTCTTCTTGCCCTCCGAGCGATACTTGGTCCACTCGTAGTTGACGATCTCAGCCTTGACGCCGACCTTGGCCCAGTCGGCCTGGATCAGTTCGGCGGCACGCTGGAAGTTCGGGTTGTAAGGACGAACGCGGTCGGAAGCCCAAAGCTGGATTTCCGTGAGGCCGGCTGCGGCCAGCACTTTCTTGGCAGCTTCCGGATCGTAGGAATCGGACTTCACGTCCTTGTTCCACGACCACATCGTCGGCGGAATCAGGTTTTCGGCCGGCGTTGCGCCGGCATCCTGGAACAGCGACTTGATCAGCGATTCCCGATCGATCGCCTGGTTGAGCGCGTGACGCACCTCAGGCTTGTCGAGCGGCGGGATGGTCGTGTTGTAGCTCATATAGCCGATGTTCAGGCCGGCCTGATCCATCAGGGTCACGTCGGCGTTGGCCTTGATCGTGCCGATGTCGGCAGGATTCGGATAAGGAGCGATGTCGCACTCGCCGGCCAGGACCTTCTGGATACGGGCGGTCGCGTCAGGCGTGATGGCGAAGACGAGATCGTCGATCTTTTCCTTGCCCTTGAAGTAGTCCGGGTGAGCCGCATAGCGGATGACCGAATCCAGCTGGTAGTCGACGAACTGGAACGGACCGGTGCCGATCGGCTTGGTCGAGAAGTCGGCCATCTTGCCGTCCTTCTGAAGCTGGTCGGCATATTCCTTCGAGACGATCGAGGCGAAGTCCATGCCGAGATTGGCCAGCATCGGCGCGTTCGGCTCGGTCAGCGTCAGCTTGACGGTCAGGTCATCGACCTTTTCCCACTTGGCGACGTATTTCGGCATGTCCATGCCGGTGTAGTAGTCCCAGGTCAGGTTCGGCAGATACTTGTCGCCGTTCCAGGGATTTTCCTTGTTGAACTGGCGGTCAAAGGAGAAGACGACGTCGTCCGCATTGAGGTCGCGCGTCGGCTTGAAATACTCGGTGGTCTGGAACTTCACGCCCGGATGCAGGTGGAAGGTATAGACCAGGCCGTCGTCCGAGATTTCCCACTTGTCGGCGAGGCCGGGCTCGACCTCGGTGCCGCCATGCTTGAACTCGACCAGCCGCGAATAGACGGTACGCGACGAGGCGTCGAAATCATTGCCGCCAGTCGTGGTACCCGGATCGAAATTGGCCGGCGATGCCTCCGAACAGTAAACCAGCGTCTTTGCGCTGGCCACGCCGCCGAGGACGCTTGCAGCCAGCAACGCGGCTGCAAAAGTCAGTTTCTTTTTCATTGAGCACTCCCTGATGTTCTGCCAAGCCCCTCTAGCAGGCTCGCGAAGGGCGCATATAAGCACCGTTTTCCCGGCTTTGGAACTCCCTGTTTGCCTACCCCACCGTAAGCAGAAAATGATTCTCTTGTTTTGCTCAATTTCAGAAAAAAATAGCAAAACCTGCTAATCACAGGATTGTTAACGACCGCATTTTTTTATTGATCGCCAGTCCCGCGAATACAATCATCCACAGGCCCGGCCCTGTCGCCCGCATGACGGGAAGCAGGCCTCGAAGGCCCCGTCGCCGGAAAGATTTCGGCGGCAAATCTTTCCGGTTCTGCCGCAGGGGCAAGACTTGCACGGCCGCCGCTAGTCGCAATACATAGGCTGCATGCCGGATTTCTCTAGGGAATCCGCACCATCGCTGCAGCAGAGGACGTCTCGGTCATTCAGAGGCGGTGCGGCATGGAGCATGCAGTGGAACGACCGAGGGAGGCACGGATGGCAAAAGCAACAAAGACAACGGCCGCGAAAGCGGGGGCCAAGGCAGCTCCCAAAGCTGCTGCTGCCACGGCCAAGCCCAAAGCCTCATCCGTCAAAGCCGCTGCGCCGGCCAAGCCAAAGGCGACGACTGCACCTGCCAAGGCAAGCGCCAAGCCCGTCGCGAAAACCGTGGCCAAGCCTGCCGCTGGGAAGCCGGCAGCCGCAACAAAACCGGCAGCGACCAAGCCAGCGGTGAAAGCGGCGGCAGAGCCCGCAGCGACTCCGGCCAAGAGATTGCCGAAGGCACTCACGGCGCTGACTGCCGGACTGCCGGAAAAACCGTGGCTCAAAAGCTATCCGAAAGTCGTTCCGGCCGAGATCGGCACCCTGCCCTACAGTTCCATCGGCGACTTCCTGGTGGCCGCCTGCAAACAGTTTGCCGCGCAGCCGGCTTTCATCTGCATGGGCAAGTCGATCAGCTACGCCGAACTTGAGCGGCAGTCGGCTGCCTTTGGCGCCTATCTGCAGTCGAAGGGATTGCAGAAGGGTGCGCGCGTCGCGCTGATGATGCCGAACGTGCTTCAGTATCCGGTGGCGATGATGGCCATCCTGCGCGCCGGCTACATCGTGGTGAACATCAACCCGCTCTACACGCCGCGCGAGCTCGAGCACCAGCTCAAGGATTCTGGTGCGCAAGCCATCGTCATCCTCGAAAATTTTGCCAACACGTTGCAAGCCGTGATCGCCAGGACTGATGTCAAGCATGTCGTGGTCGCCACAATGGGCGACATGCTGGGCAGCCTGAAGGGAACCATCGTCAATTTCGTCGTGCGCCGCGTGAAGAAGATGGTGCCGGCCTGGTCGCTGCCCGGCTATATCGCGTTCAACGCCGCCTTGAAGGCCGGTACGGGTATCGCCTTCAAACCCGCCAAGGTGGCGGCCGGAGATGTCGCCTTCCTGCAATATACCGGCGGCACAACCGGTGTCTCCAAAGGCGCGACGCTGCTGCACAGCAATGTGCTGGCCAATGTCGCGCAGAATACGCTGTG
This sequence comes from Mesorhizobium sp. P3_B5, assembly GCF_056402815.1. Taxonomy (NCBI): domain Bacteria; kingdom Pseudomonadati; phylum Pseudomonadota; class Alphaproteobacteria; order Hyphomicrobiales; family Phyllobacteriaceae; genus Mesorhizobium; species Mesorhizobium sp. P3_B5. The sequence continues at coordinate 573,541 of NZ_JBFUGR010000002.1, read as the reverse complement.
GATGGACGACGCCTACGCGATCAAGCCAAAGCCGGCGCATCCCAACTTCATCTGCGCGCTGCCGCTCTACCATATCTTCGCGCTGACGGTGAACGCGCTGATGGGCATGCAGCAAGGTGCCCAGAACGTGCTCATTCCCAACCCGCGCGACATTCCCGGCTTCGTCAAGGAGCTGCAGAAATACCCGGTCCACATCTTTCCCGGCCTCAACACGCTGTTCAACGCGCTGCTCAACAATGAGGATTTCCGCAAGCTCGACTTCAAGCCGCTGATCCTGACACTGGGCGGCGGCATGGCGGTTCAGAAAGGCGTTGCCGAACGCTGGAAGGCGCTGACCGGCAACTCGATCACCGAGGGCTACGGGCTGTCTGAGACGTCGCCGGTGGCCACCGCCAACAAGTTCAGCGACGGCAATTTCACCGGCACGATCGGACTGCCGCTGCCCTCGACCGAGATCGCCATCCGCGACGACGACGGCAACAATCTGCCGCTCGGTGAAGTCGGCGAGATCTGCATCCGCGGGCCCCAGGTGATGGCCGGCTACTGGAACCGGCCCGACGAGACCGCCAAGGTGATGACTCCAGACGGTTTCTTCAAATCCGGCGACATGGGCTTCATGGACGAGCGCGGCTACACCAAGATCGTCGACCGCAAGAAGGACATGATCCTGGTCTCGGGCTTCAACGTCTATCCTAACGAGCTCGAGGAAGTCGTGGCGATGCATCCGGGCGTGCTCGAAGTGGCGGCGATCGGCGTGCCGGACGAGCATTCGGGCGAGGTGCCAAAACTGTTCGTGGTCAAGAAGGACCCGAACCTGACCTCCGAGGCGCTGATCGCCTATTGCCGCGAGAACCTGACCGGCTACAAGCGGCCAAAATACATCGAATTCCGGACCGAGCTGCCGAAGACGCCGGTGGGCAAGATCCTGCGGCGGGCGTTGCGAGGATAGGCACGATTTCGAACGATGGCCCTGGTTGCGGCGGGATCGCGGACGATGGTCGGCGTCCCGACCCGGCAACATTCGTCGAAGCGAACCTGCGGCTTGCGCCCGTTCCCGCGCTTCCTGAAATCCAACTCTACACGGCTCATCCAGGCAGCGGTCTGAGGCGGCTTGCCGACCCGCACCGAGGCGCCGACGCGGACGACGATGCGGTCGCGCCAGCCGACGATGCGCCAGAGCCGCAGCCGCCCTACTGGGCCTATGTCTGGGCCGGCGGCGCGGTGCTTGCCCGCTATATACTCGACCATCCGCAAAGTGTGGCCGGCCGCCGCGTGCTCGACCTCGGCGCCGGCTCAGGCCTGGTCGGCATCGCTGCAGCAAAGGCTGGAGCCCGCGCGGTGATTGCGGCCGAGATCGACCGCAACGGCGTTGCCGCCATCGGTCTCAATGCCGCAGCCAACGGCGTAAAGATCACCATTGTCGACATGGATATCACCACGGGCCCGCCACCGGCGGTCGACCTCGTGCTTGCAGGCGACGTTTTCTACGGCCGTGAGGTTGCTCTACGCGTCACTCCGTTCCTCGACCGCTGCCTGGCAGCCGGCATCGAGGTGCTGGTCGGCGATCCCCGCCGCGCAGATTTGCCGCTGTCCCGGCTGCAGTTGCTCGCCGAATATCAGGTGCCGGATTTCGGCGACGCAAAAGGCGCTGCAACCAAGCCGAGTGGGGTGTTTTCGTTCGAGTCCGCGCCACCGAGCGGTCTGTATCTTCTTTAGACCTCGGATAGGTTTTGCCGGTATTTATCGGAAAAAAGGGAGCCGAAGTCATGACCGAGATCTGGCACTCACTCCTCGCCAACCTTGCCCTGGTCTCCATCCTCGTGGTCGCCTGGGACCTTGTGGCCGATTTCACCGGGCGTCTCTCGCGGCGGATGCAGTCGTTGCTTCTCGGCGTGGTCATGTGCGTGGGCGCGATCACTTCCATGGCGACGGCCTTGTCCGTCTCCGGCTTCGTCGTCGATCTGCGCGCCGCCTTTATTGCTGCGGCCGCGTTCTTCGGCGGATGGCCGGCAATGCTCATCGCCACGGGCGGCTCCATTGCCTATCGCATCCATCTGGGCGGGCAGGGCGCGAGCATCGGGGTCATGGGCATCCTCATCACCGCAGTCGTCGGCATTGCGTGGCACCACATCGTCGCGGCCCGATCGCGCACCATGTACGATATATTCGGTCTCGGCGTGTCGGTCGCTCTCGCCGGGCTGATCACGCTCCTGGTCATCCCCGCGCAAGTTATCACCGGCCTTGTGCAGCAGAGCACGTTCCCGTCCCTCGTGTTCCGCTTCCTCAGCACAATCATCATCGGCGTACTGCTCGACCGGCAGCAGCGCCGGCGGGATCTCTTGATGTCCAACATGACCTACCGGGCCATGGTTCGCGAACTGCCGGATTGCCTGAACATAAAGGATGTCGACGGCCGCTTCATCGCCGCCAACCCCGCCACCGCCGAAATGGTTCGCGCCGCTTCGGTGGAGGAACTCATCGGCAAGACGGATTTCGATTTCTATCCGAAGGAGGTGGCAGAGCGCTTCCGGCAGGATGAGATGGGCGCGCTGGAGGCAGGGCAGACACTGCGGATCGATCAGCCGGCACTTTTACCGGATGGCAGACAAGGCTGGCTCTACACGCTCAAGGCCCCTTTCCGCGACGAGTCCGGCAAGATCGTCGGCGTCATCACCTACAATCGCGACATCACCGAGCAGAAGCGCACCGCCCAGCTCAAAAACGATTTCATTTCCACGGTCAGCCACGAATTGCGGACCCCGTTGACGTCCATCCGCGGCTCGCTTGGCCTGATCGCGGCCGGCGTGGCCGGCGAACTGCCGCCCAAGGCCGCCAATCTCGTCAACATCGCCCACACCAACAGCGAAAGGCTGGTTCTTCTCATCAACGACATCCTCGACATCGAGAAGATCGAATCGGGCGTGATCACCTTCAAGATCAGGCAGATGCCTGTCCGCCAGGTCCTGGAGCAGGCCATTGCCGCCAGCTCCAACTACATGGCCGACAGCCGGATCAGGATCGTCCTGGTCGACGACGCCCCGCGCGCCGAGGCCAATATCGATCCGGATCGCCTGCATCAGGTGATGGCGAACCTGCTGTCGAATGCGATCAAGTTCTCGCACACCGATGGCACCGTCACGGTGAAACTCCAGCGTCGTGACCGCGACATGCTGCGCCTCTCCGTGGTGGACCAGGGCGCCGGCATCCCCGAGGCGTTCCGCAGCCGCATTTTCGGGAAGTTCGAGCAGGCGGACGCCTCCAGCACCCGCAAGATAGGCGGCACAGGCCTGGGCTTGAGCATAGTCAAGGCTATCGCCGAAAAGCTGGGCGGCGCCGTTTCCTTCGAAACCGAGGAAGGCAAGGGAACCTCGTTTCACGTCGACCTTCCCGAAGCGCACAGGCAGGCCGAGAAGCCGGTTTTGGTCGAGCGTCGGGCGCGCAAGCGCGATAGCCGCCTGCGTGTTCTCATCTGCGAGGACGAGCCCGACGTCGCTGCGGTGATCGCAACACTTCTCGATGCGGAAGGCTTTTCCAGCGACGTCGCGCCCGATATCGAAACCGCCAAGGCGCTCCTGAGCTCCCGCGACTACGTGGCGCTGACGCTAGACATCAAGCTGGCGGGGGAATCCGGCATCAAGCTCTTCCACGACATAAGGGCATCCCCGGTGAATTCCGACATTGCGGTCATCGTCATCTCCGCTGTCGCCGACGAGGCCAGGCGCTCGCTGAACGGCAGCGCCGTCGGCATCGTCGACTGGCTGGAGAAGCCGGTGGATTCGAAACGGCTTCACGACGCTCTCGCCAAGATCGTCGGCCGCAGGATCGAGCCGAAGCCGCAGATTCTGCACGTCGAAGACGATGAGGGCGTGCTTGCGGTGTTGTCGGCGGGGCTGGGTTCGAGCGTCTCGATCACAGCCGCAAAGACGCTGCAGGAAGCGCGGCAGGCGGTCGCTCGCCATCGCTTCGACCTGGTCATCCTCGACATCGCGCTTCCCGACGGATCTGGCCTCGACCTCCTCGTCGATCTGCCGCTCGAGACCGCGGTCATCGTGTTCTCGGCGGCGGAACTCGACCAGAAACTCGGCGATCGCGTGCAAGCGATCATGACCAAGACCAGGGCGTCGGAGATCGATGTGGCAAAGCTGGTCAGGAGCATGTTGGTTTCGACCCGCACTCGGCCTGCCGCGCACGCAAAGGAGTGACGCTGATGCCCGCAAGGATCCTCTATGTGGATGACGAGGACGATATCCGCGAAATCGCCCAGATGTCGCTGGAGCTCGAGCCGGAATTCGAGGTGCGGTGCTGTTCTTCGGGCATGCAGGCGCTGGCCGATGCCGCTGAATGGCGACCCGACCTCATTCTGCTCGACGTGATGATGCCAGACATGGACGGGCCGGAGACGTTGAGGCGCCTGGCCGAATCTCGGCCGACGGCGTCGATACCAGTGGTATTCATCACCGCGCGCACCCAGACGCATGAGGTCGAACGCTACCTGGCGATGGGGGCTGTAGGGGTGATCGCCAAGCCGTTCGACCCGCTTGCGCTTGCCGGTGACGTCAAAAGATTGCTTGTGCCACGCGCCTGAAACGACGGTTGGTTTAGGCACAGAGCGCAGTCTGGCTGCAGCCTGTGCGATGCCGTTCACGGCTCCTATACCATGTCGTCTTATTCATCTACTGATTGTGCTGAGATCCAGGCGTCTCGAATCAGGTTGTCTATGATCGCGCGGCATCGGCGGACGTCGGCGAGAGATTTGAGAAGAATGTGCCTGTCTGCATGAACCGCATTGGCGGATGTCGGTTCATGGATCAATCACTCCGGGGGGCTAGCGGCAAACGAGGCGCGAACCGGAGCAAGGCTGGTGAACGGAGCGAAGGCAAGAGTTCTGATTTGCGATGACGATCCCTTATTGCTCGAACTGATGGAATTCAGGCTCAGGGCGAAGGGATACGAAGTCATCAAGGCGGTAGACGGGGCGGAAGCGCTCACGAAGGCGGAGCATGAGGCCCCGGACATCATCGTGCTCGACGCGATGATGCCCAAGGCCGACGGCCTGGAGGTTCTTGCCCGCATCAAGAGCGATCCGGTTTTGTCCGAAATCCCGGTCGTCATGCTGACCGCCCGCAAGGGTGAAAAAGACATCGTCTCGGCCCTTGAGAAGGGGGCCGACGACTACCTTGTGAAACCCTTCATTCCCGAGGAACTGCTGGCCCGGCTTGCGCGTCTGCTGGCGCGAAAGAGCGGGAAACGCTGATGCGGCGAGGCCGGCGCGCCATCATTGCCGCATGCGTATTCCTGGCGGTTGCCGCGGCGCCTGCCGCGGCGCTGGCCCAGACGGTTGACGAACTCTACGCTTCCGGCGTCAAGGCCAGGCAAGCCCAGCATTTCGACGAGGCGGCGGAGCTGCTTCGGCGTGCGCTGGCGCTCAAGCCCGACAATGCCGACGCCCTGGTGCAACTCGGCTTCGCCGAGCTTGGCCGCAACGATCTGCCGGCGGCGCGCGAAGCCTTTTCCAGGGCGCTTTCGCTGGCGCCGGCCTATCTCGATGCCAGCTTCGGCTTGGCTGAGGTCGAATTCCGCTCCGGCAATCTCGACGCCGCGCTGCCGCTCGCCGAAAAGGTCTCGCGCGCCGAGCCCGGCAATGCCGACGCGGCCGTGCTTGTCGCCAATATCCGCGAGGCCCAGCAGGCCGGCAGCAACAACGCGAAGCCTGCGACCGCGGGGAAGAAGCCGCTCCCGCCGCGGCCGGATCCCGTTGCCGGCCTGATGGAGGAGGGCCGGAGATTGCGGGCGTCGGGACAGTTGCCCGAGGCGGAGAAGGCCTACCGCTGCGCGCTCAGGCTGGCACCGCAAAACACCGACATCCTGGTCGCCCTTGGGCTGGTTGTGGGCTCCAGCCAGAGATTCGACGAGGCCGGGCAGTTCTTCGACCAGGCGCTTGCCGAAAAGCCCGGCCTTCTCGACGCCCGCCTCGGCAAGGTCCGCCTGGCGATCTGGCAGGGCGACGTGCCGCGCGCACGCGCTATGATAGACGATTTGCTTGGCACCGCGCCTGGCAATTCCGAGGCGCTAGGCCTCGACGCGCGGATTTCCCTGCTCGAGCAGGATTACACGCGGGCCGAGCAGTCGTTTCAGCGGGTGTTGGCGATCGATCCGCGCAACGCCGAGGCGCTGGTGGGGATCGGCGATGTGCGCCGCGCCCGTGGCGACGACGACGCCGCGCGCGACGCCTACCGGCAGGCGCTTGCCCTTGAACCCGGCTCGCGCGATGTCGACCAGAGGCTCGCCGCGCCGCCGCCACGCAAATGGCGGCTCGATGTCGGCAGCGAAGTGAGCGATCTCACTGACGGGCTTGGCGACTGGACCGACAGCTCGGCCGGCGTTGCCTATCGGCTCACCCCGCGGACGACCATTTCGGGCCGTACCCGGATGGCGACCCGCTTCGGCCACACCGACCTTCAGATCGAAGGCCGCATCGACCAGGCGTTCTCGCCCACGGTCTCAGCCTATGCGCTGGCGGCCGCGACGCCGGATGCTGATTTCCTGGCGCGCTATTCGGTCGGCGCCGGCGCGTCCTGGCAGGTCATGGCGCCAGCAAAGGCGTTCGGCCCATTCTCTCTCAACATCGACACCCGCTACGACGATTTCGCCAACGTCGACATCACCACTATCTCGCCCTGGGTGCAGGGATATGTTCTCGATGGCCGGCTCGGGCTTTCTGCCCGATGGGTGCACGCTGACGACGATATCGGCACGCGCGCGGATGGCTATGTGCTGCGCGCCGATCTTGCACTCACGCCGGGCGTCAATGTGTTCGGCGGTTACGCGGATGCCCCCGAGATCTCCGACGGCACGCTCGTGCCGACGCGCACCGTCTTTGGCGGCATCTCCTGGGACGTTGCCGACCCGCTGACACTGCGCGCCAGCCTCGCCCATGAGCAACGCCCGACATTCGACCGAACCATATTCGGGCTCGGCCTAACCACGCGGTTCTGATCATGTTGTACATCTGGTACCTGTCCATCCTGCTCAGTGTCCTTTCCCTGGCCATCATGCTTCTGCTGATCGTACGCCGGGTGCTGCACGAGCGCCGGGGGACGGCGGGCGCCGATCAGCGGCGCCTTCTTCTGACTGCGCTGATCGCTTTCACCGAAAGCCGGGATCGCGCGGCATTGGAGGCGGCGCTGCTTGCGGTGCCGGCGAGGGTGGCGATCGATGCCGGCTTCGAGTTCATTTCGCTGTTGCGCGGCGAGGAGCACGACGAGCTCCTTTCAGCCTTCAACGAATGTGGCCTGCCGACGCTTGTCGGCACCCAGCTGGAAAAAGGCAACGGCGCCGAACGTATCCATGCGGCCGAGATGCTGGCGGCGCTGCGTTCGGAAAACGCGGTGGCAAGCCTGCTTTCGGCACTCGACCGCGACCGCTCGCGCGACGTCAGGATCGCCGTCGCCATCGCGCTCTGCGATGTCGGTGCCTTGCCGCCTCTCGTCATAACGCTGCGCAAGATCGGCGTGGCGGGGCAGCGCTCGCGGCGCCTAATCGAACTTTTCAGGCGCTTTCCGTCAAAGCGGTTCGACGAGCTCAGGGATTACGCCGGGCGTCAGGACGCGGTGCCTTTCATAAGGGCGGCCGCGATCGACGCGCTTGCCCGCGGCGGCAACTTCCAGTTTGGGGAGTTCTTTGCCCGCGCGGCTGGCGATCCGTCGCCGGAGGTCGCCGCAGCCGCATTGCGGGCGCTCGGCCTGACCGGACATGCCAACGCGCCGGCCATCCTGATCAAGGCGATGGAAAATGGCGGCTGGGACGTACGAGCCGACGCTGCGGATGCGGCAGGCCGCCTCGGCCTGTCCGAACTCGCCGCGCCGCTGGCGCAACTGATGGACGACGAGGCATGGACCGTGCGCTATGCCGCCGCCAACGCATTGCGCTCGTTCGGCCAGCAGGGCGAACAGGTGCTGCGAGAGATCGCCGCCAGCGAGGTCTCGCGCAGCCAGCGCACGGCCTCGCTGATCCTTGCCGAGGGGCCGGCCGCCTGATGTTCGACTGGAGCCAAGAGATCGTTCTGGGTGCCTCCATCCTGTCCTGGTTCATCATCGGGGCAGGGCTGGCGCAGACGGCAGTCTACCTGCTGCAGCTCGTCATCGCCGCCTACGCGCTGTCGAAGCGCCCGCCGGTCGCGCGTTCGGCACTGCTGTGGCACCGTTATGGCGACGTCGCGCCGCCGATCGCGCTGCTAGTGCCCGCCTACAATGAGGAAGTGAACGTAGTCGAGAGCGTGCACTCGATGCTGGCGCTCGAATATCCGAATTTCGAGGTCATCGTCATCAATGACGGCTCGAAGGATCAGACTCTGCAGCGCCTTGTCGAAGGCTTCAAGCTGGTGAAATTCCACCGGCCCTATGAGGAGACCCTGACGCACAAGCCGATCCGCGGCCTCTATTCCTCGCCGATGACCGAACGGCTGTTCGTTGTCGACAAGGAGAATGGCGGCAAGGCCGATGCCCAGAATGCCGGCGTCAATGTCTGCCGCGCGCCGCTGTTTTGCGTGATCGACGGCGATTCCATCCTCGAGCCCGATGCGCTCATGCGCGCCGCGCAGCCCTTCATCGACGATCCGGAGCGCACCATCGCGGTGGGCGGCACGATCCGGATCGCCAACGGCTCTAGGATCGAAGGTGGCAGGGTGCGCGAGGTCCGGCTGCCGAACCGGCTGTTGCCGCTGCTGCAGGTGGTCGAATATCTGCGCGCCTTCCTCATGGCGCGGCTTGCCTGGAGCCGCATCAACACGTTGATGCTGGTGTCCGGAGCCTTCGGTCTGTTCCGTCGCAAGGAAGTTGTGGCGGTTGGCGGCTTCACCAGTGGGTCGATGGGTGAGGATTTGGACCTCGTGATCAAGCTGCATCGCCACATGATGGACACCAAACGCAGATACAGCATCCAGTTCATTCCGGAGCCGGTGTGCTGGACCGAAGCGCCGGAGTCACTGCGCGTTCTGGCAAGGCAGCGCACGCGCTGGCAACGCGGTTCGCTCGAATGCTTCTTCCGTTACCGCTCCATGCTCTTCAACCCCCGCTATGGGCGTGTCGGCTTCCTCGGCTTTGGCCACATACTGATTGTCGACGTGCTTGGGCCGATATCGGAGGTGCTGGGCTATGTTCTGATCCCGGCCTTCTGGCTACTCGGCATCCTTTCGACCGAATATCTGTTGGCGTTCACGTCGCTGGTTTTCACCTACGGCGTTTGCGTGAGCGTGTGTTCGCTGGTCCTCGAAGAGGCCGAGCTTCAGCGTTTTCCGCGCGCGCGGGATCTCGCCGTGCTCACGGCCGTGGCTGTGATCGAGAATTTCGGCTACCGCCAGCTCAACAATTTCTGGCGCGTGAAGGGTTGGTGGCAATTCCTGCGGGCCGACCAGAGCTGGGGCGAGATGACCAGGACCGGCCTGACTGGCTCGAAGAAGTGAGCCCCATCGGCTGAGTCACTTCAGCGTCCGCTCGATCTCCATAATAAGCGCATCGAGTGCGGTGTGCGCAGCCCCGTCATCCGCCCGTTCGATCAGCAGTGTTTCCAACACTGATGCCCGCGCGCTGATCTCCGCAAAGCCGAACGTTCCCGCGGCTCCGGCGAGTGAGTGCGCGGTCGGAATCAGCGAGTCGTTGGAGCCCGGTAGCGGGCCTTTATGGCGCGCCGCCTTCAACTCCGTCAGTTGAGCGGCGCACCGGGCCAGGAAACGCTGCCGTAGCGGGGCGAAGGGATCTTTCAAGTTGGGAGGCGCTCCACGGCTGGGTTTCAGAGGCATTCAAGCAGAAAACTCGGTCGAGTGGAACGAACTGGTTGTCACCCACGCTCCTATCCGAGTGGAACTGGCAGTGGGCCGCATTGACCCAAATGCGATTGCGCGAGCGGTTCGCAAACGGCAGCTTCGCGCCTAGACGGAGACATCGGATCGTCACTGTTGGCGAGCGACGCGATGGCAGACTGCTAGGCTTTGAGCCATCCGCCGACAGAGATTGTTTGTTCTGTCTAGGTACGCAACGAGGTCGCCTGCGGAACATCCGCTTGCTGATGACTTCAGCCTGGAAGCTGACCGTCAGCTCGCGGCCCCAGAACGGACGTTCGGCACTTCGACTCCCGATGTCAGCTTTCCACCTATGTCAGCCATTGGCGGGAAAGCTTGGGTCGATTTGCGTCTTGTTCAAAGGCCTTGCCAGTCAGATCGTCTCCTTGACCCGCTCGGACAGAAACGCCGGCAGATCGGCAACCGAGTCGAGAACGACGTCGGCGATCGATGACAGCGATTCACGCGTGCCGGTGCCGGAGAGCACGCCGACCGCCAGGCCGCAGCCGCCGGCGCGCGCCATTTCGAGATCGTGACGGTTGTCGCCGACCATGGCGATCTGCGCCGGCCTCAGGCCGGTCAGGTCTGAGAAGGCGAGGATCGTGTCCGGCGCCGGTTTCGGATTGGCCACGGCGTCGTAGCCATAGGCGGCATCGAACAACTGGGCGACGCCCAGCGTCAGCAAGGTTTTCTCCGCACCGCTGGTCGAATCGTTGGTGGCGACGCCGAGCCGGTAGGATTTCCTGTGCAGCGCCGTCAGCGACTCGACGATGCCCGGCAGCGCCACCGCCATTGCCGAGCCTTTCACCGAGGTGATCTCGTTGAAGCGGGCGACGGCCAGCATCTGGTCTTCGTCGGACAGGCGCGGAAACCACAATTCGACGACATCCATGTTGGTGCCCGACGCAAAGATGGAATCGGGCTTGAAGCGCTTGGTGGCAAAATCGAAGCCTGCCGCCGCCAGCAGTCTGTCGGCCTTCCAGCGGTCGCCTTCGGAGGCGTCCATGGCCATGAAATCGGCGATGCCGAGCCATGTCGCATTGAAGTCGACAAGCGTGCCGTCCTTGTCGAACAGAATTCCCTTGATGTCCGCCAAATTCTTCACTCCGAGCCACGCAATTGGTGGATGTGTCCCACCAGACCGGCCGTCGAAGCGTCACGCTTTGCGGCATTCTCCTTGCCTTCCACGACAGGCAGCAGCCCGGTCGCCAGTTCCTTGCCGAGTTCGACACCCCACTGGTCGAAGGAATTGATGTTGAACAGCGTTCCTTCGACGAAGACGCGATGCTCGTAGAGCGCGACCAGCCGGCCGAAGGTGCGCGGGTCGAGCTTCTTGTAGAGGATCGTCACCGAGGGCCGGTTGCCGGAGAAGACACGGTGCGGCGCGATCTTGTCGACATCGGCCGGCTTCATGCCTTTGGCCAGCATCTGCGCGCGGGCTTCCTCCAGCGTGCGGCCCTTCATGAAGGCTTCCGACTGCGCCAGGCAGTTGGCCAGCAACAGATCATGGTGATGCCGGAGGTCCGGCTCGTGGCCGACGGCGGCCGCGAGGAATTCGACCGGAATGACATCAGTGCCCTGGTGCAGCAACTGGAAGAAGGCGTGCTGGCCGTTGGTGCCGGGCTCGCCCCAGACGAGCGGGCCGGTCGGCGTGGTGACGGGGCCGCCGTCGAGGGTGACGCTCTTGCCGTTCGATTCCATGTCGAGCTGCTGCAGATAGGCCGGCAACCTGGACAGACGCTGGTCGTAAGGGATGACGGCGCGGGCCGGATATTTGCAGATCACCCGATGCCACCAGCCGATCAACCCCATCAGCGCCGGCAGGTTTTTCGCCAGCGGCGCGGTGCGGAAGTGCTCGTCCATGTCATGCGCGCCATCAAGAAAGGCGCGAAAGTTCCTTGGCCCAACGGCGATCATCACCGGCAGGCCGATCGCGCCCCACAGCGAGTAGCGGCCGCCGACCCAGTCCCAGAAACCGAACACGCGGTCGGCTGCGATGCCGAACTTCGCCACCAGGTCGAGCGCGGTGGAGACGGCGACGAAATGCTTGCCGACGGCGTCCTTGCCGAGTGCCTTCTGCACCCATTTGCGCGCTGTTTCGGCGTTGGTCATCGTCTCGACCGTGGTGAAGGTCTTCGAGGCGACGATGAACAGAGTGGTTTCGGCGGACAGGCCCTTCAACGTGTCGTGGATATGGGCGCCGTCGATGTTTGAAACATAGTGCGCGCGCGGCCCATCGTGATAGGGCGCCAGTGCCAGCGTCGCCATGGCCGGGCCGAGGTCGGAACCGCCAATGCCGATGTTGACGATATCGGTGATCTTCTTGCCGGTGGCGCCGGCCGCCTTGCCGGAACGCACGGCGTCGGCGAAAACGCTCATCGCATCGAGCACGGCCAGCACATCCGCTTTGACGTCCTGACCGTCGACCGTGACGCCCTTGCCGCTGAGGTTGCGCAGCGCGGTATGCAGCACGGCGCGGTCTTCGGTGATGTTGATCTTCTTGCCGGAGAACATCGCGGCGCGGCGGCCTTCGAGATCGGCGGCGCCTGCCAGCTTCTCCAGCATGGCCATGGTTTGCGCATCGACCGCGCATTTCGACCAGTCGAGCAGCAGGTCGCCATCGGTGGCGGAGAATTTTTCGAAGCGCTTGGGATCGGCGGCGAACGCCTCGCGCATGCTGCCGGTTACCGCCGCGCGCTGTTCGCGCAAAGCGACGAGCTGTTTGTCGAAGGACGATTGATCCACTGGCGGGCTCCTGACGCTTTTCGACACATCTTATCAGACCGGATGTTTCCGGCGCGTGTCGTCGCGTCCTTCTATTGAGCCGAATTCCATTCGTTTCAATGCGCGCGATGACGCAGTTGCGTCATGCGGGGATGACGCAGTGCAGCATGACGGGATGGCGCGCGGGCGTCGGAAGGCGCGACGACGCTGCGCGTCGCGCGGGGGATGCAGCGGTGGGATGCGTGACGACGCGACGACGCTGCGCGTCGCGCGATGGATCACTGGCATAAATCCCAGAGATCAGAAAAATTGATTGGCGCAACCCCTTGTACCACGGTTACGTTCGGCTGGTCCAACCAAGCAAAAAAGGTTGGCCATCGAGGAACATCTTCCATGCCACAGCGTAACGACACGGCCATATGGTCCGGCCTGTTCCGGATTTCGGCGGAATCCGGTCAGACCCTGCAGGCGCAGATCCGCCAGGCGATCGTCGCCGCCATCCTCGACCGGCAAATTGCCGCTTCGATGCCGCTTCCGTCCTGCCGGATTCTGGCCGAAAAGCTCGGTGTCGCCCGCGGCACCGTGGTGCTGGCTTTCCAGCAGCTGGTCGACCAGGGCTTCCTGGTGGCGCGCGAACGGCGTGGCCATTTCGTCAATCCCGACGTGCTGGCGACACCGGCCAAGCCGCACCAGAAGGCGCCCGACCAGGCCAATGAGATCGACTGGAAGGCGCGCCGGCAGATCGCCGCCAGCGACATGCCGCCGCCGGCCAAGCATGACAACTGGATCAAGTCGTCCTATCCCTTCGTCTACGGCCAGTTCGACCCGGCGCTGTTCCCGACCGCCGAATGGCGCGAGTGCAACCGCATGGCGCTGGCCGTGCTCGAAATCCGCAACTGGGCCTCAGACATGGTCGATCGCGACGATCCGCTGCTGATCGAACAGATCCAGGCGCGGCTGCTGCCGCGGCGCGGCATCTTTGCCAATCCGGACGAGATCATCGTGACCTTGGGCGCCCAGAATGCGCTCTACATGCTGGCCACGCTGCTGATGACCAAGGGCTCCAAAGTGGCAATGGAAGATCCCGGCTATCCCGACGCGCGCAGCATTTTCCGGCTGGCGGGCGCCGAGATACAGCCGGTTCCGGTCGACCAGTCCGGCATCGTAACCTCTTCCATTCCCAACGATTCCGGCTTCGTCTTCGTCACGCCGAGCCACCATTGCCCGACCATGGTGCCGCTGTCGGCGGAGCGGCGGCAGGACCTTCTGGCGCGCGCCAACCGCTACAACCAGATCATCATCGAGGACGGCTATGACAGCCAGCTTCTCGACGAGGCGCCGCAGCAGGCGCTGAAGAGCCTCGATCGCTCCGGCCGCGTCGTCTATGTCGGCTCGATGTCGAAGACGCTGGCTCCCGGCCTGCGGCTTGGCTACATCGTCGCGTCTGCCGGGTTGATCTCCGAACTGCGCGCCTTGCGCCGCTTCATGCTGCGCCATCCGCCGGCCAACAACCAGCGCGCCGTTGCGCTGTTCCTGTCGCTTGGCCATCACGAGGCGCTGGTGCGGCGTCTGTCGAGCGCCTTCGACGAGCGGCGCAAGCGTCTGGTCCATGCGATTTCCGCCTTCCTGCCGGAATGGCGCTCGACCGATTCCGCCGGCGGCACATCGCTCTGGCTCGAAGGGCCGCGCGGCACCGATTCTCGCGGGCTGGCCGAGGCAGCGGCCTCGCGCAGCGTCATCATCGAACCCGGCGATCGCTTCTTCGACCGCAACGAAAAACCTTCGCGTTTCATGCGCTTGGGCATTTCCTCGATCGCGCTGCAGCACATCGAGCCCGGGATCCGCGAGTTGGCGACTGCGGCCGGGCGTCGACCGGCAGCGGCCTGATAATCCGGATCTGCAACGGGGCCGGAAACGGCCCCGTTTTTCTTTAGCACTCTGGCATATGCGACGGGGGCCGTTGGCCCATAGGCTGTGCCAATGTCGGCGGCATAGTCGGAGGCATAAAGGGGACGAAGCAGGCCGATGGTGGACCAACCACCGCCTCCCGCTTCGCAGCTAAAGGTGGAGTGCCTCCATGTCAGTGGCTCTTGAGAAGCAGGAAGCATCGACGGACCAACGTTCGCGACGCTCCGGCGGCCGCGAAGCGCGCCGCGCCATGCGGGCTGCGCCGCTGGCCGACGATATCAGGCCGGTGCGTGCCGGCCTTGAAGGCGGCAGCTACGGACCGCTGACCGAGAACGACCAGGAGCGCATCCACGAAGCGGTGCTGACCCTTCTGGAGACGGTCGGCTTCGCCAATGCCATTCCTTCCTGCATCGAGGCCCTGACCAAGGCGGGTGCGACGCTTGGCGACGATGGCCGCTTGCGCTTCCCGCGCGGCCTGGTCCTCGAAACGATCAAGACGGCGGCGCGGCATTTCACCCTGCACGGCCAGGATCCCCGGCACGACATGCTGATCAAGGGCAAGCGCGTGCATTACGGCACCGCCGGCGCTGCCGTGCATCTTGTCGATGTCGAAAAGCGCGAATACCGCGAGTCGCTGCTGCAGGACATCTATGACGCCGCCCGCATCGTCGAGGGGCTCGACAACATCCATTTCTTCCAGCGGCCGATGGTGCCGCGCGACATTCCCGATCCACTCGATATGGATTTCAACACGCTCTACGCCTGCGTAATGGGGACCTCCAAGCATGTCGGCACCTCGTTTACGGTGCGCGAGAATGTGCAGCCGGCGCTGGAGATGCTTTACGCGATCGCCGGCGGTGAAGAGAATTTCCGCGCCCGGCCGTTCGTGTCGAACTCGAACTGCTTCGTCGTGCCGCCGATGAAATTCGCCGAGGACGCCTGCGGCGTGCTCGAAGCCTGCGTCGAGGGCGGCATTCCGATCCTGCTTTTGTCGGCCGGCCAGGCCGGCGCAACGGCGCCGGCGGCGATTGCCGGCGCCGTTGTGCAAGCGGTGGCCGAAGTGCTCGTCGGCCTCATCTATGTCAACGCCATCAAGCCCGGACATCCGGCGATCTTCGGCACCTGGCCGTTCGTTTCCGATCTCAGGACCGGGGCCATGTCCGGCGGGTCGGCCGAGCAGGCGGTGCTGACCGCGGCCTGCGCGCAGATGGCGCAATTCTATGATCTGCCGGGCGGTTCGGCCGCCGGCATGACGGATTCGAAATTGCCCGACATCCAGTCCGGCTACGAAAAGGGCATCACCGATGTGATGGCCGGCCTTGCCGGCCTCAACCTGGTCTACGAATCGGCCGGCATGCATGCCTCGCTGCTCGGCTTCTGCCTGGAAAGCCTGATCATCGACAATGACATGCTGGGCCACTGCCTGCGCTGCGTGCGCGGCATTGAGGTGACCGACGAAGCGCTGTCGATCGACACCATCGCCGATGTCTGCCTGAAGGGGCCCGGCCACTATCTCGGCAACGAGCAGACGCTGCGGCTGATGCAGACCGAATATTTCTACCCGGCCGTCGGCGACCGCTTTTCGCCGAAGGAATGGAACGAGAAGGGCAGGCCCGACATCCTGCAGCGGGCCATCATCGAGAAGAAACGCATCCTCGCCGAGCGCTTCCCGCGCCATGTGCCAAAGGCGATCGACGACAAATTGCGCGCCCGCTTCGGCGAGATGATCAAGCTGCCGCGCGGCAATATGGGCGGCTGAGCTCGTCCTGCTGGACAGTCAGTCGGCGCTCAACCCATAGCGCTCAACGACCTCGGCGCTGATCAGCTTGGCATGCAGCGTCATCAACACGATTTGCGCATCGAAACTGTCGCCGGCCTCGAGTGCTGACTCGATCCGGCGCTCCGCCTCAAGCCGCCGCTCGGTGCCATTGGCCTGCTCGAAAGTTTGCGGGCCGGCGATGCAGTAGCTGAACAGTTGCGCCACGGATCGATAGGCGTCTGGCAATGGCTCTTCGGGCCAGTGATCCTTCATCAGATTGACTATGGTGAGCTTTACGCCCTCCGGCACCAAAGCGGGATGAAGGTCGGCGCCACGCAATGCCGTGTCGAGCTCCCTGAGGTCGCCCGAGCGGCCGAACATTCCGAGAAATCCGAGCGAAGAGCGTCGTGTCGTCATTGATGGTCCTGTCCGTTTCCCAGTCAATATGGGAACCGCGCGTTCGGAAAGAAACCGAATAGGACTCACCCCTGCTTGATCGTCCTGGCACATTCCTCAAGCAGCTTCAGCGCTCCAGCAAGACCCTCGGTGCGAAAGGTGAGCGGCTGTTCGACGCCGGTTACGCGCACCGTCATCGACCCGGCATCGGCGATCGCCTTCTGCTCTTCCGCCGTCAGCGCGTTGTCGATGTCGGCGATATAGTCGACGGTGGTCATGGCCGTCATTTCCAGCGGCTGGTCGGCGCCCTTGAGCTGCAGCGTCACCGTGACCGGCACGTCCTCTTCCTTGAAGGCACCGGGCCACAGGAAGACCCGTATGACGATCCGCTCCGAGTCGCGCGTGCGGCCAAATTGCAGGCCGTTGTAGGGCGTTGCAGCGAACTCGACCGGATCACGGTTGGTCGCGTTGCACCAGCGTTCCGCAACGACGACAGTCCAGCCGCCCGCCGTCACGGGAAAGTCGGTTGCAGAGGCGACCGACGACACGAGCGAGGCTGCCAGGGCGATTGCCGCCCACAACAGCCTTGCCCGGCGGCTTGCGCGGCGGAACCCGCCGCTCAGTGGTTGTCCCTCGGCACGCCGCTGGTGTGCGCGACATCCTGGTATTTCACCGCTGGCTTCAGCACCATGCCGGCCGAGAACTGGTCGACCATGCCGCGCTGGATCTCCTGCCATGGCGTCTGGTGCTTGGGGTAGTGGTAGCCGCCATTGTTTTGCAGTTCGGCGCGGCGCCGGGTAATCTCGTCGTCGGTGACGAGGATGTCGGCGGTTCCTTTGCGTAAGTCTATGCGCACACGGTCGCCGGTCTTCAGCAGTGCCAAGCCGCCGCCGATGGCAGCTTCCGGCGAGGCGTTGAGGATCGACGGCGAGCCCGATGTGCCCGACTGGCGGCCATCGCCGATGCAAGCCAGCGCATGGATGCCCTTCTTGATGAGATAGGCCGGCGGCTGCATGTTGACGACCTCGGCTCCACCGGGATAGCCGATCGGGCCCGCGCCGCGCATGAACAGGATGGTGTGTTCGTCGATGCCTTGCGCCGGATCGTCAATGCGGGCGTGATAGTCCTCCGGCCCGTCGAAGACCATGGCGTTGCCCTCGAAGGCCTCGGGATCCGCAGGGTTGGACAGATAGCGCTCGCGGAATTCGGGCGAGATACCGCTGGTCTTCATGATCGCCGAATCGAACAGATTACCTCTAAGGTTGATGAAACCGGCATTGGTCTTCAGCGGCTTGGCGACGGAGCGGATGACGTCGGTATTTTCGTTGGCGACGCCCTCGCAATTCTCACCGATCGACTTGCCGTTGACGGTGCGCGCGCCGGGATGCGGCAACAGCCCGCCCTTGATCAGCTCAGCCACCACGGCCGGCACGCCGCCGGCATGGTGATAGTCCTCGCCGAGATACTCGCCGGTCGGCTGCAGGTTGACTAGCAGCGGCACGTTGAGGCCGATCGCCTGCCAGTCGTCATTGTCAAGCTTGACGCCGAGATGGCGGGCGATGGCATTGAGATGGATCGGCGCGTTGGTGGAGCCGCCAATGGCCGAATTGACGACGACGGCGTTCTCGAACGCCTCTCTGGTCATGATGTCGGACGGCTTCAGATCCTCATGCACCATCTCGACGATGCGTTTTCCGGTCTCGTAGGAAATCTGACCGCGCTCGCGGTAGGGCGCGGGGATGGCGGCCGAGCCCGGCAATTGCATGCCGAGCGCCTCGGCCAGCGAATTCATGGTGGTGGCGGTGCCCATGGTGTTGCAATAGCCAGTGGACGGCGCCGAGGACGCGACGATGTCCATGAACTCGTCATAGCCGATCTCGCCGGCCGACAGGCGCTGGCGCGATTCCCAGACGATGGTGCCGGAGCCGGTGCGCTTGCCCTTGTGCCAGCCGTTCAGCATCGGGCCGACCGACAGCGCAATCGCCGGAATGTTGACGGTGGCCGCGGCCATCAAAAGCGCGGGCGTGGTCTTGTCGCAGCCGATAGTGAGCACGACGCCGTCGAGCGGGTAGCCATAGAGAATCTCGACCAGGCCGAGATAGGCAAGGTTGCGATCGAGTGCCGCGGTCGGCCGCTTGCCGGTTTCCTGGATCGGATGGCAGGGGAATTCGAAAGGAATGCCGCCCATCGAGACGATGCCCTCGCGCACGCGCTTGGCCAGTTCGATGTGGTGGCGGTTGCAGGGCGACAGGTCCGAGCCGGTCTGGGCAATGCCGATCAGCGGCTTGCCCGACATCAGTTCGGCGCGCGTCAGCCCGTAATTCAGGTAGCGCTCCAGATAAAGCGCCGTCATCCCCGGATTGTCTGGGTTGTCAAACCACTCCTGCGAGCGAAATTTCTTCTTTCTGGTGGGGGCGCCGGCCATCATGGTCTCCATATTTGTAGGACAAATCGATATGACAACGCGCGGATGCAGGCAAGGGGCACCCGCGGTCCGAACCCGCACTTTGGTGCGATAGACATATCAGCGCCCCTGCGCTAGGGCTTCGGACCTGTCTTTTCGGGGAGATTTTGATGGCTTTGGTGATCGAAGGCGAGGAACGCATCGCCGCACCCCTGCAAAAAGTATGGGAAGCACTGAACGACCCCGAGGTGCTGAAGGCGACGATTCCCGGCTGCAAGAGCCTCGACATGAAATCACCGACCGAGATGACGGCGACCGTTGTGCTGAAGATCGGGCCAATCAAGGCGACGTTCAACGGCGAGGTGACGCTGAAAAACCTCAACCCGCCGAACTCCTACACGATCCAGGGCGAAGGCAAGGGCGGCATCGCCGGCTTCGCCAAGGGCGGCGCCGACGTCACGCTGACATCAGACGGGCCGGATGCGACGATCCTCAAATACGCGGCCAAGGCCGATGTCGGCGGCAAGATCGCCCAGCTCGGCAGCCGGCTGATCGAGTCGACCTCGAAGAAACTGGCCGGCCAGTTCTTTTCGAGCTTTGGCGAGAAGGTCGGCGGCTAAACCCCTCCCCCTTGAGGGGATCACTCAAAGACGATGCTCGGCACGGCAGCTGCCGCCGCGCCGCGTTCCTCGTTGATCCGCTCCCAGACCTTTCCGGCAATATCGCGGTAGATTTTCGCCTCGGGACCATCGGGTTTCGAGACGACCACCGGCGTGCCGGCGTCCGAGCTTTCGCGAATGCCCATTTCGAGCGGCACTTCGCCGAGGAAGGCGACGCCGAGACGCTCGGCCTCCCGGCGGGCTCCGCCATGGCCGAAGATGTCATAGCGTTTGCCGGTATCGGGGGCGATGAAATAGCTCATGTTCTCGACGATCCCCAACAGCGGAACGTCGACTTTTTTGAACATGTTCAGACCTTTACGGGCATCGATCAGGGCCAGATCCTGCGGCGTCGAGACGATGACGGCGCCGGCCAGCGGCACCTGCTGGGCCATGGTCAGCTGGGCATCGCCGGTGCCGGGCGGCATGTCGACGACCAGCACGTCGAGCCGGCCCCATTCGACCTCGCGCAGCATCTGCGTCAGCGCCGACATCACCATCGGGCCGCGCCAGATCATCGGCGTCTCCTCATCGACGAGGAAGCCCATCGACATGACCTTGAGCCCGTAATTCTCCATCGGTTTCAGGATCTTGCCGTCGACGGTCTGCGGCCGACCATGGATGTTCAACAGTCGCGGCATTGACGGGCCGTAGATGTCGGCGTCGAGCACGCCGACCCGCAGGCCGTTGGCGGCGAGGCCAAGCGCGATGTTGACGGCGGTGGTCGACTTGCCGACGCCACCCTTGCCGGAAGCCACCGCGATGATCGCCTCGATACCGGGCACGCCGCGCTTGCCTTGGCTGTGCGAAGCAGGAGCGTGGGGCGCAGGCCGCGGGGCGGCCGGTGCTGCCGGCGGCGCAGGCCTGGGGGCGGGGCGCGCCGGGACCGAGGCCTCCATGCCGCCGCCCTTCTTTTCCGCCGTCAGCGCGACCACGGCCCCGGCAACACCGGGGATCGCTTTCACCACCCGCTCAGCGGCGGCGCGCAGCGGCTCCATCTCCTGGGCGCGCGCAGCGGGCACGGTGATCGAGAAGAAGACCTTGGAATCGGCAATGAAAATCTCGGAAACCATGCCGAGGTCGACGATATTGCCGGTGAAATCCGGGCCATTGACCGTCTTCAGGCGCTCGGTGACGATTTCCTTGGTGACTGACATGGCAGTTTTTCCTTACGCAGCTTGCGCCTGAGATAATGCAGTTCCCCGACAGAACCAAGCCGTGGAGCAATGGCTGCCCCGGCGCGCCCGTAAAAACGACGGGTCTTGTCGGACTTCGTCCCCGCCAAACGTCTTCCAGATGATCGCATGCCGGTGCGGCCAGCAGCCGACAGTCGTCAAACGATCGGAGCGACCTATTTCAATGACCAGCAAGACCGACAGTCTGGGAAGGAGACGACCATGCTCGCAAACAGCAACGCGACGGCCAATCTGGCGGTGAAAGACCTGGCGAAGGCCAAGGCCTTCTATGAGGGGACGCTTGGCCTGAAACAGGTGCATGATGAGGGCGGCGAACTGATCGTGTACAAAAGCGGCGACACCGCCATCAACGTCTATCATTCCCAATATGCCGGCACCAACAAGGCGACGGCGGTGACCTGGATGGTTGGCGACGACATCGGCAATGTGGTCAAGGCGCTAAAGGCGAAGGGCGTCACCTTTGAGCACTACGACATGCCCGGCCTGACGCTGGAGGGCGATATCCATGTCGGCTACGGGATGAAGGTCGCCTGGTTCAAGGATCCAGACGGCAACATCCTGAACCTTGTAGACAGGTAGGTTTCGGCCGCGATCTCGGGTGCACAAGGCGATTTTGGGTAAGGGCGCCAGCACCGGCTGGCGTAGCCGCCTCGCGCCGGTTAGCTTTCGCCCATGATCGACAAGCTGGAATTCTTCATCGCGCTGGCCCGGGAAGAGCATTTCGGCCGGGCGGCAGAGCTGTGCGGCGTTACCCAGCCGACGCTTTCGGCCGGGATCAAGCAGCTGGAGGGCCAGCTAGGCGTGATGCTGGTGCTGCGCGGTTCGCGCTTCCAGGGGCTGACGCCTGAGGGAAAGCAGGTGCTGGTCTGGGCGCGCCGCATCGTCGGCGACACACGCACTATGAGAGAAGAGATGCGGGCAGCGCGCCACGGCCTTTCCGGCCGCATTCGCATCGCCGCCATTCCGACCGCACTGGCCATGGTGGCGCGGCTGACGACACCGTTTCGGGCAAAGCATCCGGGCGTCACGTTCTCGGTGCTGTCGCGGACCTCGATCGAGGTGCTGTCGCTACTCGGCAATTTCGACATCGACGCCGGCATCACCTATCTCGACAATGAACCACTCGGACGGGTGACCAGCGTGCCGCTCTATGATGAGCGCTACCAGCTGATCACCGCGGTCGGGAACCCCTATTCCGACCGCGACAAAGTGACATGGGCCGAGCTCAGCCAGTTGCCGCTGTGCCTGCTGACGCCGGACATGCAGAACCGCCGCATCATCGACCAGCATCTGGCCGAAGCCGGCGTGCAGGTGCGGCCAACGCTGGAATCCAATTCCATGATCGTGCTGTTTTCCCATATCCGCACCGGCAAATGGTCATCGATCATGCCGCTCAACCTTGCGGAAACATTCGGCTTTTCCGAGCCGATCCGAGCCATCCCGATCGTCGAGCCGGACGCCAGCCACACCGTCGGGCTGGTGGCGACACCGCGCGAGCCGCACACGCCACTGGTCTCGGCGCTGCTGGACGAGGCGATGGCGCTGGCGGACGATTTCCACACCCGACGTTGAGCTAGACAATGCTGGCTGGATGCCATCGATAGAAGATTTCTATCGAACAACGGAACAGCTTTATTGATTCCGCGGGTTTCCTCTGATTTTGTAAAGACTTAGCGATAAAAAGCTACCACCAGGGAGGGCGCTGCATGACGATGCAGCCTGCAAGTACCGAGATCGCGTCGCGCACGGCAGCGATCATCCAGGAGTTAAAGGACCTCGAAGGTCCACTGCTGCCGATCCTCCACGGGATCCAGGAAGAGTTCGGCCATGTGCCGCACGACGCGCTGCCGATCATCGCCGATGGGCTGAACCTGTCGCGGGCCGAAGTGCACGGCGTCGTCACCTTCTATCATGATTTCCGGGCCAAGCCGGCCGGACGGCATGTGCTCAAGCTCTGCCAGGCGGAGGCCTGCCAGTCGATGGGCTCGGATGCCGTCGCCGCCAAGATCAAGCAATTGCTGGGCATCGGTTTCCACGAGACCACCCGCGACGGGTCTGTGACGCTGGAGCCGGTCTATTGCCTTGGGCTTTGCGCCTGTTCGCCTTCGGCGATGCTGGACGGCGAGGTGATCGGGCGGATCGATGACGAGAAGATCGAAGAGATCGTCGCGGAGGTGCGCTCATGATCCCCCGCATCTATATCCCCGCAGACTCCGGCGCATTGGCGCTCGGCGCCGAGAAGGTTGCCACGGCTATACGGGCGGAACTGGCCGAACGCGGCATCGAGGCCAAGATCGTGCGCAATGGTTCGCGCGGCGCGTATTTCCTTGAGCCGATGGTCGAGGTGGCTACCGCCGAGGGCCGTGTCGCCTATGGGCCGGTGAAGCCTTCCGACGTCAAAAGCCTGTTCGACTGCGGCTTCCTCAAGGGTGGCCATCACAAGCGCTGGCTGGGCGCGCCCGACAAGATCCCGTTCCTGGCCAAGCAGACGCGCCTGACTTTTGCGCGCTGCGGCATCAACGACCCGGTGTCGCTGGACGCCTACAAATCGCTTGGCGGGCTGAAGGGCCTGCAGAATGCAGTGGCCATGGCGCCCGCCGACATCGTCAAACAGGTCACCGAATCCGGCCTGCGCGGCCGCGGCGGCGCCGGCTTCCCGACCGGCATCAAGTGGAAGACGGTGCTCGACACCGCTGGTGACCGCAAATACATCGTCTGTAACGCCGACGAGGGCGACAGCGCCACCTTCGCCGACCGCATGATCATGGAAGGCGACCCCTTCGTGCTCATCGAAGGCATGGCGATCGCCGGTATCGCCACCGGCGCGACCAAGGGTTTTGTCTACATCCGCTCGGAATATCCGCATGCGGTGGCGACGATGAACAAGGCTGTCGAGGTCGCCCGCAAGGCCGGCGTGCTCGGCGTCAATGTGCTTGGCTCGCCCAATGCCTTCGACATGGAAATCCGCGTCGGCGCCGGCGCCTATGTCTGCGGCGAGGAAACCTCGCTGTTGAACAGCCTGGAGGGCAAGCGCGGTGTCGTTCGCGCCAAGCCGCCGCTGCCGGCGATCCAAGGCCTGTTCGGCAAGCCGACGGTGATCAACAACGTCATCAGCCTGGCCTCCGTGCCCATCATCATGGACAGGGGTGCCGCCTTCTATAAGGATTACGGCATGGGCCGCTCGCGCGGCACCATCCCGATCCAGATTGCCGGCAACGTCAAGCAAGGTGGCCTGTTCGAGGCGGCCTTCGGCATGACGCTGGGCGAGATCGTCGATGATATCGGCGGCGGCACCGCGACCGGCCGGCCGGTGAAGGCGGTCCAGGTCGGCGGACCGCTCGGCGCCTACTTCCCGCGCAGCCTGTTCGATACGCCGTTCGACTATGAAGCCTTCGCCGCCAAGGATGGTCTGATCGGCCATGCCGGCATCACCGTCTTCGACGACACCGCCGACATGCTGAAGCAGGCGCGCTTCGCCATGGAGTTCTGCGCCATCGAAAGCTGCGGCAAATGCACGCCTTGCCGCATCGGTTCGACGCGCGGCGTCGAGACCATCGACAGGCTCGCGGCCGGCATCGAGCCGGAGAAGAACCTCGCGCTGGTCACCGACCTCTGCAACACGATGAAGTTCGGGTCGCTGTGCGCGCTGGGCGGCTTCACGCCTTACCCGGTGATGAGCTCGATCACGCACTTCCCCGAAGATTTCAAGCCCGCGCCGGCGCGCGTGGCTGCTGAATAGGAGCTGGCAGATGAACATCAAGGCCGACTTCCCGCCGCTCGTCGAAGAGATCGACTACGGAACCCCGCAATCGAATGCGGAAAGGCAGATCACGTTGACCGTCGACGGCCGCAGCATCAGCGTGCCGGAGGGCACGTCGATCATGCGCGCGGCGATGGAAGGCGGGGTCGAGATCCCCAAGCTCTGCGCCACCGACATGCTGGATTCGTTCGGCTCATGCCGTGTCTGCCTCGTCGAGATCGAAGGGCGCGGCGGCACGCCGGCGTCCTGCACGACGCCGGTTGGCGAAGGCATGGTGGTGCGCACGCAGTCCGATCGACTCGACGCCATTCGCCGCGGCGTCATGGAACTCTACGTATCCGACCATCCGACCGGCTGGAACGAGAAAGCCGGCACCGGCGCCAGCGAGTTCGACGCGGTGGCAAAGTCGGTGGGCCTGACCGAGAACCGCTTCGGCGTCGAGGGCCGTAACCACGTCAAGGAAAACGGCGTAGCGCCCGGCCATGGTTCGCTGGCCGTCGACTACATCGCCCGCGATGAGTCCAACCCCTATTTCACCTATGATCCCGCGCAATGCATCGTCTGCTCGCGCTGCGTGCGGGCCTGCGAGGAGGTGCAGGGCACCTTCGCGCTGACCATCGAGGGTCGCGGTTTCGAATCGCGCATGGTCGCCGGCATGCACGAGGATTTCATCGCCTCTGAATGCGTGTCCTGCGGCGCCTGCGTGCAGGCCTGTCCGACCGATGCGCTGCGCGAGAAAACGGTGCTTGAGAAGGGCATGCCGGAGCGCTCGGCCGTCACCACCTGCGCCTATTGCGGCGTCGGCTGCTCGTTCAAGGCCGAGGTGAAGGGCGACGAAGTCATCCGCATGATGCCGTACAAGGACGGCAAGGCGAACCACGGCCATTCCTGCGTGAAGGGTCGTTTCGCCTATGGCTACGCCACCCACAAGGACCGCATCCTGTCGCCGATGATCCGGGAAAAGGTCAGCGATCCCTGGCACGAAGTGAGCTGGGAAGAGGCTATCGCCCATACGGCCAAGGAATTCCGCCGTATCCAGTATCAGTACGGACGCACCGCTATCGGCGGCATCACCTCGTCGCGCTGCACGAACGAGGAAACCTATCTCGTCCAGAAGCTGGTGCGGCAAGGCTTCCGCAACAACAACGTCGATACCTGCGCGCGCGTCTGCCATTCGCCGACCGGCTACGGTCTCGGCCAGACCTATGGCACCTCGGCCGGCACGCAGGATTTCGACTCCGTCGATTACACCGACGTCGCCGTCATCATCGGCGCCAATCCCGCTTCCGCCCATCCGGTGTTCGCCTCGCGACTGAAGAAGCGGCTGCGCCAGGGCGCCAAGCTGATCGTGCTCGATCCGCGTCGCACCGAAATGGTCAAGTCAGCCCATATCGAGGCGGATTATCACCTGCCGCTGAAGCCCGGCACCAATGTGGCAGTGCTGACGTCGCTGGCGCATGTCATCGTCACCGAAGGTCTTTTCAACGAAGCCTTCATCCGCGAGCGCTGCGACTGGGTGGAGTTCCAGGATTGGGCTTCGTTTGTCGCCTTGCCGGAAAACAGCCCCGAAATCGTCGGCAAGCTGTCCGGCGTCGATCCCGAGTTGATCAGGGGTGCTGCGCGGATGTACGCCACCGGCGGCAACGGCGCGATCTATTATGGCCTGGGCGTGACGGAACACAGCCAGGGGTCGACCACGGTGATGGCGATCGCCAACCTCGCCATGGCCACCGGCAATATCGGCCGTCCCGGCGTTGGCGTGAACCCGCTGCGCGGCCAGAACAACGTGCAAGGCTCGTGCGACATGGGCTCCTTCCCGCACGAATTGCCCGGCTATCGTCACATCTCCGGCGAAGCCGTGCGCGACATCTATGAGAGCCTGTGGGGCGTGAAGCTGGACGACGAGCCCGGCCTGCGCATTCCCAACATGTTGGACGCCGCCGTCGACGGCACGTTCAAGGGCATCTACATCCAGGGCGAGGACATTCTTCAGTCAGATCCTGATACCAAGCATGTTGCCGCCGGCCTCGCAGCGATGGAATGCGTCGTCGTGCACGACCTCTTCCTCAACGAGACGGCGAACTACGCACATGTGTTCCTGCCGGGCTCGACCTTCCTGGAGAAGGACGGCACTTTCACCAACGCCGAGCGCCGCATCAACATGGTGCGCAAGGTTCTGGAGCCCAAGGCGCGCTACGCCGACTGGGAGGCGACGCAGGAGCTTGCGCGCGCGGTAGGGCTGGACTGGAATTATCAGCATCCCTCGGAGATCATGGACGAGGTCGCCAAGACGACGCCGAGCTTCGCCGGCGTCTCCTTCGAGCTGCTCGACCGTGTCGGATCTGTGCAATGGCCCTGCAATGAGAAGGCGCCGCTCGGCACTCCGATCATGCATGTCGATGGTTTCGTGCGCGGCAAGGGTAAGTTCATCCGCACAGAATATGTTGCTACGGACGAGCGGACCGGGCCGCGCTTCCCGCTGCTGCTGACCACCGGCCGGATCCTGTCGCAATACAATGTCGGCGCGCAGACCAGGCGCACCGACAACGTCATGTGGCACTCGGAGGACCGGCTGGAAATCCATCCGCACGATGCCGAGAACCGCGGCCTGCGCGATGGCGATTGGGTCCGGCTGACCAGCCGCTCGGGCGAGACGACGCTGCGTGCGCTGATCACCGACCGGGTGTCACCCGGCGTGGTCTACACGACGTTCCACCATCCGGACACGCAGGCCAACGTCATCACCACCGACTTCTCCGACTGGGCGACCAACTGCCCGGAATACAAGGTGACGGCGGTGCAGGTCGGCGCGTCCAACGGCCCGTCGGAATGGCAGCGCGACTATGACGAGCAGGCCAAGCAGAGCCGCCGCATCGCAAAGCTGGAAGCGGCGGAATAGGTCTTGGCCGCGCGCCGCAAAGCCACGACGCAAATCTCGCGCCTCGCACGCCGCGCCGGCGGCACCGCGGCGGCCAACCGCATGGTGCCGGAGGAGACGCCGGTGGCGTTCTCCTTTGCCGGCACCACACATGCGGTGATGATGGCGAGCCCCGCGGATTTCGAGGATTTTGCGCTCGGCTTCTCGCTGACCGAAGGCATTATCGCAGCGCCGGAAGAAATCGAGGCCATCGAGGTCGAGGATCATGGCGCCGGCATCGACATCCAGATTCGGCTCAAGGATCAGGCCAACACGCGCTTCGAGGCGCGGCGCAGGAGGCTGGCCGGACCGGTCGGCTGCGGCCTGTGCGGCATTGAATCGATCGAGGAGGCGATGCGCTCGGTCGATGCGGTCGGTGCGTCGAGACTTACGCTTGAGGCCGACGACATCGTTCGCTCGGTCAAGCTCTTGTCGAAGGTGCAGCCGCTGCACGCCGAGACCGGCGCGGTGCACGCCGCCGGCTTTTACATTCCCGGCAAGGGCATCGTCATGGCGCGCGAGGATGTCGGGCGTCACAATGCGCTGGACAAACTGGCCGGCGCGCTGGCCAAGGTCGGCATAGACGGCGCATCGGGTGCCGTCGTCGTCACGTCACGCGTTTCAGTCGAGATGGTGCAGAAGACGGCGGCGATCGGCTCTGCCTTCATCATCGCTGTCTCGGCGCCTACAGCCCTCGCCATTCGTACGGCCGAAGGCGCCGGCATGACGCTGGTGGCGCTGGTGCGCGGCGACGATTTCGATATTTTCACCCACCCCGACCGGGTGGTCTCCGGAGTTACACAGCATGTCGCATGACGAAGAGCACATCATGAGCACCAGCGAGAAGCTGGTGATCATGGCCAACCAGATCGCAGCCTTCTTCCACTCCAAGCCGCGCGAGGAAGGCATCGCCGGCATCGCCGAGCACATCAACAAGTTCTGGGAGCCGAGAATGCGGCGGCAACTGTTCGAGATGCTGAACAGTGGTGGTGAGGGCTTCAACGAACTGGTCGTGGCTGCTTCCGCCAAGATCAAGCGGCCCAAGACGCCAGAACAGGCCGATACGAGTATCGGTTACACTGGGCGCGAGCCCGCGCAGGCCGAGAGCGTCGCCCCGCAGAAATAGACCGACAACCGCCCTCCCGGTCGCCAAAGGTCGTATATTTCAGTCCCCTGAAGTTTGGCTGCCGCAAGCGGCGCGCCTCTGCTATGGTCGGCGATCAGAACGTCTGGCCGGGTGGAATGCACTCGTGAGGCCGATCGAAACCCGATACGCCCTGAGCGGCGATGTGCGGATCGCCTATCAGGTGATCGGCCAAGGCTCGTTCGATCTGGTGTTCGTGCCGGGTTTCATTTCCAATCTGGATCTGCACTGGGAAGACGAAGGCTATACCAGGCTGTTGAGGCGGCTATCGGCCTTCTCACGGCTGATCCTGTTCGACAAGCGCGGCACCGGCCTTTCCGACCGCGTCGATACCCATCATTTGCCCAGTCTCGAAACCCGCATGGACGATGTGCGCGCGGTGATGGATGCCGCCGGCAGCGGCCGGGCGGCGCTGCTTGGCGCTTCGGAAGGCGCGCCGATGGCGATGCTGTTCGCCGCCACCTATCCGCAGCGGACGCGGGCGCTGGCGCTTTACGGCGGCTATGCGCATTTCCACAAATGGGTGATGTCGCCGGAGCGCCTCGACGCTTTCATCGAGACAGCCGAGACCGCATGGGGCACCGGCGCCACGCTGCCGCATTTCGCTCCTGGCCGGGTCGACGATCCGCGTTTCGCCTTGTGGTGGGGGCGGTTCGAGCGGCTGTCTGCAAGCCCGACCGCGGCAGCCGCGCTGGCGCGCATGAATGCCGGGATCGACGTGCGCGGGATACTTTCGGCGATCAGCGCGCCGACCTTGCTGATCCATCGCCGCAACGATGCGCGGGTCGACCCCGATGCCAGCCGCTTCCTGGCCAAGAAAATCGCGAATGCGCAGCTGGTCGAGGTGCCCGGACGCGACCATCCGATCTGGACCGGCGATGTCGACCGGGTGGCCGACCTGATCGAGGAGTTCCTGACCGGCGCGCGCGCCGTGGCGGAGGTGGAACGCGTGCTTGCCACACTTGTGGCGACACGCATCTACGATACGGCGCGGATCGGCGACCGCATGTGGAGCGAACGCAGCCAGCGCTTCCAGGAAAGCTGGCGGCTGCTGGTTGGGCGCCATGGCGGCCGCTCGGCAGGCACGCAGGGCGAAATGATGATTTCGCGCTTCGACGGCCCGGCCCGCGCCATTCGCTGCGCGGCCGCACTGCGCGACGCGGCACAGGAAATCGGCATCGCCAGCGGGCAAGGCGTGCATGTCGGCGAGGTCGAATTGCGCGGGCCGCCGGTCGGGCTGACAGCCCGCGTGACGATGCAGCTTGCCGCCCATGCCGGACGCGGCGACATCCTCGCGTCGCGGCTGGTTGCCGATCTCGCAGCCGGCTCGGGCCTGCATTTCGCAGACGCCGGGCGCATCACGCTGGACGAACAGGACGAACCGTTGGCGCTGGTCCGAGCGACGTCCGAACAGCATCTGGAACCGGCTTGCCGCCCCAAGCCCAAACCGGCCGAACCGGCCGCGCTGACGGCGCGGGAAAGCGAGGTGGTGAGCCTGATCGCCGACGGCAAGAGCAATGCAGCGATCGCCGCCGAGCTCAGGCTCAGCGAACACACGGTCAAGCGTCACGTCGCCAACATACTGCTCAAACTGGATCTGCCGTCGCGAGCAGCCGCGGCGGCGTTTTCAGCCAGGCACACTGGCCCGGACGGGCCATAGGAGCCATGGCGCTTTCGGGCGAAGCGGCCAAGGTAGCGTAAGCGCTATCAATTCTTCCCATGCAGGCCAGGCGGATGTCGCCAGGAAAGGCGCTGCGAACGGAGGAGGAAATGTTGAAGTCGAACCGGACACTCATATCGCTGGCAATGGCGGCGAGCGTCGGCGCGCTCT
Source organism: Mesorhizobium sp. P3_B5 (assembly GCF_056402815.1). NCBI lineage: Bacteria > Pseudomonadati > Pseudomonadota > Alphaproteobacteria > Hyphomicrobiales > Phyllobacteriaceae > Mesorhizobium > Mesorhizobium sp. P3_B5. The sequence continues at coordinate 543,008 of NZ_JBFUGR010000002.1, read as the reverse complement.
TTGCCATGGCACCTGCCAAGGCGGAGGACGCTTCGGCGACGGCCGCCTACAAGGACATTCAGGCCACGCTCGGCTCGGTGCCGGATATGTTCAAGACCTTGCCGGACGTCGCGGTCGCCGGCGCCTGGGCTGAGATCAAGGGCGTGCAGCTCAATCCGAACACGGCGCTCGACGGGAAGACCAAGGAACTGATGGGCCTCGCCGTCGCCTCGCAGATCCCGTGCCAGTACTGCATCTATTTCCACACGCAGGCAGCCAAGCTCAACGGCGCCAGCGACGAGGAGATCAAGGAAGCCGTGGCAATGGCGGCGATCGTTCGCCACTGGTCGACGATGCTCAATGGCAGCCAGGTCGACCTCGCTACCTTCAAGAAGCAGACCGACGATGTGTTCGCGGCCGTCAAGGCCAAGTCGCAGTGAAGAAACCTCTGCCCGTCGATGAGCGCCGGGCAGCGCTTCTGATGATCAACCGCCCGATCGGGAAGACGGGCACATGGAGGATAAAATGCTGACGAAGACTCAAGTCGTGGACGGCGCGGCGATCAAGAAAGCAATCGAAGGCCGTGATGGAAAGCTGATGTCAAGCTTCTATACCGATGACGCGCTGGTGCGCGTGTTCGACCGCAACAACCCGCCGAGCAAGCCGCGTGAAATCCGCGGGCGGGCGGCGATCAGCACGTTCTGGGATGACATCTGCAGCCGGGCGATGACCCACAAGGTCGACACCACCATCGCCGATGGCAACAACCTCGCCTTCACCCAGGCCTGCTCCTATCCGGACGGCACCAAGGTGTTCTGCGCGGCGATGCTGGAATTGAAGAACGGGCTGATCGCACGGCAGACCGTCGTGCAGGCCTGGGACGAGTAGGTCAACCGCGTAGATCAACGGCGGATTGCGCCGCAAACCCGGAGGAGAAGAAGATGTTCAGCGCCAGATGGCAGATCGACGCCAAGTTCGGGCACAAGCAGACCGTGCTTGAGCTGTTGAAGAAATGGGAACGCGAGATCGGCTCGCAGGTCGGCATCGCCGACCTGAAGTTCCAGATCATGACCGGATCGATCGGCGCGCGGGAAGCGACGGTCGAGTCGCATCACGAGGTCGAAAGCCTGGCCCAGCTGGAGGCGTTCTTCGCCAAGATCGGCAAGATCGACGCGCACGCCAAATGGGGCAAGGAGATCGAGCCTTATGTGGTCTCGGGCACCAGCCTGTGGAACATCTATCGCATCGTCGAGTAGCAGCTCCACAGGTGCCGCAACTTTCGGCCGTCAGCTTCGACGGCCGAAGCTTGTCCGCGGCCCCGCGTAGCGCTCTTGCCTGGCCTGTTCGGCGGCCGCCATGCGCCCCGCCGGAGCGCCCTGGCCGGGCATGGCGCCCTGTCTGGCCAAGGCCGCTGCTATCATGGCATCGGCCTTGCGGGCGCGTTCGGCGTCGCCGGCTGCATCGTCGGCAAAGTTCGCGGTCGTTGCGCTGACTCGCGCTGGCCTGCTGCCACGGAAAGCGATGAACAGCAACAGCGCGCCGAGCAGCCCGGCGCCGATGACTATCGTGAGACGCGTGCCGGTCATGCCGGTGGGCTCGATCTGGGTCGGTTTGGCAGGGTTCTGGACGACGGTGAGCGTGTCGCCTACCTGCGGTTCACGGTCGCCATTCTTGTTCAGATCCATCGTCGCTTCGACGGCATCGGCGCCGGTGCCGACGCGCAAGGTGCCGGTGAATTTCTGGCTCACCTTCCACTCTTTGTCCGCGTGGACTGTCTTGAACGCATCAACCAACTCGCATGGGATCGTCGCGGTGCTCACGGTCTTGTAGACGATCCTGTGCGCGGTCGATTCCATGTTGCATTCGACGTTGACCGCCAGGATTTCGGCCGGCGCCTGCGGCCAGCCGCTTTTCTTGATGACGTCATTGCCGCCGAAGACGGCGATCAGCACGCAGAAGCCGCCGATTAGTGTCAACTTGATCTTGGCCGTATTCATGCGCGAACCCCCTCGCCGCCGGTTTGCCGACACGAAGGCTGCTCGCCCAGGTTGAATATTCAGTAAATTGTGATCTGCTGCGGGGCCGCGAAAGTTGAATTCGCTTAGCGGATCGATAACCGCAAGACGAATACTTTAACGATAGCCTCCGCGCGATGTCTTTGCTTCGATCGCCGCCCGGCCCTTCGAAGAGACAATCTCCAACGCCTCCCCGCGCTTCGCTATGGCTCCGGGCGTTCGTCGCTCGAAAAGCCCATTTGAGGGCTTTTCGTCCGCTGCGCGGACCGCTCCTCACCCATGCGCAACCATCACGTGGCGCACGGCGGTGTAATCCTCCAGCGCATAGAGCGACATGTCCTTGCCGTAGCCGGACTGTTTTAGCCCGCCATGCGGCATCTCGTTGGTCAGCATGAAGTGGGTGTTGATCCAGGTGCAGCCGTACTGAAGACGTGCGGCGGTCGCCATAGCGCGCGAGACATCCTTGGTCCACACCGACGATGCCAGGCCGTAGTCGCTGTCATTGGCCCAGTTGACCGCCTCGTCGACTTCGGTGAAACGGGTGACCGAGACGACCGGCCCGAACACCTCGCGGCGAACGATCTCGTCTTCCTGCAGCGCGCCAGCAACGACAGTCGGCTGGTAGTAGAAGCCGGAGCCCTCGCCCGGCTTGCCGCCGGTGGTGATCTCGATGTGTTTGAGCTCCGAAGCACGCTCGACGAAGCTCGAGACGCGGTCGCGCTGGCGACGCGAGATCAACGGTCCGATCTCGTTCTCGGTGTCGTCGGGGCGGTTGTACTTGATGGTCGAGACGGCCGAAGAGAGGTCGGCGACCAGCTTGTCGTAGATCTTCTTGCCGGCATAGATGCGGCAGGCGGCGGTGCAGTCCTGGCCGGCATTGTAGTAGCCGAAGGCGCGCAGGCCGTTGACCACGGCGCCGAGGTCGGCGTCGTCGAAGACGATGACTGGCGCCTTGCCGCCGAGTTCCAGATGCGTACGCTTGACCGACTTGGCGGCGGCCTGCAGCACCTTTTTGCCGGTGGCGACATCACCGGTGATCGAGATCATGTTGACCTTGGGGTGGTTGATCAGCGTGTTGCCGACGCTGTCGCCGCGGCCAAGCACGACATTGACGACGCCTTCCGGCAGGATTTCGGCCAGGATCTTCGCCAGCTTCAGCGCCGTCAGCGGCGTCTGCTCCGACGGCTTGAAGACGACGGTGTTGCCGCCGGCAATCGCCGGCGCCAGCTTCCACGCCATCATCATCAGCGGATAGTTCCACGGCGCGATGGAGGCGACGATGCCGATGGCATCGCGGCGGACCATCGAGGTGTGACCCGGAATATACTCGCCGGCGACCACGCCCGGCATGGAGCGCACTGCGCCGGCAAAGAAGCGATAGCAGTCGACGATCGCCGGAATCTCGTCATTGAGCACGGCATTGATCGGCTTGCCGCAGTTGAGCGCCTCGAGTGCCGCGAACTCCTTCGCGTCGGCCTCGATGCGATCGGCGATTTTCAGGAGATAGCCGGAGCGCTGTGCCGGCGTGGTGCGCGACCACAAGACGAACGCTCGTTCGGCGGCAGTGACCGCCGCCTCGATCTGCGCCTGGCTGGCTTCAGGCAGGTTGAGGATGGTCGCCCCGGTCTTCGGATTGAGGATCGGCTCCTCGGTCTCGGTGCCCTTCTCGAACTTCGAGCCGATCAGCATCTGGGTGTCCATGTCGTTCTCCTTAATCAGGAGCGAGTAGCGAATAGCGAATAGCGAATAGGGTTTGACCGCCGATCTTTCCCTATTCGCTATTGGCTACTCCCTATTCGCTGTTTCATTTTCCACTGCCGGCGATCTGGTCGCCGTCGCGGGTCAGGTAATAGGCAAGCAGGATGGGCAGCAGCGTCACCAGCACGACGACCATGGCCACGACATTGGTGACCGGGCGCTGGCGCGGACGGATCAGTTCCTCCAGCATCCAGATCGGCAGCGTCTGCTGCTGGCCGGCGGTGAAGGTGGTGACGATGACCTCGTCGAAGGACAGAGCGAAAGCCAGCATGCCGCCGGCAAGCAGAGCGGTGGCGATGTTGGGCAGCACGACATGGCGAAAGGTCTGGAAGCCGTCGGCGCCGAGATCCATCGAGGCCTCGATCATCGAGCCGGAGGTGCGGCGGAAACGGGCGACGGCGTTGTTGTAGACGACGACGACGCAGAAGGTGGCGTGGCCGAGCACGATCGTCCAGAACGAGAACGGGATGTCGGCCAGCGAAAACGCCGAGCGCAAGGCGATGCCGGTGATGATGCCGGGCAGCGCGATCGGCAGGATGACCAGCAGCGAGATGGTTTCGCGGCCGAAGAATTTTGTCCTGGAAACCGCCGCCGAGCAGAGCGTGCCGAGGATCAGCGCAATGGCCGTCGAGATCGCCGCGACTCGCACCGACAGCGACAGCGCCTGCCAGACATCGGGCCGGTTCCAGGTGACGGCGAACCATTGCGTCGTCAGGCCGGGTGGCGGCCAGACAAAACTCTTCTCCTCGGTGGTGAAGGCGTAGACGAAGATCAGCAGGATCGGCAGATGCAGGAACAGCAAGCCGCAAGCGGCTGATATCTTCAGGCCGAGGGGCGCCGACTGCGAGCCATCAGAGCGCATCGAAGGCCCCCATGCGCTTGGCGCCCCAGAGGTAGAAACCCATGATGACGATGGGCACAACGGTGAAGGCGGCGGCGAGCGGGATGTTGCCGGCGGTGCCTTGCTGCGAATAGACGGCCTGGCCGATGAACAGGCGCGAGGTGCCGATGATCTGCGGGATGATGTAGTCGCCGAGTGTCAGCGAGAACGTGAAGATCGAGCCGGCGACGATGCCCGGCAGCGCCAGCGGGAACAGCACGTTGCGAAAGGTCTGCCCGGGTGAGGCGCCGAGATCGGACGAGGCTTCGACCAGATTGCCGGGCACCCGCTCGAGTGCTGCCTGCACCGGCAGGATCATGAACGGCAGCCAGACATAGACGAAGACGATGAAGGTGCCGGTGGCGGAGACCGACAGCGAATTGCCGCCGACAACCGGCAGCGACAGCCAGCCATCGAGCAGCCACAGAAGATGCAATTTGGCGAGCAGCCAGGTCAGGATGCCTTCCTTGGCGAGGATCAGCTTCCAGGCGTAGATCTTGACCAGATAGCTCGACCATAGCGGCAGCATGATGCCGAGATAGAACAGCGCCTTCCAGCGGCCGCGCGCATAGCGCGCTGCGTAGTAGGCGATGGGGAAAGCGACGATCGCGGAGGCTATCGTGACGAGAGCCGCCATCGTCACCGTGCGCAGGATAATGTCGAGATTGGCCGCCTGGAACAGGTCGCCATAGGTTTTCAGCGTGAACTCGCGGTTGATCAGACCCGAGAATTCGTCGATCGAGAAAAAGCTCTGCGCCAGCAGCGCAAACAGCGAGCCGATATAGACGATGCCGAGCCACAGCACCGGCGGCAGCAGCATGAGTAACAGCAGGACCTTTGGCTTGCGCCAGAACAGGTCCGACAATGCGCCGCGCAGGCCACCGCTTCCCGGCAGGATCGCGGGAGCATCGGCGCGCGGCATGGCGGCGTCGAGGCTCATGCCGGCTCGTCCATGATGTGCAAATGTTCGCGGTTGAAGGTGAGCACCACCGCCTCGCCTTCTGCCGGCAAGGCGGTGCCGGCCGGCACGATGGCATGCAGCTTCAGCCCGTCGGCATCGAGCGCCAGTTTGGTTGTGGCGCCGAGATAGTTAGTGGAGACGAGGCGGGCGGCAACACCGTCGCCTTTCGCGGCACGGCCGACGCGAATGGATTCAGGCCGCAAACTGCCCCAGCGATGCTGACCGGCATAACGCTGGACGAAATCCGGCGGCAGGACATTGGAGGAGCCGACGAAATCGGCGACGAAGCGGGTTTTCGGCCGCTGGTAGATATCCTCCGGCGTGCCGATCTGCATGATCTTGCCGTCGTTGAAGACGGCGACGCGGTCGGCCATGGACAGCGCCTCGCCCTGGTCATGGGTGACGAAAATGAAGGTGATGCCGAGCGCCTTCTGCAGCGACTTCAATTCTTCCTGCATGTTCTCGCGCAGTTTGAGGTCGAGCGCGCCGAGCGGCTCGTCGAGCAGCAGCACCTTGGGCTGGTTGACCAGCGCACGCGCCAGCGCGATGCGCTGGCGCTGGCCGCCGGAAAGCTGGCCGGGGCGACGGCCGCCATAACCGGGAAGCCGCACCAGTGACAGCGCCTCTTCAGCCGCCTTCTGCCGCTCCGGCTTGCCGACGCCCTTGACCATCAGCCCGTAGGCGACGTTGTCGAGCACGTTCAGGTGCGGGAACAGCGCATAGTCCTGGAACACGGTGTTGACGTTGCGGCGGTAGGGCGGGACCCCCTCGGCCCGTTCGCCGAAGATCGAGATCGAGCCCGATGTCGGCTGCTCGAAACCGGCGATCAGACGCAAGCAGGTCGTCTTGCCGGAGCCCGAGGGACCAAGCATGGCGAAGAACTCACCCGGCACGATATCGAGATCGACCGCATCGACAGCGCGCACGCTGCCGAAATGGCGGGAGACCTTTTGGAAGGAAACGGCAGAGGTCATGGGCTGTCAATCTGTTGCCGGTTTAGCTTTGTTGAATCGCTCACGCCCCCGACCGGGATGACGGATTGGCGCAGCATTTCACCTCCCTCAAATGGGGGAGGTTGCGGCGAAGCCGCGGGTGGGGGTGATCCGGCATGACCTGCCGAGCAGCCCCCACCTCGCAGACACCACCCCAACGGTACGCGTCGACCCTCCCCGCAAGGGGAAGGGCAATGGGAGAAATCAGCGCCCGCCGATGACGCCGATATAGTCCGACACCCAGCGGTAGTACGGCACGCACTGGTTGTTCTGGCTGGCGCATTTCGACACCGGCGTCTTCCAGAACTTGATCTTGTCGAAATTGTCGTAGCCGTTGGTCTTGCAACCTTCGTCGGTCAAAAGCTCGTTGCCCTTGCAGGCGGCGGGCACCACCGGCAGCGAACCGAACCAGGCGGAGACATCGCCCTGCACCTTTGGCGACAGCGAATGCTCCAGCCACATATAGGCGCAGTTCGGGTTGGCCGCGTCGGCCTCCATCATCGTGGTATCGGCCCAACCGGTGACGCCTTCTTCCGGCACGGTCGAGGCGACGGGCTTCTTGGCGGCAACCAGCGTGTTGACCTGGTAAGGCCATGAACCGGAGGCGACGACGCCTTCGTTCTGGAAATCATCGACCTGGATGGCGGCGTCATGCCAATAGCGGCCGACCAGCGTGCGCTGGACGCGCAGCAATTCGAGCGCCGCCTTGTACTGGTCTTCGGTCAGTTCGTAGGGATCCTTGATGCCGAGTTCCGGCTTGTGGAACATCAGATAGTTGGCGGCGTCGGCAATGTGGATCGCGCCGTCATAGGCCTGGACACGGCCCTTGTTCGACTTGCCGTCGGGCAGGTTCATTTCCTCGAAGACGACGTTCCAGCTCTTCGGTGCTTCCTTGAACACGTCGGTGTTGTACATCAGCACATTCGGCCCCCACTGATAGGGAACGCCGTAGTGTACCTTGTCGACCGTGAACCAGGGCGCATCCTTCAGTCGGTCGTCGACCGTCTTCCAGCTCGGGATGAGATCGGTGTTGATCGGCTGGACGCGCTTGCCGGCGACGAGGCGCAGCGACGCATCGCCCGAGGCGGTGACGAGGTCAAAACCACCCTCGTTCATCAGCGAGACCATCTCGTCGGAGGTGTTGGCGGTCTTGACATTGACCTTGCAGCCAGTGTCCTTCTCGAATGAGGAGACCCAGTCATAGCCCTTGTCGGTTTCGCCGCGCTCGATGTAGCCGGGCCAGGCGACAATGTTGACCTGGCCTTCGCCCTTGCCGAGTTCCTTGACCTGGGCGACAGCCTGGCCGCAGAAGGTCAGCGCAACCGTCAATGCAGTGCATGACTTGAGGAATGAATTCATCATCGATCTCCCATTTTGGCGCCTGACCCGAAGCCGGTTTCGGTCTTCGCTAGGGTCACGCGCGGACTGAAAAAGTCAGCTCGTCCGATGGACGCATGCCGCTCTGACGGCGGTTTTGGTTCCTGACAGACAAAGTGCTGTGAAACTGCCGGTTTCGCAAATTCATTTATCAGAAGGGCGATATCGGTTTTTCCGATATATCAGCGCCCAACCTTGTCGGGCCGCTGGCGGACCATGCGCTGCGACTGGGCAAGGCCGATGAAGTCGCGCGCCGCCTGCGGCAGGCCGGAGCCGCGCCGCCAGACCATGCCGACCTGCACCACCGGCAGGGAGCCGGAAATATCGCGCGATTCAATGCGGTCGCCTTCCAGCGACCATGGCCGGTAGACGAGATCCGGCAGCAGCGCCACGCCGGCGCCGGTGGCGACAAGGCTGCGCACCGCCTCGACCGAACGGGTGCGAAAAGCGACATGCGGCTTGGCGCCGATCGCCGCCAGCAGCTTGCCGGTGTTTTCCTCGATTTCGTCGACGGTCAGCATGATCAGCGGCTCGCCGGCAATGTCGCCGATGCCGATAATGTCGGCGCTGGCCAGCGGATGGCCGAGCGGCAGCCACAGCCGGTAGGCCGAGACTTCGAGGATTTCCGATTGCAGCGCGGTGCGGTCGCGCAGGTTCGAGGTGACCATGACGGCGATATCGAGCTTGCCGCCGATCAGCAGATGTTCGAGGTAGTCGCCATTGTCCTCGATGGCCGAAACCTCGACGCCCGGATAGGCGCGGCGGTAGCGGGCGAGCAGGTCGGACAGCACATAGCCGGCAACCAGCGAGGTTACGCCGAGCTGCAGCCGGCCGCCCGCCACCATCTGGTCGCCGGAGAAGGAGCGACGCGCATCGGAAACGTCGGCGAGGATCTTGGTCGCGTGGCGCAGGAACTGATGACCCTTGTGGGTTATGTTGAGGCCGCGCGGGTGGCGCTCGAACAGTTCGACGCCGAGATCGCTTTCAAGCTCCTTGATCGCCTCGGTGACCGACGATTGCGAGATCGACAGGTTCTGCGCGGCGCCCGACACCGTGCCCTGCTCGGCGACGGCGATGAAGAACTGCAACTGGCGGATGGTGAAAGCCATGGCCGGACTAAACACGGCTAAGGCGACGCTGGGAAGTGGGGCGATCAGAAGGGCGTCGGCGCCCAATCGCCAACTTTCGCAGATCAGGGGCCGGTTTCGCCACCAGCGATGCTGAGCCGCGCGCCGGCTTGTGCGAGAGCCGCAGCGATGTCGCGCGGCGGCGGCCTGTCGGTCGCGAGTTCGGAAAAGTCGTCGAAGCCGCAAACCTGGACCAGACCCTGGCGGCCGAATTTTGTGTGGTCGGTGACGACCAGCGAGCGCTGGCCGCGCGACAGCACCATGCGGGCGAACTCCGCCTCTTCCAGATCATAGTCCATGACGCCGGTGACGGCATCGACGGCACCGGTGGAGATCACCGCATGGTTGACGGAAAAGCGGCTGACGAATTCGATGGCCGAGACTCCGAAAGCAGCACCTGAATCGCTGCGCAATTCGCCGCCGGCCATGTAGACCTTGTTGCCGTTGACGGTGGCCAAAGTGCGGGCGATGTCGGACGAATTGGTGACGACCGTCAGCCGCCGGTGGCCGAGCAGTTCGCGGGCGAGGAAAGACGTCGTCGTGCCGGTGTCGAGCATGATCGATTCGCCGTCGCGGATGGTGGCGGCGACCATGCGAGCGATCATGCGCTTGGCGTCCGCATTGTCGCGCATGCGCCGCTCGAACGGTGCCTCACCGGCCATCGAGGGCAGGCCGATGGCGCCATGCATCTTCAGGATCGAGCCATCGCCCGTTAGCGGCTTGACGTCGCGGCGCACGGTTTCCAGCGACACACCCAGCCGATCGGCCAGGCTGGCGATGCTGATTGTGCCTTCCTCCTTGAGGAGGCGCAGGATTTCGCCATGCCGCTTCGAATGGATCATGTGGCCTTTCCGGTTTTTGCCCTTTTGACCGATTCTAAGGTAATTCAAACTGTTTTAAAGCAATTGCTTGTGCTTTCGGGCAAAACACCCAAAAAAAGTCACAACTTTTTATTGACAGCCGGACAACACTGACGTGAGATCAAGGCGTGACAGGCTCGGAACTGCCACGAGAGGGTGATGGCAGAGCCGCAACTTACAGACCAGATCGTCTGGAATGTGCCTGGTGCAAGGATTTTTCAGATCCGCGGGGGCGGATGGCGGGTATTAAGAACCTGGCCAAGGGGCTCGTCGGTGCGGTGCGGGATACCAATCCTGGCGTCCCGCACCGACGAGATTTTTGCGTTTCTCCCCACGATCGTCGCGCTGTCAGTGGCGCTTTATCAAAGCTCAGCCAAACCAGGGATGGTCCCGTGACTGCTGAAGACCGCATCCGCGCCCTGCCCTGCTGGACCGGCAGCATCGATATCGCGCCGCTGCCGGGCGGCCTCAGCAACGCCAACTATCTGGTCAAGGACGCGGCCGGGCGACATGTCGTGCGCTTCGGCCAGGACTATCCGTTCCACCACGTGTTTCGCGAGCGCGAGGTGATGACGGCGCGGGCCGCGCACGCCGCCGGCTTCGCGCCGGCCGTCCGCTATGCCGAACCCGGCATCATGGTGACGGAGTTTCTCGGCGCCAAGACCTATGTCGCCGAAGACGTCCGCAGCAATATCGGCCGGGTCGCCGCCCTGATGCGCGGCTTCCACCGCGAAATGCCCAATCACATCTCCGGCGCCGGCTTCATGTTCTGGGTGTTCCACGTCATTCGCGACTATGCGCGCACGCTGGAAGAAGGTGGCAGCCGCAAGCGGGGCGACTTGCCGCGCCTTCTGACGCTCGCGGACGAACTCGAACGGGCGCAGAAACTGCTGCCGATCGTCTTTGGTCACAATGATCTCTTGCCGGCTAATATTCTCGACGACGGCAGCAGGTTGTGGCTGATCGACTTCGAATATGCCGGCTTCAACACGGCAATGTTCGACCTTGCCGGCGTCGCCTCGAATGCCGAGATGAGTGACGAGGTATCCTTCGCCTTCCTCACCGCCTATTTCATGAAGGAACCGGACGAGGCGATCCGCCGCTCGCACGCCGCCATGCAATGCGCGTCGCTGCTGCGCGAGGCGATGTGGAGCATGGTTTCCGAGCTCTATCTCGACGCGCCCGGCATCGACTATGTCGCCTACACCGAAGAAAACCTGATGCGGCTCGACGCCGCGCTGGAAAACTACAGAACAAAATACGGGATACACGCATGACTTTGCCTACGCGCGCCGGGATCGTCGTCATCGGCGGCGGCATCATCGGCTGTTCGACGGCCTATCACCTGGCCCGCGACCACAAGGCCGATGTCGTGCTGCTCGAACAGGGCAAGCTGACCTCGGGCTCGACCTGGCACGCCGCCGGGCTGGTCGGTCAGTTGCGCTCGTCGGCCTCGATCACGCGCGTGCTCAAATATTCGGTCGATCTCTACAAGGGGCTGGAGGCGGAAACCGGACTGGCCACCGGCTGGAAGATGACTGGCTGCCTGCGCCTCGCCACCAATGCCGATCGCTGGACCGAGTACAAAAGGCTGGCGACGACGGCGAAAAGCTTCGGCATGGACATGCAATTGCTGTCGCCGGCCGAGGTGAAACAAATGTGGCCACTGCTGGAAACCGGCGATCTGGTCGGCGCCTCGTGGCTGCCGACCGACGGGCAGGCGAGCCCCTCCGACATCACGCAGTCGCTGGCCAAGGGCGCGCGCATGCACGGCGCCAAACTGTTCGAGGATGTCCGTGTCATCGGCTTCGAGATGAAGGGCGGCCGCATCACCGCGGTGAAGACCAGCAAGGGCGATATTGCCTGCGACAAGGTGGTGAACTGTGCCGGGCAATGGGCGCGGCAAGTGGGCGCCCTAGCCGGCATCAACGTGCCGCTGCAGCCGGTGAAGCATCAGTACATCATCACTGAAAAGATCGAGGGACTGTCGACCGATGCGCCGACGATCCGTGACCCTGACCGGCGCACCTATTTCAAGGAGGAGGTCGGCGGGCTGGTGATGGGCGGCTATGAGCCGAACCCGCAGGCCTGGACGACGGGTGACGTGCCCGACGACTGGGAGTTCCGGCTGTTCGACGACGACTACGATCATTTCGAGCAGCACATGACCCAGGCGATCGCGCGGGTTCCGGCGCTCGAGACGGTCGGCGTCAAGCAGATGATCAACGGGCCGGAGAGTTTTACGCCAGACGGCAATTTCATCCTCGGCACGGCACCCGAATGCGTCAACATGTTCGTCGGCGCCGGCTTCAACGCCTTCGGCATCGCGTCGGGCGGTGGCGCCGGCTGGGTGCTGGCGCAATGGGTGGTCGACGGCGAGGCGCCGCTCGACCTGTGGGTGGTCGATATCAGGCGCTTCTCCAACCTGCACCGCGACCGGCAATGGGTCTGCGACCGCACGCTGGAGGCCTATGGCAAGCACTACACGATCGGCTTCCCGCATGAGGAATATTCCTCAGGCCGGCCGCGCATCGTCTCGCCGCTCTACGAGCGACTGAAACAGCATCGCGGCGTGTTCGGTTCGAAGCTCGGCTGGGAACGGCCTAACTGGTTCGCGCCGGAGGGCGTCGAACCAAGGGACGTCTATTCGATGGGCCGGCAAAACTGGTTTGCTCCGGTCGGCGACGAGCACCGGCATGTGCGCGAGCACGTCGGCATTTTCGACCAGTCATCGTTTGCCAAATACGAGATGACCGGTGCCGATGCGCTGAAGGCGCTGGACTGGATCTGCGCCAACGACGTCAGCAAACCGGCGGGACGGTTGACCTACACGCAACTGCTCAACACACGCGGCGGCATCGAGGCGGATCTCACCGTAGCGCGGTTGGCCGAGGAGAAATTCTACATCGTCACTGGCACCGGTTTTCGCACGCATGATTCGTCATGGATCAGCGATCATTTCGGCGATGGGCTCGACGTGACGCTGACCGATGTCACCGAGGATTTCGGCACGCTGTCGCTGATGGGTCCCAGGGCACGCGACGTGCTGGCCGCAGTGACCGACGCCGATGTGTCGAACGCGGGCTTCCCGTTCGGCCATGTGCGCGAGATTGCCATTGCCGGCCACACAGTGCGGGCGCTGCGCGTCACCTATGTCGGCGAGCTCGGCTGGGAATTGCATGTGCCGATCGCAGCGACGGGCGAAATCTTCGATGCGCTAATGGCGGCAGGCGAGAAGCACGGCATCCGGCCGGTCGGCTACCGGGCGCTGGAATCGCTGCGGCTGGAAAAGGGCTATCGCGCCTGGGGCTCCGACATCACCCCCAATGACACGCCGCAAGAGGCCGGCCTTGGCTGGGCGGTGAAGCTCAGGAAGAACACCGATTTCGTCGGCCGGCGGGCACTTGAGCAGCTCAATGGCGCGGCGCTGAAGAAACGCTTTGCCGGCTTCACGGTCGACGATCCCGAGATCGTGCTGGTCGGCCGCGAGACGATTCTGCGCAACGGCGAGCCGGTCGGTTATCTCACCAGCGGCGGCTATGGCTACACGCTGGGCAAGAACATCGGTTTTGGCTATGTGCGCAGCGCCGACGGCGTCAGTGACGATTTCCTCGCCACCGGCGACTACGAGCTGGTGGTGGCGATGGAGCGGACGCCGGCAAAAATCCATCTGCAGCCGCTGTACGACGCGGCTGAAGAAAAGATCAAAGCGTAGATTCAGCTCACGCGGAGCGCGATGCCACGACTGGGCACGGTATCCGCCTCGCCCGGCATGGAAACGTAAGGCGGCGTTTCCTCGGCGCGGACGACGATGCCTTGCGCTGCCAGCTCGGCAATGCGCGCGGAAAATCCCGCTTCCCACAGCGTGTTCTTGACCGTCAGCACGATGACGCCGCCCGGCCTGCAGATGCGGATCAGCTCGTCCAGCCCTTCGGCGCCGACATGGCCGGAGGTGAAGACGCCGGCGGAGACGATGCCGGCATAGGCGTCGTCCGCGAAGGGCAATGGCCCACCCATCGCCAGGCAGTGGAGCGCCGTATAGACGCCCTTGGCGGCCGCCTTGTCCAGCATGCCTTGCGAGATGTCGAGCGCCTCGACTTGTGGGTAGCCGGTAATGGTCAGCCATTCGCCGATCAGCCCGGTGCCGGCGCCGGCATCGAGCAGAGGGGCTGCGCCGCGCGGCAAATGGCGGGCAAGCAAGGCAAGGCAGATCGTCGGATGGCGGTAGCCGGCCGCCGACATGTCGGCATCGTAGGTATCGGCCCAGCGATCGTAGAGCGCCGCCACCTCTTCAGGCCGTTTCGCCGCATAGGCGGCGCCGAGCGTGCCATGATGTTTGCCGTCCGTCATCGCCACTCCGTCCGCCGGTCTGTACGCCACATTCTATCAGATGATAGCCAAACGGCGAAAACTGTGGAACCGTCGTGGCGACAATAATGGCATGAGGGGGCTCACGCATGGTGGTCGACGAGGCGCGCGCAACGCTCAAGGGCATTCCGCTGCTGGCAGGCTATGACGGGCCGCTGGAGCGGCTTGGCGGCCTCACCAATCTCGTCTTCAAGGCCGGCGACTTCTGTCTGCGCATTCCCGGCAAAGGCACAGAGGAATATATAAACCGCGCCAACGAGGCGGTCGCGGCGCGCGAGGCGGCAAAGGCCGGGGTCAGCCCCGAAGTGCTGCATGTCGACCAAGGGACCGGGGTAATGGTGACGCGCTTCATCGCCGGCGCCGAGACGATGTCGCCGGAGAAATTCAGGACACGGCCGGGCAGTCCCGCGCGCGCCGGCAAGGCCTTTCGCGCATTGCACGGCTCCGGAGCGGTGTTTCCCTTCCGCTTCGAGCTGTTTGCGATGATCGACGATTATCTGAAAGTGCTGTCGAAGAAGGATGTCGCCTTGCCCGCCGGCTACCACGACGTCGTGCGCGAGGCCGGCACGGTACGCGCCGCACTTGCCGCCCATCCGCTTCCCCTCGCCGCCTGCCATTGCGACCCGCTGTGCGAGAACTTTCTCGATACGGGAGAGCGGATGTGGATCGTCGACTGGGAATATTCGGGCATGAACGACCCGCTCTGGGATCTCGGCGACCTCAGTGTCGAAGGACAATTCGACACGGCACAGGACGACGAGATGATGTATGCCTATTTTGGCGGCGAGGCAAAACCGGCCGAGCGCGGCCGCATCATCATCTACAAGGCGATGTGCGATCTGTTGTGGACGCTGTGGGGGTTGATCCAGCTTGCCAACAACAATCCCGTCGACGACTTTCGCGCCTATGCCGACGGACGGTTTGCGCGCTGCAAGGCGTTGATGGAGACGCCTGAGTTTTCCCGCCATCTGGCGGCGGTGCGTCGGGGCTAAGTACCAGAAATCTGGACCTCAATTCACGCCCTTCGGCACGTTCTCGGGCGGCACGACTGTCTCGACCACTTTCTGGCGATGGAAGATGAACAGGCCCGCGAACACGACGATGGCCGAGCCGATCAGGATGCGCGGGCCGGGAACGTCGCCAAAGAACACCAGACCGAAGACGACCGCCCACAACAACAGCGTGTAGTGCAGCGGCGCCAGCGTCGAGGCCGGTGCCAGCTTCAGCGCCCTGGTGATCATCAGATGCGCGCCGCAGGAGACGATGCCGAGCAGCAGCATGGCGCCGAAATCGAGCGCTGACGGTGTCTGCCAGCTGCCGATGGTCATCGCGCCGCCGACCAACAGCGTGCCGATGGTCTGCCACGTCACCAGATTGGTGTCGCTGGTGCCGCGCAGGCGGCGGTTGAGGATGATGGCGAAGGCAAACGCAATGCTGCCGACCAGCGCGAACACCGCGGACTGCGAGAACGCCGCCGAGGACGGCTTCAGCATGATCAGCACGCCGCAGAAGCCGACCAGGATCGCCGCCCAGCGGCGCCAACCGACCCTTTCGCCGAGCAGGAAATGCGACAGCGCCGCGACATAGATCGGCCCCGCCATGTAGAAGCTCATCACATCGGCAAGCGGCAGATAGACGACGGCGGCGTAGAACAAGGCGGTGTCGAGCGTCGTCGCCACCACGCGCAAGACCTGCAGCTCCAGCCGTTCCATGCGAAACAGTTTGCCGGCGCCTTGATTTGCAATCATCGGCCCGAGCACGAAAAAGGCGCCGACCGAGCGGATCAGCACGACCTGGCCGACGGAAAAGCTGGCGACCAGCCATTTGCCCATGGCGTCGTTCAACGCGAACAGGAAATCGCCGGCCAGCATCAGCAGGATGCCGGCCACGAGAACGTTCCTGATCGTCGAATTCTGGGCTGTTGGCTGCGCCATGCCTTTGCCGGTTCCTGCCATGCGTAGGGTGAACCGCGTCGTAGACACAAGCGGCAGCCTTGGCGAGGCGGAAAAGCGAAAAATCGGTAAGACCAGCGCCGGAAATGGGTGATCTCAAGCGGTTTTGTGCCGCTGGTTCACCTCTCCGGGCCTTCCGGGAATCGACAGCCGGGTGTCCTGCCTGGTCCGCTGCGCCACCACCTTGCCCCTGGCGATGACGCAAAGCCGTTCGGCACGCAGGCGCAAGGCCTCGATCGGGTTGCCAGCGTCGAGGATGACGAGGCTGGCCCGCTTGCCGACGGCAAGGCCGAGATGATCGAGGCCCATGATGGCGGCGTTGACGTTGGTGACCATGTCGAAACAACGGGCCATGTCGGCCGGGCTCGACATCTGGGCGACGTGCAGGCCCATGAAGGCGACGTCGAGCATGTCGGCGGTGCCCAGCGAATACCAGGGGTCAAGCACGCAATCCTGGCCCCAGCCGACGCGGATGCCCATGGCCAGCATCTCCTTGACGCGGGTCAGGCCACGGCGCTTGGGAAACGTATCGTGGCGACCCTGCAGCATGATGTTGATCAGCGGATTGGGGATGGCCGAAACGCCGGCCTCGGCGATCAGCGGCAACAGCTTCGAGACATAGTAATTGTCCATCGAATGCATCGAGGTGAGGTGCGAGCCGGCCACCCTGCCTTGCAGGCCAAGGCGCTGCGTCTCGTAGGCCAGTTGCTCGATATGGCGCGACAGCGGGTCGTCAGTCTCGTCGCAATGCAGATCGACCATCAAGCCGCGACTGGCCGCGATTTCGCAGAGTTCCGTCACCGAGCGCGTGCCGTCGGCCATGGTGCGCTCAAAATGCGGGATGCCGCCGACAATGTCGACACCGAGGTCGAGCGCCCGCAGCGTGTTCTGGTGCGCCGTCGGCGAGCGGTAAAGCCCGTCCTGCGGGAAGGCGACCAGCTGCAGGTCGATATAGGGCGCGACCGTTTTCTTCACATCGAGCAAGGCTTCCACCGCCAGCAAGCGATCGTCGCAGACATCGACATGAGTGCGGATGGCGAGCAGGCCCATCGACACAGCCCAGTCGCAATAGGCAAGCGCGCGGTCGCGCACGGCCTCATGCGTCAGCAGCGGCTTCAGCTCACCCCACAGCGAAATGCCTTCCAGCAGCGTGCCTGAGACGTTGATGCGCGGAATGCCGTAGGAGAGCGTCGCGTCCATGTGGAAATGCGGATCGACGAAGGGCGGCGAGACCAGATTGCCCCGGGCGTCGATAGCGGTACCCGCCGTAACGTCGAGGTCGGGCCCGATCGCAGCGATCGTCTCGCCGACGATGCCGATGTCGGCAATGGTGCCGTCGGGCAGCGTGCCGCCGCGCACAACAAGGTCGAAATTCATCTGTCGTCATCCCTTTTCAGAATCACCCGACCATGGTGGCGCAAAAGACAGCTTGCCGCAGCCGTTTCTTTCAATCGTGGCGAAAGGTTCCATCCTGATGCAACTGGCTCTATAAGCCGCCTTTCGTCCTAACCGGCGAATCCGAAGTTCGCACCAGTGGCGCGCAGCGCAGCGACGAATTTCGGGATCATGCGCAGCAAACCATGGAATCCCGTGTGGCTCCGGATTTGAAATTCCTGAAACGCGACGAGCGCTCGATGGAGAACCAGCGCCTTATCGTGAGGCTGCTGCGGGAATCGTTCCACCAGCACAGGTTTGGGTACGCCGCTGCCATCGCGTCGATGCTGGTGGTGGCAGGCATGACCGGGGCAAGCGCCTGGATTCTGCGTGAGATCACCAACGAATTCGTGATCTACAAGAGACTCGACCGCATTAACCTGATAGCAGCCGCGGTCGCCGCGATCTTCATTCTCAAGGGCGTCGCCAATTTCGTCCAAGCCTACTGCATGAGCCGCGTCGGCAACAGCATCATCGCCGAGCGGCAGCGCAAGATCTATGACCGTATCCTGGCGCAAGGCATCGAGTTCTACCATTCGACCTCGTCGTCCGATCTGATCAACCGCATGACCAACAATGCGCAGGCGGCACGCAACGTGCTCGACCTCATCGTCACGTCCTATGTGCGGGACCTGGTGACCTTGGTTGTCCTGGTGCTGGTCATGATCTGGCAGCAACCGGCGCTGTCCTTGATCTGCTTCATCATCGGCCCCCTGGCCATCTACGGCGTCAACCGCATCCTGAAGCGAGTCCGGAACATTGCCGCAATGGAGTTCCGTTCGATCGGCCAGATCGTGCAGATCATGCAGGAAACCGCGATCGGCGTGCGGGTCGTCAAATCCTTCAATCTCGAAGGGGCGATGCGCGGGCGCATGTACAAAGCGGTTTCCGACGTCGAGAACCGCGCCAACAACATCGCCACGCTGGAAGCCGCCACCAGCCCGGTGATGGAAACGCTCGCAGGGCTGGCGATCTCCGGCTCCGTGCTGGTCAGCGGCTTCCTGGTCCTGCAGGGCGGCCAGATGCCGGGTAACATCATGGCCTTCATCGGGGCACTGCTGCTTGCCTATGAACCGGCCAAGCGTCTGGCGCGCGTACGCATATCGCTAGAAACCGGCATCGTCGGAGTGCGAATGATGTTCCAACTAGCGGACCGGCCGCTGACGCTGGCTGAAAAGCCTGATGCACAGCCGCTCAAGGCGGGGCCAGGCGAAATCACGTTCCATGATGTCGGCTTTGTCTATCAGGAAGGCCAACCGGTGCTCGAGCAGTTCAACCTGACTATCGAGCCCGGCAGGATGACGGCACTGGTCGGACCTTCCGGCAGCGGCAAGTCAACCATGCTGAACCTGATCATGCGCATGTACGATCCGCAGAGCGGCAAGGTGCTGTTCGACGGCCAGGATATCTCCTGCGCAACGCTCAGCTCGGTTCGAGAAAAGATTGCCTATGTCAGCCAGGACACGTTCCTGTTTGCCGGCACGATCATGCACAACATCCGCCTCGGCCGCCAGGACGCGACTGACGAAGAGGTGATCGCCGCCGCCAAGGCCGCCAATGCCCACACCTTCATCACTGCCCAGGCGAACGGTTATGACACGGAAGTCGGCGAGAATGGCGGCATGCTGTCTGGTGGTCAGCGCCAGCGGATCTCGATCGCCCGCGCCATGTTGCGCAACGCGGAGATCCTGCTGCTGGACGAGGCGACCAGCGCGCTCGACGCGGAATCGGAAGCGCTGTTCCGCGATGCGCTGCAGCAGCTGACGGTGGGGCGCACCACGATTGTCATCGCGCACCGGCTGTCGACCGTGCATCAGGCCGATACGATCGTGGTCCTGGAAGCCGGCAAAGTGGTTGAAAGCGGCCCGCACAAGACACTGCTCAGTCAGGGTGGGCTTTACCAGAAGCTTTATGAATATCAGCTGATGCCGTAGCGCCCTTCCCTTCTCCCCTTGTGGGAGAAGGTGGATTGGCGCGCAGCGCCAAGACGGATGAGGGGTGCTGGAGGGAGTGCGGTTGGTGCCAAGCTGGAACACCCCTCATCCGACCGAGCTTCGCTCGGCCACCTTCTCCCACAAGGGGAGAAGGTAAGAGCGCGCTACTCCGGCACGAACCTTACCGCACCCTTTGCCGCGCTCGTCGCCATCGCGGCATAGGCGCGCAAGGCGGTCGTCACCTTGCGCTTGCGCTTTTCCTCGGGCTTCCAGGCAGCAGTGCCCTTGGCCTCCATTGCCGCGCGGCGTGTGGCCAGCTCGGCATCGTCTACGGCAAGGCGGATGCTGCGGTTCGGGATATCGATCTCGATCGTGTCGCCTTCCTGCACCAGTCCGATGAGACCGCCTTCCGCCGCTTCCGGCGACGCATGGCCGATCGACAGGCCCGACGTGCCGCCGGAGAAGCGGCCGTCGGTGACCAGTGCGCAGGCCTTGCCGAGGCCTTTCGACTTGAGATAGCTGGTGGGGTAGAGCATTTCCTGCATGCCGGGCCCGCCGCGCGGCCCTTCGTAGCGGATGACGACGACATCGCCGGCCTTGATCTCGTTGGACAGGATCGCCTTGACGCTGGCGTCCTGGCTTTCGAAGACCCGGGCCGGGCCGGTGAACTTCAGGATCGATTCATCGACGCCGGCGGTCTTCACGATGCAGCCGTCGAGCGCCAGATTGCCCTTCAGCACGGCGAGGCCGCCGTCCTTGGAGAAAGGATGCTCGACTGACCGGATGACGCCCTTCTCGCGGTCGAGATCGAGCTTGTCCCAGCGGCGGTCCTGGCTGAAGGCAACCTGCGTCGGCACGCCGCCCGGTGCGGCCAGGAAGAAGTCGCGTACGCTCTGGCTCGAAATGCGGGAGATGTCCCAATGGTCGAGCGCCTCGCCGAGCGTCGACGTATGTACGGTCGGCAAATCGCGGTTGATCAGGCCGGCATTGTCGAGCTGGCCGAGAATGGCCATGATGCCGCCGGCGCGGTGGACGTCCTCCATGTGCACGTCGGACTTGGCCGGCGCCACCTTGCACAGCACAGGCACCTTGCGCGACAGCGCGTCGATATCGTCCTGATCGAAATCGATCTCGCCCTCGTGGGCGGCGGCCAGGATGTGCAGCACGGTGTTGGTCGAGCCGCCCATGGCGATGTCGAGCGTCATTGCGTTCTCGAAGGCGCCCTTAGAGGCGATGTTGCGTGGCAGCGCGGTCTCGTCGTCCTGTTCGTAATAGCGCTGGGCGAGATCGACGATCAGATGGCCGGCCTCGACGAACAGGCGCTTGCGATCGGCGTGCGTCGCCAGCGTCGAGCCATTGCCGGGCAGCGACAGGCCGAGCGCCTCGGTCAAACAGTTCATCGAATTGGCGGTGAACATGCCAGAGCAGGAGCCGCAGGTCGGACAGGCCGAGCGCTCGATGACCTTGACGTCCTCGTCGGAGATCTTGTCGTCGGCGGCAGCGACCATGGCATCGACCAGATCGAGCGCCTGCGTCTTCCCCGCGAGCACCACCTTGCCGGCTTCCATCGGGCCGCCGGAGACGAAGACGGTCGGGATGTTGAGCCGCAGCGACGCCATCAGCATGCCCGGCGTGATCTTGTCGCAATTGGAGATGCAGACCATGGCATCGGCGCAGTGGGCGTTGACCATGTATTCGACCGAGTCGGCGATCAGCTCGCGCGACGGCAGCGAATAGAGCATGCCGTCATGGCCCATGGCGATGCCGTCATCGACGGCGATGGTGTTGAATTCCTTGGCGACGCCACCGGCCTTCTCGATCTCGCGCGCAACCAGCTGGCCGAGGTCCTTGAGATGGACGTGACCCGGCACGAACTGGGTGAAGGAGTTGACGACGGCGATGATCGGCTTGCCGAAATCGGAATCCTTCATGCCGGTGGCGCGCCAGAGACCGCGGGCGCCGGCCATGTTGCGGCCATGGGTGGTGGTGCGGGAACGATAGGCAGGCATATTTTTTCCTTGGTGGCTGGCTGCGCTCGATGGCTGGCGCGGCGGCGCTGAATTCGGACCGCAGGCGTTATAGACGCCACAATCTGGTATGGCCACAATTTTGCGATGCGCCAGAGCGCATGGCGCAAGCGGGTTGACGAGGGGCGTTCAGCTGTATATAGCCAAATAGGTATATATCTAATTGGCTATGGACGTGAAATGAACCAGCTCGACGCCACCTTTGCCGCGCTTGCCGATCCGACGCGCCGCGCGATCCTTGCCCGCCTCATCCAGGGGGAGGCCTCGGTGATGGAACTGGCCAAACCGTTCGCGATGAGCCAGCCATCGATCTCCAAGCATCTGAAAGTGCTGGAAGCCGCGGGGCTGATTTCACGCGGCCGCGACGCGCAGCGCCGGCCGTGCCGGCTGGAGGCGAAGCCGCTGGCCGAAGCCAATGACTGGCTGGAGCGCTACCGAAAGATCTGGGAAGGCAATTTCCAGCGCCTCGACGCCCTGCTGGGCGCCATGCAGGCCGAAAAGGCTCCCGGCGAGGCCGGCCAATAGCCGAAAGAAAATCAAGGGCCGTGTCGGATCGACAGTTGGCCGGACGTCCTTGGGCAAACAGACAAGCGCAGGAGGACAATCGTGAGCACCACCACCTTGCCCGGCTCGACCGTTGCGACATTGACCGTGACCACGCCGAGCGACCGTGAAGTCCAGATCACCCGCATCTTCGATGCGCCGCGGCCGATGGTCTTCGACTGCTGGACCGTGCCGGAGCTTTTGAAAGGCTGGCTGCACGGCCCCGACGGCTGGCGGCTGGCGGTGTGCGAAATCGACCTCAGGGTGGGCGGCGCGACACGCTATGTCTGGCAACACCGCGACGGTCGCAGCATGGGCATGAGCGGAGCCTATCGCGAGATCGTGCGGCCGAGCCGGATCGTCGCCACCGAACTGTTCGACGAGGATTGGACCGGTGGCGAGACGATTGGAACGGTGACCTTTGCCGATCACACCGGCAAAACGCTGCTGACGCAGACGGTGCTTTACGCCTCGCAGGCGGCGCGCGACGGCGCGCTCGGCACCGGCATGACCAGCGGCATGGCCGACAGCTGCGCCCAGCTCGATTCCTATCTCGCTTCCCTGCAGGACGCCGCGAAGGGCGCCGCTTGACCCTTCCCCCAAAAGAAGCCGCCGCAACCCTAAACACCGAGGAGAACGACGATGCAAAAGATCACCACCTTCCTGTGGTTCGACGACCAGGCCGAAGAAGCGATGAACCACTACATATCCATCTTCAAGAATTCGAAGGTGCTGAGCACAACGCGCTGGCCCAAGGGCCACGCTCTCGAAGGCAAGGTGCTGGTGGCCTCGTTCGAACTCGATGGCGTCCCGTTCCTGGCGCTTAACGGCGGACCGCAATACAAATTCACCGAGGCGATCTCGCTTTCGATCGACTGCAAGAACCAGGAAGAGGTCGACCATTTCTGGGACAGGCTGACCGAAGGCGGCGAACCCGGCCGTTGCAGCTGGCTGAAGGACAAGTTCGGCGTTTCCTGGCAAGTCGTGCCGGAACAGCTGCCGCGCCTGCTTGGGGATGCGGACCAGGCCAAGGCCGGCCGGGCGATGAATGCGATGATGCAGATGGGCAAGATCGACATCGCCAAGATCGAAGAGGCGGCAAGAGGCTGAGCACCGCGCGCTCTTCCCCTTCTCCCCTTGTGGGAGAAGGGAAGAGTGCACTTTACGCCGCCTTGTCGCGGACCTGATAATCCTTGATCGCGGCAAACCGGATCGCCTTCCAGCGCTCGGCTTCGTAGTTGAGCGAGAAGGCGTGCTGGGCCAGAAACACCGGGTCGTTGTCGAGGTCGCGGGCGATGTCGCCGCGATGCGCCTCGATGAAGCGGTAGACCTCGGCCTTGTCGTCGGCCGAAATCCAGCGGCAGACGGAAAAGCGCGACATCTCGAATTCGACCGGCAGCGTATATTCGAAGTTCAGCCGCTCCTTCAGCACGTCGAGCTGCAGCGCGCCGACGACGCCGACGATGGCCGGTGAGCCATCCTCGGGCGAGAACAGCTGCACGACGCCCTCCTCGGCCATCTGGTGCAGCGCTTCCTTAAGCTTCTTGGCCTTCATCGCGTCGCCGAGGCGAACGCGGCGCAAGATTTCCGGAGCGAAATTCGGCACGCCTCTGAACAGGATTTCCTCCCCCTCGGTCAGCGTGTCGCCGATGCGCAACGTGCCGTGGTTGGGAATGCCGACGACGTCGCCGGCAAAGGCTTCGTCGGCGGTGACGCGGGTGCGGGCAAAAAAGAATTGCGGCGCCGACAGGCTCATCGGCTTTCCGGTCCGCACCAGCTTGGCCTTCATGCCGCGCTCGAGCTTGCCGGAGCAGACGCGGACGAAGGCGATGCGGTCGCGGTGGTTCGGATCCATGTTGGCCTGGATCTTGAAAACGAACGAGGTCATCTTGTCCTCGGTGGCCTCGACCTTGCGGGTGTCGGCCTCCTGCGCGCGCGGCGGCGGACCGTAGTTGCCGAGCGCCTCGATCAGGTCGCGGACGCCAAAGTTGCGCAGCGCCGAGCCGAAATAGACCGGCGTCAGATGGCCTTCGCGAAAGGCGTCAATATCAAGGGGTCGGCAAGCTTCCCGCGCGAGCTCCAGCTCCTCGATGAAGGCTTCGCGCTCGTTCTCCGGCAGCAGTCCGGCGACGCGGTTGGAATCGGGGCCGTTGACCGGTGTGCGGTCCTTCTCCGCGTCGCCCCGGCGCACGGCGTTCTGCGACAGATGATAGGTGCCGGAAAAGGTCTTGCCGCGGCCGATCGGCCAGGTGATCGGCGCGGTATCCAGCGCCAGCTTCTGTTCGATTTCGTCGAGGATTTCGAACGGGTCGCGGCTTTCGCGGTCCATCTTGTTGATGAAGGTGATGATCGGGATGTCGCGCAGGCGGCAGACCTCGAACAGCTTCAGCGTGCGCGGCTCGATGCCCTTGGCGGCATCGATGACCATGACAGCGCTATCGACCGCCGACAGCGTGCGATAGGTGTCGTCGGCGAAATCCTCGTGGCCGGGCGTGTCGAGCAGGTTGAAGACATTGTCCTCATACTCGAAGGTCATCACCGAGGTGACGACCGAAATGCCGCGCTCGCGCTCGATCTTCATCCAGTCGGATCGGGTCTGGATGCGGTCCTTCTTGGCCTTGACCTCACCGGCAAGTTGGATGGCGCCGCCGAACAGCAGCAGCTTTTCGGTGAGCGTCGTCTTGCCGGCGTCGGGGTGCGCGATGATCGCGAAGGTGCGGCGGCGCGCCACCGCCTGCGTGATGTCTTCAGCCAATTTGTGGAATCCCATGTGGTGGCGGGCTTCTAGCAGCGCTTTTCCGGCCTGTCGAACAGTTTTGGCCGCAGCCTCCTTGCCGGGTCTTGAGATCAGGCCGCCGCAATGGCATCAGAAGGGCCAATCCGGCAAAGGTCCAGCATGAGCAAGCAAGTCATCGTCATCGGCGCCGGCATCATCGGCGCCTCCATCGCCCGGCATCTCAGCAAGGCCGGCGCGCAGGTGACGGTGATCTCAGAGAGCGGCGCAGGTGGCGTCGCGACGCCGAACTCCTTTGCCTGGATCAACGCCAGCTGGGGCAATCCCGAGATCTATTTCCGGCTGCGCATCCGCGCCATGGCCGAGTGGAAACGGCTGGCAAATGAGCTGCCCGGCCTGCCGCTCGCCTGGTGCGGCGGCCTATGCTTCGATCTGCCGGCCGACAGGCTCGAAGCCTATGCGGCTGAACACTCTTCATGGGGCTACGGCATCGAACGCGTTGGCCGCGAGCGCGCGGCGCAGATCGAGCCCAACCTGGTCGAGCCTCCGGAATTCGCTGTCTATGTCGCGGAGGAAGGCGTGGCCGAGCCGGTTGCGGCGGCCAAGGCGTTGCTGACTGATGCAGAACGGCGCGGCGCACGGGTGGTCACGGGAATCGTCGACAGGCTGGCTCTGTTCAACGGCAAAGTGACAGGCGTGGTCATTTCGGGCGAGACGATGGCCGCCGACGAGGTGGTGATCGCAGCCGGCGCCGGCGCACCGGCCATCTCGTCGACCACCGGCATCAAGCTGCCGATCGAGACACCGGCCGGCCTGATTGTCCACTCGCGGCCTTACAAAAAGCTGCTCAACGGCCTGGTGCACGCCGAGAAGCTGCATATGCGCCAGACAGCAGAGGGCCGCATCATCGCCGGCTCGGATTTCGCCGGCGGCGATCCGGGCGAAAACCCTGACGCCACGGCGCGCGACTTGTTCGCGGCAATGAAGGCAGCCTTGCGCGGCGCCGACGGACTGGAACTGAATTTCCACACGGTCGGCTATCGCCCCAATCCGGTCGACGGTTTTCCGATCATTGGCCGCGCCGAAAGTGTCGCCGGCGTCTATGTCGCGGTCATGCATTCCGGCATCACCCTGGCGCCGGCCGTCGGCCTGTTCGCTACCCGCGAAATCCTCGACGGCGAGCGCGACCCGCTGCTTGCGCCTTACGGCCTGTCGCGTTTCGCTCAATAGCCGGGCGGACGGCGAAAGTCGCCGGTCAGCGGCTCCATCGCCTTGGCGATGCCAAGCAGCCGCGCCTCAGACCAGCGCTTGCCGACCAGCTGCAGGCCGATGGGCAAGCCATCGCGGTCCTGCCCGCCGGGTATCGTCAGCGCCGGATGGCCGGAATAGTTGAACACCGCGCCATAGGCCGGCAGCATCCAGTAGCTTTGCTCCTTGCCATCGACCGCGATCGGCGTCCCCGGCTCGCAATGCGCAAAAGCCGTGGTCATGGCGACCGGGCACAACAAGGCATCGCAGTTTTCGAAACCCCGGTCCCAGGCCAGGATCGACCTGTCGCGACGAGCGAGCGCTTCAAACCATCGCGACACCGGCGTCGGCTGCTCGGATGGCTGCGGCTGTGCGGCCTCCAGCATCATGCCGATCAGTGCTCCGCCCTCGGCCAGATCGTCGTGCAGGTCGAGTTCTGGGAGTTCTGCTTCTTCGACGGTCGCGCCTGCGGTCGCGAGTTGCCTTGCCAGAGTTTCGACAGCGGCGCTGATGGCGGCAGCCACCGGAAACCCTGGAAAGGCAGGAGCGAAGGCGATACGCAGTGTCTTGAGGTCGACCGCCGGGATGTCCTCTACCGGTACAGCCGCAAGGTCGGTGTCGCGTCCATCCGGCCCGGCGATGATTTTGTAGATCAGCGCCAGATCGTCGACGGTCCGCGCCAGCGGGCCGAGGCAGGACATCAGCCGCACGCTGCGCGCAGCGCCGCCCGGATCGGGAAAGGCGCCGGCCAGCGAGATGCGGTGCTCGGTGGGTTTGAGGCCATAGACGCCGCAGAACGCAGCCGGCAGGCGGATCGAAGCCTGCATGTCGGTGCCGACATCGAAAGGCGTCATGCCCGAGCAAACGGCAGCCGCCGCGCCGCCGCTGGAGCCACCCGCCGTGCGCGCGCGGTTCCACGGATTGCTGGTGCGGCCGAACAGCGGATTGTTCGACTGCCAGTCGGAGAGCATGGTCGGCACATTGGTCTTGGCCATCAGCACACCGCCGACAGTCTTCAATCGGGCAACGACCGGGCTATCCTCCTTGGCTACATAGTCGGCAAAGGGTGGAAAGCCGACCGTGGTCTTCATGCCTGCGGTTTCGTGGGTGTCCTTCAGCGTGAACGGCACGCCGTGCAATGGACCGACGGCGTCGCCGCGCGCCTGCGCTGCGTCGGCTTTTTTCGCGCGCTCTCGCGCCCCTTCCCTGTCGAGGTTGATGACTGCGTTCACCGCCTCATTCTGCGCGTCGATCTGCGCCAGATGGACATCCAGCGCTTCGAGGGCGGAGATTTTCCGGTCACGGATCGCGGCAGCGAGATCAATTGTCGAAGAGAAAACGGGGTTCATGATCAAATGCTCCGGCTTGCTGGCCGCACTCCTTGCCAAAATGGCGGATTGCAGCGCGGCTTCAAGCAGAGTTCAGCATTTGAACCTTGGCAGCGCTTGATCGGAATTGCGCTGCGGAGGTCGGTTGGGTCAGCGCTCTACGGCGCCCCCCTCTGTCCTGCCGGACATCTCCCCCACGGGTGGGGAGATCGGCAGCTTGGCCGGCCGCGCCATTCTTTTAGACGTTGGAGATTCGCGAAAACCGCGGTGACATCCAATCTCCCCCCCGTGGGGGAGATGTCCGGTAGGACAGAGGGGGGCGCGAAGGAATGCGACCTGAACTATGCCCTAGCCGACCAGCGCCAGCTTGGCTGCGGCGGGCACGAACGCGCGGATGGTGATGCCTGATATGGTCATGGTGACGAAGCTCGAGGGCGGGATCGCCTGCCAGTCGCCGCCGTCGCGGTCGAAGGGTTCCGAGACGATGCAGCGGCCGGTGCCCTTGCCGAAGGTGGAGGTGTAGAGCGTCGGTGCGTGATTGTCGCTGGCATAGCGGACGGCATAGAGCGACACGCCATCCGAGAAGGCCGCGGTGAGTTTCAAAGCCGGCTCAATTCCGGCGCGGCGCGAGGCATCGACGACGCGGCTGGTGGCGCGCGACACGGCGCCTTGTGGATCGTCGGACAGGCCCTCGTCGATCATCAAGAGAAAAAAGAGTTCGGAATCGGTGGTGCCTTCGCGCTGGTCGAAGACGGCGTCGGAGAGTGAATTCTCCAGTGTGCGGCGGATTTTTTCGAAGCCGCCGATCTGGCCATTGTGCATGAACGACCAGCGGCCGGAAATGAAAGGGTGGCAGTTCATGCGGCTGGTGGCGCCGCCGGTCGAGGCGCGGACATGGGCGAGAAACAGACCGGATTTGATCTGCCGGCACAGGCTCTTCAGATTGGGGTCCGACCAGGCCGGCAGGATGTCACGGTAGAGGCCGGGCTCGGGCCGATCGCCGTACCAGGCGAGGCCGAAACCGTCGCCATTGGTCGGCGACTTCGCTTCCTGGGCGCAATGGCTCTGGGCGATCAGCGAATGGCAGGGCGCGGTGACAATGTCTTCGAGGAAGACCGCTTCGCCAAGATAGGCCGCCCATCGGCACATTGCTTATCGTCCTCTAGGCACGATCCGGAAGAGCCGTCGGTTCCTTGGTCGCGTGCGAGCCTCTGTTGTGCGTCCGCTCGTAAAGCTCGCGGACGATTCGGCTTGCCGTAGAATCGAACATAAACGGCAAGAAAGCGTGAATGAGCGCAGCACCTGCCGCCAGGAACAGTCGCGACGAGAACCACGCGGCAAATGCCATATGGCCGAAATAGCTCTCGCCCACCGCTGCCGGGTGAGAGGTGAAAAGTCGTGCAAGCCGTGCCGTCATGTTGGTCCCCTCCTGTCGGGCATGAAGACCCGATGATGAGTATCCTGACATGACCATCTGGTTCACTTGTCTCAAATTGTCCTTGTATCAGGCCAATTGTTGGGACAAATATCCCACATGTCAGTGGGAATCGATGAAATCGACCGCAGATTGCTGGCCGAGCTGCAACGCGACGGTACGCTGTCGGTCGACCAGCTGTCGGAAAAGATATCGCTGTCGCGCAATGCCTGCTGGCGGCGGGTGAAGCGGCTGGAGGAAGACGGCGTCATCACCGGCCGGGTGGCGCTGGTCGATGCCGACAAGCTCGGGCTCGGGCTTTCGGTGTTCATCCTGATCCGCACTTCCAACCATGACCCGGACTGGCTGCAGAAGTTTCGAGCGGCGGTGACCGGCTTTTCCGAGATCACCGGCGTCTACCGCATGTCCGGCGATCTCGACTATGTGCT
Source organism: Mesorhizobium sp. P3_B5 (assembly GCF_056402815.1). NCBI lineage: Bacteria > Pseudomonadati > Pseudomonadota > Alphaproteobacteria > Hyphomicrobiales > Phyllobacteriaceae > Mesorhizobium > Mesorhizobium sp. P3_B5. Next base: position 513,628 of record NZ_JBFUGR010000002.1, on the reverse strand, counting down.
GCGGGCTCGCGTCGCCGACGTAAAGGCCTATGACCGGCTCTACCAGCGGCTGATCGCCAAGGTGGCGTTGTCGGATGTCTCGGCATCCTTCGTCATGGAAGAGATCAAGGAGACGACGGTCGTTCCGGTGGAACTGCGTTGAGGTCTCGGTGACGCCACAAAGAAAGCCGTTGATAGCGTTGCGGACGAATTGACCGAATCGCCGTTCGCGCCGATAGGATCGATTTTATGCGCGCAGCCCTCCAAAACTCCTCCGTCATCGGTCCCTCCGTCGGCTTCGTCAGGTTGCCGCATGGTGAGGGTTTACCGCTTCCAGCCTATGAGAGCACCGGCGCCGCCGGCATGGATTTGCGCGCCGCCGTCCCCGACGATCGGCCGCTGCTGATCTTGCCGGGCAAACGCGCCTTGGTGCCGACCGGGCTGATCCTGGAAATTCCCGAAGGCATGGAAGGCCAGGTCCGGCCGCGTTCGGGCCTCGCCTTCAAGCACGGGCTGACCGTTCTCAACACGCCGGGCACCATCGACAGCGACTATCGCGGCGAGGTGAAGGTGTTGCTGATCAATCTCGGCGATGAGGATTTTGCCGTGACGCGCGGCATGCGCATCGCCCAGATCGTCTTTGCCTCGGTGGTGCAAGCGGCGGTCGAGGAGCGCACGTTGGCCGGCGGCACGGCGCGCGGCTCCGGCGGCTTCGGATCGACCGGCACGGCCTGATGTCCCTACCCAAACTGGTTATCTTCGATTGCGACGGGATCCTGGTCGATACTGAGAATCTCGCCAATCGACGCCTCGCCGAATGGCTGACCGCCGCCGGCTATCCCACAAGCTTCGAATACTGCCGCAAGAATTTTTCCGGCCGCAGCATGGTGTCGGTGCAGAAGGAGGTCGAAGCGACCGGCGTCAGCCTCGGCGCCGATTTCGTCGACCGCTGGAATGCCGGCCTGCCGGACCTGTTTGCTCATGGCGTGGAAGCTGTCCCCTATGTCCGGGAGTTTGTCGAAGCCGTGCGGGCTGCCGGCATCGCCTATTGCGTTGCCACTTCGGCACGGGTGTCGAAGATGCACATCACGCTCGGCCAGACCGGGCTGCTGCCGCTGTTCGAGCATGCGCTGTTTTCCTCGACCATGGTCGGTCGCGGCAAGCCGTTCCCAGACCTTTTCCTGCACGCGGCGAAAACGATGGGGTTTGCGCCCGCCGATTGCATCGTCATCGAAGACAGCGTCGCCGGAACGCAAGCCGGCATCGCCGCCGGCATGCGGGTGTTTTCCTATCATGGCGATCCGCTCTCCGACCGCGACGGGCTGGCTGAAGCCGGCGGCATCCTGTTCGATGACATGCGCGAGCTCGCGGGGCTGGTGCCGATCCAATGATCTGACCGTCAGCCCAAGGCTGTACGCCTCGATTGTCCGTGCTAGCGTGCCGCCCGCCAACCCGAGGCCACGCATGAGACCCGCTTTGCTTCGTTTCCTCCTCGCCCTTGTGCTGTTGCCGTGCCTGTGGGCCGCGGCGAGTGCGCAAGCCGTTGACTATCCGGAGCTCGGCAGCGCCATCCCCGGTGGGAAAACCACCTATCTCGACCTCGCCAGGATGGTCATTCCAGACCTGACCGGGGACAGTAACGGCTTCTACCGGGGTGGATTGCCGATCGACATGCGCCATATAGAGGGCCCTGATTCCGGCGGCTCGCCACCCGACACCACGGGCTTTTCCGACGCCGGCGTGCTCGCCATCAAGGCCGGCGGCAAGGATCGGCTGGCCATGCTGTTCGACCTCGGCGACTCCCCCGACAGCGCCGAAGGCTATGCGGTGCTGGCGCTGTATGACATCACCGGCAAGCCGGCGCTGCTCGACGCCGTCAATGTCGCCGTCGACCGCAGCACCTCGTTTCGTGAACCCGGCAAGCTGTCCGTCGACGCCGGCGATGACGTGCTCATCACCACCAGCACGCATTTCAATTCGAGCCAGGGCTATGTCATCACGCCGCTGATCATGATCCGCAACGACAAATTCGAACTGATCGATATGATCTTTACCTTCGACGAGAACCTGTGCGCATACCGCCGCCAGCAGGAACCGGCTTTCCAGACGATTGCCGACGGCCAGCCCCGCAATGCCATCCAGGTGACGGTGACCGACGCCACCTTGCCGAGCGAAGAAAGCTGCGACGAGGCGCCGCCCGCAGCCGTCTCGACCGCCATTTCCGTCACCTATCACTGGGACAAGGCAGCGTCGCGCTACGTCAAGGATTCCGACGCGCTGGACAAATTGGCAGCAGAGAACGCCAAACGCTTCTGAGCCAACCGCATTCGTTTGCCCGGGGCATTTCGGCGCGCTAGAATCGGCCCCATATTCCACAGATGAAGGGAAGCGTTCATGGACAAGGGCAAGATCTTTCGCGACCTGCACGCCTCGACCTTCGTCATGCCCAATCCGTGGGACGTAGGCACGACCAAGCTGTTGGCCTCGTTCGGCTTCAAGGCGCTGGCGACGACCAGCGCCGGCTTTGCCTTTTCGCGCGGCCTGCCAGACGGCGCGGTGACATTCGACCAGATGATCCACCATTGCCGCGACGTGACGGCGGCGACCAGCCTGCCGGTTTCGGCCGATCTCGAGAAAGGCAAGGGCGACAGCCCGACCAGCGCCGCCGAGACCATTTTTGCCGCCGAAGCGGCTGGCCTTGCCGGCTGCTCGATCGAGGACCACACCGGCGACCCGGACAAGCCGATCTATGATTTTTCGCATGCGGTCGAGCGTGTCGCCGCGGCGGTCGAGGCGGCACGAGCGCTGAAGCATGATTTCGTCTTCACCGCACGGGCCGAAAATTTCTTGTGGGGCAAGCCCGATATCGACGACACCATCAAGCGGCTGCAGGCCTTCGAGAAGGCAGGCGCCGATGTACTCTACGCGCCGGGGCTCGGCGACGTCGAGACGTTGCGCGCCGTCTGCTCGGCGGTGACCAGGCCGGTCAATGTCATGGCGATGCCCGGCTTCACCATTGCCGACCTTTCCATGGCAGGGGTCAAGCGCATCTCGCTCGGGCCGTGGCTTGCTAATTTCGCTTTCGGCATGCTGGAGACGGCGGCACGCGAAATCCAGCAGGACGGCACTTTCGGCTTCGCCCGCGCCGCCATGCCGTTCGGCAAATTGCAGGCGCTGTTTTCCAAATCTTCAGGTTAGAACAGGCCTCAACGCATGACCCTCAAGGTCGTCGACATGCACACCGGCGGCGAGCCGCTGAGGATCGTCACCGCTGGCTACCCGGACATCCCCAAAGGCACGATCCTGGAAAAGCGCGCCTATGTGCGCGATCACCTCGATCATCTCAGGAAAATCCTGATCTTCGAGCCGCGCGGCCATTATGACATGTATGGCGCGCTGCTGGTCGAGCCCGATCTTCCCGGCGCCGACCTCGCGGTGTTGTTCATGCACAACGAGGGCTATTCGACTATGTGCGGCCACGCCATCATCGCGCTCGGCCGCTACGCCATCGACGAAGGCCTGGTTGCGCGGCAGGAGCCGGTGACGACCGTCAACATCGAAGCACCCTGCGGGCTGATCGTGGCTTCGGTGGAGGTCAGGGATGGCAAGGCCGGCGCGGTGTCGTTCGAAAGCGTGCCGGCTTTTCTGTTCGCCCGCGACCAGACGATCGAGCTGCCGGGTTTTGGCGCGATCAGCTTCGACATCGCCTATGGCGGCGCCTTCTATGCGCTGGCCGATTGCCACCAATTCGGCTTGCAATTCGGCCGCGAGCGCGTGCGTGATTTCGTCGATGCGGCAACAGCGCTGACCGGAAAACTCAAGGCCGAATTCCCGCTGTCGCATCCAGATCATTCGGACCTTGCGTTCCTCTACGGAACCATCCTGACCGACGGCAAGGATGCGTTTTCCGGCGAGGCGACGAAAAATGTCTGCGTCTTCGCCGAAGCGGAAGTCGACCGCTCGCCGACCGGTTCCGGCGTCACCGCACGGCTGGCGGCAATGCATGCCAAAGGCGAGATCGAAATCGGCCAGGCACGGACCTTCGAGAGCATCGCCGGCTCGCGCTTTTCCGGCGCGGTCGCGCGGACGGCGAAAACCGGCCCGCATGACGCCATCATCGCCCGTGTCGGCGGCCGCGCCTATTATTCAGGACGGACGGAATTCATCGTCGAGCCCGACGATGAGCTCGGACGCGGCTTCCTCTTGCGCTGAAGAAACGCCTAGCGCCGCGAAGTGCGGGCTGCTTCGCGCGCCGAGACCGCCTTGTGCAGGTGCACCATCATGGCGGCGGCAAACAGCGGCGTCAAAAGGTTGAGCAGCGGCACGGCGAGGAAGGCGGCGATGACCAGGCCGGCGAGAAACACCGTGCCGGCGTATTTCTTGCGCAAGGCGCGAGCGTCGACCTCCCGACGAAAGCGCATGGCGGCGAATTCGAAGAACTCGCGCCCGAGCAGGTAGCCATTGACGATGAAGAAGGCGGCGATGTTGATGCCCGGCACCAGCAGAAGCAGCAGGGCGACAAGGTTGCCCAGGATGACGACGCCGAAGAACCGTATCGACAGCACCAGCGAGCGCAATGCCGGCATGGCGCGGCCGGGCGGATCGCTGGGATAATCGGTGCCTTCGACCACTTCGGCGACATCGTCAAGGAACAGGCCGGCGACGATCGCCGTCACCGGCGCGATGAGCAGCGCCATCCCGAAGGCAAGAGCGATGGCGGCAATGATGCCGCCCAGCCATCCGGCCCAGGACGGCAGGCCAGGGACCATTGCCTCGAGCCATGGCAAGGCCAGCCATCCCACGAGGCTGGTCAGGCTGAACCAGAGTGCTGCCAGCGCCAGCAGCGTCAGCCCCAGCGTCTTCAGGAACACCGAGCGCAATTCGGGCGAGAACAGCCGGCTGGCGGCGGCGCGGGCGGTATCGAAAATCACGGCGTTTCCAACCTTTTGGCGAAGCGAACCTCTCCGAGATAGGCAGGGAGCGAGCAAGCCGCAAGCGCGGAGAACTCTTTGTCTGGACGCAATTCCGGGCGGAAAACCGCCCTACCGCGCCAGTGCCGGCTTGTTGGCGGGAATGGTCATTGCCGCCACGCCGGCGACGACGAAGGCCATTCCCCACCATGCCGTCGGATCAAGGCTTTCACCGAGGAACAGAGCGCCGATGCCGACGCCGATCGGCACCCTGAGATAGGCCTGCGACGTCGTGCCGACCGAGCCCAGCGTGTGGATGAGGCGGAAATAGATGCAGAAGGCCAGCGCGGTCGAAAAGACCGACAGGCCGAGCAAAGCGAGGATCGACGCCGTCGACGGCGCCAGCGTCCATGGCCGGTCGAAGACGAGACTCAAAGGGACCAGCATGACGGCGCCGCAAAGCATGGAGCCGGCGGCCGGCAGCATCGGATCGAGCCCTTTGAAGCTGCGGCCGAAAATGGCGGCACCGGCATAGCAAATGGTCGCCGCGACGATGGCAAGCTGCGCCCACAATTGATGGCCAAGGCCGCCAAGCGCCTGGGTGCCGATGATCAGGCATATGCCGGCTATGCCGGCGCCGACGCCGAACAGTTTGCGCATGGTCACCGGCTCGTGGCGGGTGATGAGGGCGGTCAGCAGGAAGGTGAAGATCGGCGACGTGGCGTTCAGGATCGTCGCCAGGCTCGCGTCCACCGAGCGCTCGGCCGCGGCGATCAGCGTGAACGGCACGACGCTGTTGAGGCAGGCCTGGAACGCAAAACGGCGCCAGCTTGCCGCATCGCCCGGCAAGGCCAAGCCGCGCCAGCGGATGATGGCGAGAAGAATGCCGCCCGCGATCAAGGTCCTGGCTGCGATCAGCGTTACCGGCGGGATCGTCTCGACGCCGATCTTGATGAAGCTGTAGGACGCCCCCCATAGCACCGCCAGCACGAGGAGCAGCGCCAGCTCGGTCTTCAAATCGGTTTTTGCGGGCATGGCTGGTTGGCGCCTTCGGAAGTGATCGACATGCTTGTAGGCAACGCCGGGGTGAAATGCTTCTGCCACGGTCGAATTGTCGCTGCGCCTCGAAGCGTGGGCGACCCCCGTATTTGTCGGCTAGGCAAAGCCGCGCCAAATCGCTAGACCCGCGCCGGGTCGGCGTGGCAGAAAGCCGGCAGGGTTATTGGCGGAGATATTGATGCCGGATTATGACGTTCTTTGCATCGGCAATGCCATTGTCGACATCATCGCCCAGTGCGACGAGGCGTTTCTCGAGACGAACGGCATCATCAAGGGCGCGATGAACCTGATCGACACCAGGCGCGCCGAACTGCTCTACAGCCGCATGGGTCCGGCGATCGAAGCCTCCGGCGGCAGCGCCGGCAACACGGCGGCCGGCGTCGCCAGCTTCGGCGGCCGCGCCGCCTTCTTCGGCAAGGTGTCGAACGACCCGCTCGGCGAGATCTATGCCCATGACATCCATGCGCAAGGCGTCGCCTTCGACACCAAGCCGCTTGAGGGCCAGCCGCCGACGGCCCGCTCGATGATCTTCGTTACCCCCGACGGCGAGCGTTCGATGAACACCTATCTCGGCGCCTGCGTCGAGCTCGGCCCGGAAGACGTCGAGGCCGACAAGGCATCTAGCGCCAAGGTCACCTATTTCGAGGGCTATCTATGGGATCCGCCGCGCGCCAAGGAGGCGATCCGGCAGACGGCACGGCTGGCGCACGCCGCCGGGCGCGAAGTGTCGATGACGCTCTCGGATTCGTTCTGCGTCGACCGCTACCGGGACGAGTTCCTCGAGCTGATGCGCTCGGGCACCGTCGACATCGTCTTTGCCAACAGCCACGAGATCAAGTCGCTCTACCAGACCAAATCCTTCGACGAGGCGCTGGAGGCTATCCGCAAGGACTGCAAGATCGGCGCCGTCACCCGCTCCGAAAAAGGTTCGGTGATCGTGCGCGGCGACGAGACCGTCACCATCCAGGCGACGACGATCCGCGAACTGGTCGACACCACCGGCGCCGGCGACCTCTATGCCGCCGGCTTCCTCTACGGCTACACCACGGGACGCAGCCTGAAGGATTGCGGCGATCTCGGCTCGCTGGCCGCCGGACTCGTCATCCAGCAGCTCGGCCCGCGACCGCGGCAGAATCTGCGCAGCGCGGCCCAACTAGCCGGGCTGCTGTAGGTCCGGCTGCGTCACCCCTGATGAGCGTCAGACGACGCCATCTGTCGTGCGCCTGTCACACATCGCACCTACATGCAAACTGAGACGTCCCGCGACTGACATTTCGGGACGTCCACAATCAGTTGGGGTGTTCGGTGCAAGACAGCAACCTGACGGGTCGCTGTGTCTGCTGTTGTTGCCATTTCCGCTTCCTGTTGTAGCCATTTCAATTGGCCGCGGCTGGGGAAGAGAGCGCGTGGCCCGCAAGGCAGATACGTGACCAGATTTCAAAATCCGATGGATGGGATCTCGCAGGATGCCTTGGCAGGCCTGGTGGCGGAAGCGGTGCAACAGGCGCTGATCCGGCACGGCGTCGCTCTTGACACACAGACCCTAGTTTCAACCAGTGCCTTTGCCGGCAGCGTCGCCGCCAGCCTGCCTTTCCTGCCGCAAGCACAGCGGCGCGCGATCAGCTCCTATAAGGGTGAATGGAGAGCCCTGGCCTCTGAGTTCGTCCACACAATAGCAGCCGCACACCGCGACGCAGCGAATAGCCGGGATGAAAGCGCGACCTTGGCGTCGGCAATCGACAGCCGGAAACCCGCTTCGCAGCGCGAGCGAATCAACGATCTTCAATCGTTGCTGATTGAGGATTGGGCGGGCGAGGTCGCCGGTTCGACCTATCTGGAAGAGAATTTTCGCATTCCGCGCTCGACATTGCATCGCTGGCAAAAACGCAATGAGGTTATTGCGCTGCGCAAGGGCGGCCGCAAACACGTTTTCCCCCTTGGTCAGTTCATCGACGGCAGGCCGGCGCCCGGCATAAGCGAGGTGCTTTCGCTGATCGCCAATCCAAGGCTTGCGTGGTCATGGCTGAACCGTCCTTCACCCGAGCTCGGTGGCCGCATCCCGATTGAAATGCTCAAGCAGGACTTGGTGCAGGATGTTGTGAAGGCCGCGCGAGGATCCTCCCTGGCCTGATTTCAGGCATGGAATCAAGGTTTTGGACAGAACCGATCACCGGCGTATTAGCCAACTAATGTTTCATAATTTTGTAATATTGTTTGAGTCGCTCGATCAGGCATTTGGCACATAAATTTGTACAGAATGTGCCACATGTTCCATCTTATTTCGGTTTTCGTGGCATTTACGCAACAATACTTTTGGAAGAATCCATAAAACACTCTTTCGCCACGATCTGTGTTGAACGCCGCCGCCGCATCGGTCATGTCGAAGCTGAAGAAGCGGCGCGGTGCGCGTCTTTTTCGATGGTAGGGATGGGGCAGAAACGCTGCGAATGAGCAGGACGCCCGACCTGTTTTGACCCTTTGACTGACTGGAGATTCAGAAAATGAACATCAAGAGCCTTCTTCTCGGCTCCGCTGCGGCCCTGATCGCAGTTTCGGGTGCACGCGCCGCCGACGCGGTCGTCGTCGCCGAGCCGGAACCGGCCGAATACGTCAAGATTTGCGACGTCTACGGCGCCGGTTACTTCTACATCCCCGGCACCGAAACCTGCCTGCGCATCGGTGGCTACATCCGCTATGACGCCAGCTTTGGCGACGCCGGCCGCGTCTTGGACGGCGCAACGACGCATGACCGCATGGACGGCGACCAGCAGCAGACCTGGAACAAGAACGCTCGCTTCAATTTGAAGACGTGGACCGGCCAGGAAACCGAACTCGGCACCTTGAAGACCTATACCGAGACCCGTTTCAACTGGGGCAATAGCAACGTTACGGAAGGCGGCGTGGTGTTCAGCGAGGCCGGCAACAAGGCTGTCGACCTGCACTTCGCCTGGATCCAGCTTGGCGGCTTGCGGGTCGGTAAGGACGAAACCGTCTATGACTCGTTCATCGGCTACGCCGGCAACGTCGTCCAGGACACCATCATCCCCTATGGTCTCAAGGACACCGGCCTGATCAGCTACTACTTCGATGCCGGCAGCGGCTTCTCGGCGGTGGCTTCGCTCGAAGAAGGTTCGGGCGCCGAGACCATCGACAGCTATGTTCCGCATATCGTCGGCGGCGTGAAGTACAAGGGCGACTGGGGCTCGATCACCGCGGTCGGCGCCTACAACAGCAACTGGGAAGAATGGGCCGGCAAGGTCCGCCTTGACGTCAAGGCGACCGCGGACCTGACGCTGTTCGTGATGGGCGGCTATGGCACCGATGACAACAAGGCAACGAACTTCTACAAGCCGTGGACCGGAAACTTCGCCGTCTGGGGCGGCGGAACCTACACGATCAACAAGAAGACCGCGCTCAACGCCCAAGTCTCGTACACCGATGCCAAGGACTTCGCCGTGGCGGCGAACATCGCCTACACCATCGTTCCTGGCTACACGATCACCGCCGAAGCCGACTACTACGACAATTTCGACAAGAGCAATTCCGACGCGATCGGCGGCATCCTCCGCTTCCAGCGCTCGTTCTAATAGCCTACCGATTGTACAGAGACGGCCCGCAGCACGTCGCTGCGGGCCGTTTCATTTAGGGACGAGAATGGACCCGCTGCCAGATCAGGCTATCCGGCGCCCCGCTCAGGCGGTGCGGCGAAGGTCGTCGGAGGTCGGCCCGAGTTCCAACGCCTCGGCGGTGACCAGGCGGTTGCGGCCGCTTTTCTTGCCGATGTACATCAGCCGGTCGGCGAGCGTTATCAGCGCCTCCGAATCGGGCGCTTCCGACGGATAGATGGCGACGCCAACCGTACAGCCGACATGGATGGCGCCAGTCGGCGTCGGTACCTTGATGCGCAGCTTCTCCAGGATGCGTTCGGCGACACGCACGGCTTTTTGACGGGCCTGGTCGGCCGCGCCCGAAAACAGGAAGGCGAACTCGTCGCCGCCGAGCCGCGCCACGAAATCGGCGCTGCGCAGGATCGTGCGAAGCTGGCCCGACACCTCCAGCAGGAGCGCGTCACCCGCCTCGTGGCCGAGCGTGTCGTTGACCTTCTTGAACCTGTCGAGATCGATGAACAGCAGGCCGGCTGCCTGGCCGGTACTGTCGCAGCGGTCGATCACCGACCTCAGTTCGTTGTGAAAGGCGCGGCGGTTGGGCAGGTCGGTCAATGCATCGTGGTTGGCCGAGTGGTCGCTATGCTGCTTGGCCAGCTCGATCTCGCGCTTTTGCACGGAGAGCTCTTCGTTGGCGGCCTTGAGTTCGAGCAGCAGTTCGGCATTGAGGTCCTCAACAACCTTGCGATCGCTGATGTCGACGACGAAACCCTCGAGGAATTCGAGCTCGCCGGCGTCATCCCAGACGCCGCCGCCGATCTCGCGCACCCAGAGCGGTTCGCCTGCCTGCGGCACGATGCGGTAGTCGACGTTCCAGTTGCAGCGCGCCGCAAGCGCGGTGTCTACGGCGGCATAGACAGCGGCGAGATCGTCCGGGTGGATCGCCGAGACGTAGTCGCGCACCGCGTTGTGAATGAAATCGCTGGGTCGATAGCCGCTGACGGTGAAAATGCCGTCGCTGATGTAGAGCATGGTGTAGGAGGAATCGTTGCGGCAACGGTAGAGATAGCCGTCCATGCGGCCGGTGATGCTGAGCAGCGCATCCAGGCGCTCGTCGTGGACGACCCCCTGGCCGACCACTGAAACCGTGTCATGCTTCATGGCCGCACCCCCGTTTTGGCGGTCTGAGCGCGCCCGAATGCCGTAAGGGCATGGGCAAGAACGTCCCCTATAGCAGTCGAGTATTATCAATCCCTTATGGAAATTGGCGATTTGCGACCAATTCGGCTGGAATCGCGAGATTCCTGGGGTTGCGCGCTCCGGGGCGGCCGTTCGTCAGTCTGCCTTCCGTTATGGCTTCGGGCCTTGCCTCACTCGAAAAGCGTTCGCGGGCTCACCCGTCGGCTTTTTCGTCCGCAGCGCGGGCGTCAAGCCCCCGCGCTATACGCCGCGATGGCCGCCATGTTGACGATGTCTGAATCCTTGGCGTTGAGCGAGACGATCTGCACCGGTTTGTTGAGGCCGACCAGCAGCGGGCCGATGACGGTCGAGCCGCCGAGTTCCTGCAGCATCTTGGTCGAGATCGAGGCCGAGTGGAATGCCGGCATGATCAGCACATTGGCCGGGCCGGTCAGGCGGATGAACGGGTATTGCGCCATGGCGCGGGCGTTGAGCGCGACGTCGGCGGCCATTTCCCCGTCATACTCGAAGTCGACGCGGCGCTTGTCGAGGATGCGCACCGCTTCCTGGACACGCTCGGAGCGCTCGCCCTGCGGATGGCCGAAGGTGGAATAGGCGAGCATGGCGAGCCGTGGCTCGTAGCCCATGCGGCGGGCAAAGCCGGCGGCCTCCTCGGCAATGTCGGCGATCTGCTCGGCATTGGGCATATCGTGCACGGCGGTATCGGCGACGAGCACGGTGCGGCCGCGCGCGAGCACGATCGAGACACCGATGACGCAATGGCCCGGCCTGGCGTCGATGACGCGGCGGATGTCCTCGAGCGCGGTGGAATAGTTGCGAGTGACGCCGGTGACGATGCCGTCGGCATCGCCCAGCGCCACCATGCAGGCGGCAAAATGGTTGCGGTCGTTGTTGATCAGGCGCTGGCAATCGCGGAACAGAAAACCTTTGCGCTGCATGCGCTCGTAGAGATAGTCGGTGTAGATGCCGTTGCGGCGCGACAGCCGGGCATTGATGATCTCGATGCCTTGCTTGTCGAGCTCGATGCCGGCGTTCCTGGCGTTTTCCTTGATGACATCGTCGCGGCCGAGCAGGATGGCGGTGCCGAGCCGCTGGTTCACATAGGAGACGGCGGCGCGCATCACCTGCTCCTCCTCGCCCTCGGCGAAGACGATGCGCTTGGGCTGGCGGCGGACACGGTCGTAGATGCGCTGCAAGGTCGAGGCGATCGGGTCGCGGCGGGCGGACAGCTCCTGCTGGTAGCGGTCGAGGTCGAGGATGGGCTTGCGGGCGACGCCGGATTCCATCGCCGCCTTGGCCACCGCGATCGGGATGGCCGAGATCAGGCGCGGGTCGAACGGCACCGGGATGATGTAGTTGGGGCCGAATTTCGGCCGGTTGCCCTGATAGGCGGCAGCGACGTCGTCGGGCACGTCCTTGCGCGCCAGTTCGGCGAGCGCCCGGGCGGCGGCGATCTTCATGTCGTCATTGATGGTGGTCGCGCGTACATCCAGCGCGCCACGGAAGATATAGGGGAAGCCGAGCACGTTGTTGACCTGATTGGGGTAATCAGAACGCCCGGTGGCCATGATGGCGTCGGTGCGGATCTCGGCCACTTCCTCGGGCGTGATTTCCGGGTCGGGGTTGGCCATGGCGAAGATGATCGGGTTCTTGGCCATCGACTGCACCATCTTGGTGGTCAGCGCGCCCTTGGCCGACAGGCCGAGGAAGACGTCGGCGCCATCGAGTGCCTCGGCCAGCGAGCGCGTCTCGGTCTTGACCGCATGCGCCGACTTCCACTGGTTCATGCCCTCGGTGCGGCCTTGGTAGACGACGCCCTTGGTGTCGCACAGGATGATGTTGTCGGGGGTAAAGCCCATCGCCTTCATCAGTTCGATGCAGGCGATGCCGGCGGCACCGGCGCCGTTGCAGACCATTTTGGTGGTCTTCATGTCGCGGCCGGTGATTTCCAGCGCGTTGATCAGGCCGGCGGCCGAGATGATGGCGGTGCCGTGCTGGTCATCGTGGAAAACCGGGATGTCCATCAATTCGCGCAGCCGCTGCTCGATGATGAAGCACTCCGGCGCCTTGATGTCCTCGAGGTTGATGCCGCCGAAGGACGGGCCAAGGAAGCGCACGCAGTTGATGAACTCGTCGGCATCCTCGGTGTCGACTTCCAGATCAATGGAATCGACATCGGCAAAGCGCTTGAACAGCACCGCCTTGCCTTCCATCACCGGCTTGGAAGCCAGCGCGCCGAGATTGCCGAGGCCGAGAATGGCGGTGCCATTGGAAATGACGGCGACCATATTGCCGCGCGTCGTATAGTCGAAGGCGCGGCTGGGGTCCTCTGCGATGGCCAGGACAGGAACCGCGACACCCGGCGAATAGGCGAGGCTCAAATCGCGCTGCGTTGCCATCGGCTTGGTGGCGACGACCTCCAGCTTGCCGGGGCGGCCCATGGAGTGGAACTCCAGCGCTTCCTGCGCGCTGACGGAGGGACCGTTGTTTTCGGTTTTCCTGGCCATGATGCTTTTGATTTCCTCGCCCATGCGGCACCCTTGAGACGGGCGCGTGTTTTTTAAAGTTCCCTAAGGCTACACGCCGCCGCTGTAAACCGACAAGCGATCTCGTGCATCCCTGAGAATTTATCCGGTCAGGGCCGGCCGGACCCGCTGGCGAGCGCGGCAAAGTCCCGCGCCTGGTCGCGCACCGGTCCCCATCGCATCAGGCCCTGCGTGCCGGAAAACGGCCAAGTCTCGATTGGTGGGGCGCTGCTGCCTTTGCGTCGCAGAAGCGCCGACAGATAGGCCATAAGCTCGATGCGCTGGGCGCGAACCTTCTCGAGCGTCCTGCCGCGTACTTCCTCGCGTGGTATGGCGCGGTCGCGCAAGGTCTCGACGGCGCGGCGGATGGCCGCCGGTTCCGGGTCGGCGATGATGCAATAGTCCGGATCGAAATAGACATCGCGGCCGCCGAGGCTCGGCGTGCTGACGATGGGCAGCCCGGCCATGAGATATTCCATCGAGGAATACATCGCGCCTTCGCTTGCCGACAGGCAGAGCCCGACCGCGGCTTGGTTGTAGGCGCGGTTGACCTCGCTGGCTGTCAGTCTTCCGGGCATGCCATCGACGATCGGATTGACGATGCGGTGAAGCGGCGACTGTGCCTGCAGACGCCGGATGAAGGCCCGGGCGGCGGCGGGAGGCAGTTCGCCGATCGAATAGGTGACGTGCGCCAGTCGTTCGATTTCGAATGCAAGATGGTGACGCTTTGTCGGCGAGATGCGGCCATTGTAGACGGCGTCGAATTCGGCCGGCACATCCGGCAGCGGTCGAAAGACGTTTTCCGATATCATCAGATTGTGATTGGAGAAGATGGCATTGCCGCCGACCGCGGCGATCAGACGGCGCTCTTCCTCGGTGTTGCACAGGAAGATGACCTCATGCAGGGGAAAGTGCCTGGCATACCAGTCAAGGTCGCGGCCCATCCGGGCGACGACATCAGGCCTTTCGAACGTCCAGCTCGGCATCATCAGGAACGTGACCTGGCGTGACGCCAGGCGCCGGCCAATCGCCGCCAGCGGATAGAGAGGGCGAGGACCGCCGACCGGCATGTACAGCACCAGCGGATCGCGATTGAAGACATGGGCCGCAATCTCGATGCCGCCATCGAGATCGGACAGCGGGCCGCGCGCCGGGAGGATGAAGGGCAACCGCTTGCGCGCCGCAACCCTCAGTTTGTTCCTGGTTCGATCGGCGCGTCGTGCCGCCAAAAGCAACAGACGCGTGATCGTCGACTCGACGGGACCAACCATCTCATCGAACGTCTCCTGCTTGTCCTGGTCCACCCACGATTCCCCATAATCTCGCCCTAGAGATCATAGGGCTTGGCCCTCGCCCGGCGCAACCTGAGTGGCCTTTGGCAGCTGAGATTCGTTGCGAGCCCTCGGAACCGCCGTCGTCCCCTGTTTTCCACAGCCGCCGGCATTAAACCGCCCGGCCACATCTGCTAGCGTGCGGCCATGGATATGATCCCTTCCGACAACGATACCGCTGCGCCCTTGACGCCGACGCCGGTCGCCGCACCGGGTGCTACGCCGATGATCGAACAGTTCATCGAGATCAAGGCGGCGAACCCGGATTCGCTGCTGTTCTACCGCATGGGCGATTTCTACGAGCTGTTCTTCGACGATGCCGAGAAGGCGAGCCGGGCGCTGGGCATTGTGCTGACCAAACGCGGCAAGCACCAGGGCCTCGACATTCCGATGTGCGGCGTGCCGGTGCATGCCGCCGACGACTATCTGCAGAAGCTGATCGGCCAGGGTTTTCGCGTCGCCGTCTGCGAGCAGATCGAGGATCCGGCCGAGGCGAAAAAACGCGGCGGCAAATCGGTGGTGCGCCGCGACGTGGTGCGGCTGGTGACACCCGGCACCATCACCGAGGACAAATTGCTGGCGCCATCGGAATCGAGCTTCCTGATGGCGCTGGGGCGGGTCAAGGGGGGGGCCGAGCATTCCTTTGCGTTGGCCTGGATCGAGATATCGACGGGGGCTTTTCGTGTTGCCGAGACGACGGCCGACCGGCTGCTGGCCGATGTGTTCCGCGTCGACCCACGCGAGCTGATCGTCGCCGAACCGGTGTTTTACGACCCGGAGCTGAAGCCGGTGTTCGACGTGCTTGGCCGCGTTGCCAACCCGCAGCCGCCGTCTCTGTTCGATTCGGCGTCTGCCGCGGGGCGCATCGCCCGCTTCTTCGAGGTGGCGACGCCGGACAGCTTTGGCGCCTTTTCGCGCGCCGAGCTGTCGGCGATCTCCGGCGCCATCGCCTATGTCGAGAAGACGCAGAAGGCCGAGCGGCCGCCGCTGTCGCGGCCGGAGCGCGAGGAGCAAGGGTCGACGCTGTTCATCGACCCGGCGACGCGCGCCAATCTGGAACTTTTGCGCACGCTGTCCGGCAGCCGCGACGGCTCGCTGTTCAAGGCGATTGACCGCACGGTGACCGGCGGCGGGGCCAGGCTGTTGGCCGACCGGCTGATGGCGCCGCTGACCGACCCCACGCACATTACGGCGCGGCTGGACTCGGTGTCGTTCTTCCGCACGGAAACGCGGCTGTGCCAGGCAGTGCGGGCGAGCCTGAAGAGCGTCGCCGACATGCCGCGCGCTTTGTCCAGGCTGGCGCTCAACCGCGGCGGACCGCGCGACCTCGGCGCGCTGCGCGCCGGCTTCGAGGCGGCCGGCGCCATTGCCAACCTGTTTGGAGAGACCGCCCTGCCCGGCGAATTAGCAGCAGCGCTGGCGACGATCAAGACACTGCCGAGCGCGCTGGCCGCGCATCTGACGCAGGCGCTCGGCGACGAATTGCCGTTGCTGAAGCGCGATGGCGGCTTTGTCCGTGCCGGCTACCATGCCGAGCTCGACGAGATGCGGGCGCTGCGCGATGAATCGCGCAAGGTGATCGCCGGGCTGGAGCGCTCGCTGATCGAGGAGACCGGCATCCGCTCGCTGAAAATCCGGCACAACAATGTGCTGGGCTACTATATCGAGGTTACCGCCAACCATCACGCGATCATGACCAGCAGTGATGGGGCCAAGGCGCGCTTCATCCACCGCCAGACCATGGCCAACGCCATGCGCTTCACCACCACCGATCTGGCGGCGCTGGAATCGAAGATCGCCAATGCCGCCGACCGGGCGCTGAGCGTCGAGCTAGCCGCTTTCGACACGCTGACGGCGGAAGCGGTCGGCCAGGCCGATGCTATCCGCGCCGGAGCCGAGGCGCTTGCCGTGCTCGACGTGTCGGCGGCACTCGCGCTGCTTTCCGAGAGCGAGGCCTGGTGCCGGCCGATTGTCGACGCCAGCCTTGCCTTCGACATCTCCGGCGGACGCCACCCGGTGGTCGAGCAGTCGCTGCGGCGTTCAGGCGACGGGCCATTCGTCGCCAATGATTGCGACCTGTCGCCGGAAGGCGGCACGAAAAACGGCGCGATCTGGCTGCTGACCGGCCCCAATATGGGCGGTAAGTCGACCTTCCTGCGGCAGAACGCGCTGATCGCCATCCTTGCCCAGACCGGCTCGTTCGTGCCGGCGACATCGGCTCATATCGGCGTCGTCGACCGGCTGTTTTCGCGCGTCGGGGCCTCGGACGATCTGGCGCGCGGCCGCTCGACCTTCATGGTCGAGATGGTCGAGACGGCGGCGATCCTCAACCAGGCCGGCGAACGGGCGCTGGTCATCCTCGACGAAATCGGCCGCGGCACCGCCACCTTCGACGGCCTGTCGATCGCCTGGGCGGCGGTCGAATATCTGCACGAGAAGAACCGCTGCCGGGCGATCTTCGCCACCCATTTCCACGAGATGACGGCGCTGGCCGGGAAGCTGGCGCGGCTCCACAACGTCACAATGCGGGTCAAGGAATGGGAAGGCGACGTCGTTTTCCTGCACGAGGTCGGCAAGGGTGCCGCCGACCGCTCCTACGGCGTGCAGGTGGCGCGGCTGGCCGGCCTGCCGGAAGCGGTGGTCGGTCGGGCCAAGGAAGTGCTGCACCAGCTGGAAGCAGGCGAAGTCTCGGGCAAGGCGAACCGGCTGGTCGACGATTTGCCGCTGTTTTCGGTGGCGGCGAGGCGGGAAGCGCCGAAGCCGGTGAAGAACGATGCGCTGGGTGCGGCGCTCGGCGACATCAACCCCGACGAGATGACGCCGCGCGAGGCGCTGGAAGTGCTTTACCGGCTGAAGGGGCTGGCAGGGAAGCCATAGCTTCATTGACCCTCTTGACGTGATTGTACCGATCAGTACAATGCTCGCCATCACCTCTATTGATGGGAGAACGCCATGAGCCGTCCGCCGCTGCCGCCCTTTTCCGCCGAGACGACGGCGCAAAAAGCGCGGCTTGCCGAAGATGCCTGGAACAGCCGCGACCCGGAGCGGGTGTCGCTCGCCTATACCGAGGATAGCGTCTGGCGCAATCGCGCCGAATTCGTCGCCGGGCGGCCGCAGATCGTCGATTTCCTGACGCGCAAATGGGCACGCGAGCTCGACTACCGCCTCATCAAGGAGGTCTGGGCCTTTACCGACAACCGCATTGCCGTGCGCTTCGCCTATGAATGGCGCGACGACAGCGGCCACTGGTTCCGCTCCTACGGCAATGAAAACTGGGAGTTCGACGCAGCCGGACTGATGCGCCGGCGCCTCGCCAGCATCAACGACCTGCCTATCGCCGAGAGCGAACGAAAATATCACTGGCCGCTCGGCCGGCGGCCCGACGATCATCCGGGCCTGTCCGAACTCGGACTGTAAGGATGCGCCGGATCGCGCCCGATCGCGACAGCCTGCTGGCCATTTTGGCCGAGGTGTTTCGCGAGCATGGCTATGAGGGCGCCAGCCTGTCGCTGATCGGCGAAGCGACGAGGCTCGGCAAGGGCAGCCTTTATCATTTCTTTCCCGGCGGGAAGGAAGAGATGGCGGCAGCCGTCATCGCCCATATCGATGGCTGGTTCGAGGAGAATGTCTTCGTGCCGCTGCAGGACAGGGCCGACCCGCAAGCCGGCATGGAGCGCATGCTGGAGGCGACCGACAACTATTTCCGCTCCGGTCGCCGTGTGTGCCTGATCGGCGCCTTCGCGCTGGACGATGCGCGCGACCTTTTTGCCAAGGCGATAAAAAGCTATTTCGGCCGCTGGGTCGCGCATCTGACTGAGGCGCTGCAGCGCCTCGGCCATAGCCAGCCGCAAGCGGCCGAGCTCGCCGAAGAGACTGTCGCCGCCATCCAGGGCGCGCTTACCCTTGCCCGCGCCTTCGACGACACAGCGGTGTTTTCGCGTGCGCTGCAACGAGCGCGGGCGGCGCTCAAGGCCCGCTAGCTAGATCATCTCCAGCCCGCGCTTGCGGGTCGGCGGCGGGAAGGCGCGATCGAGGTCGGCGAGGTCTTCGCCGGTAAGCTTGATGTCGAGTGCGGCGACGTTCTGACGGACATGCTCCTGGCGGCTGGCTTTGGGAATGGCGATGACACCGTCCTGCGTCATCACCCAGGCCAGCGCGATCTGCGCGGCAGTGGCATTGTAGCGGGCGGCAATAGCCTCCAGCCTGGCATTGCGCGCCAGGGCGCCCTGCTCGACCGGCGAATAGGCCATCAGCGGAATGCTGCGCTGACGACTCCATGGTGCGAGGTCGAATTCGGGGCCGCGCCGCGACAGATTGTATAGCACCTGATTGGTCTGGACATGATCTCCGGACGACAGCCCGGCCAGCTCCTCCATCTCGTCGGTGTCGAAATTGCTGACGCCCCAGTGGCGGATCTTGCCAGCTTTCTTCAGCGCCTCAAACGCCTCGACTGTTTCCGCCAGAGGCACGCTGCCCGGCCAATGCAGGAGGTAGAGATCGATGCGGTCGGTGCGCATGCGCCTGAGGCTTTTCTCGCAAGCCGCCGGCACGCCGCTGCGCGAGGCATTGGACGGCAGCACCTTGGAGACGAGAAAGAGTTCGTCACGGCGTCCGGCAATGGCTTCCGCCACCACCTCCTCGGCGCCGCCGCTGGCATACATTTCGGCTGTGTCGATCAGCGTCATGCCGAGGTCGAGCCCGAGCTTCAGGGCGTTGACCTCATCGGCACGGCGACGGGCATCCTCGCCCATCTTCCATGTGCCTTGGCCAAGCACCTGAACGGCTTCGCCTGAAGGCAGCGTGGTGGTTCTTATCGTTGAGGACATTGCATGCTCCAGTCGAGGCCGGAGACCATCATAGCCAGCGGGAGAAATCCGGAAAGCATCTTCACCGGATTCTCCATCACCGTGGCAGATGTCTTACTTCACCGGGTGAGCGGCGAGCCAAGTCTGCATCTGCTTGATCTCGGCTTCCTGCGCGGCGATGACGCCTTCGGCCAGCTTGCGGATTTCCGGATCCTTGCCGTTGGCAAGCTCGACCTTGGCCATGTCGATCGCACCCTGATGATGCGGGATCATGCCCCTGACAAAATCGACATCGGCATTGCCGGAATATTCGATCATCATGTCGGTGTGCATCTTGTCCATCGCAGCCTTGTAGCCATCGGTCGAAGGACCTTCCGCGCCCATCGCCATACCGGCCATGTCATGTTTTACCTCCTCCGATTGCGCCGGGATGCTTTCGAGGAAAACGGCAAGCAGCATTCCCGCCGCCATCAGCAAAAGCACGATCTTTTTAGCCAAGGTCATTCATGGTCTCCTGTTGATTGGGTTTTCGTATTTGGGGGTTGAGTTCAGAGTTTCAACGTCCTGAGCCGCAATGCGTTGGCGATGACCGAGACCGAGGACAGGCTCATCGCCGCCGCGGCCAGCATCGGTGACAACAACGTTCCGGTCAGCGGATAGAGCACGCCGGCGGCGACCGGTACGCCCAACACATTGTAAAGGAAGGCGAAAAACAGGTTCTGGCGGATGTTGCGGATCGTCGCCTGGGCAAGCCGGCGGGCGCGGACGATGCCGTTCAGGTCGCCCTTGACCAGCGTGATCCCGGCGCTTTCGACCGCGACATCGGCGCCGGTGCCCATGGCGATGCCGACATCGGCGGCGGCAAGTGCGGGCGCATCGTTGACACCGTCGCCGGCCATGGCAACGCCGGCGCCTTTGGCGCGCAGTTCCTCGACGAGGGCTGCTTTCTGTTCCGGCAGCAGTCCGGCGCGCACCTCGTCGATGCCGAGCTTGCTCGCAATGGCTCTCGCCGTGCGCTCATTGTCGCCGGTCGCCATGATGATCCTCAGCCCACTGTCATGCAGTGCCTTGATCGCCTCGGCCGTCGTTGCCTTGACCGGGTCGGCGACGGCAACGATGCCGGCCAGCTTTTTCTCCACGGCAACGAACATCGCGGTCTTGCCTTCGGCCTGCAGCGCTTCGGCCTTGGCTGACACCGACCCGATGTCGATGCCGAGATCGGCCATCATTGCCGCGTTGCCGAGCGCGACCAGCTTGCCCGACACCGTGCCGGAAACGCCCTTGCCGGTGACCGCCTCGAAACCGCCGGCATCGGCGATCTTCAGGCCGCGTTCGCCGGCACCCTCGACGATCGCCTCTGCCAGCGGATGCTCGGAGCCCTTTTCAAGTGCTGCGGCGAGTGCCAGCAATTCATCTTCCACCATGCCTTCGACAGCGACGACATCGGTCAATTTCGGCCGGCCCTCGGTCAGTGTGCCGGTCTTGTCGACGATCAACGTGTCGACGGAGGCGAAGCGCTCGAGCGCCGCCGCTTCCTTGATCAGCACGCCGGCATGCGCCCCGCGGCCGGTGGCGGTCATGATCGACATCGGCGTCGCCAGACCCAGCGCGCAAGGACAGGCGATGATCAGCACCGACACTGCGGAGACGATGGCGAAGATCAGGCTGGGCTCAGGGCCGAGAAACGCCCAGGTGGTGAAAGCGAGCAGCGCGACCAGCACGACGGCGGGAACGAAATAGAAGGAGACGCGATCGGCCAACCCCTGGATCGGCGCCCGCGAACGCTGCGCCTTGGCGACCAGTTCGACAATGCGCGCCAGCGTCGTTTCGGCGCCAACCTTCTCGGCGCGCATGATCAGCGAACCGTATTTGTTGAGCGTGCCGCCGGTCAACGCGTCGCCTTGGGTCTTTTCGACCGGCAGCGGCTCGCCTGTGATCATCGATTCGTCGATGGCAGAGCGGCCCTCCAGCACGATGCCGTCGACCGGAACGGCGTCACCTGGGCGGATGCGCAGCCGGTCACCCGCCTTGACCGCGTCGAGCGGCACGTCATTTTCGGCACCGTCCGCGCCTATCAGCCGCGCCGTCTTCGGCGCCAGATCGAGCAGCGCGCGGATCGCCGAACCAGTTTGCTCGCGAGCCCGCAGCTCCAGCACCTGGCCAAGGAACACCAGCGCCACGATGACGGCGGCCGCCTCGAAATAGACCGGGACAGTGCCGTCATGACCGCGGAACTGGTGCGGAAAAATGTCCGGAAACAGCGTGGCGACGAGGCTGTAGAGATAGGCCGCGCCGACGCCGAGCGAGATCAACGTCCACATGTTGGGACTGCGGTTGACGACCGAGTCCCAGCCGCGATGGAAGAAGGGTAGCGCCGCCCACAGCACCACCGGGCTCGCCAACGCCAGCTCCAGCCAGACCATCGATCGTTCATCGATAAAGCTTGCGAAGGTTAGGCCGAACATCGGCGCCATGGCGACGATCAGCAAAGGCACCGACAGGATGGCACTGACCCAGAGACGCCGGGTGAAGTCGACAAGCTCCGGGTTTGGACCCTCGTCGCCGGTCGGCACTCCCATCGGCTCCAGCGCCATGCCGCAGATCGGGCAGGATCCGGGCTTGTCGCGGATGATTTCGGGATGCATTGGGCAGGTGTATTGCGTGCCTTTCGGCATCGCCTTCGGTTCTGGCCGGTCGCCAAGATATTTTGCCGGCTCCGCCTCGAACTTCGCCTTGCAGCCGGCCGAGCAGAAATAGAAATCCTGGCTCTCATGCCGCAAAGAATGCTTGGCCGTGGCAGGGTCGACGCTCATGCCGCAGACCGGATCGCGAGCCACAGTGGCCGCGACAGGTGCAGCATGCTTTGCCGAGCAGCAGCCGGCAGCGGCGTGCGCGTGATGGTCATGGTCGGAATGCGCCATTGAAAAAATGCCTTTGTGTCTCGATGCTGGTGCAGAGGTAGTGCTTCCAGTAACTGGAAGGTCAAGGGCTGATTTTCGACTTTTCTTGTGGCGGCGGTTGTCGGACTGCCGTAGACAACGCGTCCGTCCGCCCCATACCCAGCACCGCGAAAACGCGCTATAGACGCCGCCGAAAAGGCAAGGCCAACCCGCGCATATGGCAAAAATCTCTCTGAAGCTCGATGAACTGATCGACGGCGAAGCCTTGCGCCGCGAGATGACCGCGCTGACTGCGGCGACCGCAGGCGACGGCTCCGGGCAGGTGGTGCGCAGCGGCGTGCTTCAGCTTCTCAAGGGCCGGCTCGCCGATGGCCGCAAAACAGCCGAGGCCATGCTGCGGGATGACGGCAGCGGCAATGCCTGCGCCGCCAGGCTGTCGCATGTCATGGACGAGATCATCCGCGCGCTCTACGATTTTGCCGCGACCCATGTCTATCGGGTGAAAAACCCCTCGACGGCCGAACGCATGGCCGTCGTCGCCGTCGGCGGCTATGGCCGCGGCACGCTGGCGCCGGGATCCGACATCGATCTTCTGTTCCTGCTGCCCTACAAGCAGACGCCGTGGGGCGAGCAGACCGTCGAATACATGCTCTACATGCTGTGGGACCTCGGGCTGAAAGTCGGCCACGCCACCCGCAATATCGACGAATGCGTCAGGCTGTCGCGCACCGACATCACCATCCGCACCTCGATCCTGGAAGCACGCTTCCTGTGGGGCGAGCAAAAGCTCTATGACGAGCTTCTGCTGCGCTTCGACCACGAGGTGGTGCGCACGACCGGGCCTGAATATGTGCAGGCCAAGCTGGCCGAGCGCGACGAGCGCCACGCGAAGGCCGGCGAAAGCCGCTACCTCGTCGAACCCAACGTCAAGGACGGCAAGGGCGGCCTGCGCGACCTGCAGACGCTGTTCTGGATCGGGAAATATTTCTACCGGGTGCGCACCGGCGAGGAGCTGGTCGACAAGGGCGTCTTCACGGAAGGCGAATACCGGGAGTTCCAGAAGGCCGAGGATTTCCTGTGGGCGGTGCGCTGCCACATGCATTTCCTCACCGGCAAGCCTGAGGAGAGGCTGCATTTCGACATCCAGCGTGAGATCGCCGAACGGCTGGGCTACACCACCCATCCCGGCCTGTCGGCGGTCGAACGCTTCATGAAGCACTACTTCCTCGTCGCCAAGGATGTCGGCGACCTGACCCGCATCTTCTGCGCCGCGCTCGAGGAGGAGCAGGCCAAGCATGTGCCGGGCTTCAACCGTATCTTCCTGACTTTCTCCAGGCGCAAGCGCAAGCTGGCCGGCACCTCCGATTTCATCGTCGACAATCACCGCATCAACATTGCCGACGACACGGTGTTCGAGCGCGACCCGGTCAATCTGCTCAGGCTGTTCTGGTTTGCCGACAAGCACGGGCTGGAATTCCACCCCGACGCGCTGAAGCTGCTGACCCGTTCGCTCGGCCTGGTCAACAAGTCGCTGCGGCGCGACGAGGAGGCCAACCGGCTGTTCCTCGACATCTTGACCTCGGACCGCAACGCCGAGCTCAACCTGCGGCGCATGAACGAGGCCGGATTGCTGGGCAGGTTGATCCCGGATTTCGGCAAGATCGTCGCCATGATGCAGTTCTCGATGTACCACCACTACACGGTGGACGAGCACCTGATCCGCTGCATCGGCGTGTTGGCCGAGATCGAGCGCGGCGACGGCGAAAAAATCCATCCGCTTTCCCACACGCTGATGCCGGGGCTGAAGAAGAGCCGCGAGGCGCTCTATGTCGCGGTGCTGCTGCACGACATCGCCAAGGGACGGCTGGAGGACCATTCCGAAGCCGGCGCCCGCATCGCGCGGCGCATCTGCCCGCATATGGGACTGTCGCCGGCCGACACCGAAACCGTCGCCTGGTTGGTCGAGAACCACCTCGTCATGTCGATGACGGCGCAGACCCGCGATCTCAACGACCGCAAGACGATCGAGGATTTTGCCGCGATCGTGCAGTCGGTCGAACGGCTGAAGCTGCTGCTCATCCTCACCGTCTGCGACATCAGAGGCGTCGGGCCGGGCGTCTGGAACGGCTGGAAAGGCCAGTTGCTGCGCACGCTCTACTACGAAACCGAACTGCTGTTGACCGGCGGGTTTTCGGAAGTGTCGCGCGCGACGCGCACGGCGGCTGCCCGCGAGCGACTGGCCGAGGCGCTGTCCGCTTGGCCGGAAAAGGCTCGCAAGCGCTATGTCGGCCAGCATTACGAGAACTATTTGCTGACGGTCGATCTCCCCGACCAGCTTCGCCATGCCGAATTCATTCGCGAGGCGGATGTGGCCGGCAAGAAGCTCGCCACCATGGTCAAGACCCACCAGTTCGAGGGGGTGACCGAGATCACCGTGCTGGCGCAGGACCATCCGCGCCTGCTCTCGGTCATCGCCGGTGCCTGTGCGGGAGCCGGCGGCAACATCGTCGATGCGCAGATCTTCACCACCTCCGATGGCCGGGCGCTGGACACCATCCTGATCTCGCGGGAGTTCGACCGCGACGAGGATGAGCGCCGCCGCGCCGAGCGCGTCGGTAAGCTGATCGAGGACGTGCTGTCGGGCAAGAGCTGGCTGCCGGAGATGATCGAGAAGCGCACCAAGCCGCGGCGCGGCGCCAAGGTGTTCAAGATCCCGCCGCGCGCCGAAATCCGCAACACGCTGTCGAACCGGTTCTCGGTGATCGAGGTCGAGGGGCTGGACCGGCCAGGCCTGCTGTCCGAGATCACCGGCGCGCTGTCCGATCTGTCGCTCGACATCGCCTCGGCCCACATCACCACGTTTGGCGAAAAGGTCATCGACACCTTCTATGTCACCGACCTGACCGGCCAGAAGATCGACAGCCCGGCGCGCATCACGGCCATCCACAACCGGCTGATCGCGGCGCTTGAAGGCATCGCGCCCGAGCGCGGCGGCAAGGCCAAGGCGGCCGCCGAGTGATCGTCACCATCACTTTGTCCCAATCCCACAGGCAGTCTTCACCCGCATGAGCCTTGTCAGAAAATTCGCGACGGTCGCTTCCGGCACGCTGATGAGCCGTGCGCTCGGTTTTGGCCGCGAGATGCTGATGGCCGCCGCACTCGGCACCGGGCCGATCGCCGACGCCTTCAACGCCGCCTTCCAGTTTCCCAACACCTTTCGCCGGCTGTTCGCCGAAGGCGCCTTCAACGCCGCCTTCGTGCCGCTGTTTGCGAAGGAAATCGAAACCCACGGCACCGAGGGCGCCAAGCGCTTTTCGGAAGAAGTGTTCGGCGTGCTGTTTACCGCACTTTTGGCGCTGACCATTGCCATGGAACTGGCGATGCCGCTGATCGTGCGCTACCTGGTGGCGCCCGGCTTTGCCGACACGCCGGGAAAATTCGAGATGACGGTCACGCTTGCGACCATCATGTTCCCCTACCTGATCTGCATGTCGCTCGGCGCCATGATGGCCGGCATGCTGAATTCGCTGCGCCGCTACTTTGCCGCCGCGGTGGCGCCGGTGTTCCTCAACGTCATCCTCATCGGCGTGCTCGGCTATTCCTGGTACAAGGGGTTGGATGCCCGCGCGGTCGGCTTCGGTCTGTCCTGGGGCGTGCTGGCGGCGGGGCTGGTGCAATTGGCGATCGTCTGGGTGGCGGTGCGCCATGCCGGCATTTCGATCGGCTTTCGCCGGCCGAAGATGACGCCCAGCGTCAAGCGACTGTTGATCCTGGCGCTGCCGGCGGCGATCACCGGCGGCATCACCCAGATCAACCAGCTGATCGGCACGGCGATCGCTTCGGCGCAGGACAGCGCGGTCTCCTCGTTGGCCTATGCCGACCGCATCTACCAGCTGCCGCTCGGCGTCGTCGGCGTCGCTGTCGCCATCGTGCTGTTGCCGGAACTGTCGCGGGCGCTGAAATCGGGCAATCTGATCGAGGCGGCCAATCTGCAGAACCGCTCGGTCGAATTCACGCTGTTCCTGACCTTGCCGGCGGCCGCCGCACTTTGGGTGATGTCCGAGCCGATCGTGCGGCTGGTCTATGAGCGCGGCGCCTTTGCCGCCAACCACTCTACACCGACCGTGGCAGCGATCCTGGCGATCTTCGGCCTCGGCCTGCCGGCCTTCGTGCTGATCAAGGCGTTCACCCCCGGCTATTTCGCCCGCGAGGACACCCGCACGCCAATGATCTTCGCCGCCATCTCGGTGGCGGTGAACGTCACCACGGCGCTGACGCTGTTTCCGTCGATGGGCGCGCCGGGCATCGCGGTGGCTTCGGCAGTCGCCGGCTGGGTCAACGCGATGATGCTGCTTGCCGTGCTGATCCGGCGCGGCCATTGGGGCCGCGACGTGCCGCTGTTGAAGCGCATTCCAAGGCTGGCGCTGTCGGCGGCGGTGATGGGCGTCGCGCTCTATTTTGCCGAGCACTGGTTCGCGGTCAGGCTCGGCCCCGGCTCGCCGCTGGTGATCAAGGCGGCGACGCTGCTGTCGCTGGTTGCCGGCGGTGCGGCACTCTATTTCGCCACCGCTTTCGCCACCGGCGGCGCCGATTTCGGCATGATCCGGCGCAATGCCATGCGGGGCGCCGCGAAGGCACCGCCCTCCGCCGCAAAATCCGATCTCGACGAATAGGTCCCGCAACCTCACGGCGAAGGCGGTCTTGATCAGATCGCCGCCTTCGTCCATAAGCGCGCCGTCGAAAGACTTTCGCCGCGCGCGAAACGGCCCTCCACAAGCCAAGGGAACAAAAATGACCGCCTTCAAGCCACTCGTTTTTTCCGGGGTACAGCCGACCGGCAATCTGCATCTCGGCAACTATCTCGGCGCCATCAAGAAATTCGTCGCGCTGCAGGACACCTCCGACTGCATCTATTGCGTCGTCGACCTGCATTCGCTGACCGCCCAGCTCGTCCATGAAGACCTCGCCGACCAGACGCGGTCGATCACTGCGGCGTTTCTCGCCTCCGGCATCGACCCGAAGAAGCACATCGTCTTCAACCAGTCGCGGGTGATGCAGCATGCCGAGCTCGCCTGGGTCTTCAATTGCGTGGCGCGCATCGGCTGGATGAACCGCATGACGCAGTTCAAGGACAAGGCCGGCAAGGACCGCGAGAATGCCTCGCTCGGCCTGCTCGCCTATCCCTCCCTGATGGCGGCCGACATCCTCGTCTACCGTGCCACTCATGTGCCGGTGGGCGACGACCAGAAGCAGCATCTGGAGCTGACCCGCGACATCGCGCAAAAATTCAACAATGACTTTTCGGACCGGATCGCCGGCCTTGGCGTCGGCGTCGAGATGCAAATCGGCGAGGAGACGGTGAACGGCTATTTCCCGCTGACGGAGCCGATCATTGGTGGACCGGCGGCGCGCATTATGTCGTTGCGCGACGGCTCGAAGAAGATGTCGAAGTCGGACCCGTCGGACCTGTCGCGCATCAATTTGACCGACGATGCCGACACTATTTCGAAGAAGATCCGCAAGGCCAAGACCGACCCGGAAGCGTTGCCAAGCGAGCTGGACGGTCTGGCCACAAGGCCCGAGGCGGAGAACCTGGTCGGTATCTACGCCGGCCTCGCCGAGATCTCGAAGGCCGACGTGCTGAAGGCGTTCGGCGGCCAGCAGTTTTCCGTGTTCAAGCCGGCGCTCGCCGACCTGGCGGTGGAGAAGCTGGCGCCTATTGCCGGCGAGATGCGCCGCATTTCCGATGACCGCGCCTATGTCGACGCGGTGCTGAAGGATGGCGGCGAACGCGCCGGCGTGTTGGCCGAGGCGACGATGAAGACCGTGCGCGACATTATCGGCCTGCTGCAGGGCTGATCTGCATCGACTTGACCTGCACCAACACCAGAACACCGGCCGGCCGCTTGCAGCCAGCCTGTGCGGGTGGCAGATTGCGGACCGAAACCATCGACAGGTAGAATATGGTCTCCAAACGCCTTAGTCGCGAAGCCGGCCATCGCCGCAAGTTCCTGGCGATCATCGACGACACGCCGGAATGCGAGCGCGCCGTCGCCTACGCCTCGAAGCGGGCGCAGAGCACCAGCGGCGTGCTGGTGCTGCTCTATGTGATCGAGCCTGACGATTTCCAGCACTGGCTGGGCGTCGAAAAGATCATGCGCGAGGAGGCCAACGCCACGGCGCGTACCGCGCTCGACAGCTACGCCAACAAGGTACGCCAGAAGCTCGGCATCGAGCCGGAACTGGTGGTGCGCGAAGGCAAGCCGACCGAAGAAATCCACAAGCTGATCGAGGAAGACCAGGACATCGCCATCCTCGTGCTGGCGGCCGGCGCGGGCAAGGAAGGCCCAGGACCGCTGGTCGGCGCCGTCGCCGGCAAGGGCGCCGCTTTCCCGATCCCGGTCACCGTAGTGCCGCAGAACCTGTCAGATGAGGAGATCGACAGCCTCGCCTGAGGTGTGCTGATATTCAGGTGAGGCCAGCCTGCAAATGGCGGCTTCCTGCGCTTCCGGTGCTCACGTACTTCAAGTACGCTCCGCTCCGGTTCTCGGAAGCCACCATTCTCGGCGTGGCCTGACCCGAATCTCAACACACCTCAAAGTGCGTTGCAGAGCGCGCAAAAGCATTCCGCCAGCCAGCCGTTCCGGCGACGCGTTTCGCTTGAATGTCCAGCCAATAGAGCCTATTTAGAATTATTCCAAACTAGCTGCCCGGCATGGGCACGGAGACGGCCATGTTCATCCAGACCGAATCGACACCAAACCCGGCAACCCTGAAGTTCCTGCCCGGCAAGGAAGTGCTTCTCGAAGGCACAGCCGATTTCCGCGATGCCGACAGTGCCGCAATCGCTTCGCCGCTGGCCGGACGGCTGTTCGAGATCCCCGGCGTGACCGGTGTGTTCTTCGGCTATGATTTCATCACCGTGACCAAGGACGGCCCCGACTGGCAGCATTTGAAGCCGGCAATCCTCGGCGCCATCATGGAGCATTTCATGTCGGGCGCGCCCGTCATGGCCAAGGCCGGACCCGCCGCCGAGACCAGCCAGACCGGCGAGTTCTACGACAAGGCCGACGAGGAACTGGTCATCACCATCAAGGAACTGCTCGACACAAGGGTGCGCCCAGCGGTTGCACAGGACGGCGGCGACATCACCTTCCGCGGCTTCGAGAACGGCACCGTGTTCCTGCATATGAAGGGCGCCTGCGCCGGCTGCCCGTCTTCGACGGCGACGCTGAAGCACGGCATCCAGAACCTGCTTCGGCATTTTGTGCCGGAAGTGCAGGCCGTCGAACAGGTTTCTTAAGACCCTTTGTTTCTTACGCAATTCCGGACGGAAAACCGCTGCACACTTTTCCTGGAATTGCTCCAATCACCTTCGAGCAGACAACAAAAAACCGGGCCGAATTGCCCGGTTTTCTGTTTGGGACGTCCGTTGTTGCCTAGACGGTCCGCGTACGAAGGTAATCTTCTACTTTGACCAAGATCTTGCCCGAAAACCGGTTTCCACTTTTCGCTTACGCGGACCTCCGGTTCGGGATCATGGTCCTACATCACAATGACCTTGGCGCCGACCGAGGCGCGGTCATAGAGGTCGATAATGTCCTGGTTCATCAGCCGGATGCAGCCTGACGACATTGCCTTGCCGATCGAGTTCCACTCCGGGCTGCCATGCAGGCGGTAGCCCATGTCGCCGCCCTTGTTGAACAGGTACATGGCGCGTGCGCCGAGCGGGTTCTTCAGGCCAGGCTCCATGCCATCGGCAAACTTGGCCAGTTCCGGCTGGCGCTGAATCATCTGCTTCGGCGGCGTCCAGGTCGGCCATTCGCGCTTCAGCGCGATGTGGGCGGTGCCGTGCCATTCAAAGCCTTCGCGGCCGACGCCGATGCCGTAGCGTATCGCCCGGCCGTCGCCCTCGACGAAGTACAGGAACTTGTTCTGCGTATCGACGATGATGGTGCCCGGCTTTTCCGAGGTGTCGTAGTTGACCTCCTGCCGGTGATACTTCAGCGGCACCTTTTCGATCGGGATGCGCGGCAATTGATAGCCGGCATCGGTGACTGCGCCGTAGTTGTTGGTGAACAGCTGCGCACCGATGGTGCTGCAACCCGAGATCGCGGTCGACAACGCAAGAGCGGCAACGATTGCAAGTGACTTCATGCGCATGAAAATGTCCGATGCCCGACCCTGATGTAGCGGCACGAGTCGGCCGCTTTTGTCAGGAACATTCATGCTGGCATTTGCTTTGCTTGCCAAGCGCGCGATGCCCATATGCAAGAGCTTACGTGCCGGTAAGCTCACAACTATGGCATTTTGGCAACAGGCCTCACAGGATTGTGAAGGAAATTCAATGGGTGGTCCCGCCAGACACCTGAGAATTGAGGAACCACTATGAATGTCGGTGGTGCCGCGCAACGTTCCGGACTGCCGGCCAAGACCATCCGCTACTACGAAGAGATCGGCCTGATCGCGCCGGCGCGATCAGGCAATGGCTACCGCGATTAATTCAGGCGACGACATCCATCGACTGGCCTTTTTGCGCCGCGCCCCGCAATCTCGGCTTTTCAATCGACGATCGCCGCCAGCTGATGGCGCTCTACCAGGACCGCAGCTGCGCCAGCCACGGCGTGCGCGAAATCGCCGCCGCCCATGTCAGCGCCATCGAGGAAAAGGTGCGCGAATTGCAGCCGATGCGCGTGACCTTACAAAAACGGATCCACGCCTGCCACGGCGACGACAGGCCGGATTGTCCGATTTTGGACGATATGGCGGGGGCGGTGTTGCTCAACGAAAAAGGCGCTTCGGCGTCGGCATAGGACCGCGTCGACGCGGCTGAGCACCACCGATCGGCTTAATTGCGTAATTGCTAATATGCCTATAGTTTAGTCAACGCGGGGGGCGGCCCAACCCCAACCCGCAGTGGCCGGTGCGGCCTCCGCACCCCCGAGGTAAACCGCACCGGCCATTACCCCTAGGGCTGGATAGGTGGAGTCGTGGTGTCCCCGCCAGCGCCAACCTTCGCGACGCGATGGGCTCCGACGATCCAAGCGAGTTCGCACTACCATTGAGGAAGATCGCCGAGACCGAGAGAGGCGCTTGGCGGGGTAATCCCCCGCCATTCTACGGATGGTAGCCAAAGGTCCGGCGAGCCTAGGGCCCTTGGTCGTAATTGCGCGATTGCTAATATGCTCATAGTTTAATCAGCGCGGGGGACGGCCAAAAACAGCCCGCAGTGGCCGGTGCGGCCACCTCAACCCCAAACACCCCAGCCGCACCGGCCATTCCCTCACGGCTGGGTGGCGCCACTGGAACCATTATCCGTTCCGCGCGTTCACGCGAACCTGGAGTGTATCCACCATGGTAGAGGAACAAGGCAAGCCGCACGCGGGCTATAGCCTTGTTGTGCGCCGACTGGTGGAATATACTGGCATTTCGGAAGATCAGGCCCGCGAGCTTATCGGCTTTATTGGGGCTCAGAACTGGACATCGCTTGTGAGGGAAGCCCGCATTCTGGCCTCTCAGCAAGCCTAGCCGCTACTTCCCCGTGCTCGATATTGTGATTGGTCCATCCCATCATCGGGACGCATGCTGGCCCTGGGTCAAACAGGGCCTGCGGATCAGACTAGCGCTATGCCCCAGGACCCATCCGAATTGAACAGTTTTGGGATAAGAACCCGCTGGTAATGCCATGGATGGAGAAATTCCTTCCAATAGATCGTATGTGGCAAGATTGTATGGCCACGGCAATAGGTATATTCATCAATGGCTGTATAGGTTGGACGATATTATCTCTATTTGTTACGAAGATCGTATTAATTGGTATAATAAGTGCACTTCCTTCATCGTACCTTCTGGCTAGTTTCAATAATAGAATGTCCCGTGCGCAGCGGAAGTTCTTCCACGCCACGAGAGATGAGGGAAGAAGTGACAACGCCAATAATGCAACTGGCTCAAACGGCCCCTTTGTGGGGAGGTAGCTACCAACCGCAGACTGTGGGTTTGTCAAAGATATAGTCGCCCCTAACAAATGAGTTCAAACCGTGAACAAAGTCTGGCATGGTGCCGGCCATGCCGATCATTTCCCCGATTCCCATCAATCCTCTGATCGACGGCCGCCAATCGGAACGCGCGCTATTGGTGCGGCGCGGCGTGCAGCGGCTGCTCATGCAAATGGGCATGCATGTACTGCCCGAATTGTCGCTCGCCACCGGCCGCCGCGCTGACCTCGTGGCGCTGACCCGCCAGGGCGACATCTGGATCATCGAGATCAAATCCTCGATCGAGGATTTCAGGGTCGACCGCAAATGGCCTGACTACCGATTGCACTCCGACCGCTTTTTCTTCGCCACCCATCCCGGCGTGCCCGCGGAGATTTTTCCCGAGGAATGCGGATTCATCCTCTCGGACGGTTACGGCGCCGAGATCATGCGCGATGCGCCGGAGCACCGCATGGCCGCGGCGACGCGCAAGGCGCTGATGCTGAGGATCGCGCGGGCCGGTGCATCGCGGCTGCTGGCGGCGGAACTAGCCGGCGTCTCGGTGCCGGCGCTGGAGGGTGAGAGCGAGTAGGTCCGCCGCAAATGTGCGCCGCACTAGCCGATGCGCCGCCGCCTGTCGATTTCGCCCGATCGAGGGTTTTTGCGCCGGACCGCGAAAAATATTTTATCCCGCACCGATGATTTCCGCTCCCCTGCGCTGTCCTGATCAATAGGCGCTGGATGGTCCAGCTGCCGGAAAGCGAGGTGATCCATGCGATCGTTACAAGGTCAGAATGTCGTCGTCGTCGGAGGCAGCCGGGGTGTCGGCCGCGCAATCGTAGAAGCTGCGCTTGGCGAGGGGGCGACCGTTCTCGCCGTCGCCCGCGGCGCAGCCGCCCTGAAGGAGCTTTCTTGGGAGAACCCAGGCTTGAAGACCCTTGCGGTCGACGCGACGAATGAGGTCGCGCCCGAGGTGGTTTTCGACACGCTTGCGCCGGATGTGCTGGTGATCTGCGCCGGCGCCCTTGCCCCTTCCGCATACTTGCAGGAACAGAGCTGGGAGGTCTTCTCCGCAAACTGGGAAACTGACGTCAAGGCGGCATTCCTGTTCTGCAAGGCTGCGCTCAACGATCCGCTCAAACCGGGGACCCGAATTGTGCTGATCTCCAGTGGCGCAGCCTTGAGCGGCGGACCACCGTTCGCCGGCGGCTATGCCGGCGCAAAACGCATGCAGATGTTCCTGGCTGGTCATTGCCAGAAGGAATCGGATCGGCTTGGACTGGGCCTGCGCTTCATGGCGCTCGCACCGGCTCGCATCATGCCAGGGACCGGCGTAGGCGATGCCGGCCTCGATGGCTTTGCTGCGTATCTGGGCATCCAGCCTGCAGAAATCCTCGCCAGCATGACCGACATGCAGACGCCGGCCGATGTGGGCCGCGCGGTGGTCGCGCTCGCCACCGGGAAATCGGAAGGCAGTTCCTTCACGGTCAGCGGCAGCGGACTTGCGGCAGCGGCCTGAGGCGCTCAGGATGCAAGGCAATTTCAGCACCGCAGGCTGCCTATGACAGATGCTCCTGGCCCTGTTGAGCCACTGGGCCGGCCGATCCTCGACCGGCCGGCCTTCGAGCGTCTCACGGCTGCCCACCGCCGCGAGCTCAAGCTCCATTGCTATCGGATGATGGGTTCGCTGCACGAGGCGGATGACCTTGTCCAGGACACCTTCCTGCGGGCCTGGCGCGGGCGGTCGCAGTTCGACGCGCGCGGCTCGCTGCGCGGCTGGCTCTACACGATCGCCACCAACTGCTGCCTCAACGCGCTCAAGGCGAGGTCGACGGCGCAGCGCCTTCTCCAGCAGCCCGAACGACCGCCCTCGCGCGGGCCGGCCACGGGCGGGCCGGCTCCAGAGCTCAGCTGGCTGGAGCCTTACCCGAATGCGGAGCTTCCGGACCTCGTTGACGGCGAGCCCGGTCCGGAAGCGCGCTATGAAACGCGCGAGGCCGTGCAACTGGCCTTCGTCGCCGCGATCCAGCTTCTGCCGCCCAGGCAGCGGGCCGCCCTTTTGCTGTGCGACGTGCTGGGATGGTCGGCGCTTGAGACTGCACAGTTGCTCGGCGGGTCAACCGCTTCGATCAACAGCGCCCTGCAGCGGGCGCGCGCGACGCTTGGCGCGCGATATCCTCGGGGACGTCCCCTGCATCGATCGCAGCCCAGCCGCCAGGAGGCCCTGCTGCTCGAACGCTACATGCGGGCCTGGCAGGCCGCCAGCCTCGACGGCTTGATCGAACTGCTGCGCGAGGATGCCAGCTATCACATGCCGCCGTGGCGGGACTGGTACCAGGGACGCGAGGCAATCCGAGGTTTCTTCGAGACCGTCTGGACCAATTTCGCCGGCTACCATGCGGTCGCCACCGGCGCCAATGGCCAGTCCGCGGTTGCGGTCTACGCGCGCCGCCACGGGGATTTCGTGTGGCAAGCCCAGTCCCTGCATGTCATCGAGCCTGCCGGCGACAGGATCGCCTTGCTGACGGTCTATGTCGGTCCGCTCGGCCAAGACTTGTTTACGGCCTTCGGCCTGCCGCTTGTCTGGCCTAATCCTCGTCAGTAGCCTCGCCCGCGGCCGGCGCCAGGAGCAGCATGGCGGCGCCGAGGAGGGCGGCGATGAAGGAGCCGGCGAGGATGCCGACCTTGACCGCGTCCTGCAGCGCCAAATCATTGGCGAAGGCGAGCAGGCCGATGAACAGGCTCATGGTGAAGCCGATGCCGCACAGCAGCGAAATGCCGATCATGTGCAGCCAGCCGGCGTTGACCGGCAGGTCGGCAAAGCCGAGCCGGATGGCAAGTGCCGAGGAGCCGAAGACGCCAACCAGCTTACCGGCGACGAGGCCGGCGGCGACGCCGAGCGTCAGCGGCTCGACCAGGGCGGCAGCGCTCAGGCCGGCGAGCGAGACGCCGGCATTGGCAAAGCCGAAGATCGGGATGACGAAGAAGGGTACTAGTCTGTGCAGGCCATGCTCGAGCCGGTGCAGCGGCGAATGGTCGAGATCGTGGCCGCTGCCCGGGGAAACCTTGAGCGGGATGGTCAGCGCCAGCGCCACACCGGCGAGCGTGGCGTGGACGCCGGATTTCAGCACCAGCACCCAGAGCACGATGCCGAGCACGATATAGGGCGCGAGCGTCAGCACACGCATGCGGTTGAGCACGATGAGCACTGCGATCACCGCGAAGGCGGCGCCGAGATAGGCGAGCGACAGGCCGTTGGTGTAGAAGATGGCGATGATGATGACAGCGCCGAGATCGTCGATGATGGCGAGCGCGGTGAGGAAGATTTTCAGCGACGCCGGCACGCGGCTGCCGAGCAGCGACAGCACGCCAAGCGCAAAGGCGATGTCGGTGGCGGTCGGGATCGCCCAACCGGAGAGTGCTGCTGAATTGTTGCGGTTGATGGCGACATAGACCAGGGCCGGCACAACCATGCCGCCGGCTGCCGCAACGCCGGGCAGGACACGTCGCGGCCAGGTCGAGAGCTGGCCGTCGAGCATCTCTCGCTTGATCTCCAGGCCGACCAGCAGGAAAAACACCGCCATCAGCCCGTCATTGATCCAGTGCGAGACGCCGAGCGGCCCGACATAGGCGTGGAGAGCGGCAAAGTAGGTCTCGGCCAGCGGCGAATTGGCGACGATCAGGGCAAGTGCGGCGGCCACCATCAGAATGATGCCGCCGGCCGCCTCGCCATCGAGGAATTCGCGAAGGATGGATTTTGGTTGCGGTTCGCGCATGTGCTCTCCGTTGCCGGGTCGGCGTTGTTGGCGATGATGCGCAGGCGCCGCTGTCGACGCAAGGCGCCTGTTTCACGTCGCAGATCGCAAACCTTGGAGACTGGCTGAAACGTCTATCACTTCGTCATTCTATGGCGTAGCAAGGAGCGAAGCGACGAGGCGCAGACCATAGAATCCATGCCGGGGCCGCCGAGCGCCGCTTCGGTACAGAATTCTGCTCCGCTGCACTCCACGGCGGATATCACGGCATGGATCCTTGGGTCTTCGCGACGCTTTGCGTCGCTACGCCCAAGGATGACGAAGCTCGGCTTAACGCGGCGCGCGCTTGGCCAGTATCCGCTGCAGCGTGCGGCGATGCATGTTGAGGCGGCGCGCGGTTTCCGAGACGTTGCGGTCGCACATTTCGTAGACGCGCTGGATGTGTTCCCAGCGCACGCGGTCGGCCGACATCGGATTTTCGGGCGGCGCGGCGCGTTCGCCGGCGGTGCGGGTGAGTGCTGCAAAAATGTCGTCGGCATCGGCAGGCTTCGACAGATAGTCGATGGCGCCGAGCTTCACCGCCGTTACCGCGGTGGCGATGTTGCCATAGCCGGTGAGGATGATGGCGCGGGCGTCGTCGCGCTTCTCGCGGATGGCGGCAACGACATCGAGACCGTTGCCGTCGCCGAGCCGCATGTCGACCACCGCATAGGCGGGCGGATTGGCGCGCGCCTTGGCCACCGCCTCCTCGACGCTCTCGGCGGTGTCGACCACGAAACCCCTGGTTTCCATGGCGCGAGCAAGGCGCGTGAGAAATGGTTTGTCGTCGTCGACGATCAGCAGCGAGGTGTCCTCGCCCTCAACCATTGCACCAATTATCTCGTCGCCTGTCATCGTGTTCAAAAATCCTGCTGCCTTAATTTTACGCAGATATCGTCCCGAAGCGCCATTGTCCAATTTAAGCGGTGTCAAACATGGTGGCCGAGGCCGATTCGGGATTGAGGAAGACACTGCGCGGCCACGCTATATGCACGACCGCGCCCTCGCCCAGCCCGCTCGAATTGCGGAAATCGAGCGTAGCGCCCGAGCGTTCCAGCAAGGTCTTGGCGATGAAAAGCCCGAGGCCGAGGCCGCCGCCGGCTTCGTTGCCCTGGCGCGTCGACATATAGGGCTCGCCGATGCGGTCGATGATTTCGGGCGGGAAACCCGGCCCGTCGTCGATTATCGAGAAGGTGACGTCATCCTCGTCCCAGCTCCAGCGCACGGTGACGGTCTTGCGGGCGAAATCGACGGCGTTCTCGACCAGATTGCCGAGGCCGTAGATGACGCCGGGATTGCGCCGTCCGACTGGTTCGGCGCCAATGCGCTCGCCCGGGCGCAGCCGGATCGAGATGCCGAAATCGCGGTGCGGGGCGGTCACCTCCTCGACCAGCGAGGTCAGCGGCAGCCGGGAGAGATGCGCCTCGCCCTCGGATGACAGGCTGGTGAGGCGCTTGAGGATTTCGCGGCAGCGCTCGCTTTGCGAGCGCAGCAGCGTCACGTCCTCGCGGTATTTCGAGTCTTCGCCGAGCGCCTTTTCCATCTCCTTGGAGACCAGCGCTATGGTGGCGAGCGGCGTGCCCAGCTCATGTGCCGCGGCGGCGGCGAGACCATCGAGCGCCGACAGATGCTGCTCGCGCTGCAGCACCAGTTCGGTGGCGGCGAGCGCGTTGGCGAGCAGGCGGGCTTCCTCGGCGACGCGGAAGGCGTAGATCGCGGTGAAGGCGATCGAGGAGAACACCGCCATCCAGATGCCGGCGACATAGACGAACGGCATCGCCAGCGGCGCATCCTCATGCCAGGGCAGCGGCGAATGGAAGAAAACCAGCAGGCTCGCCGCCGCCATCACCAGCACGCCGAGGACAGCGGTAAGGCGCAGCGGCAGCGATGCCGCCGAGATGACGACGGGCACGGTCAGCAGCACCGAAAACGGATTGGTCAGGCCGCCGGTCATGTAGAGCAGGCCGGCAAGCTGCAGGCTGTCGAAGGTCAGGATGGCAAAGGCCGAAAGCGGGGTCAGCCGATGTGCCGCCGGATAGCGAAAGGTCAGCAGCAGGTTCATCCACGCCGAGCAGGCGATCAGCGCAAAGCAGATGCTGACCGGCAGCGGGAATTTCAGCCCATAGGCGACGACAAGCACCGCCAGGCTCTGACCGACGATGGCCAGCCAGCGCAGCCGGATCAGCGTGTTGAGGCGCAGCCGCTGGCTTTGCTGGAAGTCGGGTGTGCGCAGGATCTTGATCATGGCAAAGGATTATAGCCGGGAAAGGACAAAGGCTAGGTCCCACGCGGTTTGGCGCGGTCGGTGGCCGTGGCGAGCAGCGGATTCTCCGGCCAGACATGCCTGGGGTAGCGGCCGCGCATGTCGGCCCGCACATCGGCCCAGGAGCCGCGCCAGAAGCCGGGCAGGTCGCGTGTCGTCTGGATCGGCCGGTGCGCCGGCGACAGCAGTTCGAGCGTCATCGGCACGGTGCCGTTGGCGATGGACGGATGCCGGTCGAGGCCGAACAGCTCCTGGACGCGAACCGCCAGAACCGGCCATTCGCCATCATAGCGGATCGGCACATGGCTGCCCGAAGGTGCGTCGAAATGGGTCGGCGCCAGCGTGTCGATCTTGCGCTGCAAGTCGTGCGGCACCAATGCCATGAGGCCCGAGGAGAGCGTGCCCGAATTGATCGTCGAGAACGACGCCGCGCCGGAGAGAAACGGCAACAGCCAGTCGTCAAGACGTTCCACAAGTGCCGTATCCGAAACATCGGGCCAGGGGGCGCCGAGGCCGCGATGCAGCCAGCCGAGCCGATGGCGCAGCGTCTCCGCCTCCTTGCCCCATTCCAGCAGCGACAGCCCATGTTGGCGCAACGCGTCGAGGATGGCACGATCGGCATCGGCGCCGGTGGGCGCCGGCAGCATACGCTCGGACAGTGCGATGGCGCCGAGACGAACGGTTTCGCGCACGCGCACCGCGCGCCGGTCGCGATCGAAGCTCACCTCGCGGCGCGTCTCTATCTTGTCCACGAGCGCGGCGCGAATGTCGGCTTCGTCGACAGCCGCCGCCGCGGTGATGCGCGCATTCTGCGCCTTGCCTTGCAGGTCGGCGACGACGAGCCAGGTCTCGCCGGCCAACGGATCGGCGGCGTCGAGCATGGCGCCGGAGCCATTGGCCAGCACGAAACGGCCACGCTCGCCGCGCGCCTTGGCGACGCGATCCGGCCAGGCATGGATGAGAAGCGCGCCGGCGGACGCCGGCTCATTGTTTCTGCTGCCGCTGGCCTGTTTGGCCAGCCGCTCGGCTAGCTGGCGCGCGG
Source organism: Mesorhizobium sp. P3_B5 (assembly GCF_056402815.1). NCBI lineage: Bacteria > Pseudomonadati > Pseudomonadota > Alphaproteobacteria > Hyphomicrobiales > Phyllobacteriaceae > Mesorhizobium > Mesorhizobium sp. P3_B5. Next base: position 474,241 of record NZ_JBFUGR010000002.1, on the reverse strand, counting down.
CGGTGGCGCGCGGCGATCTCTCGGAGCGAAACCGCATCAGCCGCCGTTCGAGGTCGGCGCCGTCGCCGCCCAGGCCGCGCTCGGTGAGCAGCACGGCGAGCATCGCCGCCTCGAAGGCATGGCCGCTCCCCGACGCTTCGGCGACCATGTGGGCGAGCCGCACCGGCAGTGCCAGCCTGCGCATCGCGCCGCCCGCTTCCGTCAGCCGCCCTGCTCCGTCGATGGCGTGCAGCGCGCTGAGCAGCGCCCTCGCCTCGTTGAGCGCCGGGGCGGGCGGCGGATCGAGGAAGGAGAGGCTCGTGGGATCGGCGACGCCAAAGGCGGCGCAATCGAGCAGCAGTCCGGAAAGGTCGGCCTCAAGGATTTCCGGCGGGGTGAAGGCGGGAAGTGCCGCCGTCTGCTCGGCCCGCCACAGCCGAACCGCGACACCGGCTTGCGTGCGGCCGGCGCGGCCGGCACGCTGGTCGGCGGAAGCTCTGCTGACGCGCACCGTCTCCAGCCGCGTCAAGCCGCTGGCCGGCTCGTAGCGCGGCAGCCGCGACAGGCCGGAATCGATGACGACGCGCACGCCGTCGATGGTGATCGAGGTCTCGGCGATCGACGTCGCCAGCACCACCTTGCGGCGGCCCGGCGGCGCCGGCTTGATCGCCGCGTCCTGCGCCTTGCCGTCAAGCATGCCGTAGAGCGGCACGATGTCGGTGTCGGCGCCAATGCGTCCCAGCAAGCGCTCGGCGGTGCGCTCAATCTCGCGTTGGCCGGGCAGGAAGGCAAGCACGCTGCCGCTCTCGTCGGCGAGAGCGGAGCGGATCGCCTTGGCCATGGCGTCTTCGATGGGGATGCCTGCCGGGCGCTCGTCGTAACGTATGTCAACCGGAAAGGCGCGACCCTCGCTCTCGATCTCCGGCGCGCCGGAAAGCAGTTTGCCGACACGCGCACCGTCGAGCGTCGCCGACATGACCAGCAAGCGCAGATCGGGCCGCAACGCGCCTTGCACATCGAGCGCCAGCGCCAGGCCGAAATCGCCGTCGAGCGAGCGCTCGTGGAACTCGTCGAAGAGCACCGCCGAGACACCCGGTAACTCGGGGTCGTCGAGAAGCATCCGCGCGAGCACGCCTTCGGTGACGACGAGGATTTTCGTCCGCGCCGAAGTGCGGTTTTCCATGCGCATGGCGTAGCCGACGGTGTCGCCGGGCTCCTCGCCGAGCAACTCGGCCATGCGCCGCGCCGCAGCGCGGGCGGCAAGCCGGCGCGGCTCGAGCAGGATGATCTTGCCGGTGCCAAGCCAAGGCGCGTCGAGCAGCGCCAGCGGCACCAGCGTCGTCTTGCCAGCACCCGGCGGCGCCACCAGCACTGCGCTGTTGCCGCGACCAAGCGCTTCGCTCAACGCCGGTAGGACGGCGGAAACCGGAAGTTCTGGCAGAGGTTTTCTGGTCATCGTCCCACGGACGTGTTCATCCAATCGCGGCACATAAGCAGCGTCCGCATATCAGCGGCGATGGCTGCCGCGCAACTGATCGAGCTGGCTGGATCAAAGCCGGGTCCGCGAAAACGGGTTCCAGCGCACCGTGCCCAGCCTCGCCTCCTCGCGCACCATGGTCAGCAGGCCGGAACCGCCGACGACCGCGAGGCCGACCAGCGACAGAAAATCCGGATATTCCTGGAAGAACAGCGCGCCGAGGATGACCGCCCAGACGATCTGCGAATAATGCGTTGGCGCGACCCGGTTGGCCGGGGCGTATTTCATGGCCAGCAACTGCAGCAATTGTCCGCCGGCGGTAAAGGCGCCGGCCATCACCAGCCACACCAACTGTCTTCCATCCGGAATGGTGAACGAGGTGGCGGCGGCACCGATACCGTTGAACAGCAACCCATAGCCGATCAATACGCCCAGCATGGTCGTGCGCTTTTCCTGCTGGGCGAGCGAGCGCATCAGGATGACGCTGGTGGCGGCGAGGAAGGCGATGGTGAAGGCGGCTAGATGGCCGAGATGCAGTTCGCGAAAACCCGGCCTGACGACCAGCATGACACCGGCAAAGCCGGCGACGACCGCCAGCCATCGCCACGGGCCGACCTTCTCTTTCAGGATCAGCGTGGAAAGAATTGTGACGAACAGCGGCGCCAGGAAGATCAGCGCGTAGACTTCGGCCAACGGGATGGTGGTGAAGGCATAGACGCTGAGCACGCCGGAAGCGATGCCGGCCCAAGCGCGCGCCTGCACGGCCCACGGCCGCTTGGTGCGCCAGAAATCACGCCAGCGCTCATCTGCCGGGCGCGTGAAGAAGAGAAAGCAGCCGGCAAACAGGGTCGAGAAGAAACCGATCTCGAACACCGTGAACTGCCCACCCAGACTTTTGACAACGGCATCGCTGCACGAATAGCTTGCATAGGCGATGAGGGCGAGCAGGATTCCGTTCGTCACGATTTTCCATTTCCGGGGAGAGCAGTGTGAAGGTACTGGCGCTCGGTGCGCATCCTGACGACCTCGAGATTTTCATGTTCGGTACGATGGCCGCCTATGCCACGCAAGGCGCAGAACTGATTTTTGCCATAGCCACGGACGGCGCCAAGGGCGGCAAAGGCGCTCCCGGCTCACTCGTCCGCGCGCGCCGTGAAGAGGCGACCGCGGCGGCAGCCTTGCTTGGCGTGACGCCGCACTTTCTCGACTTTCCTGACGGCGAACTGGTTGAGGATTCGGCATTGATCGGCGCTCTCAAGGCCCTGATCGGCGCGGTGCAACCAAACCTGGCGATCACCCATGCGCCGAACGACTATCATGGCGACCATCGCGCGCTGTCGGATGGCGTGCGCATCGCGACGTCTTTCGCGGTGCCGGTGCTGCATGCCGACACGCTCGGCGGCACCGGTTTTTCGCCGACGCACTATGTCGATATCTCCACCCATTTCGATCTCAAGGCGAAGGCGATCCGGGCGCACCAGTCGCAGGATCCCGAGCGCTTCGTCGATGCGGCGCGCGTGCAGAACGCCTTTCGTGCCGGCCAATGCAATGGCGCGGCAGGCTCTTTTGCGGAAGCTTTTCGCTTCGAACCGGTGTTCCCCTTCGCCGACATCCGTGCCCTGTTGCCGCCGGCACCGCCGGTCCGGACGGTGATGGTCAGCACCAAAACGGTCACGTGATCGGTTCGCAAGCGCGCCGAGACCTCTGACCGACCCTTCGATTCTCATCGAACCCTGCCTTGTAAAACTTAGGCTTTTTCCGGTCGGCAGCCGGCCTCGCCGTATCATGTTGCGGTGCAGCGACGAATTCGCTTGCGTTGTTTAGTAAAAATTGCATCACTAAACAAATTACTAAACATCTGCCGCGCCGCTGCGTCGCCATGTTTGGGCCCCGGAGGAGAGGGGTTGAAGGCTCTTGAAACCGTCATCCGGACGCGTTTCGCAAATGGGAGGAAGGCATGAAATCGACTTTGAAACTGGCGTTGGGACTGGCCTCGGCGATGTCTGCCTCGGCGGGCTTTTCGAACGCCGCGCATGCAGAAGATCTGACGCTTTGCTGGGCCGCCTGGGATCCGGCAAACGCACTTGTGGAACTGTCCAAGGACTTTACCAAGGAAACCGGCATCGGCATGAAGTTCGAATTCGTGCCATGGACCAACTATGCCGACCGCTTCCTCAACGAACTGAATTCGCACGGCAAATTGTGCGACCTGATCATCGGCGACAGCCAGTGGATCGGCGGCTCGGCCGAGAACGGCCACTACGTCAAGCTGAACGACTTCTTCGACAAGGAGAAGATCAGCATGGACGACTTCGTGCCGGCCACCGTCGTCGGCTATTCGGAATGGCCGAAGAACACGCCGAACTACTGGGCGCTGCCGGCCATGGGCGACGTCGTCGGCTGGACTTATCGCAAGGACTGGTTCTCCAAGCCGGAACTGCAGAAGGAATTCAAGGAAAAGTATGGCTGGGATCTCGGCCCGCCGACGACCTTCGACCAGCTGAAGCAGATCGCCGAATTCTTCCAGAAGCGCGAGATCGACGGCAAGACCGTCTATGGCGCCTCGATCTATACCGAGCGCGGCTCCGAAGGCATCACCATGGGCGCCATGGACGTGCTCTACAGCTTCGGTTTCAAATACGAGAACCCCGACAAGCCCTACGAGATGGAAGGCTTCGTCAACTCCGACAAATCGGTCAAGGGCCTGGAATTCTACAAGGCGCTTTATGACTGCTGCACCCCTCCCGGCGCTTCGAACAGCTACATGGGCGAAGGCGTCGATGCCTTCAAATCAGGCCAGGTGGCGATGCACATGAACTTTGCGTTCACGTGGCCGGGCCTGCAGAAGGACGAGAATGTCGGCGGCGACAAGATCGGCTATTTCGTCAATCCCAAGGGTCCCGATGGCGACCAGTTCGCCCAGCTCGGCGGCCAGGGCATCTCGGTGGTGTCCTATTCCGACAAGCAGGAATCGGCGCTCAAATACATCAAGTGGTTCGCCAACAAGGACGTGCAGGCCAAGTGGTGGTCGCTGGGTGGCTATTCCTGCCTCAACGCGGTCGTCAAGGACCCGGCCTTCCCGGCCAGCCAGCCCTACGCGCAGACCTTCCTCGACTCGATGGCCATCGTGAAGGACTTCTGGGCCGAGCCTAGCTACGCGCCGCTGCTGCAAGCGTCACAGAAGCGCTTCCACGACTATGTCGTTGCCGGCCAGGGTTCGGCCAAGGATGCGCTTGATGGCCTGGTCAAGGACTGGACGCAGGTGTTCCAGGACGACGGCAAAATGTAACGGCTCCTCCCGAGCCTGACCCGAGCGTCCCGTGCCACCCTTGGCACGGGACGCAGTTCAGATAAATTCCATTGTCGAGACTTGACGTGACCGAAGCAGGACTCACCATGCTCAATCGGACTGCGGACAGCGTTGCCCGGGCGACCCCGGAGCCGTTGGCGCGCAAGGTCCGCGGCATCAGCGACAAGGGCCTCGCCTGGCTGTTCATCTCGCCGACGATGCTTTTGCTTCTGGCCATCAACATCTTCCCGCTGTTCTGGGCGATCTATCTGTCCTTCACCAACTATCGCGCCAACCGCCCCAACGAGGTGGTGAAAAACCTCGGCTTTGCCAACTATCAGCGCATCCTTGGCGACAAGGACATCTGGATCGCCATGCAGACGACGGCGCATTTCGTCTTCTGGACCATCCTGCTGCAGACGGTAATCGGCTTCACACTGGCCTGGCTGATCGACCGCAAGTTCCGCGGCCACGCCTTCTGGACCACCATCATCCTGGTGCCGATGATGCTTTCCCCGGCGGTGGTCGGCAATTTCTGGCGCTTCCTCTACGAGCCGCAGATCGGCCTGTTCGCCTACGCCGTGTCGTTTGTATCAGGCATTCCGCCGACAGAGATCAGCATGCTCTCCAACGTATCGCTGGCGCCGTGGTCGATCGTCATCGTCGACACCTGGATGTGGACGCCCTACGTGATGCTGATCTGCCTCGCGGGCCTACGCTCCATCCCCGAATACATCTATGAGGCGGCCGAGGTCGACCGCGCCTCCAACTGGCGGCAGTTCTGGTCGATCACGCTGCCGATGGCGCTGCCCTTCATCATGCTGGCGGTGCTGTTTCGCGGCATCGAGAACTTCAAGATGTTCGACATGGTCAACCTGCTCACCGGCGGCGGGCCGGGTTCGACCACCGAGGTCGCCTCGATCACGCTGAAGCGGCAAGCCTTCGAAAGCTGGCGCACGGGCTATTCCTCGGCCTTCGCCATCATCCTGTTCGTCGCGGTGTTCGGCCTCGCCAACATCTACGTCAAGGCGCTCAACAAGGTGAAGCAGAGATGAGCCTGACATCAGCCCATTCGGTCGTCGCTCCTAGCGCAAATTCGAAGCGGATCGCCGGCGCCATCATCGTCGCCTACGCGCTGATCTCGATCGTGCCGCTGCTGTGGATCTTTGCCACCAGCTTCAAGACGCCGCCGGATTCGATCGCCTATCCGCCAAAAATCCTGTTTCAGCCGAGTCTCGAAGGCTACTGCAACCTGTTCACGACGCGGACGCGGCAGACGCCGGAATACATCAACTCGCTCGGACCGGCGACCGGTTTCTGCGACGAGACCACGCGCAAGCGCAACATGGTGATCGCCGGTCCGTCCAACTTCCTGCCGCGCTTCCTCAACTCGTTGATCATCGCTTTCGGCTCGACCTTCTGCGCAGTCTTTCTCGGCACGCTGTCGGCCTATGGCTTCTCGCGCTTCAAGGTGCCGCTGGCCGATGACCTTCTGTTCTTCATCCTGTCGACGCGCTTCATGCCGCCGATCGCGGTCGCCATCCCGATCTATCTGATGTACCGCGAGCTCGGCCTGTCGGACACGGCACTCGGCATGATCCTGCTCTACACGGCGGTCAACGTGTCGCTGGCGGTGTGGCTGCTGAAAGGCTTCATCGACGAAATCCCGCGCGAATATGAAGAGGCGGCGATGATCGACGGCTACACGCGGCTGCAGGCCTTCTGGCGCACCGTTTTGCCGCAGGCGACAACCGGCATTGCCGCAACCGCCATCTTCTGCCTGATCTTTGCCTGGAACGAATATGCCTTCGCCGCGCTGCTCACCTCCGGCACCGCACAGACAGCGCCGCCCTTCATCCCGACCATCATCGGCGAAGGCGGCCAGGACTGGCCGGCGGTGGCGGCCGGTACGACGATCTTCCTGGTGCCGATCCTGGTCTTCACCATCCTGTTGCGCAAACAGCTGCTGCGCGGCATCACCTTCGGCGCGGTGCGCAAATGACAATGATCAAGCCCGTAAAACGCAAATCGCGCTGGCCGGTGTGGGCCAGGCGCGGCCTCATGGAAAACATTGCGACGGCGCTGATCGCCATCGGTTTCCTGATGCTGTTCCAGCCCTTCGCGCTGTCGCTCTACACCTATTCCTTCATCACCATGCTCGCCGGCACCGTGATGTTCATCATCGTATCGAAGTTCCCGGAGTAGACGATGGCTGAGATCAGGGTTCAGCATCTGAGAAAAGCCTTCGGCGATTTCGTCGCCGTGCAGGACTCCAACTTCGTCGTCGAGGATGGCGAGTTCTTTGTCATGCTGGGGCCGTCGGGCTGCGGCAAGACGACGACGCTCAGGATGATCGCCGGGCTCGAACTGCCGACCGGCGGCGAGATCCTGCTTGGCGGCGACGACGTCACCATGCTGCGGGCCCGCGAGCGCGACATCGCCTTCGTGTTCCAGCTGTTTGCGCTCTATCCGCACATGAATGTGCGCAAGAACATCGGCTTTCCGCTGCTGGCGCAAGGCATGCCGTCGGCCGAAATCCGCCAACGGGTCGAGGAGACAGCAAAACTGTTGCGCATCGACCATCTGCTCAACAAGTCCGTCTCCGGCCTTGCCGGTGGCGATCGCCAGCGCGTGGCGCTCGGACGAGCCATCGTGCGGCGGCCAAAATGCTTCCTGATGGACGAGCCGCTCGGCACGCTCGACACCGAATTCCGCGATTTGATGGTGCATGAGCTGCGCGAGCTGCACAATCGCATCCACGCCACCACGGTCTACGTCACCCATGACCAGATGGAAGCGATGTCGATGGCCGACAAGATCGCGGTGATGAACCACGGCGTCATCGAGCAGTTCGGCACGCCGCGTGAGATCTACGACCGTCCCGCAACCATGTTCGTCGCCGACTTCATCGGCTCGCCGCCGATGAATTTTTTGGGCTTCGGCGGCGGATTGGCCAAGGGCGCCACGGAGGTCGTCGTCCAGGGCGCCAAAGTGGCGGTGCCAGAGGTGCGCGAGGATATCGCACCTAGCGACATGGCGCTTGGCATCAGGCCCGAACACATCCGCTTCGACGACGCCTCGAAACTGCGCGGCGCCATCTACGGCACCGAATATCTCGGCACCACGCAGATCGTCGCGGTGGAAACGGCAGACGGCATCATCAAGGCACGGGTGCCGGCCGAAATCCGGCTCGCCGCGGGCGATCATGTCGGCCTGACGCTGAGCAGCGCGCGGCTGTCACTGTTCGAGAAAGGATCCGGCCGCGCGGTGCGCACCGCGATCCATGATTCAGCCTCTCAAGGGAGAGCGCAGCATGGCTGACGTGCACATCAGAAGCGTGAGCAAAAGCTTTGGCGAGCAGGTCGCCGTGGACAATCTCGACCTGCACATCGCCGATGGCGAATTCGTCGTGCTGCTCGGACCGACAGGCGCCGGCAAAACGACGACGCTGCGGCTGATCGCCGGGCTGGAACGGCCGGACGGCGGCACCATCCATATCGGCGGCCACAATGCCACGACGCTGTCGCCGGCCGAACGCGACACCGCTTTCGTGTTCCAGCAATATTCGCTCTATCCGCACCTCTCGGTGTTCGACAACCTCGCCTTTCCGCTGCGCTCGCCAGCGCGAAAAATGCCGGAGGAGCAGATCCGCCGCCGTGTCGAGGATGTCGCCAAGATGGTGCGCATCCACCACAAGCTCGGCAACCGCTCGACCAAACTGTCGGGCGGCGAGATGCAGCGCGTCGCCATCGGCCGCGCGCTGGTGCGCAAGCCGTCGATCTATCTGATGGACGAGCCGCTGTCGTCGCTCGACGCCAAGCTGCGCGCCGATCTCAGGCTCGAACTGAAGCGCATCCAGACCGAGCTTGGCGCCACCATGCTCTATGTCACGCACGACCAGATCGAAGCGATGACGATGGCCGACCGCATCGGTATCCTCAATGAGGGCGTGCTGGTGCAGATCGGCACGCCGCGAAATATCTATTCGGAGCCGGCAAACCTTCATGTCGCCGCACGGCTCGGCCAGCCGGCGATCAATCTGCTGCCGACGGGCCTGCTGCCGGATGGTGGCACGCCGGCCGGAACCAAGACGATCGGCGCGCGCACCGAACATCTGTCGATCGAGAAGGCGACGAACGGCCATTCTGATGGCGTCGTCAACTGGGTCGAGCATCTGGGCGACCAGAACCACCTGCATGTGACGGTGGGGGCGAAGAAGCTGGTGACGCTGACCGATCCCGATACGGATCTGGCGCAAGGCGACAAGGTGATGATCCGCTACCGCTCGCCGCTGTATTTCGGTGCGGATGGGCAACGGCTGATGTGATTGGTTTGCGGGTGTTGCCCGGGGGCAATGCCGGATTCTGACTGATGATTGCGGGACTGGACGAATTCGATGAAGCATTTTTTCAATCGCAAGGAAACGATCGTCACCGAGGCGCTGGACGGCTTTCTCGGCACGATCGGCGCCGGTGACCTTGCCCGCCTGGATGGCTATCCCGAAATCAAGGTCGTGCTGCGCGCCGACTGGGACAAGTCGAAGGTCAGCGTCGTCTCCGGCGGCGGCGCCGGGCACGAACCGTCACATGCCGGCTTCGTCGGCAAGGGCATGCTGACGGCGGCGGTTTCGGGCGAAATCTTTGCCTCGCCGAGCGTGGCAGCGGTGCTGGCGGCCATTCGCGCGGTCACCGGTCCAGCCGGCTGCCTGCTGATCGTCAAGAACTATACGGGAGATCGGCTCAACTTCGGACTGGCGGCCGAGAAAGCGCGCGCCGAGGGACTTCGGGTCGAGATGGTGATCGTAGCCGACGACATAGCCTTGCCCGACATTGCCCAGCCGCGCGGTGTTGCCGGTACCTTGTTCGTGCACAAGATCGCAGGCTATCTCTCAGAGACCGGCCAAGAACTCGCGGCCATTGCCGCGGCAGCGCGTTCTGCGGCGGCAGACATCGTTTCCCTTGGCCTTTCGCTGTCGTCCTGCTCGATCCCCGGCCAGCCGCATGAAGAAAGATTTGGCGACAATGACGGCGAACTCGGCCTCGGCATTCATGGCGAGCCGGGTGTGGAGCGGATCGCCGTGCAAAGCGCCGACAGGCTGGTCGCCATCATGCTGGAGCGCCTCGCCGCGCGCCTTGATCCGGCCAGCGACTATGCCTTGCTGATCAACAATCTCGGCGCCGTGCCGCCGCTGGAAATGTCGCTGCTCGCCAACGCGGTGCTGGTGTCGCCGCTGGCCCGGACCGTGACGCTGACGATCGGGCCCGGGCCGCTAATGACAGCGCTTAACATGAACGGCTTCTCTTTGTCGCTGATCCGGCTCGATGCGGCGCGCGAAGCCGCCTTGCGCGCGCCTGTCGGTCCGCATGCCTGGATGCCAGCAAAGCCTGTCCTCCCTCTGATGGTGGTGCCGGCTGCAACGCCGGCCCATCAAGGCGGGACAAAAACGGCCAGCGCGGATGCCCGCACAAAACGCCTCGTCGTGGCGATCTGCGAAAGGCTGATCGCACTCGAAGAGACACTGAACGCATTGGACGCCAAGGCGGGCGACGGCGACACCGGCTCGACGGTGGCGACCGGCGCGCGCAGCGTCCTTGAGAAGCTCGACACGCTGCCGCTGGCCGACCCTGCCGCCACGCTCGCCGCGATCGGCGATACATTGAGCGCGTCCATGGGCGGCTCCAGCGGGGTGCTGCTGTCGATCTTCTTCACGGCGGCGGCGCAGACCTTGGGTTTTGGCGCAAGCCTTCCCAAGGCGCTGCTCGCCGGGCTAGGGCGGATGTCCTTCTACGGTGGCGCAAAGCTTGGCGACCGCACCATGATCGATGCGCTGGAGCCTGCCCTCAAAGCACTCGACGCCGGTGGCCTGGAAGACGCTGCCTCGGCGGCTCGCCAGGGCGCCGAGGCCACGGCCGCCATGCGCAAGGCAAAGGCCGGGCGGTCGGCCTATATCGGCAGCCAGCTTTACGGTGTTGTCGACCCCGGCGCCTGTGCCGTGGCCGAAGTCTTCGCGGCCGTGTCCGCGCTGCACGAAGCGGCCTGACGGGGGACTATGCTTGGATCGTTGGAAATGGCACCTTCCCACGCTGCCGAAAGCGCAGGAACCAAGAGTGCAGGTGACATGACATTGGACCTTTCCAGGCTGGTTGTCGCCGCGGCGGACACGATCGCGGCGCATGCCGACGAACTGACCGCGCTCGACCAGGCGATCGGCGATGGCGACCACGGGCTGAACATGAAGCGCGGCTTCGAGGCGCTGCGGGCCGAGGCCGACGCGTTCGCGGCAAAACCATTACCGGACGCGCTGAAGGCGATCGGCACCAAGCTGGTGATGACCGTCGGCGGCGCCTCGGGGCCCTTGTTCGGAACGCTGTTCATGGCGCTCGGCAAGGAGATTTCGGCAGGGCCGGATCGCGCCAATTTGACGGCTGCCTTCGGCAAGGCAATCGAGGCGGTGGCGGCCAGGGGCAAATCGCAGGTCGGGCAAAAGACCATGCTCGACGTGTTGCAACCGGTGCATGAGGCGCTGCTGCAGGGAAAGACGGCAGCCGAGATCACCGACATCGCCGATCGAGCCGCCGAGGCCACCGTGCCGATGAAGGCCTTGCGCGGGCGCGCCTCGTTTCTCGGCGACCGCTCGATCGGTCACATGGACGCCGGCGGGCGCTCGACAGCGCTGCTGGTGCGGGCTGTCGCTGAAAGCTTCGAGGAGCACGCATGAGCAATGTCGGCATCGTCATCGTATCGCATTCACCGCTGGTCGCCGAAGGCACGGCGGACATGGTGCGCCAGATGGTCGGCGACGAAGTGCCGCTTGCATGGTGCGGCGGAAACGGCCATGGCGGGCTGGGAACCAGTGTCGAGGCGATCATGGGCGCCATCGACAAGGCCTGGTCGGAAGCGGGTGTCGCCATCCTCGTCGATCTCGGCGGCGCCGAGACCAATTCGGAGATGGCGGTCGAGATGATCGGCGAGCCGCGCGCGCAGAAGATCATCGTCTGCAATGCGCCGATCGTCGAGGGCGCGGTGATGGCGGCGACGGAGTCCTCCGGTGGCGCCTCGCTCAGGGAAGTGGTGGCGACGGCGCATGAATTGTCGCCGTCGTGATGAACAGGAATTTTTGACAGCATGTCCGCATCTGCCGAAGCCACCGTCCTGATCACCCACGAGGTGGGTCTGCACGCGCGCCCTTCGGTGAAGTTCACCAAGCTCGCCAAGACGTTTGCGGCCGAAGTCGAAGTGGCGCTCGCCGCCAACGGACCGTGGTTCGATGCCAAGAGTATCGTCAAGGTGATGGCGGCCAAGGCGCCAAAGGGCACCATGCTGTATATCAGGGCCAAGGGGGACGGCGCCGGCGAGGCGGTCGATGCACTGGTCGAACTGGTGCGGCGCGATTTCGACGAAGGTGCGGACCATGTCCGGACCGCTTAGGCTGCATGGCATTTCGGCCTCGGCCGGCTATGCCGAAGGGCCTTTATTCGATCTCGACCGAGCCACCGCGCCCTACGCCGGCAAGGCGACCGCGGCGGAAGAAAAGGCCGCACTCGAGACGGCGATCGGCGTTTCGACTGGGCGGCTTACGGCGCTGATCGAGGCGAGCGAAGGCGATGCCGCCGACATACTCGAATTCCAGCTCGCCATGCTCGAAGACGACGCGCTGACCGGTCCGGCCTTTTCGCACATTGCCGAGGGCACAGCTGCCGATTCGGCCTGGCGCCGGGCGCTCGACGCCGAAATCGCCGGCTATGAAACGTCGGACCAGGACTATTTCCGGGCCCGCGCCGCCGACATGCGCGACATCAGGGACCAGGTGCTGCGCGCGCTGACCGAGGACGGCGACATTGCAGCACCTGCCGGCGCCATCTTCTACGGCGACGACATTGCGCCGACGCGCTTCCTCGAAACCGACTGGAGCACCGGCGGCGGCATTGCATTGAAGGCCGGCAGCACGGCCAGCCATGTCGCCATGCTGGCGCGATCGCGCGGCGTGCCGATGGTTGTGGGGCTCGGTGCTTCGCCGGCTCATCTTGCGGGGATAGCCCTGCTCGATGCCGAGCATGGTGGCATCCTGCTTTCGCCGTCCAAGGCCGAGATCGAGGCGTTCCGCCGCTCGTCGTCGTCCTTCGCCGCGCGCCGCGACCAAGCGGAGACTTATCTGGCAAAGCCGGCAGTGACGAAAGCCGGCACAGCGGTGCGGGTGCAGGTCAACATCGCCGATCCGTCCGATGTCGACGGCATCGACATTTCGACCTGCGACGGTGTCGGGCTGATGCGCACCGAATTCCTGTTCGGCAAAACGCTGCCGGACGAGGAAACGCAATATCGCGCCTATCGCAAAGTGCTGGAATGGGCCGGCGACAAGCCAGCGACCATCCGCACCGTCGATGCCGGCGGTGACAAGCCGGTGCCCGGTTTCACGGTGGAGGAGACCAATCCGTTCCTCGGTTTGCGCGGCATCAGGCTGTCGCTGGCGCGGCCGGAGATCTTTCGGGTGCAGATCCGGGCATTGCTGCGCGCCGCCGTCCACGGCAATCTGAAGGTGATGTTCCCGATGATCACCATTGCTGACGAATATGCGCGTGCCGCCGCGCTTTTCGCGGAAGAGCAGGCCGGGCTCGCCGCGCGCGGTATCGCGCAAAAGATGCCGCCACTCGGCATCATGGTGGAAGTGCCGTCGGTGGCTATCGCGCCGGAGGCGTTTGCCGATGTTGCCTTCTTCTCGATCGGCTCCAACGACTTGACCCAATATGTGATGGCGGCTGCCCGCGACAATGCCGCGGTCGCGCATCTGAATTCGGTCCGGCATCCGGCCGTGCTTCGGCTGATCGCTTCAGTCGCCGCGTTCGGGAGCTCGCACGGAGTTCCGGTCAGCCTGTGCGGTGATGCCGGCGGCGATCCGGCGTCGATACCGGTGCTGCTCGAAGCCGGCCTGCGTGATCTCTCCGTCGTGCCCGCACAGCTCGCCATGGCCAAGGCGGCCATCGCGGACGCCGCGATCTAGGCGCCGGCATGGTCGAAAAAATCCCCGAACCCGGTTCCGAAGCGGCGATCCGCGCCTACAAGACGATCCTGTCGCAGGTCATCGACCAACGCCCGTCCGGCATGCGCCAGCGCCTTGCCGATGCGCTGGGAAAACACCGCAGCTTCGTCACCCAAATTTCCAGCCCGACCTATTCGGTGCCAATCCCGTCCAAACATTTGCCGGCTATCTTTTCGGTCTGCCATTTCAGCCCAGCCGAGCGCGATCATTTCCTCGCCGCCTATCATCAGGCGCATCCGGGAAAGATGTCGGTGGCATCAGGCTTGCGAAAGACGCGGCATGTCTCGCTGATCGTTCCCGACTTCGGCGACGACAAGCAGAATGCCGCGCTCGACCGGGCGGTCAATGATTTCATCCAGAAGATCACCAGCATCACCGGCAAAGGTGGCGGCTGATCGTCTCATGCGCATTTGTGTCGGGAGGACACCATGAAGAAATTCCTGAATTCGGTGGAGACGGTGCTGACCGAAAGCCTCGATGGCTTCGTCGCCGCCCACGCCGATATTCTCGTGCTCGGGGGCGAGCACAAATTCGTCCGCCGCAGGGACTTGAAGCCAGGCAAGGTGGCGTTGATCTCGGGCGGCGGCTCGGGCCATGAGCCGCTGCATGGCGGGCTGGTCGGGCACGGCATGCTGGACGCCGCCTGCCCCGGCCAGGTGTTCACCTCGCCGACGCCGGACCAGATGCTGGCAGCGGCGGAGGCCGTCAACACCGGCGCCGGCTGCCTGTTCATCGTCAAGAACTACGAAGGCGATGTGATGAATTTCGAGATGGCCGCCGAAATGTCGGAGGGCATTCTGCAAATCGTCACCAATGACGATGTCGCGGTCGAGAACTCGTCCTATACCACCGGCCGGCGCGGCGTCGCCGGCACGCTGGTGGTCGAGAAGATCGTCGGCGCCGCGGCCGAGCAAGGCATGGCGCTGGAGCCCTTGAAGGCGCTGGGCGAGCGCGTCAACGCTGCTACCCGCTCGATGGGCGTGGCGCTGACCAGCTGCACGGTGCCGGCGGCGGGCAAGCCGACTTTCGCCATCGGTGACGGCGAAATGGAGTTCGGCGTCGGCATCCATGGCGAGCCGGGCCGCCGGCGCGACACATTGAAGAGCGCCGACGCCATCGCCGAAGAAATCTGTGCCGCGATCCTGGGTGATCTCGGCAATGCTGCGAAGGGCCCGGCGCTGCTGTTCGTCAACGGCTTCGGCGGCACGCCGCTGATGGAACTTTACCTGATGTACAACAGCGCCCGCAAAATCTTCGAGACGCACGGTGTTCAGGTCACCCGTTCACTGGTCGGGTCCTATGTGACGTCGCTCGACATGGCCGGCTGCTCGATCACGCTGACCATGCTCGACGCGGAGACGACCGCATTATGGGATGCTCCCGTGCGTACGGCAGCATTGCGCTGGGGCATGTAACGGCAGCGCCGCGACGCTGGCCGAACGCCCTTCCGAACCTACTAGCCTGCGGGGCCCGACGGACCGCCACCCGCTGTAACGCCGGACAATTTTCCGGCTTTGCGCAGGATGGGCGCCTCATATTTCTTCTTGCTCATATCAATGTCCCTTGATTTGCAACGAAGAGTGTAAGAATGGGCCTGTCAAAGTCAACTCAGGCGCACTGGCTTCCGTCGTGCTTTTCTGCGACCATCTTTCCGATAATCCCCGTAATTCGTACCGCTGCCCGGGTTCATGCTGCCACCACTTACGCCTGCCGAAGAAAAGCTGCTGCTGAACTATGCGGACCCCGAGGCGCCGTTGGCCGGAGGTGATCCCGCGGCAAAAACTCTGTCGGCGCTGCTCGCCAATGCCGAATTCCACGGCATCCTGCCGATCATGCTGCGCAAGCTGCAGGAGCGTGGCGACGCGCATCTGCCGCAGGGCGCCGGATTGTTGGAGACGCTGTCCGACCTGCGCCAGAAATCGACGCTGGTCACCGGCCAGTCGATGCTGTTGCAATATCATGGCGACCGCATCATGAAGGCGCTCGCCGCAGGTGGCATTGCGGCACGCATCGTCAAGGGCCCGGTCTTTGCACGGACGCTGTACAGGCACGTCGCCGACAGGCCCTTCACCGACATCGACATCCTCGTCGACCCGGCGCATCTGCCCGACGCCAACCGGGTGATTGCGGCATGCGGTTTCGAGCTTGGCAGCGACGAAGCAGAATCCAACGACCTGCAGGAGTTCAAATGGCTCGAGAAGGAGAATTCGAGCCTGATGATCGAGCTGCATGGCAATCTGGTGCATGATTCCGGCATGCGGCGGCGATTGTCGCTGGGTTTCAAGGAATTGCGCGTGATCGACGGCGAGGCAACCGACACGCCGGCCGCCATGCTGACCATCGCCATCGTGCATGCCGCCGGCGGGCACAAATTCCACCGGCTGCAGCTGTGTGTCGACGTGCTGCAGGGCGTGCGTGCCCTGCGATCGCCGGACGCGGAAGCGAGCCTGCTCGAGGCAGCGCGGATGACCGGCATCGAGCTCGAACTGGCAACCGTGCTCAACGTCACCGGCCGGCTGTTCGATGAAAGACGTGCACTCGACATTGCCGATCGGATCAAGCCCGATCTGGGTATCCGGCTCGCCAGGCGGCTGATCACCCGGGATACGCTGCTTGGCGTCAATTCCAGGGACAAGATGCGCTCGCGCCTGCGCCGCGACGCCTTTCGCTGGATCCAGAGACTTGCCAAAGCCAAGCCGCACTTTGCATGAGCCCGGACAAGCCGATTTCGGCGGTTTTCATTCTCGAAATCACAGCCGTCACCGGACCAATGCTGGCCGGTTGGGTGGAGAAAGGCCATCGCATCGCCGCCATCATTGTGCCTGCGCCGCGCCGGAACAAGCGCTTCAGCGTTGGCACCTGGCGGCGGCGCCTGAGACGCAAGCTTGCGCTCAGGAGCAATCTCGGCGGCACACAAGTCCAGTTGATTGAGTTCGGCCGGCCGCATGACTGGGACGCGCTTGCCTGGCAACTTGCCGGTGTCGGGGCCGACGTTCTTGTCTGCTTCGGCTTCAGCGCCCTCATACCGGATACTGTGCTGAACCTGTTTTCCAAGGGCGGCCTGAACCTGCATCCGGCGCTGCTGCCGCATTACAAGGGGCCGCATCCGATCCACCGGCTCATCATCGACGGGCAGCATAAAACCCATGGCGGCGTGACGCTGCACAAGATGACGTCAAGCTTCGACGAAGGCGACATCCTGGCCCAGATTGCCTTTTCCAGCGAGGATTGGAGTTCCGCGGCAACTGTTTCGCGGGCACTGGCGAGCGCAATGAGGACGCTGGTGACGAAGTTCGCGCCTGAACATTGCACGGGCGCGCTGATCGGCAAGCCGCAGCCGACGGGGGATTTCACCTGGGCGCAACTCGCCCGCGCGCCGCTCGTCATCGACAACAAATGGTCGAGCGACCATATCGCGCGCGTGTGGCGTGTTGCCGGACGCAATGTTGCCATCCACGTGCTGGTGAATGGCAGGCTGGTGCGGCTGGCGCAGCCGATCCGTCGGCTTGGGCCGGCGACGGGCGAGGCGCCAGTCAGACACTGGGGATGGGTCGAATTCGATTGCGCCGACGGCCGCTTTGCCCACCTCGTCTACAATGGTTTCTCCAAATTGCTGGTGCAATCGCAGCGCATAGTGAGCCGGCTTCGCACCTGACGCTGACCCTTCGAAGAGCGGTGCAGAGAAGATTGAGACCGCTTAGCGCTATTCCGCCAATGCCGCGCGGATCAGCGGCGCGGCGTCGGCCGGCATGGCCCCCACTTGCAGCGTAAAGGTTGGAACGGCCAGAACCAATTTGGTGATCGTCGCCATCCGGCGCTTCTGTAGCGGCAACAGGCCGGTCATGCCAGTCCTGACATTGTCTGCGGCCAGCGCCACCATTGCGTCGGTTTTGGCCATGGCGACCAGCCGGTTCTGGCCATCGGCCGAGCGGGCGAGATGGAAGAGTGCCGCGACCGGCCTGGGCCCCGTGTCCTCGACGCGTATGATCTCGCGCAGGCGTTCGAGCGAGACGGCCTGCTCGCCATTGCGATCCCAGGAGAGGCCGAGACATGGCTGGACGAGCGGGATCATCTCGGCGGTTTTGCGATGGATCTTGGCAGCCCGCGGCAGGCCCCAGGCGAGAGCCTTGCCCGAAGCGAGGCTGAGGACCATGGCATCGTCCGAACAGAGGCCGAACCCTTGCGAGGCCAGTGCCAGCGACGTCGTGCTTTTGCCGGTGCCGCTCGGCGCATGGATCAGCACAAGAGCATCGCTGCCTGGCAGCGTCAGCCCTGCGGTGTGCAGCATATGCTGGCCGCCGGCATCGAGTGCGGCATCGAGCACCAGCATCCACAGCGTCCAGACGATCTTCGTATCCGGGCGGACGTGGATCCTGGCCCAGCCTTCGCCGGCATGGATCGAGCATGTCTGGCTGCCGGGGAAAATCAGATGGATGACGGCGCCATTGTCGATCATCCGGCAATGACCGTCCTCGGGCACCTCGCCATCGAAAGCGAGCGAGCCATCCGGCGATTCCGGCAAGGATTCTGTCTCGACGATATCTATGCGAAAGCTCGGCTCGGCCGTTTCGCTGACGCGCAGGCTGGCAACCATTTTGTCGAAATCCCGCCAAAGATCGGGGCTTTCGGCGGTGATGCCGATGACCTGTCCGTTGAGGGCATAGCGGCCTGAGGCGGCGGGTCTGGTCAAGCGGCGTGCGCCTTTCCGGCGTCGGCATGGTGGCGATAGATTTCCACCATGCCGGGAAGGCTGTCGCTGACCACCGGCCGGCCGTCGAGGCAGACCCAGCAATGCGCCGCAATGCGCGGTGCATGCATCGACTTCGGATCAACGCCGAAGCGCAAATCCGGATCGAAGCCGGCAAAGCGCAGGAAGCGATGCGCAAGCAAGCCTTCCCGCAGGCACCGGCGGTCGCGCATCAGCCATGGATGCCGGACCGTACGGTTGACGCTGGCGACGATGTAGGCGGACGGTAGACCGCGATAGGGTGTCGACGAGGAGAGCGGCGCCCATTTGAGCACGGCTTCGAAATTGCGGTGGCCGATCAGGACCGGCATCAGCCGGGCGCTTGCCCACAAATGACCGCGAAACAGCGCGCGCAACAAAGGACCGTCCGCCATCATGCGCCCGGGTCGGCAAGGATACCTTCCGAGACAAGCTCGGCCGCCAGTTCTGCCATGTCCTGATCGAGTGTGCCCTTGTCGATCTCGAACTCGTCGGCGAGCAGGGCGACAATCTGGTCGAGGCTGCGGTCGCCGTCCACCTTGTCGAGGAAGGCCTCGGTCGTGCTGTTACAGGTGTAGAGCTGGCCGCTGCGCGCCAGAAGCACCACGGCGCCGTCGCCGACATGCTGGACCGAGGCGTCGTCCACCAGCCGCAGAACCGTCTCAGATGCAATTTCGACCACGGACCCGCTCCAAATAGGCAAGTTTTGCTGGAGAGCAATTAGCGCGGCAACGCCGCACTGTCCATTGTCCAGCGGCATCGTAGCACGAGCGCCGACAGTTTCGCCAGATTCAGATCCGTTTGAACCAGCAAAGCAAAAGCCCGCCTCGATCCATGAAGCGGGCTTCTGGAATGGCACTAGAGATCAGTGTGAACTCGGAGACGCAACTATCTGAGACAGCTTCTCGCGCTTGCTCAACACAGGCTTTTCATAAGTTTTCTTCACAAGACCCCCCTGAAATCGTCGGTGAACTGCACGTGCCAGCCGGCACGGCGCATTGTCAAGCAGGCGAGGCAGATTCGGACGCAGTATTGCCTTCCTTACCCAGAGTAAGCTATGGAGTCGGCCGGGTGTTTGGGAGACAGAGTATGCGTTACAATTGGGATCGGGCCCCAACAGGGTTCGAGCGTCACAGGAAAGCCTTGGCTGCGGCCATACTGATCGCCGGTGGTGTTGGCCTCATGCTCGCGGCATTGCCGCTTTAGGGCGACCAGGAATCATTGACCAGCATGGATGCCGCTCCGTTCAGGAGCGGCCTAATCGCGCGCGGATGCCTGCGCGCAGGACGACGCTTTTTCAGCGCGCTTGCCCGGTCACCGCAATGAAGCGGCGATCGCGCCCCTCAAACCCCTGGCTGAAGCGCTGCACCAGCACGGCAATCACAGCCGGCTTGCCATCCGGGGTGAATTCATAGGATTCCGACAGGCTGTAGGAGGTCGGGCAATTGCGCGACCCCGGTACGGTCTTGTCCTCGTGCAGCAGCTTGAACGGCTTGCCATCCTGCCCTTGCAGCGTCAGGCGGAAACCGAGCGCCTTGCCGGTTTTGTCGCCTTGAAGTGCTGAGCCGCCTTGCTGCGTCTCGTCGAAACTTGCCGAGCAATCCGTTTTGCTGTCGGCCAGGATCTGCTCGAGCTGGATGGTTGAGATCTCAAGTTCGTCATAGAGCGGCGAGAGCCATTTCTGCGAAACCTGTTCGAGGCGGGCGATGTCGTTGTAGCCGACCATATCGTCGGGAAAATTGAACTTGTCGGAAGCCGTGCGTTCGCCGCGCGCCGCGATGGCGTATTTGGCGAGGATCGGCGCCGCCTGCGCCGCGGCCTGCGCCCGCGCCTGCTCCAGGGTTAGTGTCGACTCCTCCGACTCGTCGACGACAAGAATGGGCTTGCCGCCGACGAACTGATCGGTGCTTGTGTCGATGATGTCGATTTCCGAATAGCCTGAATCCGAGGCTCCGGCGTCGAGCGTGCCGTATTGCTCGAAGGCGAAGTAGTTGCCGTCGGGCGAAAAGCCGATGATACCCCGTGCCGCGGCATCGCCGGCCTGAGCGGTTCCGGCAGACAATGCCAAACCCGCACCAAGAGCCGCCACGAGCAGCGGCCATGCGATGATTCGTCGACGAAGCATGTCCTCCGGCTCCTTCATTTCACCAGGGCGGTCACCGCCATGAAGCGGCGGTCTGGGTCTTCCATGACATATTCGAAGCGTTGCACGAGCACCGCAAGCGCGATCGAATTGTCGGCGAGCCGCAAGGCATGCACTTCCGCCAGACCGAAGCCCAGCGGGCAGCCGTCACTCGCCCGCGGAGACTGGCTGGCGCCAAGCGCCAGCGGCTGCTTGCCGGCGCGCTCCAGCGTCAGGCTGAAGCCTTTGCCGCTGTAGCCATAATCGGCGCATGTGCCTGCGGCCGTATCGACGGCAAATTCGTGCAGATCCACATGCGCGCCGGCCCCGAATGCCGAGGCATCGAGCGGCGTTGTCGCGACCGCCGCTTGCTGCAATGCCTTGACCACCGGCGATTGCCGCCCGTCGGTCTCGTCGGCGATGGCAAGCGTGGTCTCGCGCGAGCGGCTGGCGGCGACGCTGCCAAGCTCGATGCCGGCAGTGTCGATGCCGAACCGGGCGAGCAAGGGCGCCGCCTGTTTCTTCGCTTCAAGCCGGACGATAGCGAGCGGATCCTGGTTCGGGTCCTGCAAAAGACTGTCGTCGACCGTGGTGGTGTCGGCGACCAGCGGCGTGCCGTCGACGGGCCTGCTCGTGGCAAAGTCAATCACGTAGGTTTCCGAGTAATCCATGCCGGCGACGCTTTCCGTGCCGTATTGCTCGAAGGCGAAGTAGCGGCCGTCACTGGAAAAGCCGAGCGGATCGACGGCGGCGCCATCGCCCGCTTGGGCGGAGGACGCCATCACCGAAAACAGCGCCGCGAACGCAGCCCTCCCGATCCCGCATCGCAAAATCATTGGGTTCCACCCCCATTCCAACCCCGGACCATGCTGCCTTGCATTTGCGGCCAAGGCGAGGTCGGCGAAAGACGAAATTGCACATGGCGGGGAAAAACAGCTAGGCTCTTTCCAAAGACGGCAAATCGTTCGCGGAAGGAAGTTGGATGGCGTCACGCTATCACGAGGTCTATGACGGCTGGCAACGCGACCCGGAAAAGTTCTGGGCTGACGCGGCCAAAGCCATCGACTGGTATTCGCCCCCCGACAGCGTGTTCGATGCCAGCGCTGGCGTCTATGGCCGCTGGTTCAACGGCGCCACCTGCAACACCTGCTACAACGCCATCGACCGTCATGTGGCCGGCGGCCGTGCCGACCAGGTCGCGTTGATCCATGACAGCGCCATCACCGGAACGGTCAAGAAATTCACTTATGCCGAGCTGAAACGCGAGGTGGTGGCGCTGACCTCGGTGCTGAAGAACCGCGGCATTCGCAAAGGCGACCGCGTCATCATCTACATGCCGATGGTGGCGGAAGCGGCCTTCGCCATGCTGGCCTGCGCCCGCATCGGCGCCGTGCATTCGGTGGTCTTCGGAGGCTTTGCCTCGCACGAGCTTGCCACCCGCATCGACGACGCCAAGCCGAAGCTGATCATCTCAGCCTCCTGCGGCCTGGAGCCCGGACGCGTCGTTGCCTACAAGCCGCTGCTCGACGCGGCCATCGACCTGTCGCGGCACAAGCCCGATGGCTGCCTGATCCTGCAGCGCGACCAGCTGCGCTGCGAACTGAAGGAGCACTACGACATCGACTTTGCCGACGCCGTTGCCCGCGAGCGGGCGGCCGGCGCCAATGTCGACTGCGTTCCGGTGCTGGCCACCGATCCGCTCTACATCATCTACACATCCGGCACGACCGGCCAGCCGAAGGGCATCGTGCGCGACAATGGCGGCCACATGGTCGCGCTGAAATGGACGATGGAAAACGAGTTCGGCGTCAAGCCGGGCGAGGTGTTCTGGGCGGCGTCCGACGTCGGCTGGGTGGTCGGTCACTCCTACATCGTCTACGGGCCGCTGCTGCATGGCGCGACAAGCATCCTGTTCGAGGGCAAGCCGGTCGGCACACCCGATGCCGGCACCTATTGGCGGGTGATATCAGAGCACGGCGTGGTGGCGCTGTTCACCGCGCCGACCGCCTTTCGCGCCATCAAGGGTCAGGACCCCAAGGGCGAATTCGTGCCGAAATACGACCTGTCGAAATTCCGCACCCTGTTCCTGGCCGGTGAGCGTGCCGACCCGGAAACCATCAAATGGGCGGAGCAGAAACTGAACGTGCCGGTGATCGACCATTGGTGGCAGACCGAGACCGGTTCGCCGATGACCATCAACCCTGCCGGCCTCGGCCTTTTGCCGGTGAAATACGGCTCGCCCGGCGTGCCGATGCCCGGCTACGACATTCGCGTACTCGACGATGCCGGCCATGAGGTGCCGCGCGGCACGCTCGGCAATGTGGTGGTGAAGCTGCCGCTGCCGGCAGGCTGCCTGCCGACGCTGTGGAACGCCGATGACCGGTTTCGCCAAGCCTATCTCGACGAATTCCCCGGCTTCTACAAGACGGCCGATGCCGGCATGGTTGATGCTGACGGCTATCTCTATGTCATGGCGCGCACCGACGACATCATCAATGTCGCCGGCCACCGGTTGTCGACCGGGGCCATGGAAGAGGTGCTCTCGGCGCATCCCGATGTTGCCGAATGCGCCGTCATCGGCATCGCCGATGCGATGAAGGGCCAGATCCCGCTCGGCTTCGTCGTGCTCAATGCCGGCGTCGACCGCGATGCCGGCGCCATCGAGAGCGAGGTGGTCGCCCTGGTGCGCGAACGGATTGGTCCGGTCGCCGCGTTCAAGACGGTGGTGACGATCAAGCGCCTGCCCAAGACGCGCTCCGGCAAGATCCTGCGTGGCACCATGCAGAAGATCGCCGACAAGGAAGCATGGACCATGCCGGCGACCATCGACGACCCCGCCATCCTCGACGAGATCGGCGCGGCGCTGAAGGGACGTGGCATAGGGCTGTAGGAAACCGCCCGGCCGCTATGCCATGACACGCCGGCTTTCGATGGCGGCCTGTCGCTGTTATGGAATTTCCAACGCCAGGCATGGTATCGACGTTTCGCAAGCGTGGGGTGGCAGCGCGCTTCAACACCGAGATCCATTTCAGCAGGTATCGAGCCCCAATCCGTGGCCTTGTTTCAGCGATCGAGAAAACCCAGAACCGCGGCGCGCGAGCGCCTGGAAATGGATATGCAGGATACGGTCGTCTACGCGATCGGCGACGTGCATGGCTGCTACAAGGAACTCCTGGCGCTGGAACAGAAGATCCTGCTCGATGCGCTGCCCTTCCGCGGGCGCAAGATCATCATCATGCTTGGCGATTATGTCGATCGCGGCATTCAGTCGGCGCGCGTACTCGACCACCTGATCGCGCCGCCGCCGAGGGGGTTCCTGCGCGCCTGCCTTGCAGGAAACCATGAAGTTGCGATGCTGAACTACCTCGACGGCCATCTTTCAAGGGAGCTGTGGCTGGCGGCAGGCGGCCTCGAAACCCTGTTCTCCTACGGTCTCGACCCGGCGCGACTGGTCGATCTCTATGGTTCGAGCGAAGAGGTCGACCAGCGCATAAGGGAGGCCATTCCCGCCGGCCATGTCAATTTCATGCGCACGCTGCCGGTCCTGATCTGCTCAAGGAAATTCGTCTTCGTTCACGCCGGAATCAGGCCGGGCATCGATCTCGCCGAGCAGGACGAGGACGACCTGCTCACCATCCGCTCGGAGTTCTTTGAGGCCGCGCATCTTCTCGACCGCTGGGTGGTGCATGGGCACACAGTGGTAGACACTCCAAGGCTCGAAGGGCGCCGGCTCGACATCGACACCGGCGCCTTCCAAAGTGGAAGGCTGACGGCCGTCAGGATCGCCGGCAAGCATGGCAAGCTGATATTTTCTTAGGTCTCTGGCTTACAGCGCCGCGGCGCTGCAAGCCATTTTGAGCTCGCGCAGGGCTAGGCCGCAGCCCTCGTCCGCACTTCCGATTTCTCCAGATAATAGCTCGAATATTTGTCGAAGAATTTTTCAGAGCCGCCGAGCGATCCGTATTTTGCCAGCTTCTTCAGATCGACCTTGTTGAGGACGACGCCGACGATCTTGTTGGCAACATAGGGTTCCTGTTCCAGCATCGACCGCACCATGGCGCGCGGCGTGCGCCCCCACTCGGTCACCAGCACGAAACCATCGGCCAGCGGCGCGAAGGCCTTGGCATCGACCACGGGACCCAGCGGCGGCAGATCGACGACGATATATTCGAACGTCTCCTTGGCGTTCTCGATGAAACGCCGCATTCCAGCCGAAGAGAGAAGTTCGCTCGTATGCGAGAATTGGCCACGCAGCACGGCCGGGATGATCGCCAGTTTTGTCTGCCGGTCGATCTTGCCGACCGATTGCCAGGTCTGGCCGTTGACCACCGCTTCCATCAGCCCTTGCTCTGTTTCCATGCCAAGGTTGCGGCTGAGGCCGGGATTGCGCAAATCGCCGTCGATCAGCAAGGTTTTCGCGCCATTGGCGGCAAGCAATCCCGCCAGATTTGCGGCGATCGTCGACTTGCCTTCGCCAGGCAGCAGTGAGATCACGCCGATCACCCGGCTGCCTTGCCCTTCCATCACCACATCGAAGGCGATCTTGGCGTTGCGGAGCGTTTCGGAGAACATCGATGCCGGCGCGTCGACGCTCACCCGCATGCGTGCCCGCCTTTCGGCGGCTGACAGCGTGTTGGTGCCTTTGACATCCGCCTGAGCGTCGTCGGTTTCCTTTCCGACCTTGCCGCCGATCGTTGGCAGGTAGCCGAGGAATTTGAGGCCGACGCGATCGCGAACATCCTCGCCGGTTCTGAAGAACCGTTCGTTGAATTCGTTCAGGCCGCCGAAGCCGGCGCCGAGCAGGAGGCCGAGCACGAGCGTAAGCGCCAGCACCTTGGATGTGCGCGGGCCCGCCGCCGACATCGGCGTTGTCGCATCGGAGATGATGCGGACCTTGCCGACCGGGAAAGACTGCTGCTGCGAGGCTTCCTCATAGCGGCTGAGGAACGTCTGGTAGAGCGTGGTGAGCGCCGTCGCCTGCTGATCCAGATCGCGCAATTTGACCTGCGACTGGTTATCGATGGAACTCTTGCCGGCCGCATCGGCGATCTTTTGCCGGAGCGCCGTCTCGCGCGAGAGAGCAACCTCATATTCGTTGCGGTAACTTTCGGTCAGCTGCCGCAGTTCGCCGAAGATCTGCGTCGACAGGTCGGCCTTCTCCTTGGCCAGCGCAACGGCCTGGGGATGTTCGGCACCAAAATTGGCCGTGACATCCTGAAGTCGCTTGGCGACGGTGAGATAGCGGGTCTTGAGCGTTGCAATCACCGAACTGGCCGGCTGGTCGCTCGATATTGCGGAGTCGTTGAAGGCGTTTTCGGAGCCGCTTTCCACGATCGTCTTGTACTGCTGGTAACGGGCGCCGGCACGAGCGGTATCGGCCTGCGCAACGATGAGCTGGGCGTTCAGGTCAGACAATTGCTTGTCGCTGATCAACTGGCCATCGCTGCCGGCAGACAATCCATGCTCGGCCTTGAATTTCTCGACCGCCAGTGATGCTGCCTGCGAGCTTTCGCGGAGCTCGGTGAGCCGGCCCTGCAGCCAGACCGCCGCCCGTTCGGTGGCGTCAAAGCTCGCATTGAGCTGGTCGGCGAGATAAGCCTCGGAATAGGCCTTGGTGATTGCGGTCGCGAGCGCAGGGTCCGTCGACTGATAGCCAAGGTCAATCACGTAGCTGCGGCCGTTGCGCTGCGCCAGTATTTCGCTCTGCAGCTTGAGGATTGCGTAGTCGCGGCGTGCCGTGACCATCATGGCCTCACGCGTCGCAGCGTCGACATTTTCGAGACCGGGGATATCCGGGCCAGAACTGCTTCGGAAATAGCCAACCAACCCGCGCGCAAAGCCGATGCCCTTCGCCAGCGCCGACACTGGCGGGTTCATGAACGCGTCGTTCTGGTCAAGCTTCAGCTTGTCGACGACCACCGCCGCCAGCCTTGCCGAGTTGATGATCTCGATCTGGCTGAGCAGGGCGGCGTCGGTCTGCATGCTGACAGACGCGGCAGAGACTTCATCAACGACCTTGTTCAGTCCCTCGTCGATCAGAACGCTGGCAACCGACACGTAGGTTTTGGGGGTGGTCTGCAGATAGAGCACGCCTAGACAAAGACCGATGACCGCACACACCGCCACCACCTTGGCCTGCCGCATAGCCATGCCAAGCAGGCGCTCGATGTCGATGAAGTCCTCGCCGTTTCCCGTATCTGAGTTCGGCAATGGCATCCTCTTGTCGAGAGGAAAGTTGGCATAGTTCATCTTCGGTCCAATTCTAGGTTGCAGGCGCTAGAGCAAGATGGGGTCGCGCCCCATCGGCTCCGAGGCCTCGAAGATCGGGGGCAAAGCATGCGACGCAAACTTCATGCCAGATAGAGTGCCGGCCAAGCGCGGCAGCATGTGTAGCGTCGACACGCTATGCTCCCAAAAGATGGGCATTATGCGGCTTCTTCCTGGCGCTCATGCGACCGCACGAACTGCTGCAGCATTTCGAAGATCGGACCCTTCATGTCGTTGCGCGCCAGCGCGAAGGCGATATTGGCCTCGATGAAGCCTTCCTTCGAACCGCAATCGAACATGCGGCCTAGGAAAGGCTGGGCGAAGAAGGACTGGCTCTGCGCCAGGCGAACCATGGCGTCGGTGAGCTGGATTTCATTGCCGGCGCCGCGCTGCTGGTTGCTCAGCAGCGAGAAAATCTCGGGCTGCAGGATGTAGCGGCCATTGATGTAATAGTTCGACGGTGCGTTGGCGGGC
Source organism: Mesorhizobium sp. P3_B5 (assembly GCF_056402815.1). Classification (NCBI taxonomy): domain Bacteria; kingdom Pseudomonadati; phylum Pseudomonadota; class Alphaproteobacteria; order Hyphomicrobiales; family Phyllobacteriaceae; genus Mesorhizobium; species Mesorhizobium sp. P3_B5. Next base: position 446,870 of record NZ_JBFUGR010000002.1, on the reverse strand, counting down.
GCCGGCTTTTCGACCATGGCCGTCACCTCGAAGCCCGTGCCGACCTCGGCGCCACGGCCGACGATGCCGTATTTGCTGGTCTCGCTCGGCTCGCAACGCTCGACGGCTATGACGTTGCCGCCGGTCTGCTGGTAGAGATCGACAGTTTCGGCGAGGCAGCCGCGACCGCCAAAGGACACCATGTCCGGGAGCAGCAAGGCGAAGGGCTCGTTGCCGATGACCTCGCGCGCGCACCACACCGCATGGCCGAGACCTTGCGGCGACTGCTGCCGGATGAAGCTGGTGGCGCCGGCCACGGGAAGCAGGCTTTCAAGCGACTGCAGCTGCGCTTTCTTGCCGGTCTGTTCCAGGGTTCCGATCAGTTCAGGGTGCAGGTCGAAATAGTCTTCGATGACAGCCTTGTTGCGGCCGGTGACGAACACGATGTGCTCGATGCCGGCTTCGAACGCTTCGTCCACCGCATACTGGACCACAGGCCTGTCGACGACCGGCAGCATCTCCTTCGGCATCGATTTGGTCGCCGGCAGGAACCGTGTTCCAAGCCCCGCCACCGGTATGACTGCCTTCCTGACTTTCTGCATCGCATATTCCTTTTGAGAGGATCGACTTCAACTATCGCTGGCTATGAAAAACCATTTCTTCACCTGCCCGCATTCTTCACCTCCCCATGCCCACGGCGAACTGTGCCGCTACCCTCTTCAGCCGGACAGCGATCGGCATGCTCATATGCCTGACCGCCGCCGGATCACTGAGCGCGGTCCGAATCGCCTTGAGCGGCGACCGCGCCTTGATGTGCTGGACCAGCGACAGAAACGATGCCGCCTTGCGCAAGCTGCGGCTGCGCCTGGCGAAGGCGGCTTGCGCCTCCGGGTCCATGGAATAGGTTTGCGCGAAGACGGCATCGGCCTTGCGCATCGCCTCAACGTGGTGAAGCTCGAGCACGCGTGAAATGGAGCCGGTGCGGATATGGTAGACATAGCCGGTCGTCGGCTCGACCACGCATGTGCCGCCCTTGGCCAGAGCGTTGGCAAGCAGGATGTAATCTTCGCCGATGATCAAATTTTCATCATAGCGGAGCCCGTTTTCGTTCAGAAACCGGCGCTGGAAGATCGGCTTGAGATAGCCGAAATTGAATTTCGATTCGAAAACCACATTGCCGCCGATGAAGTCGGCGAGCGAGATTTCGCGCAAGCCTCTGAGATAGTCGGCCGGAAACATGGTGTCTTCGGCGACACCGTCCTCGCGCACGACCTGAAGGTTGTCGACGGCGATCTCGGCGCCCGCCTTCTCCGCACGCGCGATCATGGCGGAAATCCGCCCGGGATAGACGGCATCGTCGGAATCGAGAACCGCGACCCACCTGCCGCTGGCAAGCTCGAGGCCGGCATTCCTGGCGCCGCCGGGACCACGATTTGCGCGAAGCGCCACGACCCGCACGACATCTTGCGGATAGGACCGAGCCACATCGAGCGTTCTGTCGCGCGACTGGTCGTCGACGACGATGATTTCGACAGAGACATCCTTCTGTGCGATGGCGCTGTCGATTGCCCGGCCGAGTGTTGCCTCGGCGTTGTAGGCGGCGATGACAAAGCTGACGTCAGGCTGCACGCTTGCCCCCTTGCTGTGGCGAGGACAGGCCGTACTGGCGAATTTCGCGGACGCCGACGAGGCCGCTGACGACGCCGACATGCATGATGCCGCGCAGCACGCTGCGGTTCCGGCGCACCGGACTGACGGCGGTCACGATTGCCGCTGCGAAGCAGAAAGCCGCCTTGGCCGATGCAAGTCCGACTTGCCCAACCCGCCGGATGCCGTGCGCATTGCTTCCCAACAAATGGCCATGCGTCTGCCCGAAGCGGAAGCGGCGGCGGCTGAGCCAGTCGAAGGCGGCCCTGGCGCGCGGCACCACCTCCTCGACCCAGGCCTCCGGGGCAAACGCGATCGTGCCGCCGGCCTTGACCATGTGATCGAAAAACTCGGTGTCCTCGCCGCCTGTCTGGCCACGCGCCAGGCTGAAGCGTCGGCCGGCAAGGCTGTCGTCGCCCATCCTGAGCAGGACGTTGCAGGTGTAGCCGGTGCGGATCTCGCCCTGCACCCAGACCGGCAGCGTCGAATGGAAATCGCCGTTGCGCATCCAGTCCGGCGCATCGGGCCCATAAAGCGCCCGCACCGGGCCGAGCACGGCGGTAGCGTCGTCCACTTCGGCCGTCGCGACCAGTTCGGCGAGCCATCGCGACGATGCGGTTTCGTCGTCGTCGATGAAGGCGACAAAATCCGATGCACTGGCCTCAAGGCAGGCGTTGCGTGCGATCGAGATGTTGCGCGCCGGAGCGTGCCGATAGCGGATCGGCAGCTTCAATTGCGCAGCCAGCGTCGTCACCAGCGCCTGCGCCGTCGGCGTATCGTCATTGTCGGCGACAATGACGCCGACATCGAACCCCGAAGGCATGTCCATGGCAGCGATCGAACGCAGCGTGTCGGCAAGCTCCGGTCGCCGAAACGTGCAGACGCAGATGTCGATCGAGCGGTTCTTCGCGGCCATCATGCCACCCCGCGTTGCAATCTGGCGCGGAGAAGCTGCAGCCAGAAGCCTACGGACCAGCCGAAATGCATGACCATCGCCGAGACGCCGACCAAAGCGAAGCCAGGATTGCGCTGGCGGATGGCCGTAACAGCGCCATAGCCGAGGCAAACCGCCGCCCAAAGCAGAAACGGCACCGCCGCCAGCCAGTGGATGAAGGACAAGGCCGCGAGCAGGACGACGGGAAACACCAGCAGCGGTATCATCTGCCGCACCTTCGGCACCATGCGGTGCTTGAGCACATTCTTGGCGCGGCCGCGGCCATAGCCGAGATACTGGAAATAGAGGCCCTTCAGCGACGCGCGCGGATAGTAGATCATCTGCGTCTTGCCGCTCATCCAGATCCGGTGGCCGGCCTGACGCAGCCGGTAATCGAGCTCGGCATCCTCATTGTGGCTGAACGTCTCGTCATAGCCGCCCACCGCGGTGAAGGCCGATATCCGGATCAGCGCGTGGTGGCCGTGGTCGACCCATTCTCCCGCAGACAAATGGCGGTGCTTGGAGCCGCCGGTGCCGAGCTTGGAGTTCTGCGCCGCCGCAACCGCTTTCTGCACCGCGCCACTGCCGCTGGTCCGCATCGAGACGACGACCGAATCGGCACCGGTGGCCAGCGCCTCCTCGACCAGGCGGTCGCAGAAATCCTCGGGATAGCCGCCATGCGCATCGATACGGATGAGATAGTCGGCACCGTCACCGAAAGTGGCGACGGCAAGATTGATCGCCGCGCTCTGGATGCGCTTGGGGTTGTGGAGAAGGATCACGTGCGGATCTTTCGCGGCAACCGCCTCGACGATGGCCAAGGTGCCGTCGGTGCTGCCGCCATCGGCGACGACGATGCGGGCGCCGAGCCTTTCGGCCGCAGGCCGGAGCTGGCCGAGCAGCGCGCCGATATGCGCCGCCTCGTTCAGGCAAGGTATGACGATCAGGTTTGAAGGGAGCATGTTCTTCGCCATCCTATGCCAACGCCTCCGCAGCAAAAGAGTTCGGCACGGCGGCCAGTCCGCGGAGTTTGTCGACGAAGGCCCGGCAATCGCTGCGATCGTAGCTCCATGTCCTGGGGTTGCGGGCAAGAACGCGCGCCTTCAATTTGCCGAAACGTTCCTCTTCCATTTTGCCAAGCACTGCCACGAGCGCTTCGGGCGTGGCCTGCGGCAGAAGGATGCCGATGTCCTGTTGGCTGAGGAACCGGCCGGTTTCGGTGTTGCCCATCGAGATCGGCACGGTGCCGAAGCGGCAGCCTTCATAAAGGCGGTTGGGAAGCAGCCATTCGGAGTTCTGGCCTTCCTCGAAGAAGTCGATCGCCCAGGAAAAATGCACCTCGTTGTAGATCGCCGCCATATCCTCCGGGTTGCGGTAGGGGCCGCGAAACGAGAGCCAGGGTTCGGATTCAACGAAAGCGTGGAAATCCGGAAATTCGGACAGTGCCGGGCGCCCCCTAAGGACGATCTCGAAACGTCCGTTGAGCCGGCGGGTGAATTCGGCCAGCAGCTCCAACGAGCGGCGGCAGCGCAACGCGCCGAACCAGCCGATCCGCCAGGGCGGCGCGACAGGATTTTCCGCCTTGAACCGGTCGTCCACCAAGGCCGGTGCGGCTTCGAAATATTTGTTTTCGATCAGCTCCACAGGCGCTGCGACCTGGCCAAAAGGCTTGAAATAGTTGGCGATGAAGGCCGGCGAACTGGTGACGAGAAGCTTCACATCCCGGGCCAGATAGCGCTCGGCGCCGCGCATCGCCTTGCCCAAGATGTCGTTGCGCAGCACCAGGCGATGAATATCGAGACATTCGTAGACGATCGGCACGCTTGCCTGGAACGCCGCCTTGGCGCGCCGGGCAAGCGCCAGCATTTCGAGATTGCGCGCGATGATCAGGTCCGGCCTTTGCATTGTTGCGAGTTTCGCGCCGATCGAGACCGCCGCCTTGGCGACCGCCGCCAGGCGCTGGGCGAATCGGCCGTCGCGCGTCGCACCAAGATCGATCGGCTGCAAGCCCTCGACGTCGACAATCGGGTTTGCGGTTCGACGGAAGCCGGCCAGTGTGACCCGGGCGCCACCTGCCCTGAGCATTATGATACGTCGGCGTACCGCCGGGTCGGAGACATCGTGCACAAGGTACAAGACATGCAGCATTAAAACTCGTTCGCTGTTGGCCCACCCAGAGGAATGGTAGTACAGGTCTTGCTGCATCGCAACATTTTTGGTGCAGCGTAGCAAAAATCCACGTTTTTTGTTGCGCTGCAAAATTGATGCGTTAATCTCGGCCTTGCTTGAGTACCGCTCGGGCCGAGCGTTGGCCACCAGCCCGGTGCAATGCCCTAAATCGTGACGCGGACCGCATCGGGATCGTCCTGGCGTGTAGCATTTTTCGGTCACTATTCCCGTCTTGAGCACCGCCGGCCTGGCCGCGGAATCTGCTGACGAAATGAGGTAATTCCATGAAGATCGTCGTCGAAAACACAGTCTGCCTGAACACCGGGGATGCGGCGATTCTCCTGGCGATCCGACACATCCTCAAGACTGTCGCCGGCAGCGACCTGCAATTCTCCATTTTCGACAGCCAGCCTGAGGTCGCGACGAGGCTCTACCCGAAGAAGTCATACCCGGACCTCGAATTTCACAAGCTGCTGTCGGAGTCGCTGTTCAGGTACAAGAATGGCGATGGGCTGAAGAACCGGATCAAGCCGATCTACAACAAGATTGTCCTTCAGGCCCTGCGTTGGTTTGGCAGCAGCGCACTTGGCACATTTTTCAGCGCGAGCGACCGTCGCAGCCTCGATATCTACACCGGCGCCGATCTCGTGGTCACGACAGGCGGGACCTATCTCGTTGAGAACTACAATCTCGAAAGACGCCTCAACCAATTCCGGCTTGATGCCGTGCTCGGCAAGGATCCGGTCTTCTTCACGCAATCCCTCGGCCCGTTCAATAAAAGTTACAACCGCCAGGAATTGAGCCCGATCTTTGACCGCAGCCCGCTCATCCTGCTGCGTGACGAACGATCCAAAAACCATATCCAGGATCTGGTGAAGGACCTCGGCAAGTGCCATGTGGTGGCCGATGCCGTCTTTGCCCTGGCCGAGACTGACAGGATCGAAAGAATTCTGGCCGCCAGCCAGCCGCCGGCGCCGACCGGCCGCGTCGCCATTTCCGTCCGCCACTGGAACTATGTCAGCGACGGTGAAGGCGGCATGCGCCGCTATCTCGATTCGATCCGCGAGATCGCGACTATTCTGGTTAGGGACCATGGCAAAGAGGTGACCTTCGTCTCCACCTGCCAGGGCGTGCCGGAATACGCCCATGACGATTCCAAGACCGCACGCGCGATCGTCGCCGAGCTCGCTCCGGAGATCGCCGCGCATGTGAGCGTGGATGCTGCATTCCACACGCCGGACCAGTTGATGGCGCTGGTCAAAGGCTTCGACTTCGTGGTCGCCACGCGTATGCACATGATGATCATGTCGCTTTGCGTCGGCACGCCGGTGCTGCCGATCGCCTATGAGTTCAAGACAAAGGAAGTGGCCAAGCGGATCGGCGTCGCCGACGTGCTGCTCGACATCGACACAGTGACGGTTGCGGAAGCGAGCGAAAAGCTCGGCAGATTTGCAGGAAACCTCGACCGCTATCGCCAGACCAGCCTGCAGGCCGTGCTCGAAGAACATGCTTCGGCAATGTCAGCCACAAACCTTTTGGCGCCGCTGATCGACGGCCGCTCAGCGGATGTTGCGCGCGGCGTTGGACAGGGTGGTGAACAACGCGCGGCGCGACTGGGGAAGGGCAAGCATGAGAATGAGGCCGACCCCGTAGTTGAGGCCAACTGCCAGAAAGACCGCGAGCAGGTCTGACTGGCCGGTCAGCGACGCCGGCAGCCAGTGGTAGGTGAGCCAGGCGAGCAGGGACGAGGCAATGAAAAGCCCCTGCATGACCAGGAAGTCGGCGGCCGTCACCGGACCGACGCGGTGGACCAGCACGGCAAGCACCGGAACGCGCAGCACGTAGCCGCTGATGGCATAGGCCGCGGCAACGCCGACGGCGCCCCAGTGCAAGCCGACGATGAAGGCGGCGACGGTCGTCAGTGACGAATAAATGCCCCAATGGAACATGGTCTTCGTCTTGCCCTGACAGATGAATATCCAGCCTGTGGTGCTTGAGACGGACTGGATCAGGCTGGCGATGCCCAGCCAGGCGAAAATCGGCGCCACCGGCGCCCAACCCGGGCCGAAGAGAAGCCCCACCACCTGATCGGAGGTCAGCGTCAGCGCCGCGATGCCGGGCATGGTAACGGCCGCCAGCATCCAGTTGGTCCGCACATAGATGTCGCGAAATCGAGCCTTGTCCTCATGGATGCGGCTGAGCAGCGGCACCATCACGCGTGTCAGCGGCTGGTTGATGTTCTGCAACGGGAACAGCAGCAGCTTGTAGGCACGGTCGTAATAGCCGAGTTCGATGGCGCCGGAATATTTTCCGATGAGAATGTTGTCGAGATTGCGCGAGAAGAAATTGGCGAGATTGAAGCCGGTCAGATTGGCGCCGAACGACAATATGTCGGCATCGACTTTCAGATCCGGCCGTTGCGGCGTCCACCGCGCCACCTGCCAGGCGGCGGCCAGCGCGACAATTGCCGAAACAGCCGGGCCGATGACCAGCGACCAGTAGCCAAGCCCGGCATAGGCCGCAACCGTAGCAGCCAGAAGTCCAGCGGCAGCACTTATCACATCGTTCATTGCGAGCTGGCCGAATTGCAGGTGGCGGTTCATCAATGCCAGCGGCACCGCGGCAAGACTGCCGAAGAGCAGCGGCAAGGCGGAGCCAAGGGTGATGCCGGACATGCGCTGATCGCCGTAGAACGCGGCGATGGCGGGCGCCAGGCCGGCCACCACCACGGCACTGCCCAGCCCGACCAGCGCACTGATCCAGAACACCTGGTTCAGCTGCTGCTCGCTGATGTCCTTGCGCTGAACCACAGCCTGCTGGAGGCCCAGGTTCTGCAGCAACCCGACAAAGGCCACGATCGGCCCGACGGAAGCCACCAGGCCGAAATCCTCGGGAACGAGCAGACGGGCGAGCAAGATGACGGAGAGGAACTGGATCACCATCTTGAAGCCTTGCGCGCCGATGGTGACCAGCCCGCCGCGCAGGGCGACACGACCGAACTGGGGGGGCGGGTTGGCATTCATGAACTGAACCTCGTTTCGCCAAGTTGGCTGGCGATCTGTGCGAAACGTTCGTTCAGCACATCTGCGTTGAAATCCGCCTCGATCTTCCTGCGCGCGGCGATAGCGATCTGCTCGCAGGCCGCAGGATTCTCGGCGATCCAGGAAAGTTTGCCGGCCAGCGCTGCACTGTCTCGCTCGGGCGCGAGAAAGCCTGTCTTTTGATCCTCGATCAGTTCGGGAATCCCCGAGTGATAGGTGCCGACCACTGTCAGGCCGGTGGCCATCGCCTCCATCAGCGAAACCGGAATGCCCTCCAGATCGCCATCGCGCGCGGCGACGCTGGGCAGCAGGAACACATGGGCATCGCGCAGGCGCTGCTTGACTTCGCTGTGCGGCCGGGCCCCGAGAAAAGTCACTCGGTCGGCGATGCCGAGATTTGCGGCGATCTCCTTCAGCTCTTCCAGAAGTTCGCCGCCGCCGATCACCGAATAAACCCAGTCGCGCCGCGGCAGGCTGGCGAGCGCGCGAAGCGCATATTCGATGCCCTTCTTTTCGGTCAGGCGGCAGACCGAGATGAATGACAGCGTGCCTTGCTCCCATGACCGCCACCGATAGTCGATCTCGCTCGGCCGCACGCCCATATGGTGAACCATAATTTGCGCCGGCGGTGCCCCAACCTCGATCAAGGCCTCGCGGAAAAATGCGTTCACCGGCAGTTGAAGAGCGCCCTTTTCGAAGACAATCCTGTAGCGCGCCAGCGTGTTGTCATGCAGCGGCTCGCCGACATCGCGGCCGTGAAATATCGTCAGCAGAGGGGCGGAAATCCTGCCGCGCTTGATGGCGCGGGCGACGCGCATGCCGTTGTTGCCAAAATGGGCGACGATCACGTCGGCGTTCTGCAATTTACGCGCATAAGCGATGTCGATGGCGGTCGAGAGTTTATCCCAGAACCTGCCGGACCACCTCCTGAGCAGCGGGCGATAGCGACCGAGGCCACCCCACCAGCACACCACCTTTCCAGGCAGCGCCTGCCAGCGCGCATCGTCGATATTGCTGTCCTTGCCAAAGGACGTCTCGTTGCAGACAACGCCGACTTCCATGCCGCGCTCAAGGCAGCCGGCTATCTGGTCAAGGACGAAAGTCTCGGACAGTGAGGGAAACTTGTCGACTACGAAGCAGATCTTCATCGGCAAGATGCGCTCGTGCGGCGATCCGGCGTGCCCCTGACAAAAGCCGGGCGGGAAACATCGTGCCCGAGGCACAAGACATGCAGCATGAAACTCTACCGCTGTTGGCCCACCCGCAGGGACATTAGTACAGGCCTTGCTGCACTGCAACATTTTTGCTGCAGCGTGGCAAGATTTCCCTCGACGCAGCGAGGATGCCGATCAGTCCTGAGGCGCAGTGTCAGCCGGCAGATGAAGGATCCACCAGGCCCTCGGCAACGCCTAGAGGCCTTGCAGGCTGAGGTGCAAGGCTTGGCGCGGCCAGTTGGGTAACGATCTGCGCAAAACGTTCATTCAGAACATCTGCGTTGAAGTCGTCCTCGACCTTGCGGCGTGCGGCAAGCGCGATGCGTTCGCATTCCTGCGGATGTTCGGCTGCCCAGGCAAGCTTGCCGGCAAGCACTGAAACGTCTCGCTCGGGCGCAAGCAACCCTGTCTCCCCATCCTCGATGAGCTCAGGGATTCCCGAGTGATGCGTGCTGACCGCAATCAACCCGGCGGCCATGGCCTCCATGAGCGCAACCGGAATGCCTTCCATGTCGCCGTCGCTGGCAGTGACGCTTGGCAGCAAAAAGAGATGCGCCATGCGAAGCCGTCTTTTCACCTCCATGTGGGGGAGGCTGCCAAGGAATGTTACGCGAGCGGTCAAGCCCAGCTCTGCGGCCAGCGTCTCCAGATCCGTCCGCAACGGACCGTCGCCGACAATGTCGTAGCGCCAGTCCAGCTGTGGATGGGACGCCGTCAGGGAGGCCAAGGCGCGCAAGGCGAACTCGACGCCTTTCTTCTCCACCAGGCGGCAAACCGTCGTCACGATCAGCTGGCTGCCTTCCCACGATTCCCAGCGATAGCTGACTTCGCGGGAATCAATTCCCATGTGGTGGACCGTGGTGTTGGCCTGGGACGCACCGGCTTCGAGCAACATCCTGCGGAAGAAATCATTGACCGGCAGGTTCAAGCTGCCGTGCTTGATGAGCCCGGCATATTGCGTTGCCAGCACTGCCTGTCGCGACGGGATCGCGACGTCTGCGCCGTGAAAGATGGTAATGATCGGCGGCTTGAGGGACTTCCATTTCTTCAGTGCGGCTGCTCTTTCGCCGTTCTGTCCGAAGTGGGCGACAATCACGTCACAGCGGTTCAGGCGGCGTGCAAAGACGATGTCGAGAACGGTCGAAGCCTTGTATCGCAGGCGCGGCGGCAACCGGCGTACAAAGGCGCTCAGTCCACCGGCCCATCGCCACCAATGCTGGGTTCTGGCGACCAGCGTCGCCATCGGCTCGCTTTGCCGGTCGATCCGGTCGTCACCTTTCGTCCTGTCGCACACGACCTCCACCTCGAAGCCCCGCGCCAGCAGCCCAGCCATCTGGTCCACGACAAAGGTTTCCGAAAGGAGAGGAAATTCGCCCACGACAAAGCCAACGCGCATGACCCGCCCAAAGGTTGGGGCTTGGCTGGACCCCCAAGCGGTCCACATCGCACAAGCCCTAATGTAGACGGGCAGAATACACGTTGATTGCTGCGTTGCCACAAAAATGTTGCACCGCAGCAATCAAAAGTGATCCGGACCCGGCAACACCTGCAACCGGCTCAGGGGCTTGGCGAGACTTGCTGTCGCCCGGCGGCGTCAGCTGAATTTCAACGCGACACGTTTAGGCGGCGCGCTCCAGGCCGACACGCCTGGCGCTGTCGAGAACGTCCATGAACGTAGCAAACTGACGGCCTGGGTTCATTTGCGACCGCTCCGAAAACTCAAGCGCCGCCACCGACAGCCGCTTGTACTCGGCCTCGTCGCTCCACAACCGCCTGACCGCTGCGACCCAGTCGGCGAGCGGGGCGTCGTAGTCCAGGATCACGCCGCCAGAGCCGATCGCTTCCGGCAGACCGCCGCGCCGCGAGCCGACCACGGGAATGCCGCTGCAATGCGCTTCCGAGGCCACCCTGCCCCAGGCCTCTTCCCATTTGCTGGGCGCCAGCAGGATCTTGGTGCGGCCGTAGACCGTCTTCATGTCGCTGGTGCGGCCTTCCAGCTTGACGTTTTGTAGGGGAGAGATTGTTGCTTCGATCCGGGCCCGATGATCGTCGTCGAGCTTCCAGCTTTCGACGAACAGGAATGGGATCTCGGGACAGGCGGCGGCAATGCGCACTGCAAGGTCGAAGCCTTTTTCCTCATAGGGGTTGATGAGCGTGACAAACTCACCGGTCGTCGGTGTGCTGTAGAACGCGGGATTGATGGTCGGCGGAATGACCGTCGAATCGATGTCGAACCTTGCCTTGTAGGTGCGCGCGGTGAACTCGGAATTGGCGATATAGAGCGCCGATTGCAGTTCGCGCAGGTCACCGGCCAGTTCGTGGAATTCGACATTCCTCAGATAGACGACGACAGGCACGCCTTCGGCCTGCAGCGCTTTGCCGATCGGAACCGAGTTGTGGCATTGCACCACGGCGACATCCGGCCTCAGCTTTTCAACCGCGAAGCCGGCGGCTTCCCAGGGAAACCAAGCCCGCACCACCGGATAGCCCGGAAAATTGTCGATGACCGCGCGCTGACGCAGCAGCTTCATCTTGGCGCGCGCCCTGAAGCCGAACATGCCTTCGCCGAACAAAGCTGCCAGAACGGAAGCCTCGTGACCATTCTCGCGCAATTGTTCGACCAGATGGTGGGTGCTCGACTGAACGCCACCGCTGAATTGCGGCGTGTAGCCGGCGCCGCCTGCAAACAGAACTTTCATGAACCTGGCTCCTCGTTGTGCCCCCTGCCGTCAGGCCGCAACCCTGCCGATCGAGTGGTACTCTATGCCGTGGCGGGCGATGACCTTGGGGTCGTACAAATTGCGACCGTCGAAGATGATCGGCGTGGTCAGCGCATCCTTCAGCGCGTCGAAGGACGGCGCGCGGAAGCTCTTCCATTCGGTGGCGATCAGCAGCGCATCGGCGCCGCGCAGTGCCGCCTCCTTGGTCCCGCACAAAAGCAGGTCGTCGCGCAGCCCATAGATGGCCTGGCATTCCTGCATCGCCTCGGGGTCGAAGGCCTGCACATGGGCGCCGGCCTTCCACAGCGCTTCCATCAGGACGCGCGCCGGCGCCTCGCGCATGTCGTCGGTGTTGGGCTTGAAGGCGAGACCCCACAACGCGAAGGTCTTGCCTTTGAGACTGCCCTTGAAATAGCGGTTCACCTTGTCGAAAAGCACCGATTTCTGCTCGTTGTTGCGCTCCTCGACGGCGCGCAGCAGCTTGGCGTCGAACTTGACGCCTTCGGCGGTCTTGATCAGCGCGCGCACGTCCTTGGGAAAGCACGAGCCGCCATAGCCAAGACCGGGGTAGATGAAGTGGTAGCCGATGCGCGGATCGCTGCCGATGCCCTTACGCACCTCCTCGATGTCGGCGCCCAGTTGCTCGGCCAGATTGGCCATCTCGTTCATGAAACTGATCTTGGTCGCCAGCATGCAATTGGCGGCGTATTTGGTGAATTCGGCGCTGCGCACATCCATCACGATCATCTTTTCGTGGTTGCGGTTGAACGGAGCGTAGAGCTCGCGCATCACCGCCTCGGTGTCTTCGCTCTCGGTACCGACGATGATGCGGTCGGGCTTCATGCAGTCCGCCACCGCGGAACCTTCCTTGAGGAACTCCGGATTGGAGGCTACGTCGAAAGCCAGATCCTCGCGCCCGCGCGCCTTCAGCGTCTCGGCGATCTTGGCCTTTACTTTTTCGCAGGTGCCGACCGGCACGGTCGACTTGCCGACGACGATCTTGGGCTTGTCCATTTCCCGGCCGATGGTCTCGGCGACCGCCAGCACATATTTGAGATCGGCCGAGCCATCCTCGCCGGGTGGAGTGCCGACCGCGATCATCTGGATCTCGCCATGCTTGACCGCAGCCGCGGCATCGGTGGTGAACTTGATGCGGCCGGCGGCGTGGTTCTCCCTCACCAGGTTTTCGAGCCCGGGTTCGAAAATCGGCACGAGGCCCTGGTTGAGCCGCTCGACCTTGCCCGCATCGATATCGACACACACCACCTGGTGCCCGACTTCCGCCAGCACCGCGGCCTGTACGAGGCCGACATAGCCTATTCCAAAGACGGTCAAATTCATTCGGTTTGGTTCCTGTTCATAACCTTGAACCGTGTCTGGTCGACCGGTTCAGATGCTCTTTCATTTTATGCTGCATGCCAGCGATTCCGGGAACTGGCAGGGCTCACCCAACGCCGTGAACGCGACGCGATCGACTTGCATCGTGACCTTGCGGCCCGGATCCGAAAAAGGACCCATCCAACTGGTTAGCGTATCACTGCCCCAGAGACTGAAGAAAATCTTTTGCGGATGGGTCGGCAGTTCCGCGGGGTTCGTCACTTCCTGGACAAGCTTGCCATTGACGTACCAGCGCAGCCGGTCCTTTTCCCAGACGAAGCCATAGTCGTTGAAGGCCTTGTCGGTGCCGCCCTCGACCTCGGCAAGCTTCTCGTTTTTCGGCTTGCCCAGAATGTAGCTGTTCACTTGAACCTTTGATGTGTCCTTGGTCAGCACCTCGAAGTCGATTTCATCCCAGGGCTGCTTGTCGGCGGGGCCGATGTAGGAAAAGAAGGCGGCGTTGAGGCCGGAGCCGGTGTCAGTCTTCAAGCGCGCCTCATAGACCCCGTAGCCGTAGCGCTTCTTGGTCTGGATCTCGCCGCAGGCAAACTCGCGATCCTTCAGCTTCCGCTTCTCGAAACCAAGCACCACCATGCCGTCGGATAGGCTGACCAGGCTTTTCGACCAGGTGCAGTTCTGATGAGCTCCGTTCGTCCAGCCGTCGGAAACGTACCACCGCTCGCGATCGAAACTGGTGAAATCATCGACGAATGATGGCGAGCTCGGCATATCCTGAGCGCGAGACGGGATGGGGCCTGCAACCAGGCTTGCGAGAGCGACCAGCAGAAACGCTGCACCCGAGCACAGTCGCCGCAGGGGGCCCTGCTGGATCTGCCGCCAGGCCGGCATACCATCGGCCATGGTGATCGAGGTCTTCTTCGGATCTGCGTTCATACCAAACTCACCTTTGCGTTGTGTGCCCCCAACCCAAAGTCTCCAGTTGACCCGCTTGCAAAGCGGGCCTCCCTTGATCCTCCGTGCCCCAAACTCCTTGTGTTTCCGTGCCAGATTTTGGCGTCCGGAGCGGACGCCGACACAGGACCTACACCGTCAAGCCGCGCCGGCACCGGTACGCTTGCCGAATTCGGCTTCCGCCGTTGAACCTTGCGGTTCGTTCTCGACGACCATCGCATCCAGCGAATGACGCAGCTCCCTCATCAAGCTGTTCTGATGCGCCAGTGCGGCGATGCGCCGTTCGCAATTCAGGATCGAGTTCGTCAGTTCGCTGACCTCGGACGCCCTTGAGGAGGACGCCGAGCCATTCTCCATCGCCTCGACCAGAAAGGCCGCGTTGGTGGCCTTTGAGCGATAGCGATTCTCAAGCCCGGTCTTCTCCGCAGCGATCTCGGCGGCAATCTGATCGAACAGCCTTGCCAGGCGATCGAAGCGCGAGAGATCGGTCTGCCGGTCCCGGGCCGGGTCCCTTGACCTGAAGCCAAATATCGAAGCCATCCGGTTGGCCTTTCAAAATTGCTGCACCGCAACATACAGTGCCATCCCCAGGACAAGTAGGCAACCTCCCAGTTTCGGAAAGGCAATTTTTTCGACGTTGCGGCCACTGTCGCTGGCAACAGGGAGGCTACTTTTCCGCAGGCGCGCTGGTCCCGGCCATGAGGAAGCGCATGGGCTGCGCCTGTTTCTGCGTCGTGGCAAAACCGGCGCGACGAAACAGCGCGTCCAACTTGTCGGAGGCCACGCCGCGAACGATGGGAATGAGGTTTGATTGACTGGCGAAGGCATAGGCGGCGGCCGACGCCAGACCGCGCTCGGCCTTGACGTCGAGGAAGTTGCGCAGCCGGTATTTGTCGCGCACATGCCGCTCGTGGCGTCTCAGCACAGCCTTCGAGCCTTCCGGCAAACTGCCGATCTGAAGCAGCGCCAAGTCCGCATCGGCCAAACGCTTCAAATCCTGCGTCTTGTGCCGGCCACTCAGCGAATCAGCGCGCACGATGGCGCCATAACCGCAGGAGCGGATGACCTTGAAACGCGCGCCGCGGGCGACCGCCCGCGCATAGAGCTCGTAGTCTTCGCCCAGGCGCAGGTTTTCGTCGTAGCGCAGCCCATGCCGGTCCAGGAAGGCCCTGGAGATGACCGGCTTGAGGAAACCCAGTTCGCCGCGCTGCACACGCCGGCTGGAGATGTTGCCTTCGATAAACTGTTCGAAGTCGAGGAACTCCGGATCGGCCGAAAAAGACGGGGCGACGATCTTCGAGACATCGGTGGCCGCATCGTCCCTGATCAACATGATGTTGTCGGCGGCGAAATCCCAGTCGGCGCTGGCAAACAGGTTGTGAAACCTGCCCTCGAGGAAGAAATCATCGGCGTCCAGAATGCTGATGAACGGCGACTTCGACCCGGCGATCGCGGCGTTGCGGGCAAAGGAGGGGCCTCGATTGATGTCGAGACGCATGACCGAAAGCCTGCCGCTGCCATCGTCGGCGGCGCGGGCCACTTTGGCGGTGTCATCGGTGGAGGCGTCGTCGACGACGACGACTTCCGCCACCTCCGGCTCGCGCAGCGCCGAGGCGATGGCGGCCGGAATTGTCCGGGCGGCATTGCGGGCGGCGATGATCACGCAGACCTGGGGTTCTGTCGGGGACATAGATTCACCTTTCGATTGCAAGTCGTTCCGTACCCCCATGCTCATTGACGTTGCGGCCGCTCGAAAAGACGCCGGCTGAGATCGGCGGACGCGGCCCAGCCGGCCTCGGTCAGATAGCGAACGGGTTCGCGACCGCACAGTTCCCACAGCACCGTGCGCCGCTGGGGCCATCGCAAGGACGACAGCCAGGGCGCAATGACCATGTGGAACAGATCTTCATTGCCAATGCGCGACAGAATGCGGGTGGCCCGCTCCGACAGAAGCGTGCCGGTGCCGCCAAGCAGTACGTCGGCGGCGCGCAGGCCGAGCAGCAGCGTGTCGGCCAGCCCCTGCTCCGCGGCGTAGTCGAGCACATTTTGCTGCTCGGCTTCGCTCAGGCGGCTGGCGCTGGCCCTGATATCGCAGACATAGCCTGCACAGGGTTCGCGATTGAAAAGCGCCTTGGCGACGCTGATGCAGGAAAGCAGCAAGGTGTCGGAAGCCGAGATGAAAGGCATGCTGGCGCCGGCGATGGCGACAGAGCGCTTGCGCCGCAGAAAGCCATCGGTATCGCGCGGACTCGGCGAACCGGGCTGCTGGAGCCGGTAGTGGAGATCGACGGTGGAGGGCTTTGGCCCGCTCTCGCGCACCATATGCTGCTCGCCCAGAAAGCGAACCCACCAGACGGAACGGGACTTGCCGGCGACCTCGTAGCCAATCGAGCGGAGCGCTTCACGGGCTTTGAAAAAACCGGTCGGCGACACCAGGATGTCGACATCCCCGGAAGGCTTCATGAAATGGTCGCCATAGAGCAAATGCTGCTGAAACGGACCCTTCAGGAAGACGAAATCGATATGCTTGTCGCGCAGCACCTTGTCGATCGCAATCGAGTCCATGATGCAGGACGAGTTCATCGAAACCGTGCGCCTGCGATAGGTGTCGAGCCATTCAAGCAGTCCGGGCGGCGCTTCGCTTGCCGGCGTGCGCGACAATGCCTTCAGAACGAAGGTCGCGACCTTGTTCAGCCTGGCGATGTCGGCGATGCTGGCAGCGGAGATGGCCGGCACAGACGTTGTGCCGGCGCCCGACCCCGAAGCGAAATAAAGCCTCAGGCACGCCTGCACATAGGCGACTTCATCGGCGCAGTCGGCGGCACGCAGTCTTTCGTAGGAACCTTCCTGCAAGGCCATTTTACGCAAAGTCTCCGGAAAAATTCGGACGCCGTGTTCTCACGCCGTGTTATATTGCAAGTGCGAAGGAAAGCATCGCGAAAATCGTTCCCGGCGTCCAGTTTTTCCTTCGGGCCGGATTTTCTTGCAACCAGAGCGTTTACAGGCGCAACCTCGCAAACGGGCGGAAAGCGCGGCCAAAATCCCGAGCGCTGTTGGGAGATGCAACCGCAAATCGGCCGGGATTTGCACTATTTTGGCGCATATTTCGAGTTGCTTAAAAAGCAGTCACTTTCGGAGGAAACATTTATCGTAATTAAATCATATGCTTATTTAGATGGCACGGATGCGCCGTTGAATTCGTTTGTGAGGCGAGACTAGGATGTGACTGCCAACGGTTTGATCACTGTTGGAGGCAAGCGCAACCAACAATTGATTAACCGTTGGTAAATCAGGCTTGACTCATACACAACGCACATGCAGCTATTGCAATGCAGCATAGAACGCGCTGCCGGCACTCGACAGGCCGTTTCCAGTCCTTATTGGAGAGTAACATGGAACAGAATGTTGAAAAGCAAGAGTACGAAACGCCAAGCCTGACGGTTCATGGTTCTATTGAAACCATCACCCAGGGCGGCGGCGGCAATACGGCGATTGACGCGGCATTCCCCGCGCACACGCCGATCAGCCAACTCACGTTCTCTTGAACTTACTTTCGTCTCAGAGTGACGACGTTGGGGCTCTGGACGCGAGTGATAATGGAGGGCCGGGGGACAAGATCACCCGGCCCTCTCCCTCCCCTGGAACTCCCGAAGCGTATTGTAACCGAGGTTTTAGGATGAGCTGGAATCCATCAGACGACGATCGCGTCAGCGCGACCGAGGATGCCGTAGCCTGCGAATTCGGCACCGGGCTGGCGATCCTCGACCTGAAGTCCAACATCTATTACAGCCTGAACAGCGTCGGAGCCTATATCTGGGAGCTGATCCAGGAGCCAAGGCCAATCTCTGAAATCCGTAGCGCCGTGCTCGCGCGCTACAATGTCGACCCCGCGCGCTGCAAGGCCGATGTCGACGGATTGCTGAAGGGCCTGGCCGATTCAGGACTTGCGAGGCTCCACCATGAGGAACTTGCCTAGGGTTCTCTCCCTCAGTGGTTCGGAAATGCTGTTTCTCGCCCGCTGCCTTCTGGTGGTCGCGGCAGTACGGCTGGGGCTGACACTGCTCTCCTACAATCACATTCGCCGCATGGTGACGCGGCTGGATGCGCAGCAGCCGGCCGGCATCGGCGATCTGCGGCGCGTCGCCTGGGGCGTGGCCGCAGCGGCTCGCCTTGTCCCCTATGCCAGCTGCCTCACCCAGGCGCTTTCCGGGCAATATCTGCTTGCCCGCCAGGGCAACGCTTCCAAAATACGCATCGGCATCGAACGTGACACCGGCACGCAACTGAAAGCGCATGCCTGGCTGATGAGCGGCAACCAGATCGTGCTCGGCGGCTCGATCGACAGGTTCGCCCATCTCGTCGACCACGGTCAGTAGCCGATGAGCGGCGTCGCTGGAATTCTGCTCAGGCAGGGGCACGCGCCGGCGGCAGCCGCGGCCGACATCCAGCAGATGCTTGCGCGCATGCATCACCGGGCTCGTGACGGCAGTTCGTGGTGGACCGACCCAAGCGTCGCTCTTGGCCACGCTTGGCTCAACACGACGGACGAAGCCGGCCCCGGCCCGCTGACCATGGGCGGCGGCAAACTGGCGATCACCGCCGACTGCCGGCTGGACAATCGCGACGAATTGCTGGCGAGACTGGGCATCAGGGACAACTCGGTTGCCGATGCCACATTGCTGATGCGTGCCTATCTGCGCTGGGGCGAGGCCTGTCCCGTGCATCTGCAAGGCGACTTCGCCTTCGCCATCTGGGACAGCGAACGCCAGACGCTGTTTTGCGCTCGCGA
The DNA here is from genome assembly GCF_056402815.1 of Mesorhizobium sp. P3_B5. NCBI lineage: Bacteria > Pseudomonadati > Pseudomonadota > Alphaproteobacteria > Hyphomicrobiales > Phyllobacteriaceae > Mesorhizobium > Mesorhizobium sp. P3_B5. The sequence continues at coordinate 428,088 of NZ_JBFUGR010000002.1, read as the reverse complement.
TCATTTCGGGGTCAAACCCTTCTACTACCATTCGAGTGACCGGCGTTTCGTCTTTGCCTCGGAGATCGGGCCGATCCTCGGCGTCGACGGGGTCAGTGCGCGCGTCAGCGACCATCAGATATCAGGGTTTCTGGCCGGACTTCCGGACGATCCGCAGTCCACCCACTACAGCGAAATCTTCCGCTTGCCGGCCCGCCACAGTCTGACGGTCACGGGCAGCCAGGTGGTGCTGCGCCGGTACTGGCAGATCGAGCCGTCGCAAAGGCCGATGCGATCGGATGCCGCCGAGGAATTTCGCCATCTGTTTTCACAGTCGGTCCGCAACCGGATGCGGGGAACCTCGGCGGTCGGCGCGATGCTGAGCGGCGGCCTCGATTCTTCCTCGATCGCCTGCGTCGTCGGCCTGCAGAATGCCGCTGAGCGAAGGCCGCGACTGCCCACCTTCTCGTTGATCTTCGAGAAGGGCTCCTCGATGGATGAACGTCCCTTCATCGATGCCGTGCTGGAGCAGAAAAAGGTCGACGGGACGCTGATCGCCGTCGGCAACTACGCGCCGTTCGCGGAGTTCGACCGCATCCTGGAAGAGCAGGAAGGAACCTTCCTGGCGCCGGGCCTGTCGCTGACCCGCAGCATTTACAGGACTGCCGGGGCGAAGGGCATCAAGGTGCTGCTGGACGGCCATGGCGGCGACGAGGTCGTTTCGCAAGGCCATGGCCATCTGCACGAACTTGCCAATGCCGGCAAATGGATGGAGCTGTGGCGCGAGATGCGCGGCGCCGCCGACACCTATGGCGACGGCATGCTCGGCCTGTATTTCCAGTTCCTGACCATTTACGGGCCGGCATGGCGCATCGCCAAGCTCAGACATGCGGCAAACCGCATCCTCAACAGGATGCGCGCGCCGACGCCACGCGGTGGAAGCTGGCGCGATCTGATCAATCCGGACCTGGCCAGGCGAACCGACCTTGTCGAAAGATTTCACAGGGCGGGCTATATGCCGCCAAGCGTCAGTGCCAGCGAGTCCTTGACGCATCGCTGGATCCTTTCAAACGGCTATGTGCCGCATGCGTTCGAGGTTCTCGACAAGGCCGGAGCCAATTTCGGCGTCGAGCCACGCTATCCGTTCTGGGACAAGCCGCTGGTCGAGTTCTGCCTGGCATTGCCGGGTGAGGAAAAGCTGAATCGCGGCTTTGGCCGCTATGTGCTGCGCCGCGCCATGGAGGGCGTGTTGCCGGCTGCGGTTCAGTGGCGGCGCGACAAGATCGATTTCACCGCCAATCTCGTCAACGGCATGCTCGGCAACCACCGCGATCTCCTGGAGCAGGTGCTCGTCTCCGATGCCAGGCGCATCGCGCCCTATGTCAACCTGCCAGTGGTGGCCGCCGCCTATGCGCGGCTGCTGCGCCAGCCGGACCAGGCAGCGCCGCTGGATGTCCAATATGTCTGGCGCTCGGCGTCGCTGTCGCTCTGGCTGCGTCAACTCCAGCACGGTGGGAGTCCCGCATGATGCCTCGCAACACACTGCTCGCCGCTGACCTACATGACCAGGTCCATCCGCAAGGCCAAGCAGTGAGACAACGTCGCTTCTACAAGGCCTACGGCCTGACGATCAGTTCGGACGTGGCGTTGCCCGAACTGGAGCCGGCCGAGCCGGCGACGGCCGATATCGTGATCGCGGTAGGGCCGATCGACTTGCCGGTGCCTTTGCTCGAGGCCGGCACCGCCTTTCGCTTCGAGCCAGACTGGCAATATCTGGCATGGCCGGCGGTCGGCGCATTTCTGATCAGCGATGCCTGCCGGATCGACGTGGACCCGGCGCCGGGGATCGACGACCAATTGATCGCGTTTCCGCTGCTAGGACCGGTGCTGGCGCTGCTGCTGCATCAGCGCGGCCTGCTCGTCCTTCACGCCAGCGCCATTGCCGTCGGCGGCAAAAGCGCGATCTTCATGGGCGACAAGGGCGCCGGCAAATCAACGACGGCGAGCGCGATGATCCGTGCCGGGCATGGATTGCTCACCGACGATGTCGTGGCGCTCGATCTGGCCGCCGAGCCGATGATCGTTCCGGGCTTTCCGCAGCTCAAACTGGCCGCCGATGCCGCCGCCGCCATCCAGATCCGGCAGGCGGAAGTGCGCCCGCAGGTGCATCCTGCCATCGACAAGACCCAGCATCGGCTGCATGGCGGATTTTCGAGCGACACGATACCGGTGACGCGGATCTATATCCTTGAGCGCGGCGAGAAGGCCGCGATATCGCCACTGCCGGGCCTCGGTGCCTTGCCGGCAATCATCAAGTTTTCCTACGTGACACGCTTCGGCCGCCCGGCCCTGGTCGGCGACTTCGCCGCAACGCATCTTCGTCAATGCGCCCGGTTGGCCGACCATGTCGGCGTGTGTCGCCTTGAAGTGCCGACCGGCCTCGATCGCATCGGCGAAGCCGTCGATCTGATCGAGAAGGATCTGGCGGCCGACAATCGGCGGCGGTGAGCAAAGCATGGCTGGATCCTCACCCTTTCGCCTGTCGCTGTTGCGGGAAGTCGCCGGGTTCGGCTCCGTAGTCGCTCGGATCGGCGGGCGGAGGGCCTGGACGGCATTGATCTTCCTGATCCTGGGAAGCCTGACCGAAGGCATCTCGATCCTGCTTCTTGTTCCTCTGCTGCATCTGGTGGGGCGGCCCGATCAGAATTTCGCGATCAAGCTGCCTGACAACGACATGGTGCGCTGGCTGGTGCCGGATGGGACGCTGCAATTGACGACGGTGCTTTGCATGCTCGTCGGGCTGGTCACGCTGCAAGCGGCTTTCAACCGCTTCAGATCCGTTTACATGGCCGGCCTTCTGCTCGATTTCATCAACAGCCTGCGCATGAACCTGTTCGAGAGCATCGGCAAGGCGCGCTGGGGGATATTCGCGCGCATGCGAAGTTCCGACCTCGACCATGCGCTGACCGGCGACATCGACCGCGTGCAGGCGGCGGCCTTCTCGCTGATGATGCTGGTGCAGATCGCCGTGCTTCTGGCCGGCTACCTCATGGTCTCGCTGTTCATTTCGCCGATAATGACATCGGTCGCCATCGTGATCGGCGTGCTGACGTTTGTTGCGCTACGGCCGTTTCGAGCCCGGGCCACGGCATTCGGCCGGGTCCTGACGACCAATCGCCAGGAGCAATACCGCACGGTCTCGGAGTTTATCGGCGGCATCAAGGTGGCCAAGAGCCTGAACGTCGAGGCGACCTATTTCGCGCAGCTCCAGTCGACGCTGGAACGGATGAAGACCGACAATATCAACTATGTGCGCAACAGCTCGATCGGCACCGCCCTGTTCCAGGTGGCCAGCGTCGTGGGCCTGAGCCTGTTCGTCTACATCGCGCTGGTCCGCTTCAACCTCTCGCTTGCCGAGATCGTCGTCCTGCTTCTGGTTTTCATGCGCATTGCGCCGCGTTTCATGGATATGCAGACGCAGGCCCAGCAGGTTTTGATCAATTTGCCGGCCTACACCTCGATGCGTGACCTGCAGACGCGTTTCGACGCCGAGCGCGAACCGGCGAATGCCGAGCCGCTGGCAAATGGAAAGCTGTCACTCGATAAGGGTTTGAACATACGCAATGTTTCGTTTGCCTACGGAGACGGCACCGGCAAGCCGGTGGTGAGCGACATCACCTTCGGTCTTCCCGCCGGCAAGGTGACGGCGCTTATCGGCCCTTCTGGATCGGGCAAGAGCACGATCGCCGACATGCTGCTTGGCCTGCTCGAGCCGACGCAAGGCAGAATTCTTGCCGACGGCATCGAGATCAGTGCCGCCAATCGCCGGCGCTGGCGCGATCAGGTGGCGTATGTGCCGCAGGATGTGTTCCTGCTGCACGAAACGATCGCCGCAAATCTGCGCCTTGCCGCGCCACAAGCCAGCAATGACGATCTTTGGAAAGCACTTCGATCGGCGCATGCCGCGGAGTTTATCGAACGGCTCGAACACCAACTGGACACGGTGGTCGGCGACCGTGGCGTCCGGCTCTCGGGCGGTGAACGCCAGCGTATAGCGCTGGCGCGGGCGCTGCTTCGCAAGCCGTCCCTGCTCATTCTGGATGAAGCGACCAGCGCACTCGACTGGCAGAACCAGTCGTTGATCGCCAAGTCGATCGACGGGCTGCGCGGTTCGATGACGATCCTGACCATTGCGCACCGGCCATCGATGATCGCCTTCGCCGACTGGGTCGTGGCCATGGAAAACGGCCGGATCGTCGAGGTCGGGCAGTATCAGCGGCTGAAGGAAAAAGCCGGAAGCCGATTGTCCCAGATGCTTTCAGGCGAGCAATCCGAGCGGGAGCCGGCCGACGCGACCTGAGGTTGCTGCGCAGGCTTCGAGCAATATCAGTGAAGGCTTCGCCTTGCGGTGAATTTCTCGCCTTCGGTGGCTTTGTCCGCGCTCAGGTTTCTTTCGGCTTCACGGGCCTTGTCGGCCGACGTCGGCGCGCTCCTGGCAACCATGACGTAGACCATCAGGAAGTAGCCGACCTGAATGATGACCGCGCAGATGACAACGCGAATCAATGTTGTGGCAAGCGACGCGCCGTCGGCATAGGACCATGCCACCACGATCGCGAGGGCGAAAAGCATTCCGACGATGAATTTTGGCAGTGACATGACCGGCGGCCCGTCAACCAGCCCGAGCATGCAAAAACGACGACTTACCCACCCGAGTATCTCCCCATTCGCCATGCGGGCTTATCAGTTTGCCCGCTGTCGGCCGGTTGCTTCCGGCCTTTCCCAACCTATCGAGACTCTAACAGAAATAATTTGCGACTCTATTAAGGCGGGAAACTGACGGCAAGGCCAGACGCAATTAATTTTGAATGGGCTTCAGAGATCGACTCTGCCATGCTGCGGCGCACACGCAGGCATCATGGCCAACCTCTGGAGATGAATCCAACGCCAGTAAAAGCCACAATATTAATTAGTATTTTATGCGAATATCCCTATTTTCCGCATTCAAATAGAGCACATGTATGTTTCCTGGCCGATGCCAAAGAACGATTTGCCCAAAGATGGCCTTGAAAAGACACTAGATTTCCTGATTTTGCTCACGGTTTGTCACAAACGTGCCACAAAGGCGAAATTTTGTGCAGAGCGAGTTTATTATTTAGTCAATTCATGACGCGACTATTTCAACAGCATGGGAAATTGTGTGTTGCGCTGCAGCATTTTTTTGATATCTTGCCGTAAACCATTCGTTGAACGTATGGAGTTTACGGCATGAGGGATATCGCTAAGTCGGCCAATGCGGGCTTTTCGCAGGTCGGCATTGATTTTCCGCCACCAATCGGCGGTCTGCTCAAGCGCAGTTTTGATATTGTTGGTTCACTGGTCGGCCTGGTAGCGCTCAGCCCGCTGTTTGTGATGGTTGCGCTTCTGGTCAAGCTGTCCGACGGCGGCTCGATTTTCTACGGTCATAAGCGGATCGGCAGGGGAGGACGTATCTTCCCGTGCCTCAAGTTCCGCACCATGGTTCCGGACGGCGAAAGGGTGCTGGCCGCCTATCTTGCGGCCAATCCCGACGCCAATGCGGAATGGACGGCGACCCGCAAGCTGAAGAACGACCCGCGCGTCACCCGTGTCGGAGCCGTTCTGCGCAAGCTCAGCCTCGATGAATTGCCGCAGATCATCAACATCCTGCAGGGCGATATGAGCCTTGTCGGACCTCGTCCCGTGGTGCGCGACGAGCTTGAGATCTATGGCAGTGCCGCGGTCTACTATTTGAAGTCGCGCCCCGGCCTGACCGGGCTTTGGCAGGTCAGCGGACGCAACGACGTTTCCTATGACAGCCGCGTCGCGTTCGACCGCCACTATGTCGAGAACTGGTCGTTGTTCGAGGATCTTCGCATCATCATCAAGACCGTGCCTGCCGTGTGGATGTCGCGCGGATCCTACTGACCGGGCGGCAGCCGCCCTGACCCGCCCATTCCGGCGCGGCGATGCCGACAGCAAGCTCATCGGGCGATGGGGCCAAAGCGGATCGGAAACGTTCAGTTGAAAACAGATATTCTTGACCTCTTTCGCACCGGCAGTTCTGCCGGTCGTTTGGTGCCGGCCCGCCTCACGGCCGCCTGGCTCGCTTTGTCCCTCGCTTTCCCGCAGATGGCCGCAGCAGACGAATATCGTCTCGGCTCGCAGGACAAGCTCAATATCCGCGTCGCCGAATGGCAGACGGTCGAAGGCACGTTCCGCGACTGGACGGCTGTAAACGGAGAATACTCGGTCGGCCCCGCCGGAACCTTGTCGGTCCCGTTCGTGGGCGAACTGCCGGCAGCCGGCAAGACCACTTCGGAGATCGCCGCCGCGATCGGCCAGGCATTGCAGCGTAAGCTGGCGCTTGCGGACAAGCCGGAAGCGTCGGTGGAAATGGTGCAGTTCCGGCCGTTCTACATTTCAGGCGAGGTGCAGTCCCCCGGCCAGTTTCCCTACGTGCCCGAGCTGACCGTACTCAAGGCAATCAGCGTTGCCGGGGGAATAAGGCGCAACGCCGATTACGGCCCCCAGATCGGCAAAGACCTGGTTACCGCCAAGGGCAATTACGACATTTACGAGGACCAGCAGGTTCGCCTGCTTGTCAGGCGGGCTCGTATCGATGCCGACATTGCCGGCAAATCGAGCTTCGATCCGCCGAAGGAGGTCGCAGACGATCCGCGACTGCCGGCTATCGTCGCCGATGAAATGGCGATTCTGACGTCCGACCAGAACAAGCTGAAGCTGAAGTTGCAGGCGCTCGATGAGCTGAAGGGCGTTTTGCAGGCCGAAATCGAATCGCTGCAAAAGAAGATCGTCAATCAGCAGCGACAGGTCGACCTGGCCAAGCAGCAACTCGAGAGCATCGGCCCGCTGGCACAGAAGGGCTTGATCGTCAACACGCGCGTGCTGACTTCGGAGCAATCGATCGCCAATCTTCAGGGCCAGGTTCTGGATTATGAAACGGCCATCCTTACCGCCAAGCAGTCGATCAGCAAGGCGACGCAGGATGCCATCGATGCCCAGAACACCCAGAGTTCGAGCCTCGCCGCCGACCGCCAGCAGACCGAGACGGATCTGAACGAAGCCACGCTGAGGGTGGGTATGCAAAAAGGCCTGATGGCCGCGGCATCGGATCCCGCAACGACGGCTGCCATCACGAGCGGCGCAGAACCGACCTTCCTCTATTCGCTGATACGCATTGTCGACGGCAAGACGAGCGAGATCGCCGCCAAGGAGGACACGCCAGTGCTGCCGGGCGACGTGATCAAGGTCAAGCTGGCGCCGACGGCCAGCCAGTAGGCATGACAATGATCAGCCAGCAGGCATGACGATTGTCGGCCAGTAGGCAACGCCCGGCGTCATCGACGCCGGCCGGCAGGAATTGAGAAGGCAGCATCGAGTGCCGCCCAGCCGGGCGCAGGAGACCAGCTGTAGACCTCGCGCAGCGATCCGCTGATGAAGGCATAGAATGCAGCCGGCACCCCGCCACGTGTACCTCAATCTCGACGCGCTGCGTGGCGTGGCGGCGATCAGCGTGATGCTCTATCATTTCTCTCCGTTCATCACCGACGGCAAGGTGCTGCCCTCGAGCTATCTCGCGGTCGACCTGTTCTTTCTGCTGAGCGGATTTGTCATCGCTCACGCCTATGACAGGAAGATCGAAACCGGGATGGGGTTCGGCACTTTCCTGCTGATCCGGCTGATCCGTCTCTATCCGCTTTACCTTGCCGGTACGCTGCTGGGCTTTTTCTATCTGCTGATCAAAAACCGGCTGATCCCTGCGGAGTACCTGCCGCTTTCGGACATCGCCGTCATGCTGACGACGGGCATGTTTTTCATTCCGCTTGTCGGCAGCGCCTATCACACGATCTTCCCGCTCAACCCCGCCTCCTGGTCGCTGTTCTTCGAGTTCATCGTCAACATCGCCTATTTCCTGCTGTTCTTCGTGCTGCCGAAAAGGCTGCTGACAGCGCTCATCGCCGGCAGCCTCGCATTGCTGGTGGTGGCGGCGGCCGTGGCCGGCACGCTCGACTTCGGCATGACCGGACAAACCATCATCAGCGGCCTGCCGCGCGTGTGTTTCTCGTTCTTTCTCGGCGTGCTTTTGTGCCGATCGATCGGGCGCTATCAGGGCAGGCTGGGCTTCCTGCAAACCGGCTACTTCGCCGAGATCGCGCTTGTGCTGACGCTGGTGATCTTTGCCATCGCGCCGCATGGCGCCTTGCGCCCGGTCTATGACCTGGCCTGCGTGGTGCTGCTGTTTCCGATCATGGTCGTGGTTGGAGCGCTGGCACCAACCCACCCGCGCGTTTCGAAGCTCTACAGCTGGCTCGGGCGGATCTCCTATCCGATCTATATCATTCACACGCCGCTGCTGATGATCATCGCGGGCGCCGGCAAGGCCGTGTCCATCGATCCGTTCGCGAACCACCCGTGGTTCGGCATCGTCATGGCCCTGGCCGTGATCGCCATCGGCGACATCGCTACGCGCCTCTATGACGAACCGGTGCGGCGGTTCCTGCAGCGGCAGATGATGCGGCGCTCGCGTGCCATTGCCTGAGCGCTGCCCTGTCCCTATCTCATTGCGTGCGTTCAGCCATTTTCGGTTTCGCTTCCTGGATGGCAATCCAGGACCGTTGCGGCAGCACCGCCGGCACTTCGCGCAACTTGAACAGGCTGTAGTAGACGACGAATGACGCGGTGAAATAGGGGCCGAGGATTTCGACCTCGAAGAAGGAGCGGAGCAGCATCAAGCCCGCGGCCCCGGCAAGGACCACCGAATCAGCCCGCCAGTCGCGAAAGATTACGGACGACACGTGTCCATAGAAGGACCGCAGGATGACCAAAGCGATCAGCGTCACGCCGACAAAACCGAGTTCGACCAGCGTCTCGATATAGGTGTTGTGGAAGTGGAAGCCGGTGCGGGTCGAGATGTAGAACTCGGCCCACAGCCGTTCCGCCTCGGCGAAGCCCTGCACCCAATAGGCGGCATAGCCATAGCCGAGGATGGGGAATTGCTGGGCGGCTTGCCAGCCCTGCTCCCAGAGATAGGTTCGCCCGGTGAGGGTCGAATCCTTGCCGAAGATGCCGAGCACGAAATCCAGCAGACCAAGGTTCAGGGCGGCAAAGACTGCCCCGACCAGCGTGCAGGTACCGACCGCGAACAGCACCCGTCGGTAGCGGCGCGACAGCACCTTGCTCATGGAGAGTAAGATGACGACCGCCAGCGCCGCCGGCAGCGACGCCACCGAGGTGGCGGAATGCGCAATGGCGAGCATATAGACCGACAGCAGGCCTATCGGCGCCGTCCAGACCAGGCTTGGCCAGCCACGCCGGTAAAAGACGACGAAAACGAAACAGAGATAGATGCCGAGCGACGAGAAGAAGCCGACCTGGTTCTTGGAGCCGAAAGCACCGACGAAATTGAAGGTTCCGTCGAGAACGTCCTCGGCGTAGTTCCCGACTTTGAGCGAATAGAGCAGGACGACAAAAATCCCGATTAGCGAGCCCACCACCAATGTTCGGACGCTGACCGTGCGCGCGGCGATGTAGGCGCACAGGATATGCGAGAAGTACTGAAGTCCCGCTCGCGCGGTGATGCCTGGCGCATGCGACCAGAAGACCGAGAAGCAGATGTAGGCCGCGAAAGTCAGCGGCAGCCAGGCGTCGGAGAGATGGCGCAAAAACCGCCGGTAATCCACAAGGATGAGCGGCAGCCAGACCGCATAGTAGGCCAGGATCAGGATCGGGCCGAAATTGGTGGAATAGGCGAAGGCAAAAACCGAAACGGCAACAGCGAAGCTGCCGTACACGGCGCTCTTTTCCGGCTCGACCAATAGGGATTTTGGAATCTTCATATCTGTATTGGATTTCTCATCCACCAGCCATTGAACGGGCCGGAGCCCGATCGGCGATTATCCGCGAGATGCCCGCTCGGCAGGCATCCATTGTGCAGTGCAATATAACCTATCGCCCTATCGCCTGTCACTCAACGGCAAAAGTGTCACGGGCAAACGGGTCGGTAGCCGGGACCATGCACCATAGGAATGGCGCGAATGCGGCTCGCCTGTGTCAACCTGTCCGCCATCATCCTGTTTGCTGTCATCAATGAGATGAATACAATATGCGAAAAGTGATCCGCGTGTGCTGCCGGCTGGAGGGAACGGATGGATAAACCTCGAATCTTCCTGGGCTCGTCGGGAAAGCAGCAGAAGCTGCTGCAGGCGCTGACACGCGGGCTCGACGACGTCGCGCAGGTGGAACCCTGGACGACGTCCTTCAATCCCGGAACCTCCACCCTGGAGCGCCTCCTCGAGCTCACGCGTGAAGTCGACTTTGCCGCTTTCCTGTTCGCCCAGGACGACTGGACGAGCGCGAGCGTGCCGGCATCGGCGGCGCCGGTCTCCGCTCAAGCGTCTCCACGCGACAATGTGGTCTTCGAAGCCGGTCTTTTCGGCGGAGTCCTCGGAATGCGCCGAACGTTTATCCTGCATGCGAACGGCTCCAAGCTGCCAAGCGATCTCCTCGGCCTGACCTCGGTTCGGTACGGCGACGCGACGACAGCCGCGGAGATGAGAGTGGTCAACCAGAAGCTGCGCAAGGCAATCGAGAACGAGAGCCGCGTCGCTCGTATCGAGGGCCTTTGGTGGCAGTTTTCCCTGTCGGAGCGCACCGCCAAGGAGCCATCCGCCGTGAGCCTTTTACGGATCTCGCGAGACCGCGACGGTGCGCTGGAGCTCACCGGTCGCTCATGGCAGGAGAACGGCAGTCTGTCAGCCAGATACTGGAGCGAAGCGACGAAGGAGAGAAAGCAGGCTCCTGGCATCTTCTACTACTGGAACGGAGAGCGGCCGATGGACGCGAATGCGCCGCAGCTGCACGGAACCGGGGAGATCCTGCTTGAGTCCGCCGAGCGCGCATCAGGCTACTTCACGACGCGAGCCGAAACAAACCCGGAGCTGAATGCGCGCACCTCCGGTGTCTATCTGCGCGCCGATCCCGAAGACCTGGCTATTCTGGACGGGCGCGACAATCAGCGGCGAGTGGAGCTGATCGCCGAGCGGCTGAGCGATTGGAAATCGATCGCCTGAGAATTCCGTGCGTTTGGGGACACTGGCGCTTCGCCTGAGCCATAGACCCAGCGCCGTATGGAGAGATGTCGCCAAGAGCGCCTCTCGATCGCTGGCCCACCAGTATCCCGTTTGGCGGCTCCAATCCCGCCTTGAACTTGTCCGCACGTGACTTCACAGTCGCCGCCGATCGGGAGGATGATAGCATGCGTTTTGCAGGACGGTTTGCCGGACGCTCGGCCGTGATCACTGGCGGCGCCTCCGGAATCGGCCTGGCCGTGGCTCAGAGACTTGTCGAAGAGGGCGGACGTGTTTGTGTCTGGGATCGCGACCCCGCCCAGATCGAGCGGGCCCAGGCCACCGTTGCCGGCCTGCATGGCGTGACCATCGACGTTGCCGATCCCGTGGCCGTTGAAGACGCCGCGAAACACACGATCAAGGCCCTTGGCGCGGTCGATATCCTGGTCACCAGTGCCGCCATCACCGGACCGAACATGACGACCTGGGAGTATTCCATCGACGACTGGTGCCGGGTCATCGACATCAACATCAATGGCGTCTTCTTTTGCAACAAGGCACTGGTGCCGCATATGCTCGAACGCAATTACGGCCGGATCGTCAACATCGCGTCGATTGCCGGCAAGGAGGGCAACCCCAACGCCTCGGCCTACAGCACGTCGAAAGCGGCGGTGATCGGCATGACCAAGTCGCTGGGCAAGGAGCTGGCCAGGACCAAGGTGACGGTGAACTGCGTCACGCCGGCGGCGGTGCGCACGGCTATCTTCAACCAGATGAGCCAGCAGCACATCGATTTCATGCTGTCGAAAATACCGATGGCGCGGTTCGGCGAGGTCGAGGAGGTGGCGGCACTGATCGCATGGATCGCTTCCGAGGAATGTTCCTTTACAACCGCTGCCGTATTTGACGTTTCCGGCGGCCGGGCTACCTACTGAAGCAAGTCAGGCGCGACCCGACGCCGGGAGCCGCGGTCTGCCCGGAGTTTGTCTCCTTTGCCTGGCGTTGAACCTCCCTTGTCCGACGACGATCTGCTCGACCGCTTCCAGCGCGCGGCCTTCGGCTATTTTCTGGAAACCGTGAACCCTTGGAATGGGCTGGTTGCCGACACGTCGCGGCCGAATTGGCCGGCAAGCATCGCGGTCGTCGGCTTTGCGTTGTCCTGCTATCCGGTCGGGGTCGAACGCGGCTGGATGACGCGCGAAGCTGCGATACAGCTGACCCTTGCCGCCCTGCGTTTCTTCCGGCACAGCCGGCAAGGCAATGGCGATGACGTCACTGGCCACAAGGGTTTCTACTACCATTTCCTCGATATGCAGACCGGCCTGCGCACCTGGCGCTGCGAATTGTCGATGGTCGATACGGCGCTGCTGATGGCCGGCGTGCTGGTGGCCGGTGCCTATTTTTCACGCGACAGCGAAGACGAGGCCGAGATCCGCCACCTGGCCGACGCGCTCTACCGGCGCGTCGACTGGCGCTGGGCGCAAGGCCGCCGCCCAACCTTGCGGCAGGGCTGGAAACCAAAGAGCGGCTTTCTGTATTCCGACTGGGAAGGCTACAACGAAGCGACGATCCTCTACGTGCTGGCGATGGCCTCGCCCGACAAACCGGCCTCGGACGACAGCTATGAAGCGTGGACGTCGACCTATCAGTGGGAGACGATCTACGGCCGCGACGTGCTTTATGGCGGGCCGCTGTTCATGCACCAGTTCTCGCATGCCTGGATCGACTTCGCCGGCATCCGGGATGGATTTATGCGCGACAAGAACTCCGACTATTTCGAAAACAGCCGGCGCGCGACCTATATCCACCGCGACTATGCGCGGCAGAACCCGCTTGGCTATGACGACTACAGCGAGGAGCTGTGGGGCCTTTCGGCGGGTGACGGACCCGGCAATTTTCGCGCCGGGATCGCACGGCGGCCGCGCAAGTTTTTCAGCTATGCGGCGCGTGGCGCGCCCTTCGGCCCCGACGATGGGACGATTGCGCCATGGTCTTGTCTGGCATCGCTGCCCTTCGCCCCGGAAATCTGCCTACCGGCGCTGCGCCACCTCCAAGATCGCTACCCCCAGCTGGTCGACAATTTCAGGATGCCAAGCGGCTTCAACCCGACGCTGGCGAACCGGCGAAATTCTGGGCCGAGCGGCTGGATATCGGAAGGGCACTACGGCCTGGACCAGGGCATCGTCGTGCTGATGATCGAAAACCACCGCTCGCGCCTGATCTGGGAGCTGATGCGGTCAAGCCCGCCCATTCGTCGCGGCCTGAGCAAGGCGGGTTTCACAGGCGGCTGGCTGTCGCAGCCAGCGCGCGCTCCTCAGTCATGAAGATCCCTGGGGATTGCCGGGCCGACAGAAAAATCCGTGAAAGTGACCTCGAAGCCCTCGCGTTGCGGCGAACAGCACATCATGCCGACATCGACCGACTTCGAGGGCGGGAAATAGGCCAGCCGCACCGGCTTCCAATGGCCGTCGACCGCGTCCAGATACTGGATGCGGATGGTCTCGGCATGGCGGGTCAAGCGGATCCTGACGCCGTTCGGATCGGCCGCAATGCTGACCAGCGACCAATCGGAGGTATCGTTGGTGACGACGACGGATAAATACGCCAGCCCGTCGGTGTATTCGATGCCGGCCTTGATCCAGTGCGTTTCGCTCAGCCGGACCATCAGCCCGGCCTGGTCGTAGAGCACCTCATAGTGCCCTTTGACCGTGACTTCGGCGCTGAAATCGCCCTCGACCGGCCGATAGAGAAAGTGACCGTTGTCGCGCCAGAAGCCGTAGAAGGTTTCGCGCCAGAAGTCGGTTTCCCTGCCGGTGCGCACATGGACCGTGTTGTCGCCGAAAGCGTGATGCGGCGGCGGGTTAAACCAGGTCAGGTCGGCATGGTGAGATGTCATCCGTCCGCTCGCCTGCCTGGTTCGTCCTGCGTGAGCATATCGCCGGTTGATTAGCCGGCGAATGTGTAGGCGGTCTTCACCGTGGTGTAGAATTCCACCGCATAGCGACCCTGTTCGCGCGGGCCGTAACTCGATCCCTTGCGGCCGCCGAAGGGAACATGGAAATCGACGCCGGCGGTCGGCAGGTTGACCATCACCATGCCGGCTTCCGAATTGCGCTTGAAATGCGTGGCATGCTTGAGGCTCGAGGTGCAGATGCCGGACGTGAGGCCGAACGGCGTGTCATTGGCCACCGTCAGCGCCTCGTCATAGTCCTTGACGCGGATGACGTTGGCGACCGGCCCGAAAATCTCCTCGCGCGAAATGCGCATGGCGTTGGTGGTTTCGGTGAACAGCGTCGGCTGGAGATAGAAGCCGGGCGTTTCGCGATCGAGCCGCTCGCCGCCGAAGGCGAGGTTGCCGCCCTCCTTGCTGCCGATGGCGATATAGTCCTCGTCCTGCTTCAGCTGGCTGCCGTCGACGACGGGGCCGATTTGGGTCTTCGCGTCCAGGGCATCGCCGACGACCAGCTTGCTCATGCGATCCTTCAGCGCCTCGACGAAGCGATCGTGGATGCCTTCCGTCACCACCAGCCGGGACGACGCGGTGCAACGCTGGCCGGTCGAGAAATAGGCGCCGTTAACGGCGCAGTCGACAGCGACGGCAAGGTCGGCATCATCGAGCACGACGAGCGGGTTCTTGCCGCCCATTTCGAGCTGGAACTTGCGCATATGCTCGACGCTTGCCGCCGCGACGCGTTTTCCCGTGCCGACCGAGCCGGTAAAGGTGATGGCGTTGAGATCCGGGCTGTCGAGCATGGCCTGGCCGACCACCGAGCCCTTGCCCATGACAAGGTTGAGAACGCCCTTGGGCAGGCCGGCGCGGTGCAGGATGTCGACGATGGTCCAGGCGCTTTCCGGAACCAGTTCCGCCGGCTTGAAGACGATGGTGTTGCCGTAGGCGAGCGCCGGCGCAATCTTCCACGCCGGAATGGCGATCGGGAAATTCCACGGCGTGATGATGCCGACCACGCCGACGGCTTCGCGGGTGATCTCGACGCCGACGCCCGGCCGCACGCTGGGAACCAGTTCGCCCGCCAGGCGCAACGTCTCGCCGGCGAAGAAATCGAACAGCTGGGCGGCGCGAATGGTCTCGCCAATGCCTTCGACCAGCGTCTTGCCTTCCTCGCGCGCCAACGACCGGCCGATTTCATCCTTGCGCGCCATGATCTCGTCCGACGCCTTCTTCAGCACCGCATGGCGCACCAAGGGAGCGGAGCGCGACCATGCCGGAAAGGCGGCTTTCGCCGCCGCAATGGCTTGCAGGGCCTGTTCGGCACCGGCCGAGGCATATTCGCCAACCACGTCGCCTGTATTCGAAGGGTTGATGTTGCGGGAGCCGGCCTCGCCCACCCATTCGCCGTCGATCAGATTTTTACGAAACAGGGTCATGGTCTTTCCTTGTCGTGGTTCGCTGGTGGCCGTCTGCCGGGGTCATCTATCACTCGGTCATCTCTGGCCCAAGTCATTTATCAGACAAATAGCGATCGTGTGATGACGTTTCAAACCTCGATAGCCGATGACGCGCGCCGGCGAAAGCCCGCGCGTGTCACCCTGGCTGGGAGGTCGGAACGAGATCGGTTCCCGTCAGCCCGCAAAAGACCAGAACAGGCAGGCCAGCGTCGCGATGGCAAAGACAACAAGGAACAGGCTTCTGAGCAGGATATTGCGCCGCAGCTCATTCATGAGGAAATGGCACCCGACGATGGCGGCGACGAACAGGAACCGCCAGTTCAGGAGTGCCCATAGGACGCTGCTCTGACCGAAAGCCCATCTGGTGACAAGGCAGCCGACAATGGTGGCGAACAGGGCGATCGTCGCCCAGAAGATCACGTCCGCGGCATTGGTCAGGACGACACCGGCGGCTCGAATGGGCAGGATCATCATCAGCATGGCGCTGAAAAAGTAGACGGCGGCGAGCGGGATGAACGACCCGGCATCGGCGATGCCATCCAGGCGTTTCACGCCGGTCACGCCATAGGGATAGCCATGCCTGGCGACAGCCAGGCTCAGCGCCATGAGCAAAGCCGTCAGCACGGCAACCAATGCGAATGAAGTGAGGGCCTTGCTCATGCCGTTCCCAAAAGAGACGAATCAAACAAGGACGTTTTTAGCTCACGACAGCGTCGCCCGCTCTGGAAAAGAGCGATCCCGGCTATCTCTCGACATTTTCAAAGGCGCACATGTCTGGGCGATGAGGTTGGGTCGCCATGACCAGCGAGACGATCGCGGCGGAATTGAAGACCACCATCCACCATTGCCACCGGTCAGGAAGCCGTAACCGTCGGCAACCGCCCGGCCAGCCTCACCAGAAGCCGACGAGCGACCTCAGCATCGCCTTGGCGCCAACCGCCTGCCTGCAGGTTTTGCGAAACCCGGCCCGTCCCGTGGCGTCAAGGACATCATCGTCGATGTCGCGCAGAATGGTGCGTGCATTGTGCCATCCGATTCGGGCAAGGGCCGATGCCAGTTCGGCACGCGCGGGATCGAACGGGGCTTGATCTTCCGTTGGGCTTGCGGCCTGGTCGATGTCATTGCTGGCGCCGAGCGTATGCCGAGGAATTTCCACGATGCTGCGGACGTCGAACGGCACAGGCCGGCCCAGAAAATGAGAGATCATATGCAGGGACAAGGCCGGCGATGACACTAGTTGCTCATAGGATACGAAATGCACGGGAACGCCGGTACGGCCAAGCGCGTCCATGGCAAAATAAAACTGGTTCCAGTAATCCGCCGGATTGCGAAACCTGTATTGCATCTGCTTCGGCTCGGTAAAATCCTGCCTGATTTCAAACGAACTGTTCAGGAACGATCCGAGGCTTCTGCTCTGCCTGAAAATGGTGTTGTTCCTGGCGAGGCGGTACCACGACAGAAGCTGGGTCACCGGGTCCTTGCTGACAACGACAATGGGCAATTCTCCATAGTGCATGTCGCGCCCATTCATCAGGGCC
The DNA here is from genome assembly GCF_056402815.1 of Mesorhizobium sp. P3_B5. Lineage (NCBI taxonomy): Bacteria > Pseudomonadati > Pseudomonadota > Alphaproteobacteria > Hyphomicrobiales > Phyllobacteriaceae > Mesorhizobium > Mesorhizobium sp. P3_B5. The sequence goes on along the minus strand of NZ_JBFUGR010000002.1, from coordinate 411,056 downwards.
GGAAAGATCCCGTGCTTCCAGAACCCTTGGTCGAAAACGACCGGTATCTTGAGATGGCGTTCGAGCAGGTGTTTCGCGAGGTTCGTGCCGGATCTCGGAGTGCCCATGACGCGAACCCGGACGGCATCATTGCCAAGCCGCTTCCATGAGTTACCGCGCGCTGAAATGTTCATAGTGGGTTTCCGTTGCATTCTCGAAAGGCAGACTGTTCAGCCGCCAATTCGCTCCGGCTGCTGCCTTGCCTCTGTCGCCATGAAATTGGACCCATGGACCCGGTGGGAGGGATCACCGGAACCGAGCGCGGCGACATGGTCGATTATGGTTGCGAAAAACTCGCGCTCGCGGATCGGACGGTATTGCGAGGCGATCGTTGCACGCAGTTCGCCAAGCCAGACCGGGTCAGTGCAGGCTTTGGCAACCGCGGCGCACCATGCTTCAACGTTGCGCGCCGGGATCGTCGGCATCAATCCTTGCGTTGCCTCGGCCAGGGATGGCGCGTCCGAGATGAGAACCGGCAGCCCGAAATCGAGGCATTCGGCCGCGCCCAGGCCCCAGCCTTCCACAGCGGAAGGGTAGACGCTGAATTCAGCGCCTCGATAGAGCTCCGCCAGCTGCTGGTCGGTGACACTGGAGCGGAACTGAACACGCTCGGCAAGCTCCGGATGCTGCGCCATGAAGGCAACCAGCTCTTCATACATCCACCCCCAGCGGCCGCAAAGGACGAGCATCGGCAGTCGGTCGCCCAAGACAGGAAGCAGTCGGTGCCACACTTTGAGCAGCAGGATATGGTTCTTTCTGATCTCGATCGTCGAGCAATACAAAACGAACTTTCGGTCTTCGATTTGCCGTTCGGGCGGCATCCGTCGGTCTGCGACGCTTTCCCTTAGAAAGGCGCCCGGCGATGCAACCGCGACTTCCGGGAGCCGCTCAAGATTGGATGCCGTTGCGTGGCAGCTCACCCTGTCGGCGGTGTATTTGGACACGCAGACGAGCAGGTGCGAATTCTCCATCTGCCATGCGTTGTCGCGGACGAAATTGCGCGCGTGATGAGGACCGACAAATTGCGGGAAGTCGATCGGGATGATGTCGTGCATCAAAGTGAAGATGCCGGACTTGATGTTCCCGCTGAGCTTCTTCGAGGCAATCTCGTGGATGCTCGCACTGGAGAGAAAGCAGATGGCGTTTTCATCTTTCAGCGGGTCTTTTGTGTCGGCTCGCCTTTGGCGCAGGGACAATTTCATGCCTTTGAAAAGGCGAATGGCCGCCTTGGACAGCTGAAACTTGACCCCGTTTCTCTTCTCGCAACCCGAGACGAAGATCGCCGCCACACGATCGAATTCGCGCCCAAAGACGAACGGCGCGGCTCGCATGATCGACAGCACTTTCCAGAGGCGCGCCAGATACGCGCTCGCCTCCCCTTCAACCGGTTGTGGCAGCTCACCTCCAACCAGTTGCCTTAGATAGCGAAGCTCGGCTGCGCCCAAAGTTTGACCCCGCCCCTGGGAGTCGACGATGAAGAAACCAACCGGCGCGGTCTTCCATCGAAGGGCCTGGCGAATGAGTGCCGTTTCGACGCGAGGGATGCCAACAGGCGGATGCGGCCCCCAGCGGAACGGCAAGGTGGCATCGATATACAGTGTTTTCAATGATTTACCCTTGGTAAAGCTTCCGCACTATCAGGGCAACACAGTTGCCAAGATAGAACTCACGCCTCTTCGGGTCGCATTACTGCGGCCGCTCTTGTTTAGCCTCGATCTGGGTATCGGCTTTGTTAAGCCGCTCTCCCAGGAGCCGAGTCCGTACTACGTGGGAAAATTGCCCACGTCAAGTGTGCCCAACACCAAGTGGCGCGAAGGGGCTCGTCCGCCACCATTCGCGTGAACCTCATCAGAAAACGAAGCGCGAGGAATTGACTTGTGGGCAAATTTCCCACATTCTGATTTGGTCAGTCATGCAGATGCAGAAGAGGAGCAAGGGGACTGCGACCGGAACCTCAGCGTACCGGAACCCCCAAGTCTCGGCGGATCCCTGTCCTTCGTATGGTCCGCCGAAAGCAGCCGCACAAAAAGAGCTCGAGCGAGCTCCCCCCGCTTGAACGAGCCCGTCGAACGGCTGCCCCGGCCGGCCTGTCTTTGCTACCCCGAAGACAGGCCGGCCGGATCAACGCTTCCTTTGAACTGACCTTCGCCGGTAGCAATTTTGAAGGGCTTTGGGTGCCCCCTCGGCGCGGCGGCTCGACTGCCCGGCTGCTAGGGTGCGCCGGGGCCACCGCCGGGTTCGCCGCCTGGGCCGCCAGGGCCATCTGGTCCGCCGGGCGCGCCGGAGCCACCCGGCCCGCTTGGGCCGGGGGGATGCTGACCGGGCATGTTGGGTTGGTTCGGCGATTGCTTGCCGGCATTCCCTTGGCGTGACGCCGAGACAATATTCCCGTCCCGGTCAAACCTGATATCGAGAAACGCCCGGACATTGTCAGTCGAATTCGAATCGCCATTTTGGTCATCGATGGCGACGCCCAGGCCTGACTTGAGCCAGCGTCCCTGGCGCTGCAGGAACGTCTCGTACAGGACGCTTGCGACGTAGCTCTGCGGAACCGGAGGCTCGGCCTCCAGATGCACCACTTTGTATCCGCCCGCGACCTTGGCCAGGGTCAGCTGAACCCGGCGATTTGCCAGCCCTGATGATTTCGGTCCGATCTTGAGCCGTCCGACCAGCAACGCACCTGACTTCACGATTGCCAGGCCGCGAAGCGAATATTGCGCTTCATCAGGTCTGGCCTCGATCAAACTCGCAACAATTTTCCCATCGGGCTGGCGAACACCGTAGACGGCTACGATATCGCCCGTGCTGATCTGCAATCCCTCAGCAATGTGACTGGTGTCGATCTGCTGCCCCAGGACCCGCATCGAGCCGGGCGCCGCGCTTTCAACAGGCCCGACCACCTCGCTGGTGACATAGATGGCGCGGGTGATGACGCGACCCGCCTGCTGCACCACCGCGATGCGGACGACATGCCCGACCTTCAGGCTGCTCGAGGTGACGCGGACCCCGTCGATCCACACCGGTACATCCGGCTGATAGCCAACGCGCACGCCGTTGACGAAAATACTGCCGAAGCGCTGGATGGTTCCGACGATGCCGGTGCCGCCGATGCCCTGATCGCTGTCCGTACCCGCCGTCCAACCGGTGCCGCCAATACCCTGGTCTTTCGGCTGTTCTGACGCTCTTGCAAGCAGACTGACAAGCATCGTCGGCACGACCGCCCCGAGCGTCAGAAGATCCCGCCTCGTCGGCCGCCAACTCATGAAGCCTCTCCGCCAGCAGGCTTGGGCTGGGGCAATTCTTCGGCAACAGGCGAAGTCCCGTCCGACGTCAGGATATAGACACCGCAGTTCCATCGGCTGGTCCCACCGGGATCATTTTGAACAGCCTGGTTTGCATACTTGTTTAGCCGGAGCAGCGTTTCGACGGCGACTTCGCGGCTATAGGTCTCCAGCGACTTGGCAAGCTCGGCAGACAGCCCGTCATAGTGGACGGCACGCTCGAGAAACGGCGGATTGTCAGCCAGGACGTTTTCTGCGGCGGCTGCCGCATGATCTCCGAGATTTCGGGCAAAGTAGTAAAGCCGAACCTCGCCGTCTCCTCGGGGCACCATTGCGCTTTCCAACAGGACAATACGATCTTCGTCGTCGATCTCGACGAGCTTTCGATCGAGCCAGTCGTCCAGGACGGCCCTCGGCCGCAGATCGCGCGTTACCGATTCCACGAGACTGGCGAAGGACGCCTCTCCGGCCTCGCCCATGCGCAGCAAGGGCAATGGGATACCTTTGGCATCGACAAACAAGGGATCGGCAAGCCAACGCGCGACAATGGCGCTCGTCCTCGAAACAGAGTCGGGAACGACCCGCACTGGAGCGCCAGCTCCTCTTAGCCGACTGACCTCCTTTCTGTGAACGCCGGTCAGCAAGCTGACCCGGCTGTCCGTCTGCTGCTTGTCAGGCAGCGCAAATTCATGCTCCGCCACATTGACATAAAGCTGGCGCAACAGATCGACGAAGGTCGGAAACGTCATGCCGCACTTGATCGCCAACCGCACCAACGGGCGCAGAACCCTGTTCAATGCGCCCTGCACCCCGGCGGCATCCAGATGTTGCCCACCCGATTTGGTCATCGCCGTCCTTCACCTAAGTCGACCATCCATCCCTCGAAAATTCGCACCGAAACTAGCCTGTGGGAAATGTTTCCACAAGATGTCAAGGAAATGCCGATAGCGGATGCGCGCTGAGTTTCGGAATTTGCACGCCAACCATGACTGAAAGCCAGAGCCCCAGTCGCCGATCCGGCAGCGAAAGGCAATGAAGGGGAAACTGCGCTTTTGGAAAGAGGAGTTTATCCCGATTGACATGTGTGAAATTTTCCCACACCTTGCGTCATCCGACAATGAAATCTTGAGTGGCAGCAACCGCCGAGCTGCGATCTTGCCAAAGGAGCGGCGTTTTTGAAGAAACCTTACACAAAGCCGACCATAAGCAGGATTGAGAACAGGCTACCGAAGTTGGTGCGCCTCCCGCCGCAGATTCTGCCATCGAGAAATCCCCGGATACAAAACTGCATGCCTTCGGAGAGACGTCCCTATGACTTACCAAAATGGTCTTGATCCACTTGTCTCTATAGCGGCCGATGTTGTTTCGGCTTACATCTCAAATAACTCCCTGCCCGCCGCCGATCTCCCCAGCTTCATCGGCCAGGTCTACACTTCGCTCAAGGTCATTTCCGTTGGAGCTCCGGCTCMCCGGCCCGATGAACTCAAAGCCGCCGTTCCAGTCAGAAAATCCATCATGCCCGACTTCATCATCTGCCTCGAAGACGGCAAGCAATTCAAATCGATGAAGCGGCATATTGCCGTTGAATACGGCCTTACGCCGGATCAATATCGAACAAAGTGGAACCTGCCTTCCGATTACCCGATGGTGGCACCAAACTATTCCGCAGCCCGCTCGAAACTGGCCAAATCCACGGGGCTCGGCCGACGGCCGAGATAGATTCATGATGTGGACAAAAGAGCCTTTCTTCGGGGCTTGGTCACGCCTGCCAATTCGCTACTGAGAACACGGCCCAGCTTGCATAGACGCCGTTCGTTCTTCAGACGGGTGTTCAACGCGGTTGCACCTGCGCGAGCAGCGCCTCAACCATAGGGAGCATGTTTCCAACGATGATCGCATCACCCGCTGCATTTGGGTGGTCGTTATCCGCTTGCAGCAACTCTGGATGCCCAGTCACGCCCTCCTTGAAGTCGGCGTAGAGCAAGTCTCCATGCTTGGTCGCTAGCTCGGAGAACATCTTTGAAAATGGCTCGGCATAGTCGGCCCCGTGCCCAGCAGAGAGGATAGACGAGCAATAGCTATAAGCCGCGGTTCCAACCACAAGCACTGGAACGCGCTTCTGGGCAAGGATACTCAGAATCTGGTCGAGGTTCGCTCGCGTGTGATCCAGGTCGATACGAGCGCAATCGTTCTGACCCAATTCAACGATGACAACGTGGTTTGCAGGGTTGGCCTGCAGGTCAAGGCCGTCCTTGGATTCCACCAGCCAGGCGAGACCCCGCTTGCTGGTCGCCATGTACCCCACCTCGACAATTGTCACTGGGTGCCCGGCAGCGTTCAGCCCAGACTTTAACCTGGTCGCAAAGGTCTCAGGGGCTGCTACTCCATAGCTGTTGATGTAGCTGTCGCCGAGGGTAACGATTGTCGGAGGTGCATCCTCGGCATCCAAATTGCCGGCTAACCCCAACATTGCGGAAAGTGCGGCAAGGGCCACAAACGAAACGTCACGCCCTTTTGTCATGGTCTACCTCCCAGCGGGGCTAGCCTGGCCTAAGCCTCAGAGCCCGCGATGGATCGTAACAGCACATTCTCACGGCCGCATCGGCGACGGAAGGCGGCCGCGCGGTGTTGAGGGTGGGGCCGCCGGCCAGGCTGGCCGGCGACAGCGCCAGAGCGAGCTTTGGGCGCAAATGCCGGGCGGCGTTGCCGCGGCGTGATCCCTGCATCGCTTGTGCGGAGGCCGGAGATTCAAATCAGGTGAGTAGCGACTTCCTGTGACAGGTTCTCGTTTTGAAGGCGGCTACTTAGGCTCGTCCTGGTCGTCGTCCATCAGGATACGCGCCGCGGCCCCGTCCAAATCCTCGTACTGCTCATTTCGCAATGTCCACATGAATGCCGCCAGGCCCAGCAGGCCGAGCAGGATTGCGACAGGCACAAGGAAAGCCAGATAGCTCATGTCGCCGCATTCAATGTCTGGGCGGAAAGCCGGCCAGGCGCCCTGCGTCTGAAACGCATGCGGGAACCCAGACGCATGGCATTGGCCACCACCAAAACCGACGAGAGCGACATCGCGACCGCCGCCACGAGCGGCGTGACATAGCCGCAGACGGCGAAAGGCACCGCAATGGCATTGTAGCCGACTGCCAAAGCGAAGTTCTGCCGGATCAGTTTTCCGGCATTGCGCGAAATCTCGTAGGCGTCGGCGACACTCGCGAGGCTTTCCTTCAGAAACACGAAGTCGGCTGCATTGCGGCCGACATCGGCGGCCGTCGCGGGAGCCATGGAGACGTGCGCGGCCGCGAGAGCCGGCGCGTCGTTCAGCCCGTCTCCTACCATCAACACTCTGGAGTGGGTGGTGGTGAGAGCCGCGATCCGCTCAACCTTGTCGGATGGAAGCATTTCCGCTGCGAAATCATCGATGCCGAGCTTGGAAGCCAGATCGGCCACGGCAGATCTGCGGTCACCGGACAGGATGCCGACACTGAGGCCTTGCTGGCGCAATCGATCGATCGTCGACCGCGCCCCGCTTCGCACAGTGTCTTCAAACACCAGCCGCGCCAGCTGCCGCCCTTTCCGGACCAGTAGCGACACCGAAAACCAGCCGTCCGCGCCTTCCAGCATTTTGCGGCCGAGCGCCCAGTCCGGTCGCCCCAAGCGGTAGATTGTGGTTCCCATCCTGGCTTCGAGGCCTCGGCCGGGGTGTTCGGCGAGGTTGTTCATCGAGGTCGTCCCAACCGAGCCGCGAGACGCGGCAGCCAGAATTGCGACGGACATCGGATGCCTCGAGCCCGACGCCATTCTGGCCGCAAGCGCCAGCGCAGCGGGATCAACATCGGCCTTGTTGACGAGATGAGGCCGGCCGAGCGTCAGCGTGCCGGTCTTGTCGAACAGCACAGTGTCGACTTCGGCAAGGCGCTCGAGAGCAGAGCCACCCCGGACCATCACGCCTTTTTCGAAAAGCCGGCGGGCGGCGACGACCTGCACGATCGGAACGGCAAGGCCGAGCGCGCAGGGGCAGGTTATGATCAGAACCGCGATGGCGATCGAAACCGATGCGTGCCAATCCCTGGTGAAGGACAGCCAGCCCAAAAACGACAGCAGCGCGATGGCATGCACGACCGGCGAATAGAGCGCCGAGGCACGATCCGCCAGTCTTCGATAGTGCGCCCTGCCGCCCTCGGCGGCTTCCATCATTCTGATCATTTCCGCCAGAAATGAATCCTTTGCCTCGGCTGCGGCTGTTATCGTCAGCGGCCCCGTCAGATTGAGCAGCCCGGCCTGGACCAGGGTTCCCGCAATGGCGGGCCTGGGCGCCGTTTCTCCGGTGACGACCGAACAATCGAGCTCCGAAGCGCCCGCCATGACGATCCCGTCGACAGGGACCCTGTCGCCGGCGGCAATGAGGATGGAGGTTCCCGGCCTGATCTCGGCAATCGGGACATAGCGCCGGCCGTCGGCATCCACCACGATCGCTCCCCTGGGCGCGAGGCTCGCAAGCCCTGCTACGGCGGACCGCGCCTTTTCCCGCATCACATGGTCGAGCGTGCGGCCGATGAGCAGAAAGAACAAAAGCGATGTCGCGGCGTCGAAATAGGCATGCGGCCCGCCATGAAACGTATCGTAAAGGCTGAGCCCGAACGCCATCAACACGCCGATGGAAATCGGCACATCCATGTTTGTCCGGCCGTTTCGCAAGGCAGCCCATGCCGAGAAAAAGAATATCCGTCCCGAATAGACGATTGCCGGCAAGGCGAGCCCAGCGGAAATCCAGTGGAATGCCTGACGGGTTCCGCCTTCGGCCCCGGACCAGACCGAAACCGACAACAGCATGATGTTCATGGCGCAGAAGCCGGCGACCGCGAGCGCCTTGATGAGCCGGGAATATTCCGAGCTGTGCTGGTCGGTTTCCGCAGTGAAGACATGTGACGCGTACCCCGCAGCCCCTAGTGCGCCAATGAGATCAGGGGCAGCGTCGGCAACCGGGCGCCATTTCACGATGGTCCGTTTCATCGAAAGATTGGCCCGGGCATATTCGACGCCGGGCAAGGCAGACAGAGTGCGTTCGACGGTGGCCATGCAGGAAGCACAATGAATTTCGGGCACCGACAGATCGGCCTGGTAAAGGCCATCACCGAGGTCGCGGCTAACCAGGACAAGCTCTTCGCGCGGACTGGAAACCCGGCTCGCCTGACCGATCTCCAGGGCGGCCTCGGCCCCGGGTGCGCAGCAGCTCATGCCCGCTACTCCTTCGCCCCCGGCTCAAGTGAAATCGTCCTGTAGGCGTGCCAGGTGGCATGGCCGAGCAGGGGAAAGGTGATGATCAATCCCACCAGCCCGGTGCCGAGCCCAAGAAGGGTCAGCAGCAGCACGATCGCACCCCAGGTGATCATCACCGGCCGATTGTTCCAGACCAGCGAAATGCTGGTGCCCATCGCGGTAAACGCATCCGTTCGCCGGTCAAGCAGCATGGGAACCGAAAAGGCGCTGATGGCGAAGGAGAATGCGGCGAACACCCCGCCAACCACCGTACCGACAGCCAACATTGCCCAGCCGATGGTGGTGGTAAAAAGCATCGGAGCAAGATGGTCGAGACCAGGAAACGGCCGCCAGCCGAAGAACAGGGCATAGATGATGACCGCGGCACGCATCCACAGCAGCGCCAGGCCGAGCATGATGAAGCCGACGAAGAGAATCTGGGCGCCGGATGCCGGTCGCACGAAGATCATCCTGGCAAGCGAGATGGTTCTGCCCTGTTCCAACGACCGGCTTTTTTCATAGAGGCCGACCGCTATCAGCGGGCCGACCACCATGAAGGCCGCGGTGGCGGGAAACAGGATGTAGTCGAGGCGAAACAGGAAAAGTCCGCCGACAATCAGCGCGGACACGGCAAATACCGCCAGCCCATAGGCGAGACTGGGCGCAGGCGTCGCCATCAGGTCGCGCCAGCCGGCGCGCAGCCAGCCGAAAGCGGAGCTGGCCGGGAGACCGCGGTTGCGCGATGCGATGCGGGCGAATACTTCGTCGGTGGCCAGATGGAGATCACTCATTCCCATGATCCTTCCTGTCGTTTCGCCGGGTCGCGCAGCTTGAGCGTCAGCACGACGAACTGGCCGCAGCGTAGCTGTTCTTCGCGGGGTCGCCGGGTTCCTTCAGATGCGGCACGCAGTCGGCTTGCGACGCGAAGGACACGTAGACCAGATGGACATTGGCGGCGGCGACCAGCACCAGACCCACCGTCACCAGGACGAGCGCGACCGTTCGCGAACGCGATCGCGACCTCGGCGGCAAGGCAGGATCCAGGGTCACTGAGGCACCTTCCGGAGCGAAAGCACATAGAGGGCAAGTATCTTGCGCTGGGTCGCGGAGAGGCGCTGTTCCCAATGAGGCATATAACCTTGCCGACCGCCATAGACTGTCGCGGTGACGGACTGGAGGTCGCCGCCATAGATCCAGTTGCTGTCGGTCAGGTCAGGCGCACCGACGTCGCGCTTGCCCTTGGCATCGTCGCCATGACAAGCGATGCAGTTCTGTTTGAACACGTCCTGTCCGGCGGCAATGCTTTGCGGGTCGGCGTCGCGGCCATCGGTGGTGCCGCCGAGAGACCGCACGTAGGCGACAACGTCAGCCAGTTGCTTGCTCTCGATCACCCCATCGCGGCCAAAGGCCAACATCTGCGAGGTCCGCGTGTCGGGATGGGTCGAGTTGATGCCCACCCGCAGCGTTTCAAAGATTGTCTTGGGATCGCCGCCCCAGAGCCAGATGCCGGCGGTGAGGTTGGGGAAACCCGGACCGCCCGTGGCTTTGGTGCCATGGCAGGCCGCACAATTGTCGCCAAACAGCGTGTGGCCGGTTTCTTCGACGATCGTCATCATCGACGGATCGGCCTGAATGGCCGCAAAATCCATTTGATCGATCTTTTGGGTCCAGGCGGAACGCTCCAGCGTCGCATCCTTTACCAGGCGTTCGACGCTGGTCTTCTGGTCAATTCCAAGCAGGCCCTTGGTGTAGGTCTTGCCCAATGGCCAGGCCGGCATGAGAACCCAGTAGCACACGGCAAAAAGGATGGTGGTGGCCAGGAAGAAGAACACGATGCGCGGAATCGGCGTGTAGAGTTCCTTGATGCCATTCCACTCATGGCCGGTCGTGACCTGTCCCGTGACGGGATCGCGCTCGCCTATTTCCATGGCTTGTCATCTCCGTCGAGAATGCTGTCCTTCGCCCTTTCGAACCGCTTCTTGTTCGACGGCCAGAACGTGTAGACGAGGACGCCTACGGCCATCGCAATCAGATAGAAAAGACCCCAGCTTTTGGAGAAGGCGACGACAGCTTCGTGTTCCCAGCTCATTCGCTGTCCTCCGGCTGGACGACAGTTTCCGCCTGGGCGGCGCCGGTCAGGTGGCCAAGGATCTGCAGATAGGCGACCAGCGCATCCATTTCGGTAACGGTCGCCGGATTGCCGTCAAAGGCCCTGACCTGCGTTGCTTCTCCATAGCGCTTGGTAACGCCGGCGGCGAAATCCCCGTCCGGCGCAGTCTGGCCGAGCGCATCCTGGGTCGCGTTGGCGATCATGTCGTCGGTGTAGGGAACGCCGACGTCCCTGAGCGCGGCAAGATGCTCGCCGAGGTCGTCGATGCGCAGCGGGTTGTCGCGCAGCCAGCCAAATTTGGGCATGATCGATTCCGGAACCACGGTTCGCGGGTTGATCAAATGGGCGACCTGCCAGGTGTCGGAATATTTGCCGCCGATGCGGGCCAGATCCGGGCCTGTGCGCTTTGATCCCCACAACATCGGATGATCGTATTTCGATTCGACGGCGAGCGAATAAGGGCCGTAGCGTTCGACTTCGTCGCGCAATGTCCGGATCATTTGCGAATGGCAGGCGTAGCAGCCTTCGCGCATGTAGATGTTGCGCCCGGCCTGCTCCAGCGGGGTGTAGACCCGCATGTCCGGTGCGTTCTCGACCGTGTTGTCGATGGTGAACAGCGGGGCGATCTCCACGAAGCCGCCGATGCTGGAGACCACGACGATGGCAAGGACGAAGCCGATGGCGCTGCGTTCGATTTTGCGGTGAAATTCGCGCATGATCCTCTTACTCCGCCGGCTGGGCGACAGGCGCCAGATGGCGCTGCGGCGTGTCATCGCCCGGTTGCAGCGCGGCTTGCGAATGGCCGCGGATCGTCATCCAGATGTTGTAGGAGCCGGTGATGGCGCCGAGCAGGAACAGCAGCCCGCCAAAGGCGCGCGCGATGTAATAGGGATGCATCGCCACCATGGATTCAATGAAGGAATAGGTGAGCGTTCCGTTCTCGTTGTAGGTCCGCCACATCAAGCCTTGCAGGATGCCGGAATTCCACATCGCGAAGACGTAGATGACCGTTCCCGAGATCGCCAACCAGAAGTGCGCCTCGACCAGCCTGGCCGAATACATCCGCTCGCGCTTCCACAATGCCGGCACCAGACAGTAGATCGAGCCGAAGGTGATCAGCGCCACCCAGCCGAGGGCACCGGCATGGACGTGGCCAACGGTCCAGTCGGTGTAGTGGGAAAGCGCGTTGACCGGACGGATCGCCATGAACGATCCTTCAAAGGTGGTCAGGCCGTAGAACACCGCCGCCGCCATCATGAAACGCAGCGTGGCGTCGTCGCGCACCTTGTGCCAGGCGCCGTTCAGCGTCGCGAGCGCGTTTCCTGCAGAAGCCCATGACGGCACCAGCAGCACCAGCGAAAACGTCATGCCCAGCGTTTGCACCCATTCGGGCAGGGCGGTGTAATGCAGGTGGTGTGACCCGGCCCACATATACATGAAGGTGATGCCCCAGAAGCTGATGATCGACAGCCGGTAGGAATAGATCGGCCGACCGGCCCGCTTGGGCAGGTAGTAGTACATCATCCCGAGGAAGCCGGAGGTGAGGAAGAACGCGACGGCGTTGTGGCCGTACCACCACTGGGTCATCGCGTCCTGGACGCCGGAAAAGGCCGAATAGCTTTTGGCATGGCCGAACGACACCGGGACGGCCAGATTGTTGACGATATGGAGGATCGCCACGACCAGGATGAAGGCCATGTAGTACCAGTTGGCGACATAGATGTGCGGCTCCTTGCGGCGAGCCAGCGTGCGAATGTAGATCGCGAAATATACCACCCAGACGATGACCAGCCAGATATCGGCGTACCATTCCGGTTCCGCATATTCCTTCGACTGCGTGACGCCCATGAAATAGCCGGTCGCGGCCAGGATACAGAACAAATTGTAGCCGAGCAGGACGAACCAGGGGCTGAACTGGTCGGGCAGCCGGGCGCGCGAGGTCCGCTGCAGCACATGGAAAGATGTGGCGATCAGCGCATTGCCGCCGAAGCCGAAGATTACGCCGCTGGTATGAACCGGCCGCAAGCGGCCAAAACTTGCCCAGGCCGCATCGAAGGTCAGATCGGGCCAGGCCAGCAGGCTCGCCACCCAGACGCCGAAGAACATGCCGACCATGGCCCAGATCATGGTGAGGATAACGCCGACCTTGCTCGGGTCGTCATAATAGTGATCCAGGCGTTCGGCGGAGGGTTCGGGGGCGTAGAGCGCCGAAAGCATGACAAAGAGCATCGCAAGGCATGCCACAACGACGATGAAGCCATGCACGCCGATCGGATCGCCGCGACCGGCCGCCGCCATGGCAAGCCCGACCATGGTCATCAGGATCAGCGCTACGATGGAAAGTTGGCGTTCGCCGGATGTCAGTTGAGCGAGCATATGCGGCCACCTCAGATGCCCGTCAGGGCGAAATCGTCCATCGGGTGTCGCATGGCTGCGCGGCAGGTAATTTGATCTGGCGCAAAAACGAAGCCGACTGCACCCGGAAAAGAGAGGGCCGCCTTCGGGCGGCCGGCCCGACGGGAGCGCTCCGGCTCAGCCGCCCTTGGCTGCCGCGTCGTTGCCCACCGGTGAACCGGCAAGCGGAAGGCGAAAGAACATTGCGAGCTTCAGGCTTTTCGCGATGCGTTCGGCACGGTCGACAAATACCGCAGCCGTTTGCGGCTCGAAGTGCGTCGCCGCGGTTTCGCCGAACAGGTCCAGCCAGATGTCGAAATCGGCCTCGGTCACATCTTTCAGTTTCAGATGCGCAGGCACCGGGCGTCCGTGATAGTCGCCGGTTTTGAGAATGACGGAACACCAGAAGTCGGTCATTTTCTCAAGATGCGGTTCCCAGTCGCCGGTGATCTCGCGCGCAAAAATCGGCCCGAGCCGTTGGTTTTGCCGCAGCCTGGAATAGAACGCGCGGACCAGCGCGCCAATGCTCGCCCTGTCAACGCCCGGATCGGCCAGAGGCTGCTCGGCAGCCGGTCGCGGCTTTCCGATGGCAGATGAGCTCATGTCGATCCTTTCGGGTCAGGAAAATCCCAGTCGCCGCAAGGCAGCCCTTAGGACGTTGAGGCGTTCGCGGACAAGGCGGAAACCCAGATTGTCGGGCGGCGTGCCGACCGCGCAACCGCCACTTTTCCCGTCGCGGATGAAGTTCGACATGTAGGTGCGGTGGAAGCCTTCCACGACGTGCACACCGCAATTGTCGACTGAACTCACAATGCTGGTGCCGTCGGCGGCTATCGTCGCATGGACGTAGCAGGTCGATGTCCATTCCCAGACATTGCCCGCAACGTCCGCCAACCCTTTTGAGTTGATGCCAAAGGACCCTTGAAACCTTGGCTCGGGATCGGATTTCCGTCCGAGCGAAGCCTCGGTGCGATACTGGGCGAGCCAGCGCAGCGCCGGGTTGTTGGGGTCGTCGGCGCCGCCCTCGATGTCACCGCGGAACCGTTCGCCGGCGGCATAGGCCCATTCGGTGTCGGTCGGCAGCCGCCATGTCGCGCCCGTCTGGGCCGACAGCCAGGCCGCATAGGCTTCGGCGTCGATATGGCTCACGCCGGTGACCGGAAAATTGCCACTGCCCGGAGTATCCGATGCCTTGCAACTGCCTGATGTCACGCACCGTCCGTATTCGGCTGCAGTCACCTGGTATTTCATGATTTTCAGCGGCGAACCGACCGTCGCCAGGACCCGCGGCGCCGCGACAGGATGGTCCTTCGCAAGGAATTCACCCGGCTGAGCATGGTCGAACGATCCGGGCGCGAGGGTGACAAGTTCAGGGCTCGCAACCAGCCGGCCGGCCGCGGAGAACCGGCCAACGGCACTGGTCGCGCCCGTGACGATGAGCGCGGCTGCCGCGATACTACCGAGGGCTATGAGAGGGTTGAAAGACATGGCATTTCGTCCGGGAGCGCACGCGACCTTGCGCAGAGGGCGCAAGGTCGCGTCGATGTTCAGGATCAGACCCTCGTCACTGCGTCGCTATGGCCCTCGGGGCTTCGACCTGTGTCATCAGGTCGTCATTCCAGGTTCCATCGACCGTAAAATGTGCAGTCGCGCCGAGTTCCACGGCCTCGATCAGATTGTGGTTCACATAGGCGTAGACGCCCGGCTGCAGGAACGTATAGAGGGCCGAGCCGGCCGAGCCGCCGCGAATGAACCAGGTTTCCAGGTCCTTTGCCGGAGGGTTGGCGAACTTGCCCTGTTCCCAGACATAGTCGCCATGGCCTCCGATCAGATGCGGTCGCGTATCGCGATTGGCTTGCGAATGGACGATCAGGACAGCCTCGCCGACCTTGGCCTTCATGGCGTTCTCGCCGGTCAGCGATCCGGCCTTGCCATTGAAGACGACGTGGGTGGGGATCAAGCCGCGCATCACCTTGACGGTGTCGTCATAGTTGTCGCCGGCCGTTTCGTATTTCTTGAATTTCCCCTGCTCGTCGCGGGGGACATAGAAGTCGTTTTCGCCGATATAGTAGATGCGGTCGTAGCGGATAGGCTTGCCCTTGTCGTCGCGCAGGCCGTCACGCGGCAGCACCATCACCGCACCGCTCATGCCCGACACGACGTGCCACGGGATCATCGGTCCGCCGGGGGCGCAGTGATAGACGAACGTTCCGGTGCGCGTTGCCTTGAAGCGCAGCGTTACCTGCTCGCCGGGGTTGACCAGTGTCAGTGCTCCGCCGCCGAGCGCGCCTGTGGCAGCGTGGAAGTCGATGTTGTGCGCAAGCGTATTGGTGTCGGGATTGATGAGGGTGAGCTCGAGATAGTCGCCTTCATGGACAACCATCAAGGGACCGGGGATCGAGCCGTTGTAGGTCATCGCGTTGAGCTGCGTTCCATCAGCGTCGATGACGACGGGCTTTTCCTCAATCGTCATCGTGAACTCGACGACTTTCGGGCCGTCCTTGGCCACCTGGTCGTGCGCGTGGACGAAGGGTGGCGCGACGAGGGTTATCTTTTCGCGCGGCAGTCCGGCCACGTCCTTGGCGCTGGCCACAGCCGGCATTGCGCCGAGCGTCGCCACCGCGGCGGCGGTAAGGACAGATCCCAACAGAGCTTCACGTCGCGTAAGCATTTCAATCTCCTTGTGCGTCGACCATTTGATGACCGGAGAATAGCCTGCTTGGGGGAGCCGTCTTTGCGCTGGCGCAAACCGCAATTCATTTCAATGCGACTTGTGGAGCTGCGGGAGTGGGGCGGATCGTGTTTCGGAGCGCTCCATATGAAATAGGCCGGACTGGACCTCCCCGGCTGGTCCGTCCGGCCGTTTCCCTCCGACTGTCGCCAACCGGAGGGTATCCATCATCGAGATGTCAGTTGGAGGCAGCCTTGGTCGCCTCGCCGAACAGCTCCGCGAACACCGTTTTGGCCTTGCCGGTCTGTTTGACGGCTTGTGCCGCATCGAGGTTCACAGGCTTGCCGACGACGATCAGCGCCACCATGCCCATGCCGTAGTGCGGGGCGCATTTCACGCCATAAACGCCTTCCTGGGTCATGGTCACGGTGATCTCCTCGCTTGCCTTTCCCTTGAAGGCTTCAGCGCCATCCGGCAGCATTCCCTTGATGGTCTCGGCATTGTGGGACTTGTCGGTGGRCACGAACTTGATCGTGTCGCCGGGCACCGCTTTGATGTAGGCGGGCTGGAAGACCATCGAACCCTTGTCGCCCTTGTTGAGCATCTGGACGACGTGTTCTTCAGCGCTTGCCGCGCCGGCCAAAGCCAACAATGCGATGGCCGCGGCGATCAGGGGCAGTTTCATGGGATAGTCCTTTCCTGGGTTCATCACGGCATTTACCGTTGCGGCCTTGTACTGTGCGGGATGGCGTTGCGATTTGCGCTGGCGCAAACCGGCATACGAAATATCTTGAAATGACGCGGCGATCCGGC
This sequence comes from Mesorhizobium sp. P3_B5, assembly GCF_056402815.1. Classification (NCBI taxonomy): domain Bacteria; kingdom Pseudomonadati; phylum Pseudomonadota; class Alphaproteobacteria; order Hyphomicrobiales; family Phyllobacteriaceae; genus Mesorhizobium; species Mesorhizobium sp. P3_B5. Next base: position 394,492 of record NZ_JBFUGR010000002.1, on the reverse strand, counting down.
GCCCGTGAGGAGCTCTGGCCGGCTCCAGTCTGCGTTTCTTTTCATTCTGTTCGGGACGAACGGAAAAAATGCCCTAAGTGACAAGCGTTCAGTTAGTTTGGCTGAGCTTGGCAGCATCCTTCAGCTCAGCGGTAACGAATTTCATGCCAGCGCGGGACATTACTGGTATCAAAGGACGCCTCCTGCAAGCGGTGCTGTCTCGCCGTTTCGAAGGACGCAATGGCTATTTGCTGGCGATTTTCATCGTCGCAGCCGCTGTCCTTGTCCGGCTTCTGCTGGAAGGACTGCTCGAAGACCGGGCGACTTTTACCCTCTTCACGCCGGCTATCCTCGTCGCATCGATCGCCGGCGGCATCTGGCCTGGACTGTTGTCCGTGGCGCTTTCGTTAGGCGGAGCGTTCTGGCTGGACAATCTTCAGTCCGATCTCGCCCACAATCCGGTTGAATTCGTCGTCTTCGCCGCTGTCGGCCTGGCAATCGCCTGGATGGGCGAAATGCTGCACCACGCCAGCAAGGCAATCGACCGGGCCGAAAGCGCGCTGGGGGGCCGCGAGGCCCATCTTCGCTCCATTCTCGATACGGTGACCGACGCGACCGTCGTCATCGAAAAGGACGGCACGATCGTTTCATTCAATGCCGCCGCAGTTCGGCAGTTCGGCTATGCCGAAGCGGAGGTGGTCGGAGAGAATGTGCGCCTGCTGATGCCGGAGCCTTATCGCCACGAGCATGATGGCTATATGCACAGATACCTGACCACCGGGGAAAAACGCATCATCGGCATCGATCGCGTTGTTGTCGGACGACGCAAGGACGGCTCGACGTTTCCGATGAAATTGGCGGTCGGCGAGATGAAGTCGGGCGACAAGACCTATTTTACCGGCTTCATCCGGGACCTTACCGAGCGTGAGGAATCGGCGGCACGCCTGCATGAAGTCCAGGGCGAACTGGCGAGGCTGGCGCGCCTCAACGAGCTTGGCGAAATGGCCTCGACGCTCGCTCACGAGCTGAACCAACCGCTTTCGGCGATCGCCAATTACGTTCAAGGCTGCGCCCGCCTGCTGCGCGACATGGACGACGCCGTGGCGACCAAGATGCGGGCTGCCCTGGAAGAAACCGCGCGGCAGTCGTTGCGTGCGGGGCAGATCATCCGCCATCTTCGCGAATTCGTCACCAAGGGCGCCACCGAGAAAGCGCCGGAGAACATTCGCGGCCTGGTGGAAGAGGCAGGAGCTCTGGCGCTGGTGGGATCGCGTGAGCGCGGGGTGCGGACGGTGTTCGACTTCGCACCCGGACCAGCAACCGTGCTGGTCGACCGCATACAGATCCAGCAGGTGCTGACGAACCTGATGCGCAATGCGATGGACGCCATGCACGACAGCGCGCGCCGCGAGCTTGTCGTGCGCACCCATGCCGCGCAGAATGGCGAAATCGCCGTCGTCGTCGAAGACACCGGGCCAGGGATTTCCGAGGAGATTTCCGCCCAGCTTTTCAAACCCTTCGTGACGACAAAGCCTGGAGGCATGGGAATTGGACTGTCGATCTCCAAGCGGATCGTCGAGGCGCATGGTGGCACGATGATGGTGAGCCGGAACGATGCCGGTGGCGCGACGTTCAGATTCACACTCCCCGCATTCACGGAAGAGGACGCGCATGGAGACGGGTGACTATATCGTTCACATCGTCGATGACGAGGAACCGGTCAGGAAGTCGTTGGCTTTTCTGCTCACCATGTCCGGCTTCGCCGTCAAGATGCATGAGAGCGCAACCGACTTTCTGGCTGCGGCTTCAAGCATCAGAAATGGCGTTCTGGTGACGGATCTGCGCATGCCTGACATGACCGGGGTGGAGCTCCTGCGAAATCTCGTCAGTGCAAACGCGTCGCTTCCGGCCGTCGTGATCACTGGCCACGGCGATGTCCCGATGGCGGTCGAGGCGATGAAGGCCGGCGCAACGGATTTCATCGAGAAGCCGTTCGAGGACGTTGTCCTGATCGAAGCCATCCAGCGTGCTGCCGAACAACTTGTCGATCAGCCGCTGGAACTCGACGATGTTGCTTCGATCCAGACAAGACTTGGGCGGTTGAGCGACCGTGAACGCCAGGTTCTCTCGGGCGTGGTGGCCGGATTGCCCAACAAGTCGATTGCCTACGATCTGAACATCAGCCCACGCACTGTCGAGGTGCACCGCGCCAACGTCATGGCCAAGATGCAGGCAACGAGCCTGCCGCAACTGGTGCGGATGGCATTGGCCACCGGTTTCGGGCCAGCCTGAATTTCACCCAATCTGAATTTTGCAAGGATTGATCTGGCGCAAGGCATGAGGCGCCGTATTGCCGCTGGCTGTGAGACGATCGGCGGGATGACCTCGCCGGCATATCCGGAAGCTGTCATACTTGCCCGCCGCCCAAACCATCGTAGTCGTGGCGCCAGACGCGGGGCTCAGGCGTTCGCTCGAGTTCGCGCTCGAAGTCGAAGGCTTCGCGGTTGAATCGCATGCGTCTCTTTCGACAGTCGAGGCTTCGTCTGAGGCAAACGCCGCGCCCTGCATCATCGTCGACGAAAGTGCGATCCGGCTCAGCCCAACCGGGCGCCAGCCGCTTGCCGGTTTTGCCGGGCGGGTGATCCTGCTCGTCGAAGACGTTGATCCAACCGGCACCGAGGGGTTCGCCGTCCTGACCAAACCGGTCGAGGGGAACGATCTGATCGATATGGTGCAGGCCTCTTCGGCCCGCCACGTCCTGGCTGACTAAGCCAGCCACCTCGCTGACTACGTAGAATCCCTTAGGACATAACCCAATTTCGCAGACCGGCATTCCGCGCGATGGCTATTCCGCCGAAATTAAGGGAACAGCCATGAACGCTATCGTCGACACTCGGGTGCCCTTCGAAATCCTGACCGCCCTCGTCCCGCGACCGGACGTGTCGAATGATGGCCGGCCGGCGCCGCTCTCGTTCTTCCACGCAGGCTCGGAGATCTACGCACAGGGCGAAAAGGTCGCTTCCCACTACCAGATCGAGTTCGGCGCGGTCCGCATCTACCGGCTGCTGGCCGATGGGCGCAGGCAGATCACGGCCTTCCATCTGGCGGGAGAGACGTTCGGCTTTGAAGCCGACCTTACCCACCATTTCTTTGCCGAGGCCATCGTCACGACAGGACTGCGGACATTCCGCCCGGTGGCCGGCCTGGACAGATCGCGCGAACTGCTGCCGCTGGCCCTTCGTTGCATGGTGCGGGCTCAGGAACATTTGCTGGTTGTCGGCCGGCAGACGGCGATCGAACGCATCGCTGCTTTCCTGGTCGACATGGCCGCACGACAGGGAGATCTTGACCAGATCGAACTGCCTATGTCCCGCCAGGATATCGGCGACTACCTCGGCCTTACGATCGAAACGGTATCGCGCGTGCTATCGAGATTGCGCGACAAGGGTGTGCTGAAGTTTCACGGGCTTCGTATCCTCGAAATCCGCAAGCCTGAAACACTGCGTTCAATGTGCGAATGATCCATGCATTCGAGATCAATGCCTGGAAGATGACTGGTGGAGCCAATCGGAATCGAACCGACGACCTCTTGAATGCCATTCAAGCGCTCTCCCAACTGAGCTATGGCCCCACTTCCGGCAGTCCGCCGGCGCCGTTTCCGGCGAAGAGATCCGGCGCGGGTTGAGACCGCGCCGTTAGTGCAGGCGGCTTCTAACCCCGCCTTCTGTCAATATCAAGCCTTCGAGGGCCGCTTTTTCGTCACAGCCCGCGAAAGCAGGCAAGTGCTTGCATCCGAAGGCGGATCAGACTTCGTCGTCGTCGTCGCCAACGCCGATCATGTCGGCGACATCGTCGTCTTCTTCCTCTTCGTCGGCGAGGAAAGTGTCATCCTCGTCGTCACCGAGGTCCACTTCATCCTCGTCGTCGCCAAGATCGGGAAGATCGTCGGCCTTTACGTCGTCGTCCGCCTCTTCGAGCGGAACGATCTCGACGCCCTCTTCCTCCTCGGCGTCGACTTCCTTCTCGGCAACTTCCTCTTCCTCTTCGATGGCGGCGATCTTGCCTTCCTCGAAATAGGAGCGCGGATAGCTCTTGCCGGTATAGGGCGAGACGATCGGGTCCTTGTTCAGGTCATAGAATTTTCGACCCGTCTCGGGGTCGATGCGTTTGGTGCCAAGTTCGGTTTTTGCCACGGCAAGCCTCGTCGATAAAAGTTTGGTCCCCATAACCACAGTTTGCGGCGCTGTCAAAGACTAAAGCCAGCGTCATAAATCCCGGCTTTGCGGGAGTTCGCGCAAGGGGATGACCATTTCGGTCCGCCGTGATACGAGACCGCGCAAACCAAAAGAAAACGGCCGGCTGCCGGCATTTTCATCCAGGGAAAGACCATGTCGCACACTGCCGCCCCAAAGCCGGCCACCGCCCGCAAATCATCAGCCCTTTCGGGTGCCGCTCGCGTGCCCGGCGACAAGTCGATCTCGCACCGCTCCTTCATGTTCGGGGGTCTCGCTTCCGGCGAAACCCGTATCACCGGGCTGCTGGAGGGCGAGGATGTGATGCGCACGGGTGCCGCCATGAAGGCGATGGGCGCCCATATCGAGAAGCATGGCACTGAGTGGGTAATCCGCGGCACCGGCAATGGCGCGCTGTTGCAGCCGGAAGGCCCGCTCGATTTCGGCAATGCCGGCACCGGCTCACGCCTTACCATGGGCCTGGTCGGCACCTACGACATGGAAACCACCTTCATTGGCGACGCCTCTTTGTCCGGCCGGCCGATGGGCCGCGTGCTGGAGCCGCTGCGCCAAATGGGCGTGCAGGTGCTGAAAGCGACACCGGGCGACCGCATGCCGATCACGCTGCGCGGCCCCAAGCACGCCGCACCCATCACCTACCGCGTGCCGATGGCCTCGGCGCAGGTGAAGTCGGCGGTGCTGCTGGCCGGGCTGAACACGCCCGGCATCACCACCGTGATCGAACCGGTGATGACCCGCGACCATACCGAAAAGATGCTGAAGGGATTTGGCGCCAATCTGTCGGTCGAGACCGACGAGCGCGGCGTGCGCCACATCTTCATCGAAGGCCAGGGCAAGCTCACGGGACAGACCATCGCGGTGCCGGGCGATCCCTCCTCGGCCGGCTTCCCGCTGGTAGCGGCACTGATCGTGCCAGGCTCGGATATCACCATCGAAAACGTGCTGATGAACCCGACCCGCACCGGACTTTTGCTGACGCTGCAGGAAATGGGCGGCAAGATCGACATCCTCAACCCACGCAATGAAGGCGGCGAGGATGTCGCCGACCTGCGCGTCCGTTATTCCGAGCTGAAGGGCGTCACCGTGCCGCCCGAGCGGGCGCCGACGATGATCGACGAATATCCGGTGCTTGCGGTTGCCGCCAGCTTCGCCGAGGGCGAGACACTGATGCAGGGACTGGAGGAATTGCGGGTCAAGGAATCCGACCGGCTGTCGGCGGTGGCCAATGGGCTGAAGCTCAACGGCGTCGATTGCACCGAAGGCGAGGCGACACTTGCCGTGCGCGGGAAGCCGGGCGGCAAGGGGCTGGGCCAACACCCCAATGGACCGGGCACCACCGTCCAGACCCACCTCGACCACCGCATCGCCATGAGTTTTTTGGTGATGGGACTGGCGACGGAGAAGCCTGTCACCATCGACGACCAGGCGATGATCGCGACCAGTTTTCCGGAGTTTATGGGGCTGATGAAGGGGCTGGGCGCGGAGATTTCCTAAACTCAGGATTGTCGTCAAATTTGGCTATCAACTCAATTGTTCCTTAAGGCCGGTCCTTCAAGGTCGAGTTAGCATTGGGGAGAGCCATGAATATCCTAGCCTCGATTTTTCTTGCGATCGTCGGGGGTGTCGTTTTGATCATTGCAAAGGCCATATCCGTGGCCAGGATGATCAATGAACGGAATTATTCATTCGCGCGCTTCGGTTTGATCGCGGCATTTTGGGCCGGGCTTACCATTCCAAGTGTGGGTTTTTCATGTGGGCCGATAGGCTGCACATACGGCCTGCATTTTGACTGGGTGCTTGCACTAATCAAAGCCGTGATGCCCTCAAACGCGATATTTTTCGTAATGGGCGGTTATGCGATCCTCAGCGTGTATTTTTTTGGCCATGCGCTGGGATGCGTATTTTCTTTGTTCAGGGCGTTTGCGCGGCCTGCTGCGCGTTAGGGCGATATGCGCAACGGATCCAAGACTGATGATGGGTTTGTCATCGTTTCTTTTCGCAGAGGAACCGGCGCTTACAAGATAACGCCCGAGCAATACGAGTTCATAAGGAAGCGTTTTTGCCGCGAATATTGGACAGCGGTTCTGACCACGATTCCAATGGGAGGTCTCGGACTCCTTTGGTACGTCGGACACCTCGCCACGCATTGGGCCGGGCTCGCTGCGATAATTTACCTGGCAGGCAATACGGCACTCAGCATTGCCCGCTTCCAGGCGATTGCTCACGTCAAAAGATTCGCCGCCCCATCTTCCGTGCCGGTAGAATTCCTAGGCATCTCTGATTTTAGGGCAGCTCTCCTTGCGGCCCTCCTTAAGGTGTGGCGGGAAGGAAGCAGCGCCCAACTGCTCAAAGGAGTCTGGCTGACGGGATTCCTTTTCTTTTCGAGCGCCATCATCTTGGCCACAAGATTGCTCGGGTTGGAAAATGATGGCCCGAGCCACAAGCTGCATCCGATCGTCCTCCTGTTTTTCACCGTTGTTTCATTCGCTCTTTTCGCCGCTTTTTTGAAGGAACGCCGGCGCAGAAAAAAGACTGCGGAACCCGCGCAGCCGTAATTTTGCAGATCGACAAGAGTCCACGCATACCGCTAACAACAATCACGTCTGCGTCGGCTGCACCAAAAGGTTTGCATGAAGCCCTTCACCATCGCCATCGACGGACCCGCCGGCGCCGGCAAAGGCACGCTGGCCCGGCGGCTGGCTGACCACTATCGGCTGAACCTGCTCGACACCGGCCTCACCTATCGCGCGGTGGCCTATGCGCTGCTGCAGCACGCCTTGCCGCTGGACAATGTCTCGGCGGCCGAAACCGCGGCGCGGCAGGTCGACATGGCAAAGCTCGACCGCGCTGTGCTTTCCGCGCATGCGGTTGGCGAGGCGGCCTCGAAAGTAGCGGTGTTTCCAACGGTGCGGCGCATCCTCGTCGAAAAGCAGCGCGAGTTCGCCAAAGCGCCACCGGGCGCGGTGCTCGACGGGCGCGACATCGGCACCGTCGTCTGCCCCGACGCCGACATCAAGCTCTATGTGACGGCCAGCGCCGAAGTGCGGGCACAGCGGCGGCTGGCCGAGATCGAAAGCATCGGCGGCACCGCCAGTTTCACCGAAATCCTCGCCGATATCGTGCGCCGCGACGAGCGCGACATGGGCCGCGCCGACTCGCCCCTGAAGCCCGCCGCCGACGCGCACTTGCTTGATACCAGCGAAATGGCTATAGAAGCCGCGTTTCTCGCAGCCATGGCGATCATCGACGACGTTCTGGCCAAGAGAGACAAAGCCTGAGCCGGGTTTTCCACGCGCTGCCGATTGCCGGTGGCGACAAAGATACCCATATCGGGCACGAACCAGCCTGCCAGCATTCTTCATGCGCCGGAATTGCCGCTTGAAAGCGGCCAAGGGCTTTTTGCCCGGAACGCCGGCAGGCTAACGCAACGCTAATCCACGGCGCCCGTCCCGCGACAGATGCGGGGCACTCCAGGAGAAACTATGTCAGCTGCAAATCCCACTCGCGATGATTTCGCGAGCCTGCTCGAAGAATCATTTACCGCCGGCCATTCCGGCGAAGGCCAGGTCGTCAAGGGCATCATCACCGCCATTGAAAAAGACATGGCGATCATCGATGTCGGCCTGAAGGTCGAAGGCCGCGTGCCGCTGAAGGAATTCGGCGTCAAGGGCAAGGACACCACCCTCAAGGTCGGCGACACGGTCGAAGTCTATGTCGAGCGCATCGAGAACGCGCTTGGCGAAGCGATGCTTTCCCGTGAAAAGGCCCGCCGCGAAGAGAGCTGGGTCCGTCTCGAAGAGAAGTTCACCAAGGGTGAGCGCGTCGAAGGCGTCATCTTCAACCAGGTCAAGGGCGGCTTCACTGTCGACCTCGACGGCGCCGTGGCCTTCCTGCCGCGCAGCCAGGTCGATATCCGCCCGATCCGCGACGTCTCGCCGCTCATGCACAACCCGCAGCCCTTCGAGATCCTCAAGATGGATCGCCGCCGCGGCAACATCGTGGTGTCGCGCCGCACCGTGCTCGAGGAAAGCCGCGCCGAACAGCGTTCGGAAATCGTGCAGAACCTCGAAGAAGGCCAGGTTGTCGAAGGCGTCGTCAAGAACATCACCGATTACGGTGCGTTCGTCGACCTCGGCGGCATCGACGGCCTGCTGCATGTCACCGACATGGCATGGCGCCGCGTCAACCATCCGACCGAGATCCTCAACATCGGTCAGACGGTCAAGGTGCAGATCATCCGCATCAACCAGGAAACCCACCGCATCTCGCTCGGCATGAAGCAGCTCGAGAGCGATCCGTGGTCCGAGATCGGTACCAAGTTCCCGATCGGCAAGAAGATCAAGGGTACCGTCACCAACATCACCGACTACGGCGCGTTCGTCGAGCTGGAGCCAGGCATCGAAGGCCTCATCCACGTTTCGGAAATGTCGTGGACCAAGAAGAACGTGCATCCCGGCAAGATCCTGTCGACGACGCAGGAAGTCGACGTGGTGGTGCTCGAGGTCGATCCGGCCAAGCGCCGCATCTCGCTCGGCCTCAAGCAGACGCTCGAGAATCCGTGGCAGGCTTTCGCCTCGAGCCATCCGGTCGGCAGCCAGGTCGAGGGCGAGGTCAAGAACAAGACCGAGTTCGGCCTGTTCATCGGCCTCGAAGGCGACGTGGACGGCATGGTCCATCTCTCCGACCTCGACTGGACCCGTCCGGGCGAGCAGGTGATCGAAGAGTACAATCGCGGCGACATGGTCAAGGCGCAGGTGCTCGACGTCGACATCGACAAGGAGCGCATCTCGCTCGGCATCAAGCAGCTGGCCAAGGATACGGTCGGCGAAGCGGCGACTTCCGGCGAACTGCGCAAGAACGCGGTCGTCACCTGTGAAGTCACCGGCATCAAGGATGGCGGTCTGGAAGTGCGGCTGGTCGACAGCGGCATCGAGACCTTCATCAAGCGCAACGACCTCAGCCGTGACCGTGACGAGCAGCGCCCCGAGCGCTTCTCGGTCGGCCAGAAGCTGGACGCTCGCGTCATCGCCTTCGACAAGAAGACCCGCAAGCTGCAGGTCTCGATCAAGGCGCTGGAAATCGCCGAAGAGAAGGAAGCAGTCGCACAGTACGGCTCGACCGACTCCGGCGCTTCGCTGGGCGACATCCTGGGCGCCGCGCTGAAGAAGCAGGGCAGCTAAAAGACAACGACGCCGCGCTCGTCGCGCGGTCGTCATTCGAAATGAAAAACCCCGCCGGAGCGATCCGGCGGGGTTTTTCTTTGAACTGTTTTTTTGAGTTCAAGCCCTGCCGTAAAGCGGCACCAGCGTGCCGCTCATCGCCAGATTGGCCGGCGAGGCGAGATAGGCGATCGCCTCGGCGGCCGCTTCCAGGCTGACCCATTTGGTGAAATCGGCATCCGGCATGTCGGCGCGGTTGGCCGGCGTGTCGAGCGTCGATGGCGCGACAGCGTTGACCAGGATGCCCTTGTGCTTCAGCTCCTCGGCCATCGCCACCGTCATCGCGGCGACCGCCGCCTTGCTGGCTGCGTAGGCGACGCTGCCGGCGCCCTTGCGCGGCTCCAATGCAGCCCGCGCGGCGATGTTGACGATGCGGCCCGCCGTGGCGGATGCCAGCATCGAGCGCACCGCGGCGCGACAGCACAGGAAGGCGGTGCGGGCATTGGTATCCATCATCTCGGCAAAGGAAGCGGACTCGATCTTTTCCACAGGTGCCGACGCAAAGCCGCCGGCCAGATGGATGGATCCCCACAGACCTGGAACCTGGCTGTAAAACGCCTCGACCTTGGCGGGGTCGGAGAGATCGACATTGTGCACCAGCCGGACGCGATCGTCGGCCGCGAAGGGGAAGTGCGAAGGCGCCGCGGCATGGGCATTGGGGACATGGCAGATGGCGCCCTCACCCAGCAGCTTGCCGACAACCGCGCCGCCGAGAGCCCCGGTGCCGCCGGTCACCACAATATGCTTGCCATCAAGTGTTTGCGTCATCTTCGACCGCTCCTGTTATTTTTTTATGCTTATGCCGCGCCGGAGGCAAAGGTCGCGCCTTTCGCATGATTGCTCAACTGAAATATCGACATGGCAGGGTCGCTTCTTTGCATCGCTTCAAGTCGTCGGCCAACCAGCGACGATCGCGTCCCAGAGCAGATGCTTGCTGGTCTCCGGGCGCTCGGCCCAGTGGGTGAGCTTGTGCAGCCAGAAACGATCGAAGACGGCGCGATGGGCGACTTCATCGAAAGGCTCGAAGAGCAGCCATTGCAGCTCATGTGGTCGATCCGCGCTGACCTGGGGCATGCGCAGGAAATCATGCCGAAGCTGACGGTGCAGGAGAAGCGAAGCCTCTAAATGGTGCGGGAACATGAAATATTGGTGAAGCGTGTCGTACGTCTTCCAGTAATCCGCCAAGCCGTGCAGCACGGTCTCGACCAGCGGATGTCCCTTGCGGGCGTGAATGAACCAGGTTTCCACAAGCCGGGCGTGGCGATTGGTTTCGCGCAGGATGTAGAAATCCTCGCGCTCGATTTCGGCGGGAACGGGCTGCCGCAACAGGATCGTGGCGTCGAGCCACGTCCCGCCATGACGGTGAAGCAGGCTGAGGCGAACGAAGTTGGAAAAGTGCTGACTGCCCATCAACTGGCGCCGGCGCTTGTCCCAGATGTGGCCTGGCAGGTCGACATGGTTTTCAATAGTCTTGTCGTCGAGCACGACGAGTTCGCGGTCGCCCTTGTGACGCTCCACGGATCGCAGGCATGCCTTGATCACCGGTGGCGCCTCGTCGGCGCCTTGCGCCCAATATTGCCATATCGGGCCGAGGCCGCCGGTCGGCTTGCTGGTGGAGCACCATTGCGAATGGTCGACGGCGATATGACGGGAACGCCAGTCGCGCTTTCGCGCGTAGGTCATGCAAAACTTCGCGGCACGCCTTCGCAACGGCCAGGGCAAGGCGCGTGAGGACGCCACCCAGCGCGGCGCGGCCAGATACGGAATTGTCAGCGGATCGCGGATCGGCGTCGGCTCGCTGAAAAACGAACGCGCCGACCGGTCATCGCTATCCCCTGTCACAGGGCTCAATCCACGGTAATTTCGATGACGTGCGGTTTTCCGGTTGCCCGCGCGCGCTTGAGGGCGACCGCCAGTCCATCGATGTCGGCAAGCCGCTCGGCGGCGATGCCATAGGCTTCGGCCAGCTTGCAGAAATCCGGCGGAGCCGGCGATACGCCAACCGGCTCGACGCCGACATCGAGCATCGAGGTTTCGATCTCGCGGTAGCCGCGATTGTTCCAGACGACAAAGATCACCGGCGCCGCCGCATCCAGTGCCGCGCCGAGTTCCGGCAAGGTGAACTGAAAACCACCGTCGCCGGTAAGACAGACGACCGGCACACCCGGCATGGCAAGGGCGGCTCCGATCGCCGCCGGCGGGCCATAGCCGAGCGCGCCAAAACCAGTGGCGGCGTTGAACCAGCCGCCCGGGCGATCGTGGTCGTAGTAGAGATTGGCGGCGTAGACCGGTTGGGTCGAATCGCCGACGATCATCGAGCCGGGCAACGCATCGCGGATCGCCTCGACGGCGTGCGTCTGCGCCTGCAGCGTCGAGCTGAGCTCGGCAAACGCCGCTTGCCGCGTTGCCGCGGCGCGGGCCGGACCCTCGCCGGACACTGCCGGGGCGGCGCCGATTTCGGCCAACAGCGCTTCGAGAGCAGCGCTGCAATCGGCCTGGATCGAAACCGTCGCTGGCCGGCGGGCAAGCTGGTCGGCGCCGATGTCGATGCGGATCAAATTGGCCGGCAGCACAAAGCCGCCATCGCTGTAGCCATCATAGTCGGTCGGACCGAATTCCGTGCCGGCGGCGATCACCAGATCGGCGTCTGCCATCAGCGCCCGCACCGCCTTCAGGCTGGGGCTGGCCGGCACGCACAATGGATGGCGATGCAACAGACCGCGGGCATTGGCCGTCTGGACGACTGGCGCGCCGAGCAATTCGGCCAGGCGTTGCAGCGGCGCTTCGGCCCGGCTGGCGCCACCGCCTGCCAGGATCAGCGGGCGGCGCGCGGCCGCGACAAGCTTTGCCGCCTCGGCGATGGCAGCGGTATCCGGCGTGGGTGGTGCTGCGTTGCTCAGCAACGCGACGAGGCCGTCGGCCGGCTTGACCATGACATCCGTCGGGATCTCGATATGCACCGGGCCGGGGCGCGCGGACGAAAACAGCGCGAAGGCGCGGGCGAGCGCGCCGGGCAGTTCGCTGGCGTCGGTGACCCGCTGCGAAAACAGCGCCACCTTCTCCATCATGCCGCGCTGGTCGGGCAGTTCGTGCAGATGGCCGAACCCCTTGCCCAGCGTCGGCGTCGCATTGACGCCTGAGATCACCAGCATCGGCACCGAATCGGCGCGCGCCTGGCCCATGGCGGTGATGGTGTTGGTCAGCCCCGGTCCGGTGATGACGAAGGCGACGCCCGGCCTGCCGCTGGCCCGCGCATAGCCGTCGGCCATGAAGCCGGCGCCCTGCTCGTGGCGCGGCGTGACGTGGCGGATGTTCGACCGCGCCAGTCCGCGATAGAGCTCGACCGTGTGCACGCCGGGAATGCCGAAGACGGTGTCGACGCCATGGGCTTCGAGCAGGGAAATGAGCGCTTCGCCGACTGTCGTCATTGTCTGAGCACCGGGCGCGTGAGGCAGGTTGGACCGCCCTCGCAGGCGATGCACAGCGCATCCGCCTCGAAAGTCGTGACCGTGCAGCCGGCGGCCTGCATGGCTGCCGCGGTCTTGGGAAAGCCGGCAACGGCGATCACCTGGCGCGGCGCGGTCGGCAGCACATTGAGGCTGAGCCCGTTGGAGGCATGGAACTCGCCGGCGTCGCCTTGGATCAGGCGAATGCCGCGCGCGTTCAGCATCTGGTAGAAGGCGGCCGGCAGAAGCGGAGCGTAGACCAGCGCCAGATCGTCGGCGAGCGGGCTGATCACCGACATCAGATGCAGGCAGGCTTCCTCGCCGTGCCACAGCGGCAGGTCGAAGCCGAAAACCTCGATGCCTTTGGGCGAGAGCAGATCCGAGAGCTGCCGGATGCCGTCCTGGTTGGTGCGCACACCGCGGCCGACCGCCAGCGTGTTGGCATCCACCCAGACGCAATCGCCACCCTCGACCTGGCCGGGAGGATCGATGCGGCCGAGGATGGGTACGCCCATGCTGATGTAGGCCGCCTCGTGCAAGCCGGGTTCGGGCCGGCGCAAGGCCTTGCCCATGGCCAGAATGATGGCGCCGTGATCGGTCATCAAGGACGGATCGTGGGTGAAGACGGAATCGGCAAGACCGTCATCGGCGTCGGTCAGCCATTCGATCTCGGCGCCGGATGAGGCGACCAGCCTCGCCAACACCTCATGCTGGGCGGCTGCCTTGTGTGGGTCAAAGCCCGGGCCATAGTGCCACTCCGGCGCCTTGGCGTGACGCATGGCGCTGGCGGCGGAACGCATCAGCACACGCTGCAGCGCCCCGGCCATGGACTGTGACCCGTAAGTTTTGCCCACTAAACTCTCCTGAAAATCCCCTTCCTGCCAATAGCCACTCAGCCAGCCGTGATCAATGGTCCAAAAACCATGGTTGACGGAGGCAAGCGGAACGGCCCATCTTGAGCATGGGAACTCTGTCCAGTGACGGGTAATGGGTAAAAAAATCGAGCAGCGACGAGTCCGGCCACTCCGCGGAGCGCCGGCAAGATGATGGCGCAGGGTACTGCATCGGCACTGAAACACACCGCGCAGGACGGCGCCGCCGAAGCCATCCATGTCGAGAATCTTCACAAGAAATTCGGCCAACTGCATGTGCTGAAGGGCGTTTCGCTGTCGGCGCGCGACGGCGAGGTGATCGCCATCATCGGCGGCAGCGGCTCCGGCAAGTCGACGCTTTTGCGCTGCATCAACTGCCTGGAAAACCCGACCAGCGGCATCATCCGCGTCAATGGCGAGGAAATCCGGCTGAAGGCAGACAGCCACGGCCACACCATTCCGGCCGACCGCAGGCAGATCGAACGCATCCGCTCCAAGCTCGGCATGGTGTTCCAGAACTTCAATCTGTGGAGCCATATGACGCTAATCGAGAACGTCATCGAGGTTCCGGTGCATGTTCTGGGGGTCAAGCGCGATATCGCCATCGCGGAAGCCGAAAAACTGCTTGCGCGCGTCGGCCTGGCCGAAAAGCGCGACGTCTATCCGGCCTATCTCTCGGGTGGCCAGCAGCAGCGCGCGGCGATCGCCCGAGCGCTCGCCATCAATCCGCGCGTCATGCTGTTCGACGAGCCGACCTCGGCACTCGACCCGGAACTGGTCGGCGAGGTGCTGAGGGTGATCGGCGACCTGGCGCGCGAAGGCCGCACCATGGTGCTGGTCACGCACGAAATGAAGTTTGCCCGCGAGGTCGCGACGCATGTCGTCTATCTCTACAACGGGCTGGTCGAGGAGGAAGGGCCGCCGGAGCAGATCTTCGGCGCCCCGAGATCCGAAAGGCTCAAGCAATTCATCCGCAACATCGGCTAAGCCGAGGCGGACGAAAAGACCGGGGAACCAACAACAAACTGGGAGTTTACGAAATGAAGACCGTTTTGAAGACATTTGCCGCAGCGCTGCTGCTCGGCGTCGCCGCAATGGGCGTGGCCAAGGCCGATCCGGTCAAGATCGGCGTCGCCGCTGAACCCTATCCGCCCTTCGCCTCACCGGACGCCTCCGGCAAGTGGGTCGGCTGGGAAATCGAGTTCATCGATGCCGTCTGCGCCGAAGAGAAGCTCGACTGCGTCATCACCCCGGTCGGCTGGGACGGCATCATTCCGGCGCTGACGACCAAGAAGATCGACGTCATCGCCGCCTCGATGTCGATCACCGCCGAACGCGAAAAGACGATCAGCTTCTCCGACAAATACTACAACACGCCGACCGCCATCATCGGCCCGAAGGACCAGAAGTTCGGTGCCACGCCTGACGACCTCAAGGGCAAGGTCATCGGCGTGCAGGTGTCGACGGTGCATGCCGTCTATGCCAAGAAGCACTTCACCGGCGCCGCCGAAATCAAGGAGTATCAGACGCAGGACGAGGCCAACCAGGATCTCGCCGCTGGTCGTCTCGACGCGGTGCAGGCCGACTCGATCGCGCTTGGCGAGTTCTTGAAATCCGACCAGGGCAAGGCGTGCTGCGACCTGAAAGGCATGGTCGAGCAGGATCTCGAGGTTCTTGGGCCAGGCGTCGGCGCCGGCATCCGCAAGGAAGACACCGAGCTGAAGGACAAGATCAACGCCGGCATCAAGGCCATCCGCGCCAACGGCAAATATGAAGAGATCTCGAAGAAATATTTCGATTTCGACATCTATGGCAGCGACGCGCAGTCGAACTGACCGCGCTTGAGCGAATGACCATACGGCCCGCCGTATGGTCATCCATGAAAGCTTTCCGCTGGCGGATGTCGCCAGCGGTTGAGCCAGCCATTCGGGGGCGACGCTGATCGACGCATTTCTTTCGGCCTCGGCGGCCGGCATCATCGAGCTTCTCTCCCCCACGCCACCCGGCTGGGGTGGTAAGCTCCTGCTCGGCCTTCTGCATTCGCTCGAGATCGCGCTCGGCGCCACCTGCCTCGGTCTTATGATCGGCACTGCCGGCGCCTTCGGCAAACTCTATGGCGGCCCCGTGGTGCGCGACCTGCTCGCGGTCTACACCACTGTCGTGCGCGCCGTGCCGGAACTGGTGCTGATCCTGCTACTCTACTACGCCGGCACCGATTTGATCAATCAGATGCTGGCGGCTATGGGCTACCAGCGCATCGACATTAGCGGACTGGCGGCCGGCATCTTCGTGCTCGGCTTCGTGCAGGGCGCCTATTCGACCGAGGTCATACGCGGCGCGATCCTTGCCATTCCGCAGGGGCAAATCGAAGCGGCGCGTGCCTACGGCATGTCGCCCGGCCTGATGCTGAGGCGCATTACGCTGCCGGCGATGCTGCCCTTCGCCATACCGGGGCTCGCCAATCTGTGGCTGATCGCCACCAAGGACACCGCTCTCCTGGCCGTCGTCGGCTTCGAAGAACTGGCTCTGGCGACGCGGCAGGCAGCGGGCGTGACCAAGGCCTATTTTACCTTCTTTTTTGCTGCAGCCCTGCTCTATCTTGTGGTGTCTTTAGTCTCGAACTTCCTCATCGGTCGCGTCGAGGCCCGATCCAAGCGCGGCATGCCTTCGCTCAAGGAAGCGCGCTGATGGCCGGCGAAGCTGCCATCATCAATGTCGCCGCGCGGACTTCGCTGTGGCTGCAACCGCACCGCATCGTGCTGATCCTGATCGCGCTTGGACTGGTTCTGGCGGCCGCCTTCTTCATGCGCTGGGACTGGCTACCGCAATATTACGAAATGGGCTTGCTCGGCATCTGGCGCGCGCTGTGGATCCTGGCTGTCACCTGCTTTCTGGGCTTCCTGCTGGCCGTGCCGCTCGGACTGGCGCAGGCTGCCGGCTCCTTCTGGTTCGCTGCACCGGCCAAGGCCTTCTGCACCATCATCAGAGGCACGCCGCTGCTGATACAGCTCTGGCTGCTCTACTACGGGCTGGGCTCGCTGTTTCCGCAATATCCCTGGATACGCGAGTCCTGGATGTGGCCGTATCTCAGACAAGCCTGGCCCTATGGCGTGCTGGCGCTGACCTTGTCGTTCGCTGGCTATGAAGGCGAAGTGATGCGCGGCGCCTTTGCCGGTGTGCCGAAAGGCCAGCTGGAAGCGGCCCGCGCCTTCGGCATGAGCCGCTGGAAGACTTTTCGGCGCATCTGGCTGCCGCAGGCCGTCTACCGGGCGCTGCCGACGCTGACCGGCGAAACCGTGCTGCAACTGAAGTCGACGCCGCTGGTGGCGACGATCAGCGTCATCGACATCTTCGCCGTCTCGTCCAAGGTGCGGCAGGATACCTACCTGACCTATGAACCCTTGCTGCTGCTGGCGCTGATCTACATGACGATCACCGGCATTCTGGTCTTCGCCTTCAGCAGGATCGAGGCGCGGATCCCGAACAAGATCGGCTAGAGTCGGACGGGTTCGTAACCCGAGTTTGCAACGGCGGACTTGTCCGCCGTTTTTCTTGCAGTTGCGGACGATTTTCAACACAAACACCGCCTCATGTGCTGTTAGACCCAGCCAACCAGTTATCGCAATCGCAGGACGGCCATGATGCAACTCAGTCTCGACCAGGCAAAAGGACTGTGCCGGATGGCGGCGCTCGGCGCCGGCGCCAATGAGGAAGCGGCGCAATCGCTGACCGCCTCGATCATCGCCGCCGAAGCGGAGGGGCTGTCGACAGTCGGACTGTCGCATTTCATCGACTATCTCGAGGCGCTGGAAGCCGGCCGCATCGACGGCAATGCCGACCCGGTGATCACCCGGCCGGCGCTGGCGGTCTATCTCTCCGATGCGCGCGGCGGCCTGGCGCATACTGGCTTCGATCGCACCATCGAGGACCTCGCCAAGGCGGCAAAACTGTTCGGCGTCGCCATCTTTTCGCAGAAGAACGCCTATACTTGCGGCGCGCTCGGCTATTTCACAGGGCGGCTGGCGGCACTGGGGATGGTGTCCTTCGCGGCGACCAACGGACCTGCCGTGCTTGCCGGCTCGGGCTCAATCAAGCCGGTCTACTGCACCAACCCGATGTCCTTTGCCGCTCCCGCCGCCGACGGGGCGCCGCTGGTCATCGACCAGTCGTCGAGCGCCACCGCCTTCGTCAACATCCGCAAGGCGGCCGAGGATGGCAAGAAAATTCCTGAGGGCTGGGCGCTGGATGTCAGCGGCAATCCAACCACCGATCCCGCCGCCGCCATGAAAGGCGCCATGCTTGCCTTCGGCGGCCAGCGCGGCGCCAACATCGCGCTGATGGTCGAGGTGCTGGCAGCCGGCCTGTCGGGCGCCAACTGGTCGCTCGATGCGCCATGGTTCAGCGGCGGACCGGACAGCCCCGGAACCGGCCTGTTCGTGCTTGCCGTCGAGCCCAAGCTGCTCGACCCGGACTTCGAGCAGCGTATGAAGGATCAGCTCGACCGGCTGCGCCGGCGCTATGGCGTGCACGTGCCCGGTCGCGCGCGGGCCGAAGCGGCGGAGAAGGCACAAGCGCGAGGCATCACAGCGCCCAAGGCGGTGATCCAGCGCATTTCCGAATTCGCCGAGCGCTATTCCGCCTGAATAACTTCTTCGTCCAATAATTGGCTGGCGCCTGCCGATCCGGCAGCGCGACCCTACTTGCCGCAGTGGTGATCGTTGATCTTGTTCAACGCATTCGCATCCGGTCCTACCTTGTCGTAGGAGCACGCTCCAGCCGACGTCGTGAGCAGCATCTGATCATAGTAGCGCGGGCCGCCGAACAGGATGTCGATGATGTTGCCATCGGCGGGAACGTAGCGCTCGGGTTGAGGTTTCTGTCGGTGATGCCGTTCGCCCGCGAACGCCGCGGCGCAAACGCTGCTGCCTATTGCGAAAGCGAGAGCGACGGTCGCAACGCGTTTTGTCGTCATCGGCAATATCCTCCATTCGGAATCACAGCATACATCCAAAATCGCCAGCCGGACAAAAGTTCCGAGGGCACTGAACCCGGTCGCCTCCACGGTTGATTGATCTTGATCGGCGGGACCAGCCGGGCCTTGCGGCGAGGCGGCGTGCATTTTTTGCGAACGCGCTTGAACCTTTCTGCGGGTCACGGCGACCCATCCTTGTCCAGGGCGAGGTGAGCTCGCCCGATCACCGAGGGGAACAACAAACTCGTATCGAGATCCTGCTTCACGTGAAGGGTGCGTCCCTTCGCGCCTCGGAAACCCACCCAATCAAAGGAAATCATCATGACCAACACCAAGACCACCATCCTGACCGCAGTCCTTCTGCTCGGCTCCTTCATGGGCGCCACCCAGGCCGCAACGCTGAAGAGCGCACCAGTCAAGCCGTCCGCGCCAGGCGTCATCGCCGCGCCAAGCGGCGGCGCCACCGAGGATCACTATTGCAAGAACGGCCACGCCAAATTCGCCAATTGCAGCGCCGACTTCATCGCGGCCTGCAAGCAAGTAGGCGGCACCATGTCGGATGTTCAGGGTTGGGGTGGGCGTACTTGCTTCACGCCCTCCTGATACCGTCTCAGGTCAGGTCCGTCGGCCCCTGACACCGCATGGAGTCACCCGGAAAACCCCGCTTCGGCGGGGTTTTCTGCATTTTGCAGGCCTTCGGGAAGGCATGCTCCAGGCCTAGTTGCCGGCGACCTCAGGTCGCTCTTTGCCTTTGGCGCGAAACGGATTAAGAAACGGCTTCAGCCAAGCTTTCGAGCGCCGGAGCAAGCCATGACCGAAATCCTGCAGACCCCCAAGCTCGTCGTCGTCTTCGGTGGGTCAGGCTTTGTCGGCCGCCATGTCGTGCGGGCGCTGGCCAAGCGCGGCTACCGCATCCGGGTCGCCTGCCGCCGGCCCGATCTCGCGGGACATCTGCAGCCGCTCGGCAATGTCGGCCAGATCCAGCCGGTGCAGGCCAATGTGCGCATGCGCTGGTCGGTCGACCGCGCCGTGCAAGGCGCCGACCATGTCGTCAACCTGGTCGCCATCCTGCATGAGGGCGGTCGGCAGAAATTCAGCGCCGTGCATGAGTTCGGCGCCCGCGCTATCGCTGAAGCCGCGCGCTCGGTCGGCGCCGGCCTCACCCACATCTCGGCGCTGGGTGCGGACGCCAAATCGCAGTCTGACTACGCGCGTACCAAGGCGCTCGGCGAAAAGGCGGTCCTGGAAACAGTCGCGGATGCCGTCATCTTGAGGCCGTCGATCAATTTTGGGCCGGAGGATGGCTTCTTCAACCGCTTCGCCAACATGGCGCGTTATTCGCCGGTGCTGCCGCTGATCGGCGGCGGCGGGACGAAGTTCCAGCCGGTCTATGTCGGCGATGTCGCCGAGGTGGTTGCGCGCTCGGTCGAAGGCAAGGTCAAGGGCGGCCAGATCTACGAACTCGGCGGACCGCAGGTGCTGACTTTCAAGGAGTGCATGCAAGAGCTGCTTGCCGTGATCGAACGCAAGCGGCTGCTGGTGCCGGTGCCGTGGTGGGTGGCGAACCTCCAGGCGTCGATCCTCGGCCTGTTGCCCAATCCGCTGCTGACCAAGGATCAGGTGATGCAGCTGCGCGAACACAACATCGTGTCGGACGCGGCCACCAAGGACAACAGGACGCTGACCGGCCTCGGCATCCAGCCGCAGTCGCTCGGAACGATCCTGCCGAGCTATCTCTGGCGTTTTCGCGCCGCCGGCCAGTTCCAGCGCCGGCCCGCCGCTTAGTTCAGCGTACCTGCCCAAAGGCGTTTTGAGACAGGCCGGCATCACCTGAAATTCAGCGCGCCTTGCGCGGCGTGACCTGCATCGGCAAGCCGCCCTGCGGCTGCGTCGTCAGCTTCTGTACGGGCCACGGCTTGGTGTCGGCTGTGCTGTCGAAGCGGAAGCGCGACAGCATGATGGCCAGCGCGATGATCGCCTCCTGCATGGCAAAGCTGGCGCCGATGCAGACGCGTGGACCGGCGCCGAACGGCAGATACTGGAAACGGTCGATCTTTTCGCGGTTTCCCGGATGGAACCGCTCCGGCATGAAGGCGTCAGGCCGGTCCCACAGCTTCCTGTGGCGATGGACGACCCACGGCATCACCAGCACCGCGGCATGCTTAGGTATGTAAAGGTCGTTCCAGGTTTCCGGTTCGATGGGCTCGCGGTTGATCGACGGCGCCGGCGGATAGAGCCTGAGCGCTTCGTCGAAGGCGGCGCGGGTGAATGGCATGGCATCGAGCCATTTCGTCGGGTCGGGCTCGCGCGCCAGCACCTGATCGATCTCGCGCTCAACCCTGTCGCGCTCCCACGGTGATTCGGCGAGGCAATAGAGCGTCCAGCCCAGCGCCCGCGCGGTGGTTTCGTGGCCGGCGCCGATGAAGGTGATAATGTTGTCCTCGACCTCGGCCCGCGTCAGCCCGTCCGGCCCTTCAGCCTTGAGCAGAAGCGTGAGAAAGTCCTGCGGCACGGTATCAGGGTCGCGCTTGATCCTCTCCTCGCGCAGCTTGACGGTGTCGGTGACGATCTTGCGGAAATAGGCCATGGTCTTGCGGCCACGGATGCGGGTCAGTCGCGGCAGCCAGTCGGGCGCCCGCAACAGGTCGAGCGGATCGACGCGGCCCATGGTCTCGAACAGGCGGTCGATCTCGTTGGCGAAACTGCCCGGCTCGCCTGCGATCTCGCCGGAAAACAGCGTCTCGGCCAGGATGTCGTAGGTGAGCAGCGTCATGTCATGGGCGATGTCCGAGGTGGCGCCGCCCTCGTAGCGGGTGACGAACTCCTGCGTGCGTTTCAGCATCGGCGCGGCGAAGCCAAAAATGTGGCGCGGCGTGAACACCGGCGCCATAGCCTTGCGCGAGCGCTTCCACACCTCGCCTTCGGCGGTCAGCAGGCCGTCGCGCAGGATCGGCCGCAGGATTTTCTGACGCACCGCCGCCATCTTGTAGTTTTTCGCATTGTCGACCAGCACATGGCGGATCAGGCCGGGATCGTTGGCGACGATCAGATGTCCACCAACGCCATTGGCCGAAATCCAAGGCTCGTTGTAGGTGTGCTCGCCCCACAGTTCGAGCGGGTTGCGGTAGACGATACGGATCATCTCCAGCGTCGAAGGCGGCGTGGTGCGCGGCTTCGGCGCTGGCGGGACGAAGGGGGCGGGCTGACTGTCCATGCTGTGCTCCGCTGATGACCCAATGTAGTGAGCCGCAAAGCAGGCGTCCATGTGACCGAACAGCAAGGCCCTGCTCTCCTAGATGTGACCGGTTACCGCGAGGTGCCTTCTTGTCGCTGCGAGCGGCATGGCTTAGGTGGCGGTCACTAACAGATACCGCCAGGAGCCCACCTTGAAGCACCAGTTGAACATCATCATCGGCAGCACGCGGCCGGGCCGCGCCGGGCCAGTTTTTGCAGAGTGGCTGGAGGGTTACGCGCGCGAACACGGAAAATTCGAGCCGATGCTGACCGACATCGCCGCGTTCCACCTGCCGGTGCTGGACGAGCCGCATCATCCAAAACTCGGCAAATACGAGAAGGACCACACGAAGGCATGGTCGAAGGCGATCGACGCCGCCGACGCCTTTGTCTTCGTGGCGCCGGAGTATAATTATTTCGTCGCTCCGGCGATCGTCAACGCGATCGATTATCTCTTGCGCGAGTGGAAGTACAAACCCGCCGCCATTTTCAGCTATGGCGGCGTCTCCGGCGGCCTGCGCGCGGCGCAGGCGCTCAAGCCACTGCTGACCGCGGTCGGGGTGATGCCGATCCCCGAAGGAGTCGCGCTGCCGATGTACCAAAAACTGCTCGACGAGAACGGGGCTTTCAACGCCAGCGAACAGGTGGTTGGCGGAGCCAAAGCGATGCTGGACGAGCTGTTGCGCTGGACCGACGCGCTGAAGCCGATGCGGGCTGCCTGAAAGAGCCGGTTTTCGGCCAAAAGCTAGGCTTGCTCATGCCATAAAGAGGTGGAATGTTCGCGCAAATGAAGGAGCCGGGGGCGGTTCGACTTGCGCTTGCTGTTTGCCTTGCTGCTGATCTTGTCGGCGACTGCCACGGCCGTGGCGGAGCGGCGCGTTGCGCTGGTCATCGCCGATGACGACTACCGGCTGATCCGGCCGCTCGCCAATCCGGTCCATGACGGCGAGGCGATGGAAGCGGCGCTGAAGAAGCTCGGCTTCGAAGTCATTCTCGAAACCAACCGTGACCTCAGGCGCATGCGCCGCGCGCTCGACGATTTTCGCGAGGACGCCAAGGGTGCCGACGTGGCGCTGGTGTATTTCTCCGGCCATGGCGTCGAGATGTCGGGCGACAACCGGCTGCTGCCGGTCGACGCAGACGCTTCCTCGCTCGACGCGTTGGAGAAGACCAGCCTGCCGCTGGAAGAGGTGCGCGATGCGGTCGCCGCCTCGGCAAAGGTCGGGCTGATCGTGCTCGACGCCTGCCGCAGCGATCCGTTCGCAGGCGCCAGTGGCGAAGGGCGCGGTGCGACATCGCTGGCCAAAGATGTCACTGAGAAGGTCAAGCCGGGGCTCGGGCGCATCGGCAAGGCGGAAAACATCCTGTTTGCCTTTTCGGCGTCGCCCGGCGAGACGGCCGCCGACGGCAGCGGCGCGAATTCGCCGTTCACGGCGGCGCTGACCAAATATCTCGGCACCGATGGGCTCGAAATCCGCTCAGTGCTGACCCTGGTGCAGCAGGAGGTCTATGATCTCAGCCGCGGCAAGCAGCTGCCCTATGTCGAGAGTGGCCTGCCGCAGCTGTTCTTTGCCTCGGCGGCCAAGGAGCAATTGCCCGAACGTGAACGGTTGCTGCTCGCTATGGCCGATGTGACGCCGGAGATGCGCGGCCAGGTCGAGCAGATTGCCAGCGATGCAGACATGCCGCTGGCGCCGCTCTATGGCGCGCTGATCAGCACCGATACCAGCCACCTCTCCGGCGAGAGCCTGGACGCCAAACTGCGCGAGGCGGCTGATGCCTTCGTCAAGGTGCGCGACGATATGAAGACGCTGGCTGCCGACGACCCGAAGGTGAGCGAACTGCGCCGGCAGGCCGAAGAGCAGTTGTCGCTCGGCGCCTTCGATGGCGCACGCGTGATCCTTGCCAAGGCCGCCGACATCGACAATGTCTCGCGCAGCAGTTTGAAGGCCAAATTCGTCAGCCGCACCCTTTCCGAGGCCGCCACGCGGTTTCTTTCCGGTGGCGCAGCACGCGCCAATCTCGACTACGCTACCGCCATCAGCGACTACGAGTCCGTGCTGGCACTCTATGGCGAGGCCGGGCAGACCTCGCTCAGCCTGGAACAGGCCGACCGCCAGAGCCGCACGCTGGAGGAACTCGGTATTCTCTACACAACCGTTGGCAATACCGACGCCGCCGGCCGTGCCTTTGCCGCATTGTTGGCCAATCTCGAGCAGCGGTCGCGTCAGGAAACCGATCCCAGCGTCAAGCGCGATCTCGCCATCAGCCATATCAAGCTCGCCAACATAAAGATGGCGCAAGGCGACCTGCCGATCTCCCTGGAAAATTATGAGGCGGCCAGGGACATGCTGCAGGACCTGACCACAGGCGTTCCGGACAAGAAAGACTGGCTCGGCGATCTTGCCATGGCCAATGACAAGATCGGCAATGTACTGGCGACGCAAGGCGATGTGGGCGCCGCTGCCCAGGCCTACCAACAAAGCCTGGCCATCAAGCAGCAGCTGGCCGATGCGGAGCCGGACAGCGCCTATCGGCTGCGCGACCTGACCATTACCTATGACGAGATCGGCGATCTTGCCCGCACCGCCGGCCAACTGGATGGCGCCCAGACGGCCTTTGAAGAGAGCCTGAGAATTCGGCTGGCGCTGGCCGAGAACAAACCCGATGACGCTAAGCGCCAGCGCGCTGTCTCCGTCAGCCACGACAGGATCGGGGATGTGCTGCGCGAGCGCGGCGACCCCGCCGGCGCGCTCACGGCCTTCAACAAGAGCCGGGCGATCGCCGAAGAGCTGGTGCGCCGCGATCCCAACGATACCGATTTGAAGCGCGACCTGTCGGTCAGTTACGCCAAGATCGGCAATGCGTACAGCGATCAGAAGGATTGGCCGCCCGCACTGGAGTCCTACCAGCAGGCGCTGGACATAGCGCGTGATCTTGCCGCCACCGATCCCGGCAACACCGACTGGCAGCGCGGCCTGTCGGTCTCTCTCGACAAGGTTGCGAGCGTGCTGGATGCCCAGGGCGACGTCAAGGGCGCATTGCAAAACTATCAGGACAGTCTTGCCATAGCCGAGCGGCTGGCCAAGCTGGACCCAGCCAATTCCGACTGGCAACGCGACCTGGCGATCACCCTGCAGAAGATCGGTTACCTGGAGACCGACCAGCGTCACTTTGAGGGTTCCAAAACGGCCTTCGAAGCCAGCCTGGCTATCGCCAAGAAATTGGCCCAGTCCGATCCGAACAATGCGATCTGGCAGGCTGATCTGGCACGCGCCTACATCGCCTATGCCTATGTGGCGAAGGATCCTAAGGCAGCGCTGACCAAGGCGCTCAACCTGACGCTGGAGCTTGACCGGACCGGGCGGCTGCTGCCCGGAGACCAATTTATGATCAAATACTTGCGCAACCTTCTCGCCAAATCCGGGGCCCGAAAAAAATAGCCGGCTGCCAGCCCGGGATTCGGGCCGGAAATGCCCGCAAACCTTGGAAAAACCGCCTTTCGCGCCTATATCTAGGCAATATCAGGGGCGCGATTCGGGGCCGATTTTTCGCGCTGTACAAGCGGCATCTAGACAACAGGTTTTCATGAGCGACCAGACCGAGAACACCAACGGCGCCGAAGCCGAATACGGCGCCGATTCCATCAAGGTTTTGAAGGGGTTGGATGCCGTCCGCAAGCGGCCGGGCATGTATATCGGCGACACCGACGACGGTTCGGGCCTGCATCACATGGTCTATGAGGTGGTCGACAACGCCATCGACGAGGCGCTGGCAGGCCATGCCGACCTGGTCACCGTGACGCTCAACCCCGATGGTTCGGTGACGGTTATCGACAATGGCCGCGGGATTCCGACGGATATCCACACCGGCGAAGGCATTTCGGCGGCCGAAGTGATCATGACGCAGCTGCATGCCGGCGGCAAATTCGACCAGAACTCCTACAAGGTGTCGGGCGGCCTGCACGGCGTCGGCGTGTCGGTGGTCAACGCGCTGTCGGCCTGGCTGAAGCTGAAGATCCGCCGCAACGGCCAGATCTTCGAGATGAGCTTCACCCACGGCAATGCCGATGCACCGCTGAAGGCGACAGGCAGCTACGAGCAGGACAAGCAGCCAGGGACTTATGAGGGCCGCAGCGGGAGCGCGATCACGTTCTTCCCGTCGTCCGAAACCTTCACCATGGTCGAGTTCGACTTCGGCACGCTGGAACACCGGCTGCGCGAGCTCGCCTTCCTCAATTCCGGCGTGCGCATCATTCTGACCGATGCCCGCCATGCCGACATCGTGCGCCATGAATTGCACTATGATGGCGGTCTGGAAGAGTTCGTCAAATATCTCGACCGGGTCAAGAAGCCGCTGATCGACAAGCCGATCGCCATCAAGGCCGAGCGCGACGGCATCACCGTCGAAGTCGCCATGTGGTGGAACGACAGCTACCACGAGAATGTTTTGGCCTTCACCAACAACATCCCGCAGCGCGACGGCGGCACCCATCTGGCTGGTTTCCGCGGCGCGCTGACGCGCCAGATCACCGGCTATGGCGAGTCCTCAGGCTTGACCAAGAAGGAAAAGGTGGCGCTGATCGGCGATGATTGTCGTGAAGGCCTGACGGCGGTGCTGTCGGTCAAGGTTCCTGATCCGAAATTCTCCTCGCAGACCAAGGACAAGCTGGTTTCGTCCGAGGTTCGCCCGGTGGTGGAAGGTCTGGTCAACGAGGCGCTCGGCACCTGGCTTGAGGAGCACCCCAGCGAAGGCAAGGTGGTCATCGACAAGGTTATCCAGGCGGCCGCGGCGCGCGAAGCCGCGCGCAAGGCGCGCGACATCACCCGCAAGAGCTCGCTCGGCGTCACCTCGCTGCCCGGCAAGCTGGCCGACTGCCAGGAACGCGACCCGGCGAAGTCCGAGATCTTCATCGTCGAGGGTGACTCGGCCGGCGGCTCGGCCAAGGGTGGCCGCTCGCGCCAGAACCAGGCCATTCTGCCGCTGCGCGGCAAGATCCTCAATGTCGAGCGCGCCCGCTTCGACCGCATGCTCGGCTCCGAGATGATCGGCACGCTGATCACCGCGCTCGGCACCTCGATCGGCAAGGACGAGTTCAACGCCGACAAATTGCGCTACCACAAGATCATCCTGATGACCGACGCCGACGTCGACGGCGCCCATATCCGCACCTTGCTGCTCACCTTCTTCTTCCGGCAGATGCCGGAACTGATCGAGCGCGGCCATCTCTACATCGCCCAGCCGCCGCTCTACAAAGTGACGCGCGGCAAGAGCTCGCAATACATCAAGGACGAGAGCGCCTTCGAGGAGTTCCTGATCGGTTCAGGGCTGGAAGAGGCGTCGCTTTCACTCGGTTCGGGCGAAGTGCGCACCGGACAGGATTTGCGCAGCGCCATCGACGACGCGCTGGCGGTGCGCCAACTGATCAACGGCCTGCACACGCGCTACAACAGGGGCGTGGTCGAGCAGGCGGCGATCGCCGGCGGCCTCAACCCGGATGTGTTTACCGATCTCGCACGCGCCAACGCCATGGCCGAGCGTGTCGCCAAGCGTCTCGACATAATCGCCGAGGACACCGAGCGCGGCTGGACCGGCCGCATGTCGACCTCGAATGAGGGAACCGGCGGCTATGTGTTCGAACGCACGGTGCGCAGCGTCAAGGAATTCGCGCATCTCGATCTCGGCCTGATCAATTCGGCGGATGCGCGCCAGCTCGACCGCTATGCGCCGCGCCTCACCGAGGTCTATGGCGAGCCGCCGGTGCTGCGCCGCAAGGACGTCTCGGAAACCATCTCGGGACCGCTGGCGCTGCTCAACGCCGTGTTTGCCACCGGCCGCAAAGGCCTGACCATGCAGCGCTACAAGGGCCTCGGCGAAATGAATGCCGAGCAGCTGTGGGAAACCACGCTCGACCCGAATGTGCGCTCGCTGCTGCAGGTCAAGGTCAATGACGCGACCGACGCCGACAGCCTGTTCTCGCGGCTGATGGGCGACGAGGTCGAACCGCGGCGCGAGTTCATCCAGGAAAACGCGCTGTCGGTCGCCAATCTGGATATCTGATACGAAGCATTGGCGCGGCTCACCGCGCCAATGCCTCATCCTGCACAACAAAATCATTGAGCATCGGCGGGAACAGAAGCCCTTCCAAGACATTGTGACAACATCGATCACAATTTCTCACAGGAGGTCTTCATGGGACGTGGTATCTTGCTCTGGTTGCTCGGGATTCCGATTCCAATCATCATTCTCATCATGCTTTTCGTGCGATAGGTGGCCTCGATGCAGTCCACCCTATCGGCTGTCGATGTTTCCGCTTCTACCGAATCCTCTTCAACCGCCGTCAGCTGGGGACCGATCATCGCCGGCGCCTTCGCGGCCTCGACGCTGACCTTCATCCTGATGCTGCTCGGCTCTGGGCTTGGTCTGAGCATGGTTTCGCCCTGGTCGGGCTCCGGCGCCTCGATCACCACCTTCGCGGTTTCCACCGCGATCTGGCTGGTCATCGTGCAGTGGCTTTCCTCAGGAGTCGGCGGGTATCTCGCCGGCCGGCTGCGCACCAAATGGGTCGGCATCCACACGGATGAGGTCTATTTCCGTGACACCGCGCATGGCTTCCTGGCCTGGGCACTGGCGACACTGCTCGTCGTCGGCGTGCTTGGCTCGGCGCTGTCGGCGGCGGTCGGAACCGGCGTGCAAGCCGTGTCCACGGGGGCCTCGGGTGCCGCACTCGGTGCTTCAGCAGGTGCCTCAGCGAATGCTGGCGGAGCCGACAATGCGACATCCTATCTCGTGGATTCGCTATTCCGTCCGGCCGATGCAACCAAGCTAGCAACCGCCAATCCGGACGGCGATGCCGCGGCCCAGGCCTCGCGCATCCTGATCGCCAGCGCTGCGGCGGACGAGATTTCGGCCGACGACAAGACCTATCTGTCGCAGCTGGTGGCTGCCCGCACCGGTCTGTCAGAAGCCGATGCCAAGGCACGGGTCGATGCGCTGGTTGCCAAGGTTGAGGACGCCAAGGTCAAGGCAAAACAGGTTGCCGACACCGCCAGGAAAGGCAGCGCGACGTTTGCGCTGCTTGGCGCACTGTCGCTGGTCATCGGCGCTTTCATCGCCAGCGCCGCGGCCGCCCTTGGCGGCAGGCAGCGCGACGACGAGGAAGCAATCCTACTGACCAGTCGCTGAGCGGGCTCTCATCCCGAAACGAAAAGCCCGGCTTCAGCCGGGCTTTTCTGTTTCGAAGGGTTGGCTGGGGCGGGAAAACGGCTCAGTGATCCATCGCCTTGACGATCTCTTCGGTCATCTTCTTGGCGTCGCCGAGCAGCATCATGGTGCCGTCCTTGTAGAACAGCGTGTTGTCGATGCCGGCATAGCCGGAGCCGAGCGAGCGCTTGACGAACAGGCAGGTGCGCGCCTTGTCGACGTCGAGGATCGGCATGCCGTAGATCGGCGACGACTTGTCGTCACGCGCGGACGGGTTGGTGACGTCGTTGGCGCCAATGACGTAAGCGACGTCGGCCTGCGCGAATTCCGAGTTGATGTCCTCGAGCTCGAACACTTCGTCATAGGGCACGTTGGCTTCGGCCAGCAGCACGTTCATGTGGCCGGGCATGCGGCCAGCAACCGGATGAATGGCGTATTTGACGTCGACGCCATTGGCCTTGAGCTTGTCGGCCATTTCGCGCAGCGCATGCTGCGCCTGGGCGACCGCCATGCCGTAGCCGGGCACGATGATGACCTTCTGCGCGTTCATCATCAGGTAGGCTGCATCGTCGGCCGAGCCCTGCTTGACCGTGCGCTCGATACCGTCATCGGCAGCGGCCGCCGTCTCGCCGCCGAAGCCGCCGAGGATGACGGAGATGAACGATCGGTTCATGCCCTTGCACATGATGTAGGACAGGATCGCACCGGACGAACCGACCAGTGCGCCGGTGATGATCAGCGCCAGATTGCCGAGCGTGAAGCCAAGTGCTGCCGCGGCCCAGCCCGAGTAGGAGTTCAGCATCGAGACGACCACCGGCATGTCGGCGCCGCCGATCGGGATGATCAAGAGGACGCCAAGGAGAAGCGAGGCCGCGACGATCAGCCAGAACACCAGCTTGGACTCGGTGGTAACCAGCAGGATGATCAGCACGATCAACGCGATGCCGAGCGCGGCGTTGATGAAGTGGCGACCGCCGATCATGATCGGCTTGCCCGACATGCGGCCGTCGAGCTTGAGGAAAGCGATGACCGAGCCGGTGAAGGTGATGGCGCCGATGGCAACGCCAAGGCTCATCTCGATCAACGCCTGGGCGTGGATATCGGCAACGGTGCCGATGCCGAAGCTTTCAGGGGCATAGATCGCGGCGGCCGCCACCATGACCGCGGCAAGGCCGACGAGGCTGTGAAAGGCGGCGACCAGCTGCGGCATCGAGGTCATGGCGATGCGCCGCGCGGTGACCGCGCCGATGGAGCCGCCGATGGCGAGGCCGAGGACGATCAGCCAGTAGCGGCCGGCCGACGGGACAGACGGGGCCGCCAGTGCCAGCGTGGTGGCGATGGCGATGCCCATGCCGATCATGCCGTACAGATTGCCCTGGCGGCTGGTGGTCGGATGCGACAGGCCGCGCAGCGCCATGATGAACAGGACGCCGGAGACGAGATAGAGGAAGGACGCGAAGTTGGCGTTCATGGCGCTCTACTTGTCCTTCTTCTTGTACATGGCCAGCATGCGCTGGGTAACGAGGAAGCCGCCGAAGATGTTGACCGAGACCAGCATCAGCGCGACGAAGCCGAAGCCGGCGGCAATACCGGAGGCGGCGATGCCGACCGCAAGCAGCGCGCCGACGACGATGACCGAGGAAATGGCGTTGGTGACGGCCATCAGCGGCGTGTGCAGCGCCGGGGTCACTGACCAGACGACATAGTAGCCGACGAAGATCGCCAGGATGAAGATGGCGAAGCGGAAGACAAAAGGATCGATGGCGCCGCCGGACAAAGCGTGCGCGGCATCGCCCGCGGCATCAGCGCCACCTGGGGCGGTGGCCAGGTTCTGCACCGCAAGCCGGACGGCGGCGGAGGCCTGATCGAGCTGGTCGAGGGCTTTCTGCAAGGTCTGGTCCATCACGCGATCCCCTTGGACTTGGACGAAGGCGACTTGGGTGCTGCAGCTTTCTTGGAAGCGGCTTTCTTCGGCGCGGCTGCATCGGCAACCATCGTCTTGGCCGGGATTGCGGCCGGCTCGACATGGGGCTGTTCCGCCGCTTTAGCAAAAGCCGGATGCACGATCTTGCCGCCGTCGGTCAGCATGGTCGCCTTGACCAGATCGTCGTCGCGGTTGATGGCGAGCGTCTTGGTAGTCTTGTCGACCAGCGTTTCGACGAAGGCGAAAAGGTTGCGGGCATAGAGCAGCGACGCGGAAGCGGCGACGCGGCCGGGTACGTTGAGATGGCCGACAATCTTGACGTTGTTGGCGGTGGTGACAACCTGACCCGGCACGGCGCCTTCGACATTGCCGCCGCGCTCGACCGCAAGGTCGACCAGCACCGAGCCCGGCTTCATCGAGGCGACCATGGCCGCCGAAACCAGCTTTGGCGCCGGCCGGCCGGGGATCAACGCCGTGGTGATGACGATGTCCTGCTTGGCGATGTGCTCGGCGGTCAGCGCCGCCTGCTTGGCCTGATATTCTTTCGACATCTCCTTGGCATAGCCACCCGCCGTCTCGGCCGCCTTGAACTCCTCGTCCTCGACGGCGAGGAACTTTGCGCCGAGCGAGGCGACCTGTTCCTTGGCGGCGGGGCGCACATCGGTGGCAGTGACGACAGCACCTAGCCGCCTTGCCGTGGCGATGGCCTGCAGTCCGGCGACACCGACACCCATGATGAAGACCTTTGCCGCCGGCACCGTGCCGGCTGCGGTCATCATCATCGGCAGTGCCCGGTCATACTCGGAAGCGCCGTCGATCACCGCCTGGTAGCCGGCGAGATTGGCCTGCGACGACAAGACGTCCATCGACTGGGCGCGGGTGATGCGCGGCATGAATTCCATCGAGAAGGCGGTGACGCCGGCCTTGGCAAGTGCTGCCACAGCCGCATCATTGCCGTAGGGATCCATGATGGCGATGACCGTGGTGCCCGGTTTGTAGGCCTTGAGTTCCGCTTCGCCTGGCCGGCGCACTTTCAGCACCACATCGGCCCTGGCGGCATCGCCGGCCTTGCCGATCGAAGCGCCCGCCTTGGCGAACTCCTCGTCGGGAATGCGTGACCTGGTGCCGGCTCCGGTTTCGACAACCACGTCGAGACCCAGAGCCGCCAGCCGCTTCACCGTATCGGGCGATGCCGCAACACGCGGCTCGTTGGCGTCGAGCTCACGAGGGATGAAAACCGTCTGTCCCACCGCATGATCCTTTCGGCTGGAACCTGTTTGCGCAAGATTTCGTCCGGATGTCCGGCGACCTCCCCGGCGAAGGGTCTGAAAAGTCTATCGGAGAATAAAGCCGCCGACGGCCAGGATCACGGCGAACAGGATGGTCGCCGAGAAGAAGCCGCCCGCAAAGAAGCCGAAAGCCATCGCCAGGAGCAGGGCGCCGCAAAACAACGAGCCGTATTTGGCGAGCGCGATGAAGCCCGCATAGGTGCGGTCGTGCTCGGCATAGTCCATCTTCGCGCCCAGTTCGACAGGACCGGTCGGCGTGTGATCAGCCATAGGAATTCCCCTTCGAAGACATCTTTGAGGCACATAGCGAAAAGCCGCGCCGAGGGCAATGGCGCTATTGCCGCATCGCCGGAGACAACAGCCTCAAATGAAAGTTGAAAGCCGCCAATGAGGCAGGCGCGCCGCGAGCCGTGGGGAGACGGACCTGGCGCGCGGCGCCTCAGCCGGCGAGGTGCGGGAACAACCCGAGCAAGCCGACGACGATGAGGTAGAGCGCGACGATGTAGTTGAGCAGCCGCGGCATCACCAGGATGAGCACGCCGGCGATGAGCGAAATCAGCGGGGTGAGCGCGAGCTGGGAAATGTGCATGTCAGGTTCCTTTTGACAAATCCGTCGAAGACGCGGAGCGTCAACGCGCCGCCGCCATCAGAACGCGGATCCGGCCCGAAAGCTCCAGGCATTTCGCAGAACTCGGCGCCTCAGGCGGCGTCGCGGTAATATTTCGCTGTTGGCAGGATGGACAGGGGCTGCAGTTTGTTGATGGCCGGATTGGCAAACATCATCCTCTGCTCCAACGGCGTCGACCTGAAGAACGGGAAGCGTTCGAGTGTCAGGCGCAGGTTTTCGCCGCAGGGGATTTCGAACAAGGCGATCGGGGCAAGAACGCCCGGGAATACCTTGGCCTCGGTCCTCTGCTTGGCATTGAAGATGCGGGCATAAAAAGCGGAATGCTCGATCTTGACCGGCGTAAGCACCGCGGTCTGGCCAAAGTAGCTGGAGGCGACCATGCCTAGCCTGAGTGTCAGGAACGGCAGCACGCCGGGTGCCGGTGCGCTGTCGGGGTCGGTTGCGAACCGGGTTCCGTCGATGAAGGTCTCGCCGCGGGCAAGCCGCTCAGCCAATATTTCCGGATAGGCATCGACGGAGGGCGAATACGGGTGCTCGCGAGAGATGTAGTGGATACGCAGCGTGCTAACCAAATGGCCATCGAAATAGACGCCGAACCGGTAGGAATTGGGCAGATTGTCCCAGCGGTCCTCGAACATCCCGCTGGCGATCGGGCCGGACATGCCCGAGCGAAAGTAGGATTGATAGCGAAGACGATAGATTGCCTCCAGATCCTCGCCCCCCGTAATGAGACGGTACTCGACATGCTCCAGCAGTTGCATCATCGAGCGATTCAGCACCGATCCGCCGCTCGTGCGAATCCCAGCAGAAGCATCCTGCGTTGCAATATCCATTATCTGTCCTCGAAATTCCGCCTGCTGATAGGCTATTCGAGTTGAAATGGGACACAAGCTGAAAGTTAGATACTGTTGATTTACCTTTCGTTAACCTTAACAGCCGCGGAAGGTCCTTTCAGCGTGCAAAGGCAAAATCAGGTGGGGCAACATCCCGATTCTGAAATTCGCATGAGTTCGATATCAAGGTCGGAGCGAATTTAAGTCTCGAAAGATACTGGAAATCTGTTTCAGGTGAACTTCGAGATCACGACACCAGCTGGCTGCCCCGTTTGGCGGGGAGACGCAGGTCCGCGGCGAATGGCCAGGTGACGGTCGACATCGTCTCGATGCCCGACGCACTGAGCGCAGCACCGAAGAGGAAGCCCTGGACAAGGTCCGGCTTCACCGAATGCACCAGAATCTTGAGCTGCTCGAAGGTCTCGACCCCTTCGACGGTGACAGTCAGGCCCAGCACCCGGGTGAGATCGACGATGCCCTTCAACAGGTCCAGCGAGCGCTGGTTCTGGGTTACGTCCATCAGGAACGAGCGGTCGATCTTGATCTTGTCGAGCGGCAGCTTGTGGAGATAGCTCAGGCTCGAATATCCGGTGCCGAAATCGTCGAGCGCAATGCGCACGCCAAGCTGTTTCAATTCCTCGATGTATTGGCGCGTCAGTGACTTGTCGTCGAGCAGCGCCGTCTCGGTGACTTCGATCTCCAGGCGGCCGGCAGCGAGCCCGGAGCTGACCAGCGCATCACGGACCTTCTGGATGACGTCGCGACTGCGGAAATCCCTGGCGGAGAGGTTGACCGAGACGCTGGTCTGGTCGGGCCATTTCGCGCATTCGGTGCATGCGGCCTGCAGGACGAAGGTGCTGATCTCGGAAATGATGCCCATTTCCTCGGCCAGCGGAATGAAGATGCTGGGCGAGATCGGCCCGAGATCGGGATGGTCCCAACGGCACAGCGCCTCGCAACTGGCGATGCGCATCGTGTTCATTGCCACGATCGGCTGATAGACGACACGCAGCGCCTTGGCTTCGACGGCGTTGCGCAGGTCGGCCTTCATCAGCTGACGGCTGCGGAAAGCCGCATCCATCGACGCCTCGAACAGCCGCCAGTTGTTCTTGCCGAGTTCCTTGGCCTTGTAGAGCGCCAGGTCGGCCTTGACGATCATCGCGTCGACATCGGTGTCCTCGACCTTGGACAGCACCGTGCCGGCGCTGGCCTGGATGCGCAGCCCATGGCCGGCGACATCGACTTCGCCCTGCAATTCGCCGAAAATCTGGTCGAGCAGGCCGGTCAGATGGCTTTCGTCCTCGACGCGATCGAAGAAGATCATGAATTCATCGCCGCCGAAACGGCTGACGGTGATGCTCGGCCCGGCGATGGCGGCCAGCCGCTCGGCGACGGCGTAGATCAGCCCGTCGCCGACAGGATGGCCAAGCGTGTCGTTGACGCTCTTGAAATCGTCAAGATCGAGCACGGCGAGCCCACACAGACGATCGCGGCCGCCGGACGCCATCGCCTCGCCGACCAGTTCGTGGAAATAGGCGCGGTTGGGCAGGCCGGTGAGGTTGTCGTAGCGCGCCATGAAGCGGATTTTCTCTTCAGACTCGACGCGAGCGGTGACATCCTCAAACGTGATAACGCCCAGATCCTGGCTGCCTTCGCGGGCCGAAAACTCGTAATGCTGGCCCGTGGAAAAGGAGACCAGAACCTTGCGGTCGCGGCCCTCGCGCAGCGCGCGCGTCAGCTGCGCCTCGACGTAACGGCAATCCTTCGGCGCCAGCATGCCGCCGGCAACACCGCGCATCAGCAGGCTGTGAATCGACCGCCCAAGCAGCGCGTCGGGCGATTTGAGCGCCATCAGATGCGCGGCTTCGGCGTTGGCGACAATGACCTTGCCGTCGGGGCCAAGCATGACCAGGCCATGCGACATGGTGTTGAGCGCGCGATCGAACCGGTGCGCGAGCTTCCTGGCCTGCTGGTGGCCGATGACCGCCGAGAAAAGCACGTTGCGGACGTGGTCGGCGCTGTTGATGGTGATGAACGTCATCGGGATGATCATCAAGCCGAGGACAACCGAGGGAGCATCCATGCGCAGCAAGAGTGCAAGTGCTGCCGGACCAATGAAGGTCACGGAGAAAATCCGCACCATGCGCGGCGATCCGTAGTTTCGGCCGACAACCGTAACCAGGGTCGCCAAAGTCAGCGACATCGCGGCCAGTTCGGCAAACGGATCGGGATAGACATAGATCGATATGAAGCACAGCGAGCCCAACCCCAGGCCCTGCAAGGAGCCCTTGAGGATATAGTTGCGCTCCCACTGCTGTGCCTCTTCGACCGTGGCTATCGTGCCGCCCGCCTTGCGGAAGCTGCGAATGCCGAAGTAACGGAAAAGGCTGACGGACAGCAGAACGAAAGAAAAGCCAATAAACAGTGGATTGTGCGTGCGCAGGTAGATCATGAATCCGAGGATCCAATAGCACGCGCCGCCAATCACCAGCATGTGCGCGTTGTCGAACAACGAGCGCACAAACTGGATATAAACATCCGCTGGGATGTTTTCGGTCTTTGTTTTGCCCATACCGTCGGCCCAAAGCTGCGCCTTGTCATGCCACACTCGCCTTAAGAAAGGCTTAGAACAGCGGCTTGGGCTCGGTTGACCAGGGCGCGAAAGGCAGGACAGACCGGAAAATCAGGCTTCCGGCAATTCGTTGGTGCGTTGGCGCGGTCACTCCGCTGCGTGAAGTGCCGGCTCCGGCAAGGCCTGGTTCAGCCGGTTGAGAAGCCTGGCGCGCTCGCCCGCCGCCTTTTCGGCACTGGCTTGCCTGACATGGCCATAGCCGCGAATGAGCGCCGGCACCGAGGCGAGCGCGACCGCGGCCTCAATCTTGCCCGGCGCCAGTGCTGCGCCAACAAGCTCCAGATCGGCCTCATACTGGGCCAGAAGCTGCCGCTCCATGCGCCGCTCGGCGCTGTAGCCGAACAGGTCGAAAGCGGTGCCGCGCAGGCCCTTGATCGCGGCCAGCAGGCGAAATCCCTGCATCATCCACGGGCCGAAGCTCGATTTCCGCGGTTTGCCGTCATTGCCGCGCCTGCCCATGATCGGCGGCGCGAGATGGAATTCGAGTTTTTCGTAGCTCTGGAACTGTTTTCCAAGTTCAGCGGCGAAGGAGCCATCCGTGTAAAGCCGCGCCACCTCGTATTCGTCCTTGATCGCCATCAGCTTGAACAGGTTTCTTGCCGCCACCTCGGTGACCGCGGACGAGCCAGGCATGGCCCTGGCTTCGGCCTGGCGCAGCGCGGCCAATCTGTCGGCATAGCGCTTGCCATAGGCGGCGTTCTGATAGGCGGTCAGGAAGGCGACGCGGCGGGCAATGATGTCGTCCAGAGTCTCGGCAAGGACGGCAGTCTGCGGGGTCTGGCCCGGCTGGGCGATGAGGCCGCGCACGAAATCCGGCTGATGGGCAGCGCGGCGGCCCCAGCGGAACGCAGCGACATTCATCGTCACCGCTTCGCCGTTGAGCTCGATCGCCTTTTCGACCGCTTCTGCCGACAGCGGCAGCCCGCCATGCTGGAATGCGAAGCCAAGCATGAACATGTTGGCGCCGAGCGAATTGCCGAACAGCGCGGTGGCGGTGCGGGTGGCGTCGAAGAAATGCGCCTTGTCGTCGCCGGCGGCAGTGCGGATCGCTTTTTTCAGCCGCTCGACCGGCAGCGAGAAATCGGCTGAACGGGTGAAATCGCCGGGCATGATCTCGGCGGTGTTGGCGAGAAAGATGGTGTGGCCTTCGCGCACCGCGGCCAGCACCTTCTTGGCGCCCGACACGACGAGGTCGCAGCCCAGCACCAGATCGGCCTTGCCCGCCGATACGCGGATGGCGTGGATATCGTCGGGCGTGCGGGCGATGCGGACATGGGTGAACACCGAACCGCCCTTCTGGGCGAGGCCGGCCATGTCGATCATGCCGCAGCCCTTGTCTTCGAGATGGGCCGCCATGCCGAGCACAGCACCGATGGTGACGACGCCGGTGCCGCCGACGCCGTCGATGATCGCCGCCCAGCCTTGCTCGCCGAGCGGGAATTCGGCGGGAACCGGTACGCCGTCGAGCGGATCGGTGCTGCCGGCGAAGCCCTCGGCCTTCCTGATCCTGGCGCCATGGACAGTGACGAATGACGGGCAGAAGCCGTTGACGCAGGAAAAATCCTTGTTGCAGCTCGACTGGTCGATCTTGCGCTTGCGGCCGAATTCGGTCTCGACCGGCTGGATCGAAACGCAGTTCGACTGCACGCCGCAATCGCCGCAGCCCTCGCAGACGAGTTCGTTGATGAAGACGCGCTTGTCGGGATCGGGGAAGGTGCCGCGCTTGCGGCGGCGGCGCTTTTCGGCAGCACAAGTCTGGTCGTAGAGCAGCACCGATATGCCTTTGACGTCACGCAACTGGCGCTGGACGAGGTCGAGGTCGTCGCGGTGATGGATGCTGGCGCCGGTAGGGAATTCTGCCTTCCCGGCATATTTGTCCGGCTCGTCGGTGACGATGGCGATGCGCTCGACACCTTCGGCGCGCACCTGCCTGGCGATCATGTCGACGGTCAGGCCGCCATCATGCGGCTGGCCGCCGGTCATGGCGACGGCGTCGTTGTAGAGGATCTTGTAGGTGATGTTGGCATCGGTCGACAGCGCGAAGCGGATCGCCAGCGCGCCGGAGTGATTGTAGGTGCCGTCACCGAGATTCTGGAAGATGTGGTCGCGCTTGGAGAACGGCGCCTGGCCGACCCATTGCGCGCCCTCGCCACCCATGGCGGTGAAGCCGACGGTGTTGCGGTCCATCCACAGCGCCATGAAGTGGCAGCCGATGCCGGCGGCGGCAAGCGAGCCGTCCGGCACCTTGGTCGAGGAATTGTGCGGGCAGCCGGAGCAGAAGAAGGGTGTGCGGGTGGCAATGTCGGAGGTGTCGGCAAGCATTGCCTGAAACTGGCGCAGTTTCGCCACCCGCGCGGCGATCTCTTCCGACGGGCCAACCGTCCTCAGGATCCGCTCGCCGAGCGCGATGGCGATGTCGTTGGGATCGAGCGCGCCCTTGGCCGGGAACAGCCAGTCGCCGCGCTCGTCCTTCTTGCCGACGATGGCCGGCTGGGTGGCGGTGCCGTAAAGGTTTTCGCGCAGCTGCACTTCGATCAGCGAGCGCTTTTCCTCGA
The DNA here is from genome assembly GCF_056402815.1 of Mesorhizobium sp. P3_B5. Classification (NCBI taxonomy): domain Bacteria; kingdom Pseudomonadati; phylum Pseudomonadota; class Alphaproteobacteria; order Hyphomicrobiales; family Phyllobacteriaceae; genus Mesorhizobium; species Mesorhizobium sp. P3_B5. The sequence continues at coordinate 355,453 of NZ_JBFUGR010000002.1, read as the reverse complement.
CGACGACGATGGTGTCGAGGCCGCGGGCGAAGTCGGTGATATGCTGCAGGTCGAGCGGCCACGGACAGCCGACCTTGAACAGCCTGATGCCGATGCGGTTGGCCGCCGCTTCGTCGACGCCGATGTCTTCCAGCGCCTGGCGGACGTCGAGATAGCTCTTGCCCAGCGTGATGATGCCGAGCTTGGGGCTGCGGCCGCCCGAATAGACGATCCTGTTCAGGCTATTGGCATGGATGAAGGCAGAAGCGGCGGCGCGCTTGTGTTCATGCAGCCGCTCCTCCTGGCCGAGCATGTCGATCTCGTGGCGGATGTTGAGGCCGCCGGGCGGCATGTCGAAGTCGGGGACGACGATGTTCAGCCGTTCGAGCGAGGCATCGACGGAAGCCGTCGATTCGACATTGTCCTTGACGCATTTGATCGCCGCCCAGGTGCCGGCAAAGCGCGACATGGCAAAGCCGTAGAGGCCGTAGTCGATGATCTCCTGGACGCCGGCCGGGTTGAGGATCGGCACCATGGTGTCGACGAACAGGAATTCGGTGGCATGCGCATTGGTCGAGGATTCGGCCATGTGGTCGTCACCCATCAGGGCAAGGACGCCACCGTGTTTTGACGACCCCGCAAGGTTGGCATGGCGGAACACATCGCCGGAGCGGTCGACGCCCGGGCCCTTGCCGTACCAGACGGAAAACACGCCGTCATGGGTGCCTTCGCCCAGCAATTCGGTCTGCTGCGAACCCCAGCACGCCGTCGCGGCGAGCTCTTCGTTGAGGCCGGGCTGAAAGACGATCTCCGACTGGGCCAGCTGCTTCTTGGCCTTCCACAGCTGCATGTCGAGGCCGCCAAGCGGCGAGCCGCGATAGCCGGAGACGAAGCCGGCGGTGTTCAGGCCAGCGCGGCGATCGCGCTCGCGCTGCATCAAAAGCATGCGGATGACCGCCTGCGCGCCGGACAGGAAGATGCGCTCCTTGCCAAGATCGAACTTGTCGTCGAGCGCGACATCATGCAGCGTCATCAGGCATTTCCTCTGCGGAGGCCACGCCAAGGCGTGCAACCAACGTCGGAGTCGGACGCCACAGTGTTTCTCCCCTTGCCGGGGAGGTCAAATAAAATCGAAGATACCAGGCAATGCGCAACGAACGATCCGGTGCGCATCGGCCGGCGTATGAAAATTACGCGACAACAGGCTTCGCGGTGCAGGAAGTTCCGGCCGCGGCAGGCCAGAGCAATTCCAGGAAAAGTGTGAACGGTTTTCCTGGGGAAAGCGCGGAGCGCTTTCCCCAGGGAATTGCGCAAAAACAAAGAGATAGAGGCCGCGTCAGGCGGCCTTCGAACAATCCGGCTTGGGCTCGCCCGGCAGCTTGCCGTCGGCGTGGCCGACCATGTCCTTGTTGAGTTCGTAGACCGGCCCCACTACAAGCGGCCGATCGGGCAGGATCGACTGATCGAGCGAGGATGTCAGCGTCGTCTCGAAGCTCTGCAGCAAGGTGCCGCTGGCATCCTCGATGCGGATCGACACCGCATAGGGCTTGTCCTTGACCACGCAGGTGAGCGGCGGGCTGGTGAGCGTTATGTGCGCGAGTTTCGGCCATATCTTCTGGTTGACGATAATCGGATCGCCACCGGCCGGGTTCTGGAAGCTGACCACCGCGACCTGCCCCTCGCCCATCGGCCGCAGCGGATTGAGGGTGATGACATAGGTGGCGATGCCCAGGCGGTAGTTGAATTCGAACAGCTTGCCGGAGATGGCAAACAACTGATCCTCGCCGGAGTCGCGGCAGGCGCCAAGGGCGGCGGCCGCAAACAAGGCGGCAGCCAGAACCATCGAACGCGAATATTTTCTAGGCATCGGAGACCTCCCTGGCCGCCGTCCGGCGGCGATAATGTCGACTTGCCTTCTGACGGTTGCCGCACACCGCCATGTCGCACCAAAGCCGGCTGGAATTGCGGCTTCGGTCGACGAACAGCCAGCTGCAGTTGGGACAGATCCTGAGCCTTGCCACGGTGTCGTCGCGCAGCAGCGACAACGCCGAGACGGCAAGTGCCGCCTCGAAGGCGATCGGCGTCGCCGGATCGCCGAACGGCCGCCCAGGCGCGCCGATTTCGGTGCGGCTGCGCGCAAGACCGTCGGCGCAGGCCTCCAGGAAGCCGGGCAGATCGCCGGTGGCAACCACGCCTTTGGCCACCGCGCCGCGAAACAGCCGGTCGGTCGTCTCGCGAATCGACAGCACGACCGGTGCGATCTTGTCCGGCAACGGCGCTTCCAGCCGCCTGCCGCCAAGCTCGGCGGCACGAAAGCCGCTTGCGGCATCGGCAAAACGAGCGATTTCCGCCGGGTTGTCGAAACGGTCGAAGGTTTTCTGGGGATCGTCGCGCAGCACGACGGTGTTCGCCGTGTCGAGCGCAAGAATGCCGCCGGTGAAGCGGTGCGGGGTCCAGGATACCGTCATGGCACAAATCTAACCGATAAATCGCGTTTGACAAGTTAGATTCTACAATGCAAACCTTGGCTGGGTGCCTTTGTGGCGACCTTTTGTCGAGCATGTCGTCGTCCCAAAACCGCCTCGCACTTTTGGGCGACATGCTCTGAGGACCGTGCATGCTCTATTTCTTCCAGCAGGTTCTGAACGGGCTGCATTCGGGCGCGCTCTATGCGCTGCTCGCCTTCGGCTATGTGCTGACCAACGGCATCCTGCACCGCACCAACCTCGCCTATGGCGCGGTGTTCGCCTTTTGCGGGCAGACGATGATCTTGACCGCGGCTTTTGGCTACCAGACCCTGTGGCTGACGCTGTTCGCATCGGTTGCGCTCGGCGTCGTCTCGGCGTTGCTGTATGCGGCGCTGATCAGCCATGTCCTGTCGCGCAGCGTCTTCGAACCGCTGGCCGACCGTACGCCCAACGCCATCGTGGTGACGACGCTCGGCATCTTGCTGGTGCTGTCGGAAGCAAGCCGCATCGCCGCCGACACGCATGATCTGTGGCTGCCGCCAATGCTGGCCCAACCCATCATTTTCGCGCAAAGCCCCACATTCACGGCGACACTGACGCTCATCCAGGTGCTCGACTGCGCATTCGTACTGGCAATCATTGCGTTCGCCGCCTGGGCATTCGCCCGGTCGAGTTTCGGCCGGCGCTGGCGCGCCGTATCCGACGATCCCAAAGCTGCCGCCATGTGCGGGGTTGACGTGCGCGCGGTGTTCCGCGGCGCGGTGCTCGCGGGCAGTTTCTGCGCGGCACTGGCCGGAATGCTTGCCGGCCTTTACTACGGCAATATCAGCTTCGGCACCGGTCTGGTGTACGGGTTGAAAATCCTGTTCGTGACCGCGGTCGGCGGCTATCTCTCGCCGCCGCGGGCCGCCCTTGGCGCTGCTTGCTTCGGCATGGGCGAATCGCTGTGGGCCGGCTATTTCCCGCTCGAATGGCGCGATGCCTGGATGTATCTGTTCCTCGTCGCCATGCTGTTGCTGATCGGCGCCGGCCGCGACCAGCAGAAGATCGTCTGAACCGTATCAGACTTTGGTTGCATGCCGCGCGGCCAGGCAGCAGGTTTGGCCTGACAACAGCGTTTACCCGCTCTCTCCATGTTGACCCGCCGAACCACGCACGGCATACCGTTGGGCCACAGCAGCGTGGCGGAAAAGCGGGGGGATCGGCACGCCTCTGACATAAGGGAGGAATGCATGGCAGGGCTTCTCGCTCTATCCAGAACGATCGACCGTATGAACGAGTTCATCGGCAAATGGGTGTCGTGGCTGATCCTGCTCGCAATTCTGGTCAGCGCCGCCAACGCAATCATCCGCAAAGTTTTTGACATCTCGTCGAACGCCTGGCTGGAGCTGCAGTGGTATCTGTTCGGCGCCGCCTTCATGCTGGCCGCCGCCTACACGCTGAAGCAGAACGACCATATCCGCATCGACATCGTCTACGGCATGTTCTCGCGTCGGGTGCAGCACTGGATCGACCTTCTCGGCCACCTCTTCTTCCTGATGCCGTTCGTGACGCTGATGGTGATCTATTTCGTTCCCTATGTGTCGCTGTCGTTCCGTAGCGGCGAGATGTCGAACAATTCCGGCGGGCTGATCATCTGGCCGGCCAAGGCCATCCTTTTGGTCGGCTTCTTCCTGCTGGCGCTGCAGGGCATTTCCGAGATCATCAAGAAGATCGCCATCATGCGTGGCGACATGGACGATCCAAACCCGTTCATATCCGCGCATGAGCAGGCCGAACTTGAGGCCAAGGCGCTCGCCGAAGAAGCCAAGGCACTCGCCGGGCAGGTGCGCTCATGATGGAGTTCATCGCCCAGAACATGGCGCCGATCATGTTCGCCTCGCTGATCATCTTCCTGCTGATCGGCTACCCCGTCGCCTTTTCGCTGGCCGCCAACGGCCTGATGTTCTTCTTCATCGGCGTACTCCTGTCGCCCTACTCGGGCGGATCGATCAACCTCGCCTGGCCGCTGCTGCATGCGCTGCCGGATAATTTCTACGGCAGCCGGGTGATGTCGAACGACACGCTGCTGGCCATTCCGTTCTTCACCTTCATGGGCATCGTGCTCGAACGCTCCGGCATGGCCGAGGACCTGCTCGACACGATCGGCCAGCTGTTCGGACCGATCCGCGGCGGCCTCGCCTATGCCGTGATCTTCGTCGGCGCGCTGCTGGCCGCGACCACCGGCGTCGTGGCGGCTTCCGTCATCGCCATGGGACTGATCTCATTGCCGATCATGCTGCGCTACGGTTATGACCGCAGTGTCGCTGCCGGTGTCATCGCGGCGTCGGGCACGCTCGCCCAGATCATCCCGCCATCGCTGGTGCTGATCGTGCTTGCCGACCAGCTCGGCCGCTCGGTCGGCGACATGTATGCGGGCGCGTTGATCCCCGGCCTGGTGCTGACCGGCCTCTATGCGCTGTACATCCTGATCATGTCGATCGTCCGGCCAAAGTCGATGCCGGCCTTGCCGCTGGAAGCCCGCACGCTGGGTCACGGTGTGCTTTCGCTGCTGGCGGCGCTGCTGGCGGCGGTGGTGATTTCTTATGCGGCGTATCGCTACCTGGTGCCGGCGCATGGCGACAATGCCGACATCCTCGGCGCCAGCGTCGGCGTGATCTTCATCTACATCGTGGCCATCGCCGACAAGCGCCTGAACATCAACATGATGTCCAGGCTGGCGCAGCAGGTGATCATCGTGCTGATCCCGCCGCTGGCGCTGATCTTCCTGGTGCTTGGCACCATCTTCCTCGGCATCGCCACGCCGACCGAAGGCGGCGCCATGGGCTCCGTCGGCGCGCTGATCATGGCCGCGGTAAAGGGGCGGCTGTCGCTGGATGTGATCAAACAGGCACTGACCTCGACGACGCGGCTGTCGTCCTTCGTGCTGTTCATCCTGATCGGCGCGCGGGTGTTTTCGCTCACCTTCTACGGCGTCAACGGCCACATCTGGGTCGAGCATCTGTTGATCTCGCTGCCGGGCGGTGAAGTCGGCTTCCTGATCGGGGTCAACATCCTGGTCTTCTTCCTCGCCTTCTTCCTCGACTTCTTCGAGCTTGCCTTCATCATCGTGCCGCTCTTGGCGCCGGCCGCCGACAAGCTCGGCATCGACCTGATCTGGTTCGGCGTGCTGCTGGGCGTCAACATGCAGACCTCTTTCATGCACCCGCCCTTCGGCTTCGCGCTGTTCTACCTGCGCTCGGTCGCTGCCCGCGTGCCCTATCTCGATCGCCTCACCGGCAAGCAGATCGCACCGGTCACCACCGGCCAGATCTATTGGGGCGCGGTGCCCTTCGTCTGCATCCAGGTCATCATGATCGGGCTGACCATCGCCTTCCCGCAGATGGTGATGCGCTACAAGGGCGCGGCGGTCGATCCCGGCACGATCGAAATTCAGCTGCCGGACATGCCAGGTCTGTCGCCGCTCGGCACGGCGCCGGCGGATGGCGGCGCCCCGGCCAATGGCGGCGCTGCACCGGCAGCTCCGACCAACGACCTGTCGCAGCCACCGAACTTCGGCGATGCGCCGCCCGCCAAGCCGGCGGCGCCGGCAACCGACCTCTCCCAGCCGCCGAACTTCAACTGATGCGGATGGGTGAGCAGTCATGAAAGCGGTGCGTCTGGAGGCGATTGGCAGCATCGCGCTGCGCGAGGTCGACAAACCGTCTGCCGGCCCCGACGATCTTCTGGTGCGGATCGAGGCCTGCGGTGTCTGCGGCACCGACCGGCATCTTCTCCATGGCGAATTCCCCTGCACGCCACCGGTCACGCTGGGACATGAATTCTCCGGCATCGTCGAGACGGTCGGAAGTTCAGTATCCGGCTTTGCCATTGGCGACCGGGTCACCGGCAATCCCAACATCGCCTGCGGGCGATGCACGCATTGTCATGCCGGGCGGGTCAATCTGTGCAAAAATCTGCGCGCCATCGGCATCCATCGCGATGGCGGCTTTGCCGAGTATGTCGTCATGCCGCAGACGCAGGCCTTCATTCTGCCGAGCGATCTCAAGCCGACACATGGCGCGTTTTGCGAGCCGCTTGGCTGCTGCCTGCATGGCGTCGACCTGGCTGAGATCAGGCCCGGCGCCTCGGTTGTCGTGCTTGGCGGCGGCGTGATCGGCCTGCTGACCGTGCAACTCGCCAGGCTGGCAGGGGCGACGACCATCATTCTGTCGACGCGCCAGGCCTCGCGGCGCGCCCTTGCCGAGGAATTGGGCGCGACCGCGACGGTGGACCCCAACGCTTCCGATGTGATCGACGCAGTCGTCGGACCATCCGGACTGGTGCCGGGCGGTGTCGATGTGGTGTTCGAATGCGCCGGCGTCAGGGAAACCGTCGAGCAGTCGCTGCGGCTGGCCAGGGCCGGCGGCACGATCGTTATCGTCGGTGTGATGCCGCAAGGCATGAAGGCAGAGTTCGAGCCCTTCGATCTGTTGTTCCGGGAGTTGAAGGTTCAAGGTTCTTTCGTAAATCCCTTCACCCACCGCCGGGCTGCCGATCTCATCGCCTCGGGCGCAATCGAGATCGACAGGTTGATCTCCAGGCAGGTGACGCTTGAAGAGGCGGTAACGGTGATCGCCAATCCGGCTGGGCCCGGCGAAGTCAAGGTGCTGGTGGTGCCAGGCCTGAGCTGACGCTTGCCGACGGTTCGCCGATCGGCTATTCAACCGGCGCCGAAAAAGACATGACCGGTTCGGTAGTCCGGTTTCTTCCGTTTTTGAACGGAGGCTTGTTCGCCGCTTGATTTGCGGGAGAACCCGCGGCCGGCAAGCGAGGCGAAGCCCGCGAGCCGGTTGGGTCATGTCTGGATTTCCTGATGTCACAGCCCCGCCGGTTTCACGGTCTGCAGCCACGCCTGTCCGCATCTCAAACCGGAACAGGAACGACCATGAGACTGAACCACGCAAATCTCGTTACATCAGAAGTTGCAGCCCTTGCCGGCTTCTTCACCAGCCATTTCGGCTTCGAACTTGTCGCCATGCGCGGCAAGGATGCCTTCGCGGTTCTACAGGGGACCGACGGCTTTGCCCTTAACCTGATGAAACCCGGCAAGGGAGAGGCAGCATCCTATCCCGACGGGTTTCATGTCGGCTTCTTCGTCGGCAAAGCAGATGGCGTGCACACCAAGCATGCCGAACTTGCCGATGCCGGCCTGCAGCCTGGCGAGGTCCAGGAGCTGACGCGCGGCGGCATCAAGTCGACGACCTTTTATTGTCATGCGCCGGGCGGCCTCCTCATTGAGGTCAGCGCTTCCTAAAGCGCGTCGCCTTGAAGCGGATACAGGCAACGCGCTTTAAGTCTTTGTTTTGATGCATGTCGTTGTCCCAAAACCGCTGCGCACTTTTGGGCGACATGCATTAAGCCTGACAAAAAAGACCCCGGGCCGACAAGCCCGGGGTCGTTTTCAGCAAAGCCCAAAACCTACAGCTTGCCGTTGCGCTGCTGGACCATCATGAAGGTGTCGTAATTGTATTCGGCCACCTGCGCCCACAGATAGTGCTCCTTGCGGAAGCCCTTGATCGAGTCCCAGATCTTCTTGAAGGGTGCGTTGGTGGCTTCCATTTCGGCATAGACCTCGTTGGCCTTTTCGAAGCAGGCGGCCATGATCTCCTGGGTGAACGGGCGCAATTTCGCGCCACCGGCCACCAACCGCTTCACCGCCGCCGGATTGAGGAAGTCGTATTTCTGCAGCATGTTGGCGTCGGCCGCCTGGGCGGCGGTGCGCACCAAGGACTTGTAGGCCGGCGAGAGCTCTTCGTATTTCGCCTTGTTGAACATCAGATGCACGGTCGGGCCACCTTCCCACCAGCCGGGATAGTAGTAGTAGGGCGCGACCTTGTAGAAGCCGAGCTTCTCGTCGTCATAGGGGCCAACCCATTCGGCGGCGTCGATGGTGCCTTTTTCCAGCGCCGGATAGATGTCGCCACCGGCGATCTGCTGCGGCACGACGCCGAGCTTCGAGACAACTTTGCCGGCAAAGCCGCCGATGCGCATCTTGAGACCCGAGAGGTCGGCGACGGTGTTGATCTCCTTGCGGAACCAGCCGCCCATCTGCACGCCGGTGTTGCCGCCGGGCAGGCCGAAAAGCCCCTGCGTGGCGAGAAACTCGTTGAACAGGTCGATGCCACCGCCGTGATAGTGCCAGGCATTCATGCCGCGCGCGTTGAGCGAGAACGGCACCGCCGCACCCAGCGCCCATGTCGGGTCCTTGCCCCAGTAATAGTATGCCACCGTGTGGCAGGCCTCGACGGTGCCGGCCGTGGTCGCGTCCGCGGCCTGCAGGCCGGGCACGAGCTCGCCCGCGGCAAAGACCTGGACCTGGAAGTTGCCGTCGGTCGCATCCGACAGCATCTTGGAGAAGACCTCAGCGCCGCCATAGATCGTGTCGAGCGATTTCGGGAACGACGACGCAAGGCGCCACGTCACTTTCGGATTGGATTGGGCGATGGCTGGCGCGGCAAGCGTCGCGGCCGCCGCCGCGGCCCCCACGCCGGTCGTGCCGGCCTTGCGGATGAATGAACGACGATCCATGAAGTTCCTCCCGTTTGGATCAAACAGACCGGCATTCGGGCAAATCCTCGAAAGCCCGGCTCGGCCTGGGGCGAAACAATACACGGGCAAGAGGTCGAGTCCAGCACGGCGGCCGGATTTGACGGCAACGTTTCGGGAATAATCGCAGCGCACACGCGGGGACTGCAACTATAGTCTAACGCCCGCTCCGTGGCCCATGCGACAGCGTGAAACTTGTCATGGAAAAGCGCCTTCAGATCGCCTATTTTGCAGGCAGAAGTGTTGTTCGCACCAAATGGAACCCGGATCTAAAATGCATCAGCCGCTCGTCGCCATATCGACCGACGTCCGCCAGTTCGACAATTACACATGGCATGCCGCGCCGCAGCAATATCTTGAGGCAGCGCTGTCAGGCGCCGGCGTGTTCCCGCTCTTGGTGCCATCCTTCGGCGACCGACTCGATTTCGATGAACTGCTGTCGTCGGTCGACGGCGTCATGGTCACCGGTTCGAAATCCAATGTGCATCCATCGCTCTATGGCGGTGATGCCAGCGATGCCAACGGCCCCTACGATCCCGCCCGCGATGCCACGACGCTGCCGCTGATTCGCAGGGCGATCGAGCGCGGCGTACCGCTGCTCGCAATCTGCCGTGGCATCCAGGAACTGAACGTGGCGCTGGGCGGCACGCTGGGCACCGAGATCCAGGAGCGCGAGGGCTCGCACGACCATCGCGCGCCGGTGAGCGACAATCAGGACGAACGCTTCGCCATCCACCAGACCATTTCGATCAAGCCCGGGAGCTGCCTCGCCGGCGTCTTCGGCGCCACTGACATCAAGGTCAATTCGTTGCACCGCCAGGCGATCGACCGGCTCGGCCCGAAGCTGCAGGTCGAGGCGGTGGCGACGGACGGCACGATCGAAGCGGTCTCTGTGAGGGACGCCCGCGCCTTCGCCGTCGGCGTCCAGTGGCACCCCGAATACTGGGTCAAGTCGGACAGCGTCTCGGCAAAGATATTCCGTGCCTTCGGCGACGCGGTCCGCTTGCACGCGGCGGCGAAATCCGGCGCGCGCGCAGCCGCCGAATAGGTCGGCCTTCCGAAATCAATTGTCCGTGGCAGCCAGCGACAGCAGCGGCAAAGCCGGCGCGTAGGATTCATAGCCATCGCCGTCGGCGACGCCGAAGGTGACGATCGGATCGACGCCATTGACGCTGAAGGCAACCGTGCCGTCATTCTGTTCGCGCCAGAATTTCGCATGCTCGATGCCCGGCAGCAGACGGCGGCAATTCGAGGCGACCGTCAACAAGGACAAGCCGCCCGAAACTTCGGCGCCACGCGAGATGGCGCAAGCCGCTTCGTCGCCATTGGCGACCAGCCTGTAGTTGCTGGTCGGCCTTGCTTCATTGGCGGCACTTTCACTGCTGCCGCCATGAAACAGCTGAACGCCGGCGAACAAGGCCGCGGCCGCAATCAATGCCGGAATCCTCATCTTTCACTCCACGCCCCCCGGCGCAGGATACAGAATGATTTCAAAGCGTTAAGCCGACGTTAATAAATGTGGCAGACCGCCGCTCAGCCTCGTGCCTTGACCTGAGCCGTCTCCGGCACCGGCGTCACCGGCCGGCGCTCGCTGAACCAGGACACCAGATTGTCGACGCACAGATCGGCCATGGCGCGGCGCGTGTGGTGCGAGGCCGAACCGACATGCGGCAGCAGCGAGGTGTTGGGCGCTTCGAGCAACGCCCTGGGCACGTTCGGTTCGTCGGCAAAGACATCGAGCCCGGCGGCGGCAATGGTGCCGTTGGCAAGGGCGACGGCAAGGGCTGCCTCGTCCACGGTGCTGCCACGGCCGATGTTGACGAAGACGCCGTTGGCGCCGAGCGCCGACAGGATTTCGGCATTGACCGCCTTTTCCGTCGAAGCGCCGCCGGGCGCCACGGAAATCAGCGTGTCGACCGCTTCGGCGAGGCCCTTCAACGTCGGGTGGTAGGCGTAGGCCAAGCCTACGACCTGGCGCCGGTTGTGATAGGCGACCGGTAAGCCAAAGGCTTCCAGCCGCCGGGCAATGGCTTGCCCGATGCGGCCCATGCCGAAGATGCCGACCTTCCGACCACGCAAGGTCAACCGGCTGAGCGGATAGTTGCCGTTGCGCACCCAGCTGCCATCGCGCAGCCAGGTTTCGGCGCGCGGCAGGTCGCGAATGGTGTTGATCAGCAGTCCGATCGCGGTGTCGGCAACCTCCTCGGTCAGCACATCGGGCGTGTTGGTGACCATGATGTTTTTCGCGGCCGCATGGCCGACATCGACCGAATCATAGCCGACACCGAACGAGGCGATGAGTTCGAGATTGGGCAATGCATCCATCATCACGGCATCGATGCCAGCGAAGGAGGCGATGCCGCGCACCTTGCTGCGCATCTCGTCGGTGACCAGCGCCGGATCGGCGCGCTCGATCCTGATCCGATTGAAGGTGCGGTCTATGCGCTCAACGGCATGGTCGTTGAAATGCCCCGGCACCAGGATGGCGACGGTCTGCAATTGGTCGGCCTTTGTCATGCACGCTCCACCGGCTTGCCGGTTGACTGACGCACATGCAGTTCCGGCTTGATGAGTTCCTGCGACGGCCGCACCGTCTGCCCGTTGAGCTTGTCGAGCAGCGCACTGGCGGCGCGACGGCCGACCTCACGCTGGCCGTTCCAGACCGTGGTCAGTGCGGGCGTTGCGATCGCAGCCTCCTCGAGATCGTCATAGCCGGTGACGGAGATATCGACACCCGGCACCAGGCCAGCGCGGGCGATGCCGTTCATAAGCCCGATGGCGACGAGATCATTCCAGCAGCAGGCGGCGGTTGGCCTGTCTTTCAGCGCCAAAAACTGTCCAGCCGCCTCGAAACCGGCCTGCTTGGTGCGCGGGCCGGCAATGCGCCAGGACGGCCTGACTTCGAGCCCTGCCGCCTCCATGGCGTTGACATAGCCCTGGTAGCGGTCGCGGCCGGTCGAGGTCTGATCGGTGCCGCCGATCATGGCGATGCGCTTGTGGCCGAGCGAGATCAGGTGATTGGTGGCAAGCCCGGTGCCATAGGAATCGTCGCCGCGAAACACCGGCACGTCCGCGCCTTCGACCGTGCGCGCGATCAACACCGCCGGCAGGCCGTTTTCCTCGGCCATGACGATGTCGGAAGCCGGCGTGCCGATGGCCGGCGACATGATGACGCCGTCGGCGCCGAGCTGCAGAAGCGTGTCGATGAAGGTGCGCTGCTTTTCGAGCTGGTCGTAGTGGTTGGACAGGATGAAGGTCTGCCGGCTGCGGTCGAGCTCGCTTTCGATCGAACGCAGGATCTCGGCAAAGAACGGGTTCATGATGTCGTGGACGACGACGCCAACGATGCCCGAGCGCGAGGTGCGCAGGCTGGCGGCACGGCGGTTGTAGATATAGCCGATGGCCCGCGCATGCTCCTTGATGCGATCGCGCGTGGTGCCGGCGACCAGCGGGCTGTCGCGCAGCGCTAGCGAGACGGTGGCCGTGGACACGCCAAGCGCGTCCGCGATCGTCGAAAGCTTGATTTTTTGTGCCAGCGACCTGGGCTCCCCGACCGGCTTAAACAGTTTAAACGCGGCCTTATGCCATCGATCGGGTGCAAATCAAAGTTTTTTTGCCAGCGCTTCCATCTCGACGTCGAGTGCGGCGCGATTGCGCACACGCAGCCGGTGCTCGCGATGGACGATGTAGAGGCCGCTGGCGACGATGATTGCGGCGCCTAGAAGCGTCCAGCGGTCGGGGAACTGGTTGAAGAAGAACCAGCCGGAAACAATCATCCACACCATTTGCGAATAGGGATAGGGCGCGAGCGCCGTGGTGGTGGCGATGCGATAGGCCTGCACCAGCAGCCAATGGCCGATGGCGCCGAACACGCCAAGCATCAGAAGGACGACCCAATGCCAGCCGTCCTGCGGCAGCGACTGCGAAAACGGCAGCAGAGGCAAAAGCAGCACGGCGGGCGCCAGCGCCGAAAACAGGATGAGGCTCTCGGAGGTTTCGCTCGCCGACATGCGGCGCGTCATGATGACGTAAAAACAGTTCGACAGCATCGAACAGAGCGCAAAGAGGTGGCCGATGCCGAAAACGCCGACGCCGGGCCGGGTGATGATGAGGACCCCGACAAAGCCGGTCAGGATGGCCAGCCAGCGCCGCCAGCCAGCCCATTCGCCCAGCAGCGGACCGGCAAGGGCGGTGATCACCATCGGCGCGAAGAAGAAGATCGAGGTGGTTTCGGCCAGCTGCAGTGTCCGCAGCGCCAGCACGTTGAGTATGGTCGAGCCGAACAGGAACAGACCGCGCAATATATGCGCCGGCAGATTGTTGGCGCGAAAGCGCGACGGATCGCGCCAGCCGTGCAGAAAGACCCCGACAATCAGCACGTGAACGGTGAAGCGCGCCCAGGCGACGATCAGTGCCGAGACGCCGGCCAGGACAAGATATTTGCTGCTGGTGTCGAGAAAGGTGAAACACACATAGACCGAAAGCATGCAGACGATCGCCGCCGGCGGCGTCGCGCTTTCGTCATGTCTTGGGGGAGCACTCAATTTCGGGCCGGACGGAAGGTAGGCGGAAACCCACCTTTGCGGCAATTGCCGCCAGCCGGCAAGCCAAAAGCGCCTGGCACAACAAGACCTGCGGACAGGCTTAGGCCCCAGAGGCATCAGGGATGCATGCGGGCGCCTTTGGTGATCTTGTCGACGAGCTTCTTTTCGGCACGCAGCGCGATGCCGACCACCTTGGCGTCCTCGGGCGCAAATTGCGCAAAGACGGCGCGGTTGGCGACGTCATGGCCGGTCGAAAACATTTCGTCGACGTAGAGCGAGGTTGTGACACCGCGCTCCAGAGCCCGCCTATGGATCGCGCCAAGTGTTGGGCGATCAGCTGAAAGCACGATGACCGGCTGGATCGACAGCGGGTTGTAGATGTTGCCGGCGCGGTCGCGGTAGGGCTCGCCGATGATGTCGGGACCCTGCGCGACGATGCCGCTGGTCAGGAAGGCGGTGACGTTGAGTTTCTGCCAGACGGGAAGATCATCCTGCAGCACGATTGCGAACTTCATATCGAACATGAGAGACTTGACCAATTCGAGTTGTGAAATGAGGCGATGCCGCACGATCTAGACAGGCAGGCCCTGCAAGGTCTTGGACGTTTGTGCGTGGATGCGGCCGAGAACCGCATCGTCGCGGCCCCTGGTCATGCCGGCATGGAGCGTATCGAGGCGCGGTTCCACGGCAACGCCTTCGATCTCCACCGCCACGACACCTATGCGATCGGCGTGACACTGCATGGCGTGCAGAGCTTCCGCTATCGCGGCGCGACAAATCACAGCCTGCCGGGCCAGATCATCGTGCTGCATCCCGACGAATTGCACGATGGCGGCGCCGGCACCGAAAACGGCCTGCGCTACCGGATACTCTATCTGGAGCCGTCGCTCATCCTGGACTGCCTCGGCGGTGCAGCGCTGCCGTTCGTGCGCGATGCTGTGGTGAGCGACCGCGTTTTCTGCGCAACGCTGCTTTCGGCGCTGGGGCCGCTGGACCAGGAGCTGGACGAGCTGTTCGTCAGCGATTTCATCACGCAGTTGACGCAAAGCCTGGCGCGGCATGCCGGCCAGCCGGCAAAGCCGATCTTGAAAACCGCATGGCGCGCCGTCAGCCTGGCGCGCGACTATCTTGAGGAAAACGCAGAGCGAAGCGTGTGCTCGGAAGAGCTGGAGGCAATCACCGGGCTCGACCGTTACGCCCTGTCGCGGCATTTCCGGGCTGCCTTCGCAACCAGCCCACACCGCTTTCTGGTGATGCGCCGGCTGCAACGGGCGCGCCGGATGATCGAGGCCAACGAGCCACTGGCGCAGATCGCCATTGCGGCCGGCTTCAGCGACCAGAGCCATTTCAACAGGCATTTCAAGAAGGCGTTCGGCGTTACGCCGGGACGTTGGTCGGCACTGATCCACGGGCCGGCGAACGCGGCCGCCTGATAAACAACCGAGATCAGTCGTCGATGTCGGCGTCCTCGTCGATGAGCACCATTTCCTCGTTGGAAAGGTTCGCCTCGATGCGGGCCAGCAGCTTGAACAGCGCCTTCTGGTCCTTCTTGTCGAGGCCTTTCAGCGCCTGCTTTTCGGTCTTCTTCACCGATTTCTCGATGGCATGGATGATGTCGCGGCCGGTCTCGGTGAGGAAGATATGGGCCTGGCGGGCATCGGCCGAGGAGGCACGCTTTTCCAGAAAACCCTGCGCCTGCAGCCGGTTGATGGTCTTGGTGATGGTCGGCGGGCGCACGCCGAGGCGGCCGGCGAGATTGCCGGGCGTCTGGCCGTCCTCGCGGTCGAGCGCCAGCATGATCTGGTCCTGCCCGGCATAGAAACCGTGCGCCAGCAGCCGTGCGGCGAGCGCCGTACGCGCCAGCCGCGCCGCCGAATGCAGCCGGCTCATTGTCGCAGTCTTGTCCGCCTTGGCCATGGTCATCCCTCTTCGGCCGAACCGGTGCGGGCAGCATAGACCCAGCCGCCGGGTTGGCAATCGACGATCAAAAAGATTCCGGCTTTGCAAAACAGCTTTGCCGGCAAGCATTACGGTGTCCGCCGTGGTCAATGCCAGATGTTTATTTCAGTTAGATGACAAACGACTTTTCGGCGCGAGGACTCTTTCAACGGAGTGCCAGATGCACGGAACGAGGCGCTCAACCGGCCTTCACCGCGATGACCAACAGGGCCTGATAGGCGTCCGCCACTTCGCGCAATGCCGCCTGCGACAGCGGTCCGGCCTGCCGCGCAATGCCGTCGCCTGCGTTAGACGTGTCGCGCTTGCCGGGACGGTCATTATAGGGGGCGACCGTGGTGAAGATCTGCTCGCTGAGGCTGTCGGGAAAGAACAGCTGGCCGGTCATTACCGAATTGTCGTTTGGGAAGACCTTGAAATGAATGTGGGTGGTGCGGCCGTGATACCAGCCTGGATAAATGGTGGCGAAGGAAACGATGCCGCTGTCATCCGTCTTCTGCCAGCCGCGCAGAAAGCTCTGGCCGGAGGTGTCGACATCCTGGCCATCACCTTGCCCGGGATAGCCGGAATAGGCGCCCTGCGCATCACAATGCCAGATGTCGACGCGCGCGCCGGCAAGCGGCCGACAGCTGGCGTCGACGATTTGCAGCCGGACATTGAGGCTGACACCCTTCTTGCCTTCGGTGACGTCCGTGCGTTCTAGCTTCGGGTCGAAGTAGAACGGCCCCTCGGTCACTTCAGGGGTAATCGCGCAGACTCCGGCGCCGCCATCGAACAGAGCGAGCCCGGCACAGGGCGAGGCCTGCGCCGCCCTTGCGGCGGCCGGCAGGAAGACGCCGCCGCTGGCGGTAACGGCGATTAGGCCGAGCGCCCGGCGCCGGCTTAGCGGGAAGGAGGATGGCCTGGCGGTCATTGGGCACCTCTTCAATTCAGTTCAAGCCGCCTCCCGCACCCGTATCTAAGCGGCATGGCCAGACGGTGCCAATGGAATTCGGCAATGTCGGCAGGCTCATTGGCCCATTGGTTTGCCACGTGCAAAACCGGCAGGGGCGTCCTATATGGAGCCAACAATCCTTTTCGAGGCCCGTCGCGGCCCAGTCACTTCGAGGCATGACATGAGCGATGCACAGACGCAGATTCCCGTAACCGTTCTCACCGGCTATCTCGGCGCTGGCAAGACGACGCTGCTCAATCGCATCCTGTCGGAAAACCACGGCAAGCGCTACGCCGTCATCGTCAATGAATTCGGCGAGATCGGCATCGATAACGAGCTGATCGTGGAATCCGACGAGGAAATCTACGAGATGAACAATGGCTGCGTCTGTTGCACGGTGCGCGGCGACCTGATCCGTGTGGTCGAAGGCCTGATGCGCCGTCCCGGCCGCTTCGACGCCATCCTCGTCGAGACCACCGGGCTCGCCGATCCGGTGCCGGTGGCGCAGACCTTCTTCATGGACGACGACGTGCGATCCAAGACCAGGCTCGACGCGGTGGTGGCATTGGTCGACGCCAAGCATCTGCCGCTGCGTTTGAAGGATTCGCGCGAAGCCGAAGACCAGATCGCCTTTGCCGACGTCATCGTGCTCAACAAGACCGATCTGGTGACACGGGAAGAGCTCACCAAGGTCGAGGCGACGATCCGCGCCATCAACCCGGCTGCGAGGATCCATCGCACCACCCGCGCTGGCGTGGCACTGTCCGAGGTGCTCGACCGCGGCGCCTTCGACCTTTCCAGGGCGCTGGAGAACGATCCGCATTTCCTCGAAGGGCATGACGAGCACGATCACGACCACCATGACCATGACCATGATCATGATCATCACCACCATGATCATGACGGACACGACCATGATCACGATGGGCACCGTCATCACGCGCACCCGTCCGACATCCATGACGTGACAGTGCAGTCGGTGTCGCTGCGCGGCGGCGAGATGGACCCGAAGAAGTTCTTCCCCTGGATCGAGAAGATCACCCAGATGGAAGGCCCGAACATCCTGCGGCTGAAGGGCATCATCGCGCTCAAGGGCGACGATGAGCGCTACGTCATCCAGGGCGTGCACATGATCATCGAAGGCGACCACCAGCGCGCCTGGAAGGATGGCGAGAAGCACGAGAGCCGGCTGGTGTTCATCGGCCGTGAGCTCGATGGCGAGCGGCTGAAGAAGAGCTTCGACGCCTGCCAGGCGGCTTGATGATCTCGGAGGGTTGATTTTGAGTGCATGTACACATATCATGTGTACATGCACCATGAGGAGGCTCTTGTGCCTAGATCAGCCGACAACAAGACCGAGCGTTATCAAATCCGCATTGCGCCTGCGCAGAAGGCGATGATCGCGCGTGCTGCGGCACTGTCGCATAAGGACGTGGCCGACTTCATCCTCGACAAGGTCGTGCCCGAAGCGCAGGCCGTGATTGAGGCGGCCGAGGTGACGAAAGTATCCGATCGCGATTTTGCGCGCATCCTCGAGCTGTTGGAGCACCCGCCAAAACCCAATGCCAGGCTTCAGGCGGCGATCGCCAGCTTGCCGGATACTCTGTGACGCTTCCGTCCTGGCACGAAGAGCCGATTGCGAAACGGCACGATCGGACCTCGTTCGATTGCGGCGACGCGCCGATGAACGATTTCCTGCGACGGTTCGCGCGCCAGAGCCACGATCAGAACGCAGCCAAGACCTTCTGTGCGATCGATGACACGGCTTCGGAGCGGATTCTCGGGTTCTATACGATCGCACCATCCGCAGTCGCTCATGGCACCGTCCCCGAAGCCATGACGAGGGGCTTGGCGCGACACGAGGTTTCCGGCTTCAAGCTTGCTCGGCTTGCGACCGACCGCACAGTGGCAGGACAAGGGCTCGGTGGTCAGCTGCTTGCCTCCGCAGCGTTGCGCTGCCTACGGCTCGCTGGCGAGGGCGGCGGCATCCTGCTCATCATCGATGCCAAGAGCGAGCGAGCCGCAAGGTGGTATGCCAGTTATGGGGCCGAGCGCCTTCAGGGACCGGATTTGACCCTTGTGATGCCACTGGCGACCTTCGCAACCGGCCTGAAGGCCAAAGGACTGCTTTGACGATCGCCTCCCTTCACTTTGCTGATCCTCATGGTTGCCGGAACCGCGAACGTCGCGTAAGCCGCCTCTGCAATCTCGTCCAACTGAACAAAGATAACCATGCCGACCGTCGCCCCGCTTGATCTCGAAGGACATTGCATCGCCGCCGTCTTCCTCGGCGACGTGCCGCATTTTGCGCTGGCTGACGGCACTGTTCATCGGCTCGACCATGGCCACAAGACGGTACAAGCCAATGACGGCCTGCTCGCTGCTTTCCATGACGCGGCCAACGACAGGCTGATCACCGGTGGCGAGGACGGCAAGATCTTTTCAGTCACCGCCGGCGGCAATGCCAATGAACTGGCGACAGCCGGAAAGAAATGGATCACCAGCGTCGCCGCCGGGCCGCAGGGCGCCATCGCCTATGCCTCGGGCAAGACCGCCTTCGTGCGCTTTGCCGACGGCAAAACCAGGGAGTTTGCCCATCCGCGCTCGGTCGAGGGGTTGGTATTTTCGCCGAAGGGCATGCGTTTTGGCGTCGCCCGATACAATGGCGCGACGCTGCATTTCCCGGCTGCCGAGGGCAAGCCGATCGAGCTCGAATGGGCCGGCGCCCATACCGGCATCAGCTTTTCACCGGATGGGGCATTCGTCGTCACCACCATGCAGGAAAATGCACTGCATGGCTGGAAACTCGCCGACGGCAAGCACATGCGCATGACCGGCTATCCCGGCAAGGTGAAAAGCCTGTCGTGGAGCGCCAAGGGCAAATGGCTGGCGAGTTCCGGCGCGCCGGCGGCGATCGTCTGGCCGTTTTCGGGCAAGGACGGGCCGATGGGCAAGGCGCCGCTGGAACTCGGCACGCGCGGCAACGCCATGGTGACCGCTGTCGCCTGCCATCCGAGCCAGGATGTCGTCGCCGTCGGCTATGACGACGGCATGGTGATGGCGGTGCGTTTTGCCGACGCCAAGGAGGTGCTTTTGCGCCGGCCGGGCAAGGGCGCCATCACCTCGATGATGTGGGACAAGGAAGAGCGCCGCGTCGCCTTCGGCAGCGCTGCCGGCGACTGCGGCGTCGTCGATATTTCGGCATAAGCGTAACTTATTCGGCCCCGCAGGATACTTTGCCGGTGACTTCAACCGGCTTGCCGTCCTGGTCCGTATCCGCCGCGGCGTCGTAGATGGCGAGCGTATACTGCCCGTCATAGACGCCTTCGTCACTGGTCTTGGTCAGGATCGTCAGTTCGACTGAGTTGATGCGTTGCGCGACCTCGTGCTCGTGGTAGATGTTCAGCCGCAATTCCTTGTCGTCGAGCCAGTACTGGGTCAGGTTGGAATCCTCGAACACGGTCTTGCGCAGATCGTCGCCGACCGGCCTGCCCAGAATTTCGAGATCGCCGCGAAAGTTGAAGGTCGGCCCGCCCATGCCCCTGGTGACGCCGGCCTCGACCGTGAATATCGCCGCTGCATCCTCGACGGAACACCAGATGCCGCCGGACGCGAAAGCCGTGCCAGCCGACAGAAACAACGTCGCTACGCAGATGATCGTCCGCATTCTTCTCCCCCCAAAGCCCCCAAGCTCGGCCACATTGATGCCAATCCGAGCCTCGAGGTCAAGCGCCACCAGCGTCTACCGCGGCCGCTGAACCAATGCAGAGCAGCCAGTCGGCCAATTGCGGTTGCGGACCGCTGACGTCTACAGTGCCGGGCGAGAGGGTCCTTCATGCATTTATTCGACCATTCAACGGCCTCCATTGGCGGCATCGGGCCCGCCCGCATCGCCGCATTGCGCGAGGCGGAAGCCGCCATCTTCCGCAAGGCACGGCCGAAATCGCAAGCCAAGGCCGGCAACGGTCTGCCCGGCTTCTTCGGCGGCGTGCCGATGCACTGGATGAACGACTGGCCGACGCCGTTTCCGATCCTGGTCGACAGCGCCAGGGGCGCCACCATCACCGACATCGACGGTATAAGGCTCGACGATTTCTGCCTTGGCGACACCGGCTCGATGTTCGGCCATTCGCCGCCGCCGGTGGCGCGGGCCATCCGCCGCCAGGCCGGGCGCGGCCTGACCTATATGCTGCCTTCCGAAGATGCGCTGGCCATCGGCCCGTTGTTGCAGCAGCGTTTCGGCCTGCCCTTCTGGCAGATCGCGACGACGGCGACCGACGCCAACCGTTTCGCGCTGCGGGTCGCCCGCGCCGTCACCTCCAGGGAGAAAATCCTGGTGTTCAATGGCTGCTATCACGGCTCGGTCGATGAGACGATGGTGCGGCTGGTCGACGGCATCCCGGTCAACCGGCCTGGGCTGGCGGGCGAATTTCGCGACCTGACGCGGGCAACCAAGGTAATCGAATTCAACGACATCTCGGCGCTTGAAGCAGCGCTCAAGGAAAGGGATGTCGCCTGCGTCATCACCGAGCCGGTGCTGACCAATTCCTGCATGGTGCTGCCCGATCCCGGTTTTCACGATGCGCTGCGCAGACTGACGCGCGCGGCCGGCACACTGCTTTTGATCGACGAGACGCATACGATCTCGACCGGCCCCGGCGGCTACACCAGAACATACGGACTGGAACCGGACATTTTCGTGCTGGGCAAGCCGATCGCCGGCGGTGTCCCGGCCAGCGTGTGGGGCATGAGCGACGACATCGCAACACGCTATGCCGCCTACAACAGGACCAAGCAGCCGGGCTATTCCGGCATGGGTACGACGCTGTCGGCCAACCCGCTGCAATTCGCGGCGATGCGCGCCACGCTCGAGGAGGTGATGACGCAAGAGAATTATGACCGGATGGACCATCTGGCGCGGCGGCTCGACGCCGGGCTGACCGGTGTCATCGACCGCTACCGCTTGCCCTGGCATGTTTCCCGCGTCGGCGCCCGCGTCGAGTTCATCTGCGCCCCTGGCCCGCTCAGGAATGGCGGCGAGGCGGACGCCGCGCACGCGCCCGAACTCGAAGCCGCGATCCATGTCGCGCTGGTCAATCAGGGCGTGTTGATCGCGCCCTTCCACAACATGATGCTGATCTCGCCGGCAACCACCGGCGCCCAGGTCAACCGGTTGATAACCGCTTTCGCAGCGGTTGCGGCAAGGCTTGCGGCATGAGACAAGCGCGCATGCCAACCCCAACAGCCACAGCGACCTCGCCTTCGGGCTCGACGCCCGGTGAAGCCAAAGCTTTCCTCGCCGCGCATCCCGAAATCGAGGCTTTCGACATCGTGCTGACCGACGCCAATGGCGTCGGCCGCGGCAAGATAGTGCGCCGGCACGAATTGATGAGCATTTTCGAGGGCGGCCGCCATATGCCGATCTCGATCCTCGGCCTCGACATCACCGGCGAGGATGTGCACGAGACCGGCTTGATCTGGACCACCGGCGACGGTGATCTCAGGGCATGGCCGATCCCCGGCACGCTGGTGCCGCTGTTTGGTACGCAGCCGCCGCGCGGCCAGCTGCTGATGGCGATGTACATGCTCGACGGCCGGCCGATGTCTTCCGACCCGCGGCTGGCGCTGGCCCGCCAGGTGGACATATTGGCGGCCAAGGGCCTCTATCCCGCCGGCGCTTTCGAGCTCGAATTCTTTCTCCTTGCCAACGAACGTGATGCCGATGGCAAGGTGAAGCCGGCGGACGCCGTGCTCGACGGCCGCATCTCGGGCAAGACCGAAGTCTATTCCGTCGACCATCTGCACGGCATGGAACCGCTGTTTTCCGACATCTATGCCGCCGCCAAGGCGCAAGGCATTCCGGCGGAAACCGTCATTTCCGAATATGCGCCCGGCCAGTACGAGCTGACGCTGAACTACCGCAAGGACGTGATGCGGGCGGCCGACGACCTTGTCATGCTGAAGCGGCTGGTGCGGGCGCAGGCGCGCCGCCATGGCGTCACCGCTTGCTTCATGGCCAAGCCGATCGAGAAGTATGCGGGATCAGGCATGCATTTCCATGTTTCGCTGCAGGACAAGGCCGGCAGGAACGTTTTTGCCGAAGCCGGTGGCGAAAGCTGGTCTTTGCCGCTGCTGCAAGGACTTGGCGGCCTGATCCAGACCATGGCCGAATCCATGCTGGTGTTTGCGCCGCATGCCAATTCGTGGCGGCGCTTCGTTTCGCAGTCCTACGCGCCGGTGGCGCCGACCTGGGGCGTCAACAACCGTTCGGTGGCGCTGCGCGTGCCCGCGGGCGACGCCAAGAACCGGCGCATCGAGCACCGGCCGTCGGGCGTCGACGCCAACCCCTATCTGATCGCGGCGACGGTGCTGGCCGCCATCGTCAAAGGTCTCGATGAGGGGCTCGACCCCGGGCCGGAAACCACCGGCAATGGCTACGAATCGGCAATCACGCGCACGACGATGCCGGTGGACTGGCGTGCCGCGATCGAGGCGGCAAGGGCGTCGACCTTCCTCAAAGGCGCGCTCGGCGAAGACCTGCACCGGACGTTCGTGGCGATCAAGCAATCCGAATATCTGCGCGTCGCGCGCACCGTCAGCGAGCTGGACTACCACCTCTATCTGCACGAGGTGTGAGAGCTGCGCGACTTCAGCGGATCAGGATCGCCCGGAGATCGTTCACATTCGTGCCCGTAGGGCCGGGCACGAAAAGATCGCCGACGGCATTGAACGCCGTCCAGGCATTGTTGCCGGCGAGCATGGCCTTGGCGTCCACATCCGCAGCGCGCATCCGCGATACGGTCGAGCCATCGGCGAAGGCGCCGGCATTGTCTTCCGAACCATCGATGCCGTCGGTGTCGGCGGCCAGCGCGTGAATGCCTTGCGTGCCGTTGATGCCGATGGAGAAGGCGAGCAGGAATTCGCTGTTGCGGCCACCCTTGCCCTTAGCCCTTAGCGTCACCGTGGTCTCGCCGCCCGACAGGATCAGCACCGGCTTTTGAAATGGCCGGTTGCGCGTCGCCACCTCGCGTGCGATCGCCGCATGGACGCCGCCGACCTCGCGCGCTTCGCCTTCGACGGAATCGGAGAGGATGACGGCCTCTATGCCTTGCCGCCTGGCCTCGGCGGCTGCAGCTTCCAGCGAGACACCGGCCGAAGCGATCAGATGGACTTCGTTGCGAGAAAAGCGCGGATCATCCGCTCGTGGTGCATCGGCAGCCGGCGAATTGATATGCGCCATGACTGAGGCCGGCAGCTTCATGCCATAGGCTGATATCGACGCCAGCGCGTCTTCGCGGCTGCCTGAATCCGGCACGGTTGGGCCGGAGGCGACCAGCGCCGGATTGTCGCCAGGAATATCGGAGACGACCAGTGACACCACCTTGGCCGGATAGGCTGCAGCCGCCAGCCTGCCGCCCTTGATGGTGGAGACATGCTTGCGGATGGTGTTCATCACCGCGATCGGCGCGCCGGAGGCGAGCAGCGCCTCGTTGACGGCGATCTCGTCGGCCAGCGTCAAGCTGCCGGCAGGCGACGGCAGCAGCGCCGAACCGCCACCGGAAATCAGCGCCACGACCAGATCGTCCTCGGTCAGCCCTTGCACCTTGGCGAGCAGCCGCCGCGAGGCTTCAAGCCCGGCGGCATCCGGCACGGGGTGTGCTGCCTCGATGATCTCAATACGCTCGCATTTCGCGCCATAGCCGTAGCGGGTGACGACCAGCCCTTCGATCGGCCCGTCCCACACCTTCTCGAATGCCGCCGCCATCTGCGCCGAGCCCTTGCCCGCACCGATGACGATGGTGCGACCCCTGGGCTTTGCCGGCAAATGATTCCGGATCGTCCGCTCGGGATCGGCGGCGGCGACGGCGGCATTGAAAATCGAAATGAGGAAGGGCTTGGGCTCGGTCATTTGGCTTCCGGCGGCAGTGCCAGTTCGGCAGCGTCAAGGCGCAGATAGTTGCAAATCGCATCGACGACGACGCCATGATCGTCACGCTCCGGCAGGCCGGAGACCGTGATCGCGCCGATGACGCCGGCGCCCTTGACATTTATGGGAAAACCGCCGCCGGCCAGCACATAGTCTGATATATCCAGTCCCTCGCCGACCTTGAAGGTGCGGTCCGGGCGTTGCTGCTCCAGCACCATGCGATAGGTGCTTTTGAGAAACCGCTTCACCACGTTGATCTTGCGTCGTGCCCAGTCAGGATTGGAGGCGTTCGATCCCGGCATCGCCGCATAGAACAGCGGCCGGTCGAAGGTCCTGATATCGACGATGATGGGGAAGTTCTCAGTCAGCGCGCGGTCGCGGATGGCCGAGCCGATCTCGAAGGCGACAGCCTCGTCAAAGGCGGGGAAGACGAGTGTCTCTTCCTGTTTCTGGATCAGAGCGATGTCGTCCGCAGCGGCCATTTTCTTTCTCCGAAAATCGTCACACGTCGTTTGTACGACAAGCTCCGCCTGGTCAAGCTCCCGTCGCGGCGGTCATCTTGCCCCGCCAGGGTCGACCCCCACTCCGTCGAGCTACGGTCCTCTCCCCTTGGGCGGCGGGTCTTACCCCGCAATCATATCGCCCTTGGCAGCCCGTCCGGCGACATAGACCTCGCGCACGGCGCGGTCGTCGCCCAGCGTCTGCAGCAGGAACAGCTCCTGCGCCAGCGTCTCCACCGTCTCCATCCTGAGCCGCATGGCCGGCGTGGCGCGGGCGTCGAGCACGACGATGTCGGCATCGGTGCCCGGGTCAAGAGTGCCGACCTTTTCCGCCACCGACAGCGCCTCGGCATTGCCGCGGGTGAGCTGCCAGAAGGACTGGAAGGGATTCAACTTCTCGCCGTTCAGCGCGATGACCTTGTAGCCTTCGTCCATGGTTCGCAGCATCGAATAGTTGGTGCCACCGCCGACATCGGTGGCGGCCGCGATCCGGAGAGCTTTGTCACGCCTGCGGTAGCGCTGATAATCGAACAGACCTGAGCCGAGGAACAGGTTCGAGGTCGGGCAGAACACCGCCACCGAACCCGTATCCGAGAGAGCATCCGCCTCGCGCTCCGACAAATGGATGCAATGGCCGAACAGGCTCTTTTTGCCCAACAGCCCATAGTGTTCGTAGACGTCGGTGTAGTCGCGCGACCAGGGATAGAGGCTTTGGGTGAAAGCGATCTCGGCGTGGTTTTCCGACAGATGCGTCTGCATGTGCAGGTCGGGGTGTTCGCGGCAGAGCGTGCCGGCCATGCCCAGCTGCTCCGGCGATGAGGTGATGGCGAAGCGCGGCGTGATGGCATAGTGCTGCCGCCCCTTGCCGTGCCACTGCGCAATCAGCGCCTTCGAGTCGTCATAGCTGGACTGCGGGGTGTCGAGCACGCCGTCGGGCGCATTGCGGTCCATCATCACCTTGCCGGCGATGTTGAGCATGCCGCGGTCATGCGACTCGGCAAAGAACGCTTCGGCGGACGCCTTGTGCACCGAGCAATAGGCGGCGACCGTCGTGGTGCCATGCCGCACCATCTCGTCGAGGAACAGCCTGGCAATGCGGCGGCCATGCTGGGCGTTGGCGAACTTCGTCTCTTCCGGAAAAGTGTAGGTGTTCAGCCAATCGAGCAGTTCGGCGCCGTAGGACGCAATGACTTGCATCTGAGGGAAATGCACATGGGCGTCGATGAAGCCGGGCAGCAGCAGGTGTGGCCGATGGTCGATCCGTTTGGCGCTCTCGCCGGCCTGTTTCTCGACTTGTGCGTAGGCCCCGGCGGCAACGATCCTGCCGTCGCTGATCAGCAGGCCGCCATCCTCCTCGTAGCGCCAGGCGGCATGGTCGTCGATGCTTTCGGGCCAGCGCAGGAAGGACAGCGTGCGGCCGCGCAGAAGTGTTGATGTCATGCTTATTTCCCGGCCTCTTCGAACCATGCCACCAGCAATGCCCGCTCCTTGTCGGTAATCTGGCTGACATTGGCGGGCGGCATGGCGTGGCTGCGGCCGGCCTGCAAATAGATCTCGCGAGCGTGCTCGGCGATGGCCGCGTCGCTATCCAGCATCACGCCCTTCGGCGCATGGTAGATACCCTCATAGCCCGGCTCCGCCGCATGGCACATCGAGCAACGGCCAAGCACGGTGTCGCGCACGGCGGGGAAATGCGCCGAGGCGATATAGACCTCGGCCGCCGCGGAGGCCTTCGGCTCGCCGGTCAGTATTTTCGGCGCCGTCGACAGCCAGATGATGATCACGAACAGCACGGCGGCTGCCATCCAGGTCCAGTGCGGGTTGCCGGCACGCTTATGCACTGTGTTGAAATAATGCCGGATCAGCACGCCGATGATGAACACCAGCGAGGCGATGACCCAGTTGAACTCGGTCGCAAACGCCAGCGGATAGTGGTTCGACAGCATCAGGAACAGAACGGGCAGCGTCAGGTAGTTGTTGTGCAGCGAGCGCTGCTTGGCGATCTTGCCGTATTTCGGGTCGGGCTTGCGCCCGGCGATCAGGTCGGCGACCACGATCTTCTGGTTGGGGATGATGACCATGAAGACGTTGGCCGACATGATCGTGGCGGTGATGGCGCCAAGATGCAGGAAGGCGGCGCGACCGGTGAACAGATGCGTCAGCCCCCAGGCGATGAACACCAGCACGCCGTAAAGCACCAGCATCAGGCCGGTGTCGCTTTTGCCCAGCGGCGAACGGCACAGCAGATCATAGACCACCCAGCCGACGCCGATCGTGGCCATCGACAACAGAATGCCTGTCGGCACCGACATCTGAAGCACATTCGGATCGATCAGGAACAAATCCGCGCCGGCATAGTAGACGACGCACAGCATGGCGAATCCGGACAGCCAGGTGGCGTAGGATTCCCATTTGAACCAGGTCAGATGCTCGGGCATTTCGGCCGGCGCCACCAGATATTTCTGGATGTGGTAGAAGCCGCCGCCATGCACCTGCCACTCCTCGCCGAAGGCGCCGACCGGCATGCCCGGACGCTGGCGGAGCCCGAGATCGAGCGCGACGAAATAGAAGGAGGAACCGATCCAGGCGATGCCGGTGACGACATGCAGCCAGCGCACGGCGAAACTCAGCCATTCCCAGAAAATCGCGAAATCCATCATTGAAGTCGTCCCTGCCGATCGAGTGACTTTACGGACTGGAGCGCAAACGGAAAGGGGCGAGGTGCACGATGACTTTCAAAAAAAAATGGAAAATACTAGGCTGATCGCTGCAAACCGGCGAAGGTGCTCCGCATGGCCTATCTCGACAACATCGCCGTCTTCGTCCGCGTCGTCGAACTCGGAAATCTGTCGGCGGCGGGCCGCGACATGCGCATTTCGCCGGCCGTCGCCTCCAACCGCATCAAGGAGCTGGAAAAACACCTCGGTGTCAGGCTGTTCAACCGCACGACGCGGCAATTGATGCCGACCGAGCACGGCACGGTGTTTTATTCCGGCGCCAAGCAGGTGCTGGAAGCGATCACCGAGGCGGAAGCCGCCGTCTCGGCACTGTCCGGCCAGCCGCGCGGCACCATAAAGGTGACGGCGCCGCTTGGCCTCGGCCGCCGGCTGGTGGCATCGGGCATTCCCGATTTCCACGACAAATACCCCGACATCGAGGTGCGACTGCGGCTCTCGGACCACAATGTCGATATCATGAAGGAAGGCATCGACGTTGCCTTCCGGCTCGGCATCATCGAGGATTCCAGCCTCAGGATGCGCGGCATCATGGAATGCGAACGGGTGCTGGTGGCGGCGCCGAAATATCTTGAGGCACGCGGCGAGCCCACCGAGCCTCAGGAACTGATCGGCAAGAAGCATGACTGCCTGATGCTGCGCTATTCCGGCGCGCGCGAATATGTGTGGACGCTACAGACGCCGAGCGGCCCGCAGAAATTCGAAGTGCATGGGCCCTACGATACCGACGATGGCGACGTGCTGACCGGCTGGGCGCTGTCGGGCCGCGGCATCATCAACAAGCCGCGCTTCGAGGTCGAGCCGTTCATCCGCGACCAGCGGCTGAAGGTGATCCTCGCCGACACGCCGCCGACACCGGTGCAGTTCGCCGCCGTCTACCCGCACAAGAAGCTGCAGGACCCAAAAGTGCGGCTGCTGCTCGACTTCATGGCCGAGCGCTGCCAGCGGCTGATCAAGGATTTGCTGGCCGGCAAGTGAGCGACAGTTGGCCCAGCGCCGGCGGTTGCCATCGAGGCATGTGGCGAACATAGTTCCCGCTTGCCTTACCGCAGGAACCATTCATGACCGACGGCACCATGATGCATCTTGCCGTTTCGCCGATGCTTGACGCTTCGCTGCAAAGCGTACCGGATTTCCGCAGCCTTGCCAGCTTCGCGCAGAAGGCCGAAGCCGCCGGGCTGGACATGGTGCTGCTCGCCGACTCAGCACCGGCCGCCGACGCGGATACGCCCAACCGGCAGATGCCGTTCGAAGCGACCACCTTGCTCGCTGCGCTGGCGACGGTGACGAGCCGGATCGGCCTTGTTGCCGAGGCTTCCACCGTCACCCACCAGCCCTACAATCTGGCGCGCCGTTTCGCTTCCCTCGACATCATCAGCCATGGCCGCGCCGGCTGGCACGCAACCATGGCGCAGGCGGCACGCGAGGCGGCCAATTTCAGCCGGCCGGAAGGGTTTTCCGACGACGATTTTCGTCGCCGTGCCGAAGAGTACATCGGCATCGTTCAAGGCTTGTGGCAGGGCTGGGATGCGGATGCGCTGCTGTTCGACAAAAGCAGCGGCCGCTTTCACGACCCGGAAAAGATGCATCTGCTCGACCACAAGGGCGAGTTCTTTTTCGTGCGCGGACCGCTGAACGTCGCGCGCTCGCCGCAGGATATGCCAGTACTGGTCCTGTCCGGCCTGTCGGGGCACGACTTCGATCTTGCCGCCCGCACTGCCGATTTGGTCCTGCTGGATGAGGCTCAGGACGGCAAGGCACGCTACGACGACCTCAAGCGCCGCGTCGCCGCATGCGGGCGCGATCCTGATGCCTTGAGGACGCTTGTGAACGTCAGCGCCAATGGACCGGATATCAGTCCCGATAAGTTGGAAGAGCTGTTCCGCGCGAAAAGCTGCGACGGGTTCAACGTCGCGATGCCGCCCTCGGCGCTGGACGGTTTCGTCGAGCCGGTGCTGGCGGAATTGCGTCGTCGTGGCCTCGTTCGCCAGGATTACCGCGGGACGACATTGCGCGGGCATTTCGGACTTGCCGGAGGCGACCAATGACCCACCAGATGAAACTCGGCGCCTTTCTGTGGGCGACAGGCCACCATATTGCCGCCTGGCGCCACCCCAAGGCGCATGTCACGGCGGGTATCGACATCGATCACTACATCCAGCTGGCGCGAACGGCGGAGGCGGCGAAGTTCGACATGATCTTTTGCGAGGACGCTGCTGGCCTGCGCGAGGCCAATGTCGGCATCGCCAGCCAGACCTCGCGCTCGATCGGCTTTGAGCCGATCAGCCTGCTTTCGGCGCTGGCGATCCAGACCAGCCGCATCGGCCTCGTCTCCACGGCGTCGACGAGCTACAACGAACCTTACGGGCTGGCACGGACCTTCCTGTCGCTCGATCATCTGAGCGGAGGTCGCGCCGGCTGGAACCTGGTGACGTCAGCCAGTCCCATCGAAGCCGCCAATTTCGGCTCGACCGGCCTCAAGCCCCATGCCGACCGCTACGAGCGGGCGCGTGAGTTCGCTGGGGTGGTCACCGGACTTTGGCGAGGTTCCAACTTTCATGGCCATGATGGCCAGAGCTTTTCGGTGCGCGACCCGCTCGACCTGCCGCGCTCGCCGCAAGGCGCGCCGGTGATGGTTCAGGCCGGCGCCTCGGATGTCGGCCGCGACCTAGCCGCCCGCAGCGCCGATGTCGTGTTCACGGCGGCGCAGACTTTCGAGGAAGCCAAGGCCTTTTACGACGATCTGAAGGGGCGCATGGCGGCCTATGGGCGCGAGCCTGACGACATCAAGATCATGCCGGGCGTGGCGCCCGTCGTGGCGGAAACGGAAGCCGAAGCCCGCGAGAAATACGAGGAGTTGCAGGAGCTGATCCCCGACGATGTCGGCGTAGCACTGCTGTCCAGTTATCTCAGCATCTCCGATCTCTGGCGCTATCCGATCGACGGGCCGCTGCTGGAATTGCCGGAGAGCGAGGGGATGAAAAGCCGGCAAGCGCTGGTCATCGAACAATCGCGCCGCGACGGCCTTTCCATCCGCCAGCTTGCCCGTCATTTCGCCGGCGCGCGCGGTCATTGGCGCATCGTCGGTACAGCGGCGCAGGTCGCCGACGAGCTGCAGGCGCGGTTCGAGGGTGGTGCGGCCGACGGCTTCAACGTCATGCCATCCTATTTTCCCGGCGAGCTCGATGCCTTTGCCATGCTCGTCGTGCCGGAGTTGCAGCGGCGCGGCCTGTTCCGCAGGGAATATGAAGGCCGCACGCTGCGTGAGCATCTCGGGTTGAAACGACTGGCGTAACGCGCCTCAGCCAGCGTCCATCATCCGGGCAGTTCCCGAGACCCGTATCGAACTGCCTGGCGTGGACGGAATATCAGCATGCAGACGTGAGCGGATGCCCATGTCCTCGCCCTGGACGATGTCGATCGCGCCGCCATGCGGCCAGCCAAGGTCGCGCAGATAGCCGGCGAATGCAGCCGTCGAGGCACCGGTTGCCGGATCCTCGTAGACGCCGCCTGAGGCAAACGGGTTTCGGGTGTGGAAGAGGCGCGGCGTTTCGGCGTAAGTGAGCAGAATGGTGACCAGGCCTTCGCGCCGCATCAGGGCCTGGCCGGCTTTCAGCTCATAGGCCATGGCGGCCAGGGCCTCGCGCGACTTCAGCGCCAGCAAGAGGTGGTCGGCCCCGCCATGGATCAGCGCCGGTGGAATGGCCGGATCGAGATCGCTTGAGGAATAGCCGAACAGCGCCAGCGCCTCGGCGACCAGCTTCTGCGGAGCAGGTTTGCTGTGGGTCGGCGGCGACTGCAACGCAGCGGCGATATTCGCACCATCGCGAAAACCCTCGACGGTGATCGAGGCCTGGTTGAGGATCAGCGCGAAGACGCCATCACCAAACTGCCGAACCAGCGCTGCACCCAAGGCGATCGTCGCATGGCCGCAAAACGGAACTTCGGATTCCGGCGAGAAATAGCGGACCCGCCAGTTGTCGCCGTCGGGTGCGGCAAAGGCGGTTTCGGAGAATCCGACTTCAGCCGCGACGCTCTGCATTTTGGCGGCATCGGGCAAGACATCGGCAATCAACACCCCGGCAGGATTGCCGCCGGTATCGCCATCGGAAAAGGCCGCGATCCTCAATACGTCCATTTGTCTCTGCCTCATGCTGCAAAGGAGGCAGGAAACACCTTCTCAGCTCATTTGAGAACCGAGGAAAGCGAGGAGCAGCTGTGACTTTTGCTCACAGCCCGCAAACCGCCTCAGCTGGCCATCGCCTTGTCGCGAGACGCCGGGTACGGAGCGACTGATGCAGCCGTGTGGGCGACCAAGGCCGTCATGATCTCGGCGGCGGCAAGCGCAGCAATCACCTGCGGCCGCTTGTCCTTGACCGTATCGCCGCCGATCGGCGAGACGAGCCGGGCAAACTCGGCCTCGCTGCCGTCGGCCGACTTCAGGAACCAGTTCCTGAACGTCGCCTTCTTGGTCTTCGAGCCGATCATGCCGACATAGGCAGCATCGTCGCGTTTCAGTGCTTCGGCGACAATCAGGAAATCCAGCGCGTGGTCGTGGGTGAGGATGGCGAAGGCGGTTCCGGCAGGGGCTTTGCGCACCATCGCTTCGGGCATCGGCGTCAGGCTGGTTTCGACGGCTTCCGGCATGCCTTCCAGCGCCTCGGCCCGTGTCTCGATAACCACGACATGCACCGGCAGCAAGGCCACCGCCGCGGCCAACGCCTGGCCGACATGGCCGCCGCCGAAGATGTAGACATGCGGCAGATGCTCCTCTTCGGCTTCCGCCCCCGCGACCAACTCTTGCGCCAGCGTCGCTTCGACCAATCGGATCAGCACCTCGACCCTGCCGCCGCAGCACTGGCCGATTTCGGGGCCGAGCGGCACGTCGAGCGTCGCGCAGACTTCGACAACCTCGATGCGGGCTTCTTTGCCCACCATCTGCCGGGCCTTGTCGATCGCCATATATTCGAGTTGGCCGCCGCCGATCGTGCCTGATATCGCCGCGGCCGAGACGAGCATGAAGGCGCCCTTCTCGCGCGGCGTCGAACCTTTTGTGCCGGCCACTTCGACCAAAGCAACGCGGCCTTGACCGGCAAGGAAGTCTTTCAGGCTTTGCACTTTCGAGTTCATGTTTCGCATTCCCGTGCGGGAAACATAGGCTTTTTCGGCCGGATTTGCACCCGTTGCCAACCCTGGGCCGGACTCAGGCCTTGGCCTTCAGCCGCTCGATCGCCATCAGCACGCGTTCCGGCGTTGCGGGAGCATCGAGGCGCGGACAGATCTTGTGGTCGGCGACGCTTGCCACCGCATCCGATAGCGCATGCAGCACCGACATGCCGAGCGGGAACGGCGGCTCGCCGACCGCCTTGGAGCGGTGGATCGTCGGCTCGCCGGCTTCCGGCCAGTCGGCCAGCGTCACATTGAATATCTTTGGCCGGTCGGAGGCGAGCGGGATCTTGTAGGTCGACGGCGCATGGGTGCGCAGCCGCCCCTTGGCATCCCACCAAAGTTCCTCAGTCGTCAGCCAGCCCATGCCCTGGATGAAGCCGCCCTCGACCTGGCCAAGATCGATGGCGCGGTTCAGCGAACGGCCGGTCTCGTGCAGGATGTCGGTGCGCTCGACCATGTATTCGCCGGTCAGCGTGTCGACCGAAACCTCCGAACACGAAGCGCCATAGGCGAAGTAGTAGAACGGACGGCCCTCGCCCTTGTCGCGGTTCCAGTGGATTTTCGGCGTCTTGTAGAAACCTGCCGCCGACAGCTGGATGCGCGCCATATAGGCCTGCTTGACCAAATCGGCGAAAGGGATTTCCTGGTTGCCGATGCGCACCCGGTTGGGCAGGAACAGAACCTGGTCGCGCGGCACCTGGTACTTTTCGGCGGCGAAATTGGTCAGCCGGTCCTTGATCTGTCGCGCGCCGTTCTGCGCCGCCATGCCATTGAGGTCGGTGCCGGACGATGCTGCCGTGGCCGAGGTGTTCGGCACCTTGCCCGTCGTCGTCGCGGTGATCTTCACCTGGTCGAGATCGATCTGGAACTCTTCGGCCACCACCTGCGCCACCTTGACGTAGAGGCCTTGCCCCATCTCGGTGCCGCCATGGTTCAGGTGAACCGAACCGTCAGTGTAGACATGCAACAGCGCGCCGGCCTGGTTGTAATGGGTGGCGGTAAACGAGATGCCGAATTTGACCGGGGTCAGCGCCAGTCCACGCTTGATGAAGCGGCTGTTGGCGTTGAACGCCTCGATGATCCGGCGGCGCCTTGCATAATCCGCGCTCGCCTCCAGCTCGGCGACGATGCGGTGGATGATGTTGTCCTCGACCGTCTGGTGGTAGGGCGTGATGTTGCGGTCTGACGTGCCGTAGAAGTTTTTCTTGCGGATTTCGAGCGGATCCTTGCCGACGGCAAAGGCAACCTCGTCGATGACGCGTTCGGCGCCGACCATGCCTTGCGGCCCGCCGAAGCCGCGGAAGGCGGTGTTGGAGACGGTGTTGGTGTAGAGCGGCGCCGACTGCGCGTGTACCGCCGGCCAGAAATAGGTGTTGTCGCAGTGGAAGAGCGCGCGATCCGTCACCGGGCCGGACAGGTCCGACGAGAAGCCGCAGCGTGCCGCGAACATGAAGTCGACGCCAAGGATGTTGCCATCGTCGTCGAAGCCGACCTCGTAGTCCACGAGGAAATCGTGGCGCTTGCCGGTGGCGATCATGTCGTCGTCGCGGTCGGGCCGGATCTTTACCGCGCGATGGTGTTTTTTCGCGGCGATGGCGGCCAAAGCGGCAAACTGGTTGCCTTGCGTTTCCTTGCCGCCGAAGCCGCCGCCCATGCGGCGGATTTCCACCGTGATGGCGTTGCTCGGCACACCCAGCGCATGGCTGACCATGTGCTGCACTTCGCTCGGATGCTGGGTCGAGGAGTAGATGGTGACGTCGTGGTCCTCGCCGGGAACGGCCATGGCGATATGGCCTTCGAGGTAGAAGTGCTCCTGGCCGCCGATGCGCATTTTTCCCTTCAGCCGGCGGGGAGCGGCCTTGATCGCGGCCGCGGCGTCGCCACGCTTCAGCGTCAGTGGCGGCGTGACCAGTTTGTCCTTCTTCGGGTTGAGTTCGCCGATGTCGGTGACGAAAGGCAATTCCTTGTATTCGACCTTGGCCAGCCTTGTGGCACGGCGGGCCTGCTCGCGCGTCTCGGCAATGACGCAGAAGATCGGCTGGCCATGGAATTGCACCTTGCCGTCGGCGAGCACCGGCTCGTCGTGACGGCCGGTCGGCGAAATGTCGTTCTCGCCAGGTATATCCTTGGCCGTCAACACATCGACGACGCCGGGTGCTGAGCGTACCGCCGACAGGTCCATTTTCGTGATGGTGGCATGGGTGGCCGTGCAAAGGCCGAGGCAGCCATGCAGCGTGCCGGCCGGCTCCGGCATGTCGTCGATATAGATCGCGGTGCCGCTGACATGCTTGTGCGCGGAATCATGGCGCTGGTCGGTGGCGACACCGCCGGCGATCTTTTGCGCCTTCAAATTGGGGGTGGCGTGCTTGTTCATCAGGCCGCCTCGTGCCGTGAAACCTGGAATGGCGCCTTGGTACCGCTGGTCTCGGCAAAGAAGCGCAGCAAAAGGTTCTTTGCCGCGAGCGCCCGATATTCGGCGCTCGCCCGCATGTCGGTCAACGGCGTGAAATCATTGGCGTATTCGGCCATGGCCGCCTCGACCGTGGCCTCCGTCCAGGGCTTACCGAGCAGAGCCTTCTCGACACCGAGGGCCCGTTTCGGCGTCGCCGCCATGCCGCCATAAGCGATGCAAATGTCAGCCACCGTACCGTCTTTTGCCAGATCCAGGAAAAAGGCGCCGAGGGCTGCGGTGATGTCCTCGTCGCGGCGCTTGGTGATCTTGTAGACGGCAAACTTTGTCCGCTTGGCCGGCACAGGGACATGCACGGCCTCGACGAATTCGCCGGCATGCCGGTCCTGCTTGCCATAGGCGATGAAGAAGTCCTCCAGCGCGATCGTGCGCCGTTCCTTGCCGCGGCGCAGCGTCAGTTGCGCGCCGAGTGCGATCAGCGGCGGCGGCGTGTCGCCGATCGGCGAGCCGTTGGCGATGTTGCCGCCGATCGTGCCCATGTTGCGCACCTGCTCGCCGCCGATGCGGTCGAACAGCGGCCCGAGCGCCGGGATGCGTTTCGACAGCGTCGCAAACGCATCGCTGTAGGTGACGCCGGCGCCGATCGAGATCACGCCCTTGTCCTCGGAAATAGTACAGAGACCGTCAAGATTGCCGATGAACACCACCGGCGAGATGTCGCGCATATGCTTGGTCACCCATAGGCCGACATCGGTCGAACCGGCAACGATAGTGGCACCCGGCTGCTTGTCGAGCACGGCAGCGAAATCATCGACATCGGCCGGCACGACCAATCGCGCCTTGCCGGTGCCGATCTCGACGCGCGCACCGTCTTTCATCGCCAAAAGCTTGGCGGTAATGGCCTTGCGCTCCGGCGCCAGCGGATCCTTTGCCGCCTTGCCGTAGCCGGAAATGGCGCGCGCGGCGCGCATGATCGCCTCATAGCCGGTGCAGCGGCAAAGATTGCCTTGCAGCGCTTTTTCGATTGCCGCATCCGATGGCTCCGGCGACCGCATCCACAGGCCATAGAGCGACATGACGAAGCCCGGCGTGCAGAAGCCGCATTGCGAGCCGTGGAAATCGACCATCGCCTGCTGCACCGGATGCAACTGGCCTGCTTCACCACGCAGATGCTCGACCGTCACGACATGGGTGCCGTCGAGCGAGCCGAGGAAGCGGATGCAGGCGTTGACGCTTTCATAGACCAGTCTGCCGGCGGAGAGCCTGCCGACCAGCACGCTGCAGGCGCCGCAATCGCCTTCGGCACAGCCTTCCTTTGTGCCGCGCAGCGAACGGTTCAGCCGCAGCCAGTCGAGCAAGATTTCATCGGGCGCGACCGTGGTCAGCGCGATGTTCTCGCCATTGAGGATGAAGCGGATCTCGTTGCGGGTCTTGACCTTAGCCATGCGTCAGCTCCCCCTATAGGTCGAATAGCCGTAGGGCGAGACGAGCAGCGGCACGTGATAGTGCACCGGCTCGGCCATGCCGAAGCGGATCGGCACATTGTCGAGGAAGGCCGGTTCCGGCAGTTTGGTTCCTTGCTGCCGCAGATAGTCGCCGGCGGCAAAGACCAGTTCATATTCGCCGGTGCGGAATTCCGCGCCGGCCAGCAGCGGCGCATCGCAGCGGCCGTCGGCGTTGGTCACGACCGTCTTCAGATGCGTCCGCGCCTGGCCATCGAGGTGAAAAAGCGCAATCGACAGGCCCGCCGCCGGTCTGCCGGTCGCGGTGTCGAGGACGTGGGTCGTCAGACGCCCGCCATCGGCTTTCGACGTTTCTGCCACTGGCCGCCTCCCATTCCCGGTTGCTGTTGAATTGTGCGCCAATTAAAGGCGATGCATAAGTCCCGGTCGAGCGGAGCAGGACAAAAACACTTTCAAAAATTTTCGGGGGAATGCG
The DNA here is from genome assembly GCF_056402815.1 of Mesorhizobium sp. P3_B5. Taxonomy (NCBI): domain Bacteria; kingdom Pseudomonadati; phylum Pseudomonadota; class Alphaproteobacteria; order Hyphomicrobiales; family Phyllobacteriaceae; genus Mesorhizobium; species Mesorhizobium sp. P3_B5. The sequence goes on along the minus strand of NZ_JBFUGR010000002.1, from coordinate 318,305 downwards.
CAGGCAACCCTTTCGACTATCCTCACGACAACATCCGGCAGGAGTGACGATGCGTTACATCAGAGACATGCGCGGCTACGGCGCCAATCCGCCGGATCCAAAATGGCCTGGCGGCGCGCATGTCGCGGTGCAGTTCGTCGTCAACTATGAGGAGGGCGGCGAGAACTGCGTCCTGCATGGCGACAAGGCCTCGGAAGCCTTCCTGTCCGAGATTGTCGGCGCCGCCCCCTGGCTCGGCCAGCGCCACTGGAACATGGAATCGATCTACGAGTATGGCGCCCGCGCCGGCTTCTGGCGGCTGCTGCGCCTGTTCACCGAAGCGCGGGTGCCGATCACCTGCTACGGCGTCGCCTCAGCCCTTGCCCGTTCACCCGACCAGGTTGCGGCAATGCAGGAGGCCGGCTGGGAAATCGCCTCGCATGGGCTGAAATGGATCGACTACCGCGACCACGCCGTGGAAGACGAGCGCCGCGACATGGAGGAAGCGATCAAGCTGCACTACGAGGTGACAGGGGCACGGCCGACCGGCTGGTACACCGGCCGCACCTCGATCAACACCGTGCGGCTGGCGGCGGAAGAAGGTGGCTTCGACTATGTGTCGGACACTTATGACGACGAACTGCCCTACTGGTTCGAACATGACGGGCCGGACGGTGCCGGCAAGCCGCAACTTATCATCCCCTATACGCTCGACGCCAATGACATGCGCTTCGCCACGCCGCAAGGCTTCAATTCGGGCGACCAGTTCTTCGCCTATCTGAAAGACAGTTTCGACACGCTCTATGCCGAGGGCAGAGAAGGGCGGCCGCGCATGATGAACATCGGCCTGCACTGCCGCCTTGTCGGGCGGCCGGGCCGGGTGGCGGCGCTGAAGCGCTTCGTCGATTACGTCAAATCGCACGACAAGGTCTGGCTGGCGCGGCGCGTCGACATCGCAAAACACTGGCAGGCGACGCATCCGTTCCGGCTGCCGGAGCTGCGTCCGTCGAAGATGGAGTTCGAAGCCTTCGTCAATGCCTTTGGCGGCGTCTTCGAGCATTCGCCATGGATCGCCGAGCGCGCCTATGAGCTGGAACTCGGCCCGGCACATGACAGCGCCGGCGGGTTGCACAATGCACTCTGCCGCATCTTTCGCGCCGCCAGCGAGGCCGAGCGGCTCGCCGTGCTCAACGCCCATCCCGACCTTGCCGGCAAGCTGGCAAAGGCCAAGCGGCTGACGGCGGAGTCGACGAAAGAACAGGCGTCGGCCGGGCTCGACGCGCTGACCGACAAGGAGCGCGAGCTGTTCTCCAAGCTCAATGCCGCTTACGTCACCACCTTCGGCTTCCCCTTCATCATCGCGGTGAAAGGCAAGACCAAGGAGGAGATCCTGGCCGAGTTCGAGGCGCGCATCGGTAACAACCGCGCCACCGAATTCGAAACCGCCTGCAAACAGGTCGAGCGCATTGCGCTGCTTCGGCTCAAGGACATGCTTCCGCAATAGGTTTGAACTCAATGGACACGATCAAGATGGCGGATACGATCAAGATGGCTGACCGAACCTATTATGCGCCGCAGGGCGGCCACCCCGGCCAGAGCGAGTTGCTGACCGGCCGCGCCGTTTTCACCGAGGCCTATGCCATCATCCCCAGGGGGGTGATGCAGGATATCGTCACCAGCGCCTTGCCGTTCTGGGACAAGACCCGCGTCTGGATATTGTCGCGGCCGCTGTCGGGCTTTGCCGAGACGTTTTCGCAATACATCGTCGAGATCGCGCCCGGTGGCGGCAGCGACCGGCCTGAACCCGATGCCGGCGCCGAGGGCGGCCTGTTCGTGGTCGAAGGCGAGCTGAGTGTCTCCGTCGGCGGCAAGACGCATGTCATGCGTCCCGGCGGCTTTGCCTTCCTGCCGCCGGCCAGCGGATGGACGGTCCGCAACGAAAGCGGTGCAGCTGTGCGCTTCCACTGGATCCGCAAGGCTTACGAGGCCGTCGAGGGTATCGATGTGCCGCCAGCCTTCTTCGCCAACGAACAGGAGATCGCGCCGACGCCAATGGCTGGCACCGAAGGCCGGTGGGCAACGACGCGCTTCGTCGATCCGGCCGACATGCGCCACGACATGCACATCACCGTGGTGACGCTGGAGCCGGGTGCGGTCATCCCCTTCGCCGAGACCCATGTGATGGAACACGGGCTCTATGTGCTGGAGGGCAAGGGCGTCTACCGGCTCAACCAGGACTGGGTCGAGGTCGAGGCCGGCGACTATATGTGGCTGCGCGCCTTCTGCCCGCAGGCCTGCTATGCCGGCGGACCGGCCAAATTCCGCTATCTGCTCTACAAGGACGTCAACCGCCACGCCAAGCTTGGCGGCGCCGGCGTCGCCAGGCGGGCGCCGTGACCCGGATCGTTGCGCGGCCGCTGACCCGCGAGAGCTTTGCCGAGTTCGGTGACGTGATCGACATGGGCGGCGACAATCACTACCCGATCAATGGCGGCCGGGCCGAGCGCTACCACGAACTCGCTACCGCCGAAGCCGCCGGGCCAAATGCACGCGTGCTGATTTCGATGGTGCGCGGCACGCCCTACGAATTGCCGCTGAAGCTCGCCATGGTCGAGCGCCACCCTTTCGGCAGCCAGGCCTTCATCCCGCTGTCGCCGCGCCCGTTCCTGGTCGTGGTCTGCCATGACGGTGCCGAAGGTCCCGGCGAGCCTCATGCCTTCATCACCGCGCCAGGCCAAGGCATCAACTACCCACGCAATCTGTGGCACGGCGTGCTGACGCCGATCGGCGAGGCGCAGGACTTCCTGATCGTCGACCGCGGCGGCGACGGCTCAAACCTCGAAGAGTGCCATTTCTCGCACGCCTACGAGATCCATCTCCCCGACGGAAAGTAACAATGACCGACATTTCGCTGATCGACCGGCTGCTCGACGTGATCGAGCACGACATCGTGCCGAAGACCGCGCAAGGCGTCGCCCATGGCAATAAGCTGTTCGGCGCCGCGATCCTGCGCAAGGACGACCGTTCGCTGGTGCTGGCCGAAACCAACAACGAGATGGAAAACCCGCTCTGGCACGGCGAGGTGCATTGCCTGAAGCGCTTCTATGAAATGCCCAGGGCCGAGCGCGTGGATACGAAAGACGCCATCTTCATTGCCACGCACGAACCTTGTTCGCTTTGCCTGTCGGCGATCACCTGGACCGGTTTCGACAATTTCTACTATCTGTTCAGTCACGAGGATTCGCGCGACTCTTTCGCCATTCCGCACGATCTGAAGATCCTGAAAGAGGTCTTCACGCTCGACCCCGGCGGCTACAATGCCGAGAACGCCTACTGGAAGAGCTTTTCGATTCGCAAGCTGGTGCGAACGCTGCCCGAGGCGGAACGCCGGCGGCTGGAAGCCCGGATCGGCGCAATCTCCGCCCGCTACGACGAGCTCTCCGGCGTTTATCAGGAGAGCAAGGCAGAGAACGACATTCCGCTGAACTGACGCGGATTGACCAGCCGAATTCGCCGACTGGCCCATGACGCGATCCGGCGGCCTCCATCATGTGACGGTCCTGGAGTGCGTTCGCATGAAAACCATCACCGAGTTCCCCCGCAAGGTCGTCGAGTTCCCGGATATGGGGATCGTCATGCCGGACGGCTGCCGGCTGTCGGCACGGGTATGGATGCCGGAGGATGCGAGCAACGATCCGGTGCCGGCGATCCTCGAACATTTGCCCTACCGCAAGCGCGACGGCACCATCTTCCGTGACCAGCTGACGCATCCGTATTTCGCCGGCCACGGCTATGCCTCGATCCGTGTCGACATGCGCGGCAATGGCGATTCCGAAGGGCTGATGGACGACGAATATTCCGAGCAGGAATTGCAGGATGCCTGCGACGTCATCGCCTGGGCGGCGTCGCAACCCTGGTGCAATGGCAGCGTCGGCATGATGGGCATTTCCTGGGGCGGCTTCAACTGCCTGCAGGTGGCCGCGATGCAGCCGCCGGCGCTGAAGGCAGTGATCAGCATCTGTTCGACGGTCGACCGTTATGCCGACGACATCCACTACAAGGGCGGCTGCCTGCTGACCGAGAATTTCGGCTGGGCCTCGACCATGCTGTCCTATTCGTCGCGGCCGCCGGATCCGCTGATCGCGGGCGACAACAGGTGGCGCGATTTGTGGATGACGCGGCTGGAAAATCAACAGTTCCTGCTGCCGCTATGGCTTAGCCATCAGCACCGCGATTCCTATTGGAAGCGCGGTTCGATCTGCGAGGATTTTTCGGCCGTCAAAGCCGCGGTGCTGTCGATCGGCGGCTGGCATGACGGCTATCGCAACACGATCTCGCATCTCGCCGCCAACATCGAAGCGCCGGTCAAGGGCATTGTCGGCCCGTGGATCCACAAATACCCGCATTACGCAGCACCCAAGCCCGCCATAGGCTTCCTGCAGGAGGCCTTGCGCTGGTGGGACCGCTGGCTGAAGGGCGTCGACACCGGCGTCGAGGCCGACCCGGCCTACCGCGCCTATGTGATGGACAGCGTCCGCCCCGCGCGCTGGCATCCCGAGCGGCCGGGCCGCTGGGTCGCCGAGCAGGAATGGCCGTCGCCAAACATCAAGACGCAGACGATCGAGCTGATCCCCAAGGGCAGCAAGCCGGTCATCGTCGCTTCGCCGCAAAGCTGCGGCCTCGCCGGCGGCGAGTATTTTCCCTTCACCTTCGGCCCGGAACTGCCGGGCGATCAGCGCCCCGATGATGCACTGTCGGTGTGTTTCGACCAGCCGACGCTGACCGAGGCGATCGACATCGTCGGCGCCCCGGAGGTTCTGGTGCGAGTCTCTTCGGACCGGCGCCAGGCCAATATCGCGGTCCGGCTGTGCGACGTGCACCCGGACGGCGCCTCGGAACTGATTTCCTATGGCGTGCTCAACCTGACCCACCGCAACTCGCATGAATTTCCCGAGGCGCTGGTTCCAGGCGAAACCGTGTCAGCCCGCGTCGTGCTCGACCAGTGCGCCTACCGCGTCCCGGCCGGCCACCGCCTGCGCATCGCCGTTTCAAACGCCTACTGGCCGATGATCTGGCCATCGCCGGAGCCGGTCCAACTCGACCTGTCGGCCGCGACGCTCATGCTGCCGCAGCGCCCGTTGGCGAAAGGCGACGAAGTAACCTTCCCTTCGCCGGAGGCAGCCTCGCCCTGGGCGACGAAGTTAATCCGTGCCGCCAATTCCGAGCGTCACGTCGGCCGCGACGAGAAGACCGGGGTCATCTCGCTTTCCATCGTCGACGATTTTGGCGCAGTGCGCGATCTTGAGCATGACCTGGTAAATGGCAGCATCGCCCGCGAGACCTGGACGATCCATCCTGACAATCCCCTGTCAGCCTCGGGCAAAACCCACTGGACGCAGACATTGTCGCGAAATGGATGGTCGGTGCGCACCGAGACCTTTGCCGAAATGCGCTCCGACGCACAAAGCTTCACGGTTAGCGCCAGAATCGAAGCCTACGATGGTGAAATCCTGGTTTTCGAACGCGATTTCGAAGAGACGATCCCGCGCGCCCTGCTCTGAGCGCCCATGCCGGGTTTCGAGGTTGGTCCAATTGCGACGTGCGATTTACGCCACGGCATGTCGCATTCGGTCTTGCTTACGGGTTTCCCTTACGGTCATTATTCCCCCGATAACAATCAACAAAAAACGACCACAAGGTCGAACCAACAGAGTGAGGAACTCAATATGTCAAACGAACTGGAATTCCTTAGCCGACGCGTCGCTTCGGGCAAGCTGAGCCGTCGCGATTTTCTCGGCCGGGCGGCAGCGCTCGGCGTCACCGCACCCTTCGCCAACTCGCTGCTTTCGAGCGCTGCGCGCGCGGCAGGTCCGGTCAAGGGCGGCACTTTGAAGGCCGGTCTGGTCGGCGGCGAGTCCACCAACAGCCTCGACCCGGCGCTGATGATGACGCAGGTGCCGTTCGCCTTCGGCAAGATGTGGGGCGAAATGATCGTCGAGCTTTCCCCGGAAGGGAAACTCGAGAACCGCATTGCCGAGGAGATCGGCTCGTCGGACGACGCCAAGGTGTGGACGCTCAAGATCCGCGACGGCGTCGAATTCCACAACGGCAAGACGGTGACCGCCGAGGACGTGGCCGCCACGCTCGAGCGCCATTCCGACGAGAAGTCGAAGTCCGGCGCGCTCGGCTACATGAAGGGCATCGAGACCATCAAGGCCAGCGGCAAGGAAGTCGTGCTGACGCTGAAGGAAGCCAATGCCGACCTTCCCTACCTGCTCAGCGACTATCATTTGATCGTCCAGCCGAATGGCGGCAAGGACGGAGCCGATGCCGGCATCTCGGCCGGTCCCTACAAGGTCAAGACCAACGAGCCCGGCGTGCGCCATGGCGGCGAGCGTTTCGCCAACTACTGGCAAGGCGACAAGATGGGCCATGCCGACCAGATCGAGATCATCGTCATCAACGATGCCACGGCGCGCACGGCAGCCCTGCAGGGTGGCCAGGTCAACATGATCAACCGCGTCGAGCCGAAGATCGTCGATCTGATCAAGCGCCTGCCCGGCGTCACCATCCGCAACCACGCCGGCCCTGGCCATTACGTCTTCATCATGCACTGCGACACGGCGCCCTTCGACAACGCCGATCTGCGCATGGCTTTGAAGCTGGCGATCGACCGTGAAGAGATGCTGGACAAGATCCTGCGCGGCTACGGCTCGCTCGGCAACGACTTCCCGATCAACGCTTCCTACCCGCTGTTCACCGAGATCGAACAGCGCAAGTACGATCCCGACAAGGCCAAGTTCCACTTCAAGAAGTCGGGCCATGACGGCTCCGTGCTGCTGCGCACATCGGATGTCGCCTTCCCCGGCGCCGTCGATGCCGCACAGCTCTTCCAGCAGAGTGCGGCCAAGGCCGGCATCACGCTGGAGATCAAGCGCGAACCGGGCGACGGCTACTGGTCGGAAGTCTGGAACAAGCAGCCCTTCTGCGCTTCCTACTGGGGCGGACGCTCTACGCAGGACCAGATGTACTCCACCGCCTATCTGTCGACGGCCGACTGGAACGACACGCGTTTCAAGCGTCCGGATTTCGACAAGATGGTGCTGGCGGCCCGCGCCGAGCTCGACGAGGCCAAGCGTAAGGCGATGTACCACGACATGGCTGTCATGGTCCGCGACGAAGGCGGCCTGATCCTGCCGATGTTCAACCAGTTCATCGACGCGACGGGCGCCAAGGTTGGCGGCTGGGTTGACGATCCGCATCAGGAGCTGATGAACGGCTACGCACTGGCGAAGTGCTGGCTCGAAGCCTGAGCCCGGCTTTGCGGATATGTCCTCACCCATCCTGAAACTAATTGCCCAGCGCATTGCGCTGGGCATCGTTCTCCTGTTGGCCGTTTCGGTCCTGATCTTCGCCGGCACCCAGATTCTGCCCGGCGACGTCGCGCAAGCCATTCTCGGACAATCGGCGACGCCGGAGTCGCTCGCCAATCTGCGCGAGCAGCTCGGGCTAAACGATCCGGCCTATATCAGGTATTTCCGCTGGCTCGGCGGCGTGGTGACCGGCGATCTCGGCACCGCCATGTCGAGCGGCCAGGATATTGCAACGTCGATCAAGGGACGGTTGTGGAACACGCTGTTCCTCGCCTTCTGGGCCGCAGTCGTGGCGGTGCCGCTGGCGATCATTCTCGGCCTGATTGCGGTGCGCTATCGCAATGGCTGGGTCGACAAGCTGATCTCCGGACTCGCGCTCGCGTCGACATCGTTTCCCGAATTCTTCATCGGCTATGTGCTGGTCTATTTCTTCGCCGTGAAATGGCAGATCTTTCCTGGCATTTCGACCGTCTATGACGACATGCCCTTCGGCGAGCGCATGCAGGCGATCGCGCTGCCGGCAACGGCGCTGACGCTGGTGGTGCTCGCCCATATGATGCGCATGACGCGCGCCGCGATCCTCAATGTCATGCAGTCGGCCTATGTCGAGACGGCGGAGCTGAAAGGCCTGTCGGCCTTCAATGTCATTCGCAAGCATGCATTTCCCAACGCCATCGCGCCGATCATCAACGTCGTCATGCTCAACCTCGCCTATCTGATCGTCGGCGTCGTCGTGGTCGAAGTGATCTTCGTCTATCCGGGCATGGGGCAGTATCTGGTCGACCACGTCACCAAGCGCGACGTGCCTGTCGTGCAGGCGGTCGGCCTGATCTTCGCCGCCGTCTACATCAGCCTGAACATCATTGCGGACATAGCGGCAATCGTCGCCAATCCGCGTCTCAGACATCCGAAATAGGGGGCGGGCATGCTCGATATCAAACGCATCCCGATCCCCGCGCTGATCGGCATCGTGCTGACGACACTGTTCGTTCTGGCGGCGATCTTCGCGCCCTTCATCGCGCCACACGGCAATGGCGAGATCATCGGTGACGTCTGGGAACCGATGTCATCAGCACATTGGCTGGGCACCGACAATCTCGGCCGTGACCTGCTGTCGCGCATGATCTACGGCGCCCGCATCACGCTGTTCATCGCCGTGCTGGCCACCGCGCTGTCGTTCTCGCTCGGCGCCATTCTCGGCTTCTCGGCGGCGGTGTTCGGCGGCTGGTACGACACGCTGCTGTCGCGGCTTGTCGATCTGCTGATGTCGATCCCGACGCTGATCATGGGCCTCGTCGTGCTTTCGGTGTTGCCGACCAACCTGGTGACGCTGATCCTGGTGATGGGCATTCTCGACTCGACCCGCGTCTATCGCCTGTCGCGCGCGGTCGCCGTCGACATCAACGTCATGGACTATGTCGAGGCCGCCAAATTGCGCGGCGAAGGCAGCGGCTGGATCATCTTCCGCGAGATACTGCCCAATGCGCTGTCGCCGCTGGTTTCGGAACTCGGCCTGCGCTTCATCTATGCCGTGCTGTTCCTGTCGACACTGTCCTTCCTCGGCCTTGGCGTACAGCCGCCGGACGCCGACTGGGGCGGCATGGTCAAGGAAAACAAGGACGGTATCGTCTTCGGCATTGGCGCTGCCCTCATTCCGGCAGCGGCGATCGCGATGCTGGCGATTTCCGTCAATCTGGTCGCCGACTGGGTGCTCAACCGCACGACAAGCCTGAAGGGAGGACGCGGGTGATGGCTGACCAGCAGAAGAAATCCGTGCTGCTCGACATCCGCAACCTTCGCATCGAGGCGACGGTGTTCCCGCCGGGCGAGCCGCCGAAAAACATCGTGCTGGTCCATGACGTGTCGCTGACGCTCGAAAAGGGCAAGGTGCTTGGCCTGATCGGCGAGTCCGGCGCCGGCAAGTCGACCATCGGCCTGTCGTCGATGGGCTATGGCCGCGGCGGCGTGCGCATCACCGGCGGCGAGGTCATCCTCAACGGCCGAGACATCCTCAAGGGCGGCAAGGAAGGTTTTCGCAAGCTGCGCGGCCGAGAGGTCTGCTATGTCGCGCAATCGGCGGCGGCGGCCTTCAACCCGGCGCACAAGCTGATGGACCAGGTGGTGGAAGCCACGCTGCTGCACGGCACGGCGACACGGGCCGAGGCCGAAAAACGCGCGGTGGCGCTGTTCAAGAAGCTCAGCCTGCCAAACCCCGAAACCATCGGCGAGCGCTTCCCGCACCAGGTCTCCGGCGGCCAGCTGCAGCGCGTGATGACGGCGATGGCGCTGTGCTCCGAGCCCGACCTGATCGTCTTCGACGAGCCGACCACGGCGCTCGACGTGACGACGCAGATCGACGTGCTGGCGGCAATCAAGGACGCCATCCGCGATACCCATGTGGCGGCGCTCTACATCACCCACGACCTTGCCGTCGTCGCCCAGGTCTCCGACGAGATCATGGTGCTGCGCCATGGCCGGCTGGTCGAATGGGGCGGCACTCGCCAGATCATCAAGGAGCCGCGCCAGGAATACACCAACGCGCTGGTCTCGGTGCACGAGATCGAGCACCACGAGCAAAAGCCCGGCACGACGCCGTTCCTGTCGGTCAAGAACGTTACCGCTGCCTATGGCCGCAGCCATATCAAAGTGCTGAAGAACGTCTCCGTCGACATCTATCCGGGCCAGACGCTGGCCGTGGTCGGCGAGTCCGGCTCCGGCAAGTCGACTCTGGCGCGCGCCATCACCGGCTTGTTGCCACCTGAAGAGGGAACAGTCACCTTCGACGGGCGGCCGCTGGCCAACCGGCTTGCCGACCGGCCGAAGGAGGATCTGCAGCAGTTACAGATGATCTACCAGATGGCCGACGTGGCGATGAACCCGCGCCAGACGGTCGGCACCATCATCGGCCGGCCGCTCGAATTCTACTTCGGCATACGCGGGCGCGAGCGCGACAAACGCGTCGCCGAACTGCTCGACAAGATCGAGATGGGCAAGGGCTTTTCCGACCGCTACCCGGCCGAGCTTTCCGGCGGCCAGAAGCAGCGCGTCTGCATCGCCCGCTCGCTCGCCGCCAAGCCGAAACTGATCATCTGTGACGAGGTGACCTCGGCACTCGACCCGCTGGTGGCCAACGGCATCCTCAAGCTGCTGCTGGAGCTGCAGAAGGAAGAAAACGTCGCCTATCTGTTCATCACCCATGACCTGGCGACCGTGAAGTCGATCGCCGATTCGATCGCGGTGATGTATCGCGGCGAGGTGGTGCGCTACGGGCCGAAGAGCAAGGTGCTGTCGCCGCCCTTCGACGCCTACACCGATCTCCTGCTCTCCTCCGTTCCGGAAATGGAAATCGGCTGGCTGGAAAAGGCGATCAAGGGACGGCGCATGGCCAGCGCGGGAAACTAGCGGTTTCGCGGCACCAGCCGCGAAGACTTGCCTTCAACGACAAAGCCTTCCGGAGCAGCCCTTGGCGCTCGAGACAAAACTGTTGCTGATCATCCTCGACGGCGTGCCCTACCGGAACTGGCGCCGGCTGATGGGCAATCTCGAGGGCTGGGTGCTCTCGGGCGAAGCGCAGGTCTGGAAGATGCGCTCGGTGCTGCCGTCGACTTCTGCCTGCTGCTACGCCTCGATCCACACCGGGGTGTCGCCGCAGGTGCACGGCATCCTGTCCAACGAGAACCGTTTTCGCGTTACCCAGCCGGACATCTTCTCCGAGGTCAGCAGGGCTGGCGGCAAGACAGGCGCCGTCACCCATTCCTACTGGTCCGAATTCTTCCGTGCCTATCCGTTCGACCCGGTCGAGGACATGGAGTTCGACGAACCCGGCGGGCCGATCGCACATGGCCGCTTCCACACCATGACCGGCTACAATCTCAGGAACCAGATGACGCCGAGCGACGTCGACCTGTTCGCGACGCTGACCATGCTGACCAAACGCCACGGCATCGACTACGGCATCCTGCACAGCTGTACGCTGGACTCGATGGGCCACCGCTTTGGCCACGACTGCCATGAGATGGACCATGCCGTCTATGCCATGGACGGCATGCTGGCCGCCTTCCTGCCGCGCTGGCGGGAAGCCGGCTACGAAGTGATTGTCACCGCCGATCACGGCCAGACCGACCGCGGTCATCATGGCGGCCACGACGACGAGATGCAGGATTTCGCGCTGTATTATTTCGGACCCGGCAAGGGACCGGAGGCCGACACGTTGCTCAACCAGCTGCAGCTGGCGCCGACGGTGCTGAAGCGGCTTGGTGTGCCGGTGCCGGCGACGATGAAGGCAAAGCCTTTCTTGAGCTGAGCGGCTCTTCCCTTCTCCCCTTGTGGGAGAAGGTGGATTGTCGCGAAACGACAAGACGGATGAGGGGTGCTGGAAGAAACTCGGCGCGAAAATATTGAGGGATTTTAAGCGCTTAATTCTTCGGCGTAGCGATCCGTCCAGCACCCCTCATCCGTCTCGGCGCTGCGCGCCGATCCACCTTCTCCCACAGGGGGAGAAGGAAAGAGGGGCTCTGGCAACCTCCCCGCTCTTCGGTTAGCCTCCCGAAAATTCCTTGGCGGAAGGATGAACCTTTTTGGATCGATCGGCGACAGAGCAGACAGGAGCCAGGCGGCTCGACCGGCCATGACGGCAGCGACGGAGACCGATCGCGCGCTTGTCGACCGGGTCGCGAAGGGCGACCGTGCCGCTGTTCGGCTCCTGTTCATGCGCCACCACGCGCGGGTCTACCGCTTCGTGGCGCGCCAGACGGGATCGGAAATGATGGCTGACGATATCGCAAACGAGGTCTTTCTCGAGCTCTGGCGCCAGGCCCCTGGCTTCGAGGGCCGCTCGGAAGTCTCGACTTGGCTGCTCGGCATCGCCCGCTTCAAGGCGCTGTCCCTGCTGCGCAAGAAAAAGGAAGACTGGATCGACGACGATGACGCGGCGCAGGTTCCCGACAGCGCCGACACGCCGGAAGTCGCCACCATGAAGGAAAACAAGGGCGCTGCCTTGCGGCGCTTTGTCGATGCCTTGCCGGAAGAACATCGGGTGGTGATCGACCTTGCCTACTATCATGGGCAGTCGGTGACCGAGATCGGCGAGGTGCTCAGCATTCCGGTGGCCACGGTCAAGACCAGGATGTTCTACGCCCGCAAGAAACTCGGCGAAGCCCTCAAGGCCGCCGGTTACGACAGGGGGTGGCCATGAGCGCCGCTGAAAAAATGTCGCGCCGCGACGAAATGGAAACACTACTGCCGTTCTACCTGAACGGTTCGCTGGAAGGGTCGGAACTCGAAGCCATCGAGGAATGGCTGGCGAGCGACCCGGCGGCGCTTGCCGCACTGGGCGAGGCCGAGGCCGAGTTCTCCGGCACGACGGCCGCCAACGAGATGATCCGGCCGCCGACCGATGCGCTCAGCCGCTTCGCCAAGGCGCTCGACGCCGAGGCCGGTCCGGCACGCGCGGCACAAGGTTCGTCCTGGCTGGCGCAGGCCTGGGGCCGCTTCATGGCGGTGCCGATCGGCGTCGCCTGGGCCGCGGCGGCGGTGCTACTTGCCCTGGTCATGGTGCAGTCTTTTGTGCAGCCCGGCGGCAAGGGTGGCGATTTCGAGATTGCCGGCGCCGAGGACGATCTGGCGAAACTGCCCTTCGCGCTGGTCAAGTTCAAGCCGGAGGCGAAGATGTCCGACATCGCCGTCTTTCTCGACCAGAACGGGCTGAAGATTGCTGGCGGGCCGACCGCCTCGGGCGTCTTCCGCATTGCCATCCCGGCCAAGACTGGAGCAGACTACACCAAGCTCGTCGGCCTTATTGCCGCCCAGCCTTTTGCGGAAACTGTGCTCGAGGGAAGGAAACCGGTTGATGGCGGCTAAGGCGGTCATTCGATGTGCGGCACTTCTTGCTGCGGCGATGACAATCGTCGCCGCGCCTGCCTTTGCGCAGACCAATGATCCGAACCTCAGCCAGACAGAAATCGACTGCCTCAACGGCAAAAATGCAGCCGGCGGCGATTGCGCCAAGGATGGCGGAACGCCCGGCGGTGCGACCCAGGCCGGTGCCGTCTTTCTACCAGAGCTGATCGTCGACCTGTTCCCCAATCCAGCGGAGGCTCCAACAGCGCCGCCAGCCCCACCGGCCGATGCGCCGGCGACACCGGCCGCGCCGGCCGGGCCGATCGTTGCCCCGGCCGATCTGGTGGCGACCGAGCCGCCGCGGGCCGTCATTGGTGACTTCGTGCCCGACGAGGTGCTGGTGACGGTCGATGGCGACGCCGGCGTCGTCCAGCAGATCGCCACCGCTTTTGGCCTCCAGGTGCGCTCACAGCGCCAGTCGCGACTGCTCGGCACCACACTGGTGCGCTTCGGCATTCCCAATGGCCGCCCGGTGGGCGTCGTGCTGGCGCAGCTTGCCGCCGATGGCCGCACCCAGCGGCGCGAGCCCAACCATGTCTATTCGCTGCAGCAGGCGGCCAGCATCGTCAACTATGCCTTCGATCGCATCGCCCTCGATGAGAAACAGGCGAGCGGTGAGAATGTGCGCATCGCCGTCATCGACACCGGCATCGACGACACCAACCCGGCGCTGTCCGGCGTCATCGCCGAACAGTTCGACGCCATGCCCGACGTGCCAGTCGAGAAGCGTGACCACGGCACCTCGATAGACGGGCTGATCGCCGGCGTCGGTGCGCTGCAAGGCATGGCGCCGGGAGCCAAGATCTACCACGCCCGCGCCTTCGAAGGCGGCAAGTCGACGATGGACGTGATCCTGGCCGCGCTCGACTGGGCGGCGGACCAGGACGTGCGCATCATCAATATGAGCTTCGTCGGGCCCAAGAACGATTTGCTCGGCATCGCCTGCCGCAATGCGAGGGCGCTTGGCATCGTGCTGGTCGCCGCCGCAGGCAATAACGGGCCGAAGGCGCCCTACGGCTATCCGGCCGCCTTCGACGGCGTCATTGCGGTGACCGCCACCGACGCCAAGGACGGGCTGATGCCGCAGGCCAATCGCGGCGCCTATGTCTTCATCTCGGCGCCCGGCGTCGAGATGGTGGCGCCGAGCGGCGCCGGCTCGGATGTCGTCACTGGCACCTCGTTTGCCGCAGCCATCGTCAGCGGCGCCGTCGCCAATCTGATCCATGCCGCGCCCGACCGCTCGGCCGACGAGATCGAGAAGGCGCTGGCTGAAACCGCCAGGGATCTCGGCCCTAAGGGCAGAGACAATGATTTCGGCTATGGGCTGCTGGATACCAAGGCGGCGGAAGTGGCGAAGAAGTGAGCCCGGGCGACATGCGCCGAAATTCCGTCGACTTCGCGCGACCAGTTCAGAGGCTCGGGCCTAACCGAACAGGGCTCCCGTCATAGAAGCGTGACAGTCGAAAGCGGCTGAGGTCGTGCCCGGTCTCGTTTCCCTGCATCATATCGGCAACGACGCGACCGATTCCAGGCCCGATACCGAAGCCGTGACCACTCATTCCGGTCGCGACGAAAAGACCGCCGACTGCCTGTACGTGATCCACAACCGGGACGACGTCGGGCATGGCGTCTATCATGCCGCCCCAGCTGGTTTTTAGGCGAACCCTCTCGAATTGCGGAAAAAGACGTTTGAATCTGCGTTCAATCGAACGCAGACGGGCCGGTTCAGGAGCCGGGCTGAGCACTCGCATTCTCTCAAAAGGGCTCCGCGAATCCGGCGCCCAATCGCGCGGCGTCGACCATGCATCGGGGTAGCCTGAGGGCGCGAGCGGGAAATAGCGTGTTCCCAGCGGATTGTCCCTGAGGGCGGGAAGATATTTGGTGGCGTGCCGGAAGGCGTCAGGTCCCAGGTAATGCAGATGGCTGCCGCCTGCAGCGAGTGTGTAGCCGCCATCCTGCCGGCGCCTGAAAGCGATGCGTTCGTCAGTCGCCGCACCTGCATAGATTTCAGGCAGGGGTTCCGTTGCGGCTACGGTTACCCTGACGCTGAGTTGGGGGATGGAGACGCCGTGTCTTCGAAGGAAGAGGGACGACCAGGCGCCGCCTGCGACCAGTACGCTGGAGGTCTCGATGTATCCCGCCTCGGTCCACACGCCCTTGATCCTGCCGCCTGAGATTTCGAGGGTCCGCGCTGCGCAATTCTCTACGATTCTCGCACCCTTTCTGACGGCAAGCCGAGCAAGCGCAGGCACTGCCAGCCAAGGCTCCGCGCGCATATCGGAGGGTGTCGTCATCGCGCCCTTGAACTTGCGCGACATGCCTTTGATGAGCTTCGCGGTTTCATCTGTGTCCAGGAGGTGCGTGTCGAGTTCATGGATCGCGGCGATCTTCATGAACTGTTCGAAGCCGGCCATGTCCTTGTCGGAGTTCGCCAGGTAGGTCACGCCGGTCTGGGTCAGCCCAATGTCTTCGCCGCATTCTTCAGCCAGTTGCCGCCACAGGCGAATAGCCTCAATGACGACAGGCAGTTCATCCGCGTCTCGTCCCTGCTTTCTGATCCAGCCCCAGTTTCGCGACGACTGTTCGGCCGCAACGCGTCCCTTTTCCAGCAGCGTCACCGGAATGTTGCGCTGCGCAAGGAAGAGAGCTGTGGTCACGCCGATAATACCGCCACCAACGATGACCACCTCCGACCTCTTCGGCGGTGGGCCAGGATGCTGGATTGGATCCGTTTCGGAGAACGAGAATGTGGGCAAAGGGCGCACCCTGGAGGACTGGCTGATGGCTCTGGCTATCTGGTTGCCACCCTGCAAAAGCCAAAGCAAGGGCGGGTACAGGCAGATCCCTAAACCGGCGCTCCTGCAACCGAGCCCCTGACCACCAGGTCAACCGGCCAGACCTCGCCGCGAGCCCCTTCTTCCAGGCCGGAGATGCGCGCCGCGAGCCGCTCGGCGACGCGCGCGCCGGCGAGCCGGATCGACGAGCGCGTCGTCGACAGCGGCACGGAGAAATTCTCCGGCTTGAGCCACGGAAAAACGTCGTCATGGGCGATCAGCGACAGATCGCCGGGAATGGTCAGGCCGAGATCACGCACCGCGCGCACGACACCGAGCGCCATGATCAGGCTGGAGCAGGCGATTGCCGTCGGCGCGTCACCCTGTTCGAGCAGTCGCCTGGCGGCGCGATAGCCATTCTCCTCGGTCATGGCGAGCGAACAGACATGGCGCTCGCCGAGCGTCAGCCCACTGGCCGCCAGCGCCCGGCGCACGCCGCGCTCGCGATGGATGGCGAAGGTCTCGCGGTCGTCGCCGTTGATCAGCGCCAGCCGCCGGTGTCCGAGCTGGATAAGCAGCCGTGCCGCCTCGTGAAAGGCGCCCTCATTGTCGATGTCGGTGAAGGGATAGTCGAAATCGAAGCCGTCGCTGCGGCCATGGACGATGAAAGGGATGCCAAGCGTGTTGACCAGCGCCACCCGCCGGTCGGTCGGGCGGGGTGAGGAGATGTAGACGGCGTCGACCTGCCGGTTGGCGACGATACGCCGATAGGTGGTCTCCTGGTCATCGGCATCGGCGGGTGACAGCACCAGGTCCAGCTCGTGCGAGCGGGCGTAGTCGCCGAGGCCGGACAGGAATTCGACGAAATGTGGATCGATATCGACGGCCGTGCCGGTGGGCAAGACATAGCCGATCATGCCGGTCTTGCCGGTCGCCAGCCGACGCGCGCTCGGGTTCGGGCGGTAGCCATGGCGCTTGGCGGCATCCATCACCCGCCGGCGCGTTTCCTCGTTGACCTCAGGGTAGCCGTTCAGCGCGCGGCTTACCGTGGTCTGCGATAGCGCCAGCATATGGGCGAGCTGTTTGAGGTTCACAGGAGGCCTCCAAGCCTCAAAGCGCTTTTAAATTGAATCGATCTAGGCGCCATGGACAGCGCAACCAAGCGTGCCGACCATAAGCACCGTTTCGGCGGGTTTGAAGTAAAATTTGCTGTTGCACTGCCATAAAAGCATGCTGCGCTGCACTTTCACTGGCTTTCACTGCAAAAATTAAATCGATTAGCTTTTCGCCCTCTTGACTTCCGACCGATTCAATGGCGTGATCAAAAAAGCCAAAGCGCTTTGGAAGACTCTGCGGAAGGTTGCGGTTCCTTTCCGACTGAGTCACAGTCCTGCAGCGTCGGCGGACGGAATGGAGGTTCCGTCCGGGTGTTTGTGACCACTGGGAGGAATACCAATGAAGAAAATGCTTCTGCTGGGCGCCGCGTTTGCTACGCTCGCCCTGAGCGCACCGGCGCAAGCCGAACTGAAGTTCAAGCCGGGCGAAGACCCCCGCTTCAACTGGGCGAATTTCGAAGAGCTCAAGAAAGTCGACCTCAAGGGCGAGACGCTGACGATCTTCGGACCATGGCGCGGCGAGGACGAGGGCCTCATCCGCACCGTTCTCGACTATTTCTCGGAAGCCACCGGCGCCGAGATCAAGTACTCCTCGTCGGAGAACTACGAACAGCAGATCGTCATCGACACGCAGGCCGGCAGCCCGCCCAACATCGCCGTGCTGCCGCAGCCGGGCCTGATCCAGGATCTGGCATCGAAGGGCCTGTTGACGCCGCTCGGCGACGACACCGCCAAATGGGTCAAGGACAATTACGGCGCCGGCCAATCGTGGGTCGACCTCGGCACCTTCAAGGACAAGGACGGCAAGCCCGGTTTCTTTGCCTTCCCCTACAAGGCCGACGTGAAATCGCTGGTCTGGTACTCGCCGGACAATTTCGAGGAAGCCGGCTACAAGGTTCCGAAGACGCAGGAAGAACTGGCCGATCTCGAGAAGAAGATCATCGCCGATGGCGGCACGCCGTGGTGCATCGGGCTCGGTTCGGGCGGCGCCACCGGCTGGCCGGCGACCGACTGGGTCGAAGACATCATGCTGCGCACGCAGACACCCGACGTCTACGACAAGTGGGTGAAGAACGAAATTCCGTTCAACGATCCGGCCGTTGTCAACGCCATCGACATTTTCGGCAAGATCGCCACCGACGACAAGATGGTCGATGGCGGCGCCAAGGCGGTTGCCGCGACCGATTTCCGCGACAGCCCGAAGGGCCTCTTCTCGGTGCCGCCGAAATGCTATCTGCATCACCAGGCGTCGTTCATCCCGACCTTCTTCCCGGAAGGCACGAAAGTCGGACAGGACGCGGACTTCTTCTACTTCCCGCCCTACGCCTCCAAGCCTGAGCTCGGCACGCCTGTGCTTGGCGCCGGCACGCTGGCCATGATCACGAAAGATAGCAAGAGTGCCCGCGCGTTCATCGAATTCCTGAAGATGCCGCTCGCCCATGAGATCTGGATGGCCCAGGGCGGTTTCGTGACGCCGCTGAAGTCGGTCAACAAGGACGCTTATGCCAGCGACGCGCTAAGGAAGCAGGGCGAGATCCTCGCCAATGCCTCGACCTTCCGCTTCGACGGCTCGGACCTGATGCCCGGCAAGATCGGCGCCGGCGCCTTCTGGACCGGCATGATCGACCTGGTCGGCGGCAAGTCCGCCCAGGATGTCGCCACCGACATCCAGAAGAGCTGGGACGCGATCAAGTAGGCAGCCCCTTATCCGGCTGGACGTTCGTTTGACTACCCGATCCGGGCCATCGAGGCCCGGATCCGACCGGCGGCCCGTTCCGCGGCGATTGTCATGAGCACATAGACATTCCGGCATGAAGCGCGATCGGCAAAGGGGGGACCCGCTTTGCCTGGCGATTGCGCTCTGAACAACTGAATCCGCGCATCTCACAGCCAAGGGCGTTCGACTTTGGCCGATGCTGCGCAGGGGAGGAACCCATGGCGGCTCAGATCTTCTCGGCCATATTCGTCATCATCGTCGGCGTCGGCGGTTGCGTCGCCTATTTCTGGGGCGCCAACAAGCTGGTGGACATCATCTTCCCGTCGCGCGGCGTTGCCGGTGCGGCGGCCATCGACAATCTGCGCCGGCAAGGGCTGGTACGGCCATGGTTGTTTGTCGGCCCGGCCATGATCATCCTGACCATTTATCTGATCTACCCGGTGGTGGCGACGCTCTGGCTGTCCTTCTTCGACCGCGGCGGCGAGCATTTTGTCGGCTTTGCCAATTATGAATGGGCGTTCGGCGACCGCGAATTCCGCAACTCGATCCTCAACAACATCATCTGGCTGGCGGTCGTGCCGGCCGCCTGCACCTTCCTCGGGCTGATCATCGCCGTGCTCACCGACAAGATCTGGTGGGGCACGATCGCCAAGAGCCTGATCTTCCTGCCGCTGGCGATCTCCTTCGTCGGCGCCAGCGTGATCTGGAAATTCATCTACGAATATCGTGGCGAAGGTCAGGTGCAGATCGGTCTGCTCAATTCCATCATCCAGTATTTCGGCGGCCAGCCGCAGGTGTGGATATCGCTGCCGTTCTGGAACAATTTCTTCCTGATGATCATCCTGATCTGGATCCAGACCGGCTTTGCCATGGTCATCCTGTCGTCTGCCTTGCGCGGCATACCCGAGGAAACGCTGGAGGCCGCGGTCATCGACGGCGCCAACCCGTTCCAGATCTTCTGGAAGATCATGGTGCCGCAGATCTGGGGCACCATCGCCGTCGTCTGGACCACCATCACCATCCTGGTGCTGAAGGTGTTCGACATCGTGCTGACCATGACCAACGGGCAGTGGAACAGCCAGGTGCTGGCCAATCTGATGTTCGACTGGATGTTCCGCGGCGGCGGCGATTTCGGCCGCGGCGCCACCATCGCCATCATCATCATGATCGCGGTCATTCCGATCATGGTCTGGAACATTCGCCAGGCGAACAAAGAGACGGGAGGGCATTGAGATGGCCGTCGCAACGGGAAAATCCTTTGCCAGCCGCTTCGGCGTCCACATCGCCGTCCTGATCTTCGTCGCGATCTGGACTGTGCCGACGCTCGGCATTCTGGTCTCGTCGCTGCGCGACAAGGACCAGATCATCGCCTCGGGCTGGTGGAACTCGTTCTCCAGTTCCACCCAGACGGAAGCCGGCCGGTTGCCGCCGGCCTCGGGGCAGGTCGAAAAGGACGGCAAGTTCGTGCTTGCCGGCAACATCTTCGGCGAAGGTGCCGCCCGCAACATCAGCGCCTTCGGCGTCAAGTCGGCCGCACCGACGCAATACCCGGCCGGCACGACAGCCGATCTCGGTGACGGCGTGAGCTTGCAGGTCAATGCCGACGGCACGTTCGTTATGTCCTCGCCCAAGGCTTTCGAGGGTGACCGCGGCCAACGCGTCTACTACGCCTCGTCGGCGCCGCCGAAATTCACCACCGACAACTACAAGACGGTGCTGTTTTCGGAAGGCATCGGCCGCTCGTTCATAAACTCGCTGACTGTCACCATTCCGGCGACCGTCATCCCGATCCTGATCGCGGCTTTCGCTGCCTATGCGCTGGCCTGGATGCGGTTTCCTGGCCGCGCGCTGCTGATTGCGGTGATCATCGGCCTGCTGGTCGTACCGCTGCAGATGTCGCTGATCCCGCTGTTGAAAATCTACAACGGAGTCGGCCTGTTCTTCGGCGTGCCGTCGAAAACCTATCTCGGCATCTGGCTGGCGCACACCGGCTTCGGCCTGCCCTTCGCGATCTACCTGCTTAGAAGCTACATTGCCGGCCTGCCGCGCGAAATCATGGAATCGGCGCGCATCGACGGCGCCAGCGACTTCGAGATTTTCGTCAAGATCGTCTTGCCGCTGTCGTTCCCGGTGCTGGCCTCCTTCGCCATCTTCCAGTTCCTCTGGGTATGGAACGATCTGTTGGTCGCGATGGTTTTCCTGGGTACCGAGGCGGACCAGATCGTGCTGACCGCCAAGCTCAATGCGTTGCTCGGCTCACGCGGTGGTGATTGGGAAATCCTGACGACATCGGCTTTCGTGACCATCATCGTGCCGCTGATCGTGTTCTTCTCGCTGCAGCGCTATTTCGTCCGCGGTCTGCTTGCAGGCTCGGTGAAAGGAGGCTGAGACCATGCAATCCGCTTTGAAGGCGACCTCGAAGCCCGATCTCGCTGTCGATCGAGACTGGTGGCGCGGCGCGGTGATCTACCAGATCTATCCGCGCAGCTATCAGGACTCGAACGGCGACGGCATCGGCGACCTCAAGGGCATCATCGGCAGGCTGCCCTATATCGCCTCGCTCGGCGTCGATGCCATCTGGATCTCGCCTTTCTTCAAGTCGCCGATGAAGGATTTCGGCTACGACGTGTCGGATTATTGCGACGTCGACCCGATGTTCGGCACGCTGGCCGACTTCGACGCCCTGACCGCCGAGGCGCACAGGCTTGGCCTCAAGGTGATGATCGACGAAGTGCTGTCGCATACCGCAGACAATCATCCGTGGTTCAAGGAAAGCCGCTCAAGCCGCACCAATGCCAAGGCCGACTGGTATGTCTGGGCCGACGCCAGGCCCGACGGCACGCCACCCAACAACTGGCTGTCGATTTTCGGCGGCTCGGCCTGGCAGTGGGACACCAGTCGCCAGCAATATTATCTGCATAATTTCCTGGCCGAGCAGCCCGATCTCAACTTCCACAGCCGTGCCGTCCAGGACGCGCTGCTCGAGGTCACCCGCTTCTGGCTGGAGCGCGGCGTCGACGGCTTCCGCCTCGACACCATCAACTTCTACTTCCACAGCCAGGGGCTGGAAAACAATCCGCCGCTGCCGCCGGAAGAGCGCAACGACCAGACCGCTCCTGCGGTCAACCCCTACAACTACCAGGACCATCTCTACGACAAGAGCCGCCCGGAAAACCTCGCTTTCCTCGAACGCTTCCGCGCGCTTCTCGACGAATATCCGGCAACCGCCGCGGTCGGCGAGGTCGGCGATTCGCAGCGCGGCCTGGAAGTTGTGGCGGCCTACACCGCGGGCGGGAAGCGCGTGCACATGTGCTATTCGTTCGATTTCCTGGCGCCCGAAAAGATCAGCGCGGCAAAGGTGCGCTCGGTGCTGGAATCCTTCGGCAAGGTCGCCAGCGATGGCTGGTCGTGTTGGGCTTTCTCCAATCATGACGTGATGCGCCCGGCGTCGCGCTGGGCCGCCGGCGAGGCCGACGAGACCGCCTATCTCAAGGTCATCTCGGCGCTGCTGATGTCGCTGCGCGGCTCGGTCTGCCTCTATCAGGGCGAAGAGCTCGGGCTCGGCGAAGCCGAGCTGCAATTCGAGGATCTGCAGGACCCTTACGGCATCCGCTTCTGGCCGGAGTTCAAGGGCCGCGATGGCTGCCGCACACCGATGGTGTGGGATGCCACGGCCAAGAATGCCGGCTTCTCCTCGGCAAAGCCCTGGTTGCCGGTGCCGGGAAAACACCTTTCGCAAGCGGTCAACGTGCAGCAGGGCGACGACAGCTCGCTGCTCGAGCACTACCGGCGCTTTCTGGCTTTCCGCCGTCTGCATCCGGCGCTGGCCAAGGGCGATATCGAGTTCATCGAAAGCGAGGGCGACACGGTTGCCTTCACGCGGCGCGAAGGCAACGAGCAGATCGTCTGCGTCTTCAATCTCGGCGCAGGGCTGGCCAACATCGATCTCGGCGGCCGCGCGCTGCAGCCATTACCGGGGCACGGGTTTTCAGGACAGACTGGCGCCGGCTCTATCCGTCTTGGCGGCTACGGCGCCTGGTTCGGGCGTATCGACTGAATTTGCTAGAAGAATTCACTGGGAGGAAATCATGGCCGATGTCACGCTAAGACAAGTGAAAAAATCATATGGCAATCTGCACATTCTGCACGGCATCGATCTCGACATAAAGTCGGGCGAGTTCATCGTCTTCGTCGGCCCTTCGGGTTGCGGCAAGTCGACCTTGCTGCGGTCCATCGCCGGATTGGAGGAAATCACCTCCGGCGAGCTCAAGATCGCCGGCGAGGTGGTCAACGACGTGCCGCCGTCGAAGCGGGGCATCGCCATGGTGTTCCAGTCCTACGCGCTCTACCCGCACATGACCGTCTACGACAACATGGCGTTCTCGATGAAGATCGGCAAAGAGAACAAGGCCGAGATAGACCGGCGCGTGCGCCAGGCGGCGGAAATCCTGCAGCTGACCAAATATCTCGACCGCTTGCCCAAGGCGATGTCGGGCGGCCAGCGCCAGCGCGTCGCCATCGGCCGCGCGATCGTGCGCAATCCAAAAGTGTTCCTGTTCGACGAGCCGCTGTCCAACCTTGATGCGGCACTGCGCGTCGCCACCCGCATCGAGATCGCCAAGCTCAAGGAATCGATGCCTAACACGACGATGATCTACGTCACCCATGACCAGGTCGAGGCGATGACGCTAGCCGACCGCATCGTGGTGCTCAAGGAAGGTCATATCGAGCAGGTCGGCACGCCAATGGACCTCTACAAGAAACCGGGCAATCTGTTCGTTGCCCAGTTTATCGGTTCGCCGGCCATGAACATCCTGCCGGCGACGATCGAAACAACCGGCAATTCGACTGTCGTCAGCCATGTCGGCGGCCGCAAGGCGACAGTGCCAATCACCACGCCGACTTCAGCGAAGGGCGCTGCGGTGAGCTTCGGTGTTCGGCCGGAGGATCTGGTGGTCTCCACCGGCGCCGATTATCTTTTCGAGGGCAAGGTGGACTATGTCGAGCAGCTCGGCGAGGTTCAGCTCATCTATGTCGACATCGGCCGCGCCGACCTGCCGCTGGTGACCAAGCTGCCCGGCAATGTCGAGGTCAAGCGCGGGGCGACGCTGCGGCTGAGCGCCGATGGCGGTGACCTGCATATCTTCGATGCAGACGGACATTCCTTCGCACTGCACAAGCCGGAAGCAAAGGCGGCTTGAGGCCGACCGGTCCGTATCAACAAAAAAGAGCGGCGGGCCTGGCCCGCCGCTCTTTTTTCTGGAGATCGACTTCGGCTTTTAGCGGCCGAAGAGGTTCCGGTCGCTGCCCTGAGGGGCCGACTTCTGGACGTCACCCGACGAGTTCAGCAGCTTGTAAACCGGCGAGCCGGTGTCGCGTACCGAAGACGTCTTTGTGTTGTCGACGTTGACGGTCGCCTGCTTGCTGATGTCGGTCCCGCCAACGCTGTCGTTGTGGGCATAGGCGCTGCCGGCGGCAATCATGAGGGCGGCGGCGGCAAGAACAATCTTCTTCATTTTAAGTCTCCTGAATTTTCGTATTCCAGCAAGCGGCAATGCATTTTGCCGGGATCGGCTTAGTTGTGACCGAAGAGGTTACGGTCGCTGCCCTGAACGACGGGCTGCTTGTCAGCCGGAGCCGACTTCTGAATGGAAGCGGTGTACGAGCTGTCGACAGCCGGGACGGCCTGGTTGGCGCCGAAGTGGTCGCTACCATTGGCGAAGGCGCTGCCGGTGATGGCCAGAACGGCGACGGCAGTGAGAACAATCTTTTTCATTTTTAGTACTCCAGTATCTTAGTTCATCAGTCCGTCTAGCGGCGTGTCTTGGAAGGAATTCGCATCGTTCGGACAGCCCCGATGTGGGTGAGGCCAGCGCCTGTTTCCAATCACGAAGTTGTTCCGCGTGGACCATGGCTCTGCACCTTGAAATTGTACCAGAGCCTCCTACACTTTCTATTTTAGTGAATATTTTCAATTCGTTATGCTGTGCCGCCCGTGAGCCAGCTGACGAATTGGCAAACCAGCGTTCACACCGTCCTGCACGCTCTGTCAACAGAAACGAACCGTTCGGTTCGATTTTAGAAACTGCTAATAGTCACTTTTCGAAACCGTTAACTGTTTTTAGCGCCGCCGCAGGTCGAATCCGATGCGCGAAGCGGGCGGGTCACGGCCGGTGAAAGGCTGGGTTCGCGTCACAAATCCTGGCCGGTGCATTTCGCCTATGGTGTCGCGCTGCATGGATGCGATGTCGCTTTCATGCCGATGGCGCGGCCGCTGTCGTGATTAGATGATGGCATCTCAGGTGCCGCTTCGTGACGATGAAGCGGAGAATTGGGAAGCCGGTCAAAACCCGGCGCTGCCCCCGCAACGGTGGTGGAGTTCAAGTCGCAACGGGAGACCACTGGGCCACAGGCCTGGGAAGGTGTCGCGACCGTCCGCAAGGACACTCCAGAGCCCGGAAACCAGCCCGAAATAGCTAGACTCGACTGATCGCGGTGGGCGGTCAAGAGGTGGATGGTGCATGCCGGCCTTGTCGCCGGATTGCGATCGGTCTTTCCTCCATCACCACCAAGTTCAGTCCTTTGAAGATGAGGACAGGACATGGATGCGCGCAACGACATGCTGAGGCTCTTGCACAGCCGTAGGGACGGCTACTCGCTCGAGCAGCCCTTCTATACCGATCCCGACTACTTCAAGCTCGACATGGAGCTGATCTGGTATCGCGACTGGCTGTTCATCGGTCATGATTGCGAACTGCCGAAGCCGGGCAGCTACATCACCGCCCAGGTCGGCGACTATCCGGTGGTGCTGGTCCGCGACCAGCAAGGCAAGATCAACGCGTTTCACAATTCCTGCCGCCATCGCGGCAGCCGCGTCTGCAACGCAGAGAAAGGCACTGCGGCCAAGCTCGTCTGCCCCTATCACCAGTGGACCTACGAACTGGACGGCAGGCTTTTGTTCGCAAGGCAGATGGCCGAGGGTTTCGACAAGAGCCAGTTCAGCCTGAAGCCGGTGGCGTGCGAAAGTGTCGGCGGCTACATCTTCATCTGCCTGGCCAGGGAGCCGGCGGACTTCGCGCCGATGCGCGCCATGATCGAGCCTTATCTGTTGCCGCACCGGCTGCGCGAGGCAAAGGTCGCCTTCGAATCGACCATCGTCGAGAAGGGCAACTGGAAGCTGGTCTGGGAGAACAACCGCGAGTGCTATCACTGCGCCGGCAACCATCCGGAACTGTGCAAGACTTTCCCGGAAGCACCGACCGTCACCGGCGTGCAGGGTGCCGACAGCGACCCGGAAATGCTGGCGCACTGGGCGAAATGCGAGGCGGCGGGCCTGCCGAGCAAGTTCCGCATCGATACCGCCGGACAGTTTCGCGCCACCCGCGCGCCGCTGCTGCGCGATGCCGTCAGCTATACGATGAACGGCAAGCGCGCGGTGAAGAAGAACCTTTCCGACAGCGTTTCGGCCGACCGCATCGGCACCTTGATGCACTACCACTACCCGACGACCTGGAACCACATCCTCATCGACCACGCCGTTACCTTCCGCGTGCTGCCGATCAGCGCCACGGAGACGGCGGTGACGACGAAATGGCTGGTCCACAAGGATGCGGTCGAAGGCGTCGACTACGACCTTGCCGAGCTCACCCATGTCTGGACCGAGACCAACGACCAGGACCGGCGCATCGTCGAGGAGAACGCCTTCGGCATCCTGTCGCCGGCCTATGAGCCTGGCCCCTATTCGGAGTTGCATGAGGGCGGCGTGATCCAGTTCGTCGACTGGTATGCCCGCTTCATCGGACCGCGCCTTGCCGAGGGCGGCCGGCCCGCGCTGCGCAGCGTTGCCTGAGAAAGGGTGAAGGGATGAATGCGATGACGGACCTCGGGCTCTACCGCCATCTCGACGAGATGGCGCCCTGGAACGACAGGCTGCAGGTGTTGGAAGTGATCGGCGTCAGCGACGAGGCGCCGGAGGTGAAGACCTTCACCTTCCGCTCCGACAACCAGACATGGTTTCGCTACAAGCCGGGACAGTTCGTGACGCTGGAACTGCCGACCACTGAGGGCCCTTTGATGCGGACCTATACGCTGTCGTCGTCGCCGTCGCGGCCGTTCTCGATCGCGGTGACGGTGAAAGCCCAGGCCGGCAGCATCGGCACGCGCTGGATGTTCGATCATCTGAAGCCCGGCGTTCACGTGAAGGCCTATGGGCCGGCGGGCGACTTTTCGCTGCACAGCCACCCGGCGGCCAAATACCTGTTCATTTCGGCCGGCTCCGGCGTGACGCCGATGATGTCGATGCTGCGCTGGCTGAACGACTGCGCGCCATGGACCGATGTCGGCTTCGTCAACTGCGCGCGGCGGCCCGAGGAGATCATCTTCCGCAAGGAACTCGAACTGCTGGGAAGCCGCATGCCGGGCCTGTCGCTCGGCTTCATGATCGAGGAGCGCTCCAGCCGTGAGGGTTGGTTCGGTCATATGGGGCGGATCGACGCGATCCGGCTGCCGCTGCTGGCGCCGGACTTCCGCGAGCGCGAAATCTTCTGCTGCGGCCCGGACCCGTTCATGCGCGCGGTGCGGCAGATGCTGGAGGCCTCCGGCTTCGACATGGCCTATTACCACCAGGAGAGTTTTGCGGCTCCCGCTGTGGAAGAAGTCCCGGCTCCGTTCACATCGCCGGCTGGGATCGAAGTGCCTGCCGACACTGTTACGCCGGTTCGCTTCTCGCTTTCGGATGTCGACGCCGAATGCGTTGCCGGCCAGACCGTGCTGCAGACGGCGCGCGCTTCTGGTGTGAGAATCCCTGCAGCGTGCGAGTTCGGCCTGTGCGGAACCTGCAAGGTGAAGAAGGTTTCAGGCGAGGTCGAGATGAGCCACAATGGCGGCATTCTCGATCACGAGATCGATGACGGCTTTATCCTTGCCTGTTGCTCGCGGCCGCTGTCGGCGCTCGAGATCGAGGCCTGACAGGACCGCGGATTGGCCGCTTGCCTTTGCATGCCGGCCTGACCCTGGCCGGCGCTCCGTCTTGCCAAAGAACGGCCAAGTGGCTAGACGCTTTTCCAGGGCAAGGCGAACCGCAGCGACCGGTGATCGCTTCCGGGCAGCCTGGTGTGGGGACGTTTGATGGAGCAATTGGTCTACGCGGTCGCAAGCAAGGACATCGTTTTCGAGTCCTTTGACGGCGAAGCCGTAGTCCTCGATCTTTCGAACGGGAAATATTTCGGCTTCTCCGATTCGGGCAGCGGGGTCTGGCAGGCGCTGTCGTCCGGTGTTGGCGCCCACGCACTGGTCGGACAAGCGGCTGGCGGGGCCACAATAAAGTCAGCCGAGCTCGACCGCTTCATTTCCCAACTGCTCGAATTCGGCTTGCTCGTGCGTGCGGCCGATGCAGCCGCGCAACCCATCTCGGGCTCCCTGCTGGCCCAACTCGCCGGCAGCAGCGAGCCGCTCAAGGTCGACATCCATGACGACCTTGCCGATCTCATTCTTGTCGACCCGATCCACGAGGTCGAGGAACCTCTCGGTTGGCCGGCGGTCAAGCCGGCGCCCTGAAACCACCCAAGTAGCCCGGTCGGGCAACGCTGGAAGTCAGCCATGCCAGGCGTCACCCTTCAAACCCTGACCGACTATGCCCGTCACGTGCTGGCGGCGGCGGAAAGCGCGGCTGAGCGCTATCCGGTCACCACCACGGTCCGCTTGCCGCGGCTGGACCTGACGGCGCATCTCAGCCCCGGCGCCTTGGCCGAAGCTGTCGGCCATGGCCTCGTCCCTGCTCCCGACGACCAGCCGAGCGTGGGCGACTGCCGCATTTTCGTCGCCGATCCTGATGTTGAGGGCATCCCCGCCCCGGCGACATGGGGCCAAGCCGACTACACGCATCACGCCTTCGCCACGCAGCTGGCCGAAGCCGGATTGCGCGGCAGCTATTTCCATGACCTGGATTTCTGGCAGTTCTACGATCCCGAACGTCGCGTCGGCGCACAGCTGATGAGGTCCGCCGATGGGTTTCCGCCCTGGGAGCAAGGGGCGCCGCTGCGCGCCTTCCTGCATTGGGAGTATGCCGCGCGCGGCATGCGGCTTACCCATGCCGGTACGCTGGGCATTGGCGGCAAGGGCATGCTGTTCGCCGGCGCGGGTGGGGCGGGAAAATCGGGAACGGTTGTCGCCGGACTGCTCAACGGGCTCGACAGCGTCGGCGACGACTATGTGCTGATCGATACCGACAATGGGGTGACTGCCCACCCCTTGTTTGCCACGCTCAAGCAGGACCCGGAAGGTTTCCGGCGGCTGCAGCTCGAACGAAGGTTGAAGTCGCACGGTCCGCTGAACTGGCAAGGCAAGTATCCGTTTCACATCGATGACATCGCGGTCCGGCCAGTACCTGCAAGTCTGGACATCGTCGCGCTGGTGGTGCCACATATCAGCGGTGGTGAGACAAGCTCGATCATGCCGGTGTCGCGCAAGGACGCCATGATTGCGCTGGCGCCATCCGGAATCGCACAGATGCCGGGCGAACGGGAAAGCGGCTTTCGCTTTTTTGGCGAACTGACACGCCAGCTGCCGTGCTATCGCCTGTCGCTGGGGACACGGCCCGAGGAAATCGCCGGCACGATTTCGGCGTTTCTCGCACGAGGCATTTTATGAAACTCAGCGTAATCGTGCCTGCCTACAACCGCGAGCGCTACGTCGTTTCGGCATTGCGGTCGCTGCTCAGGCAACGCGACGCCGCCGATCTCGATATTATCGTCATCGATGACGGCTCAACCGATGGCACGGCCGAGGCGGTGCGCGCCATAATGGATGAGACTTCGTGCATCCGCCTTTTCCAGCAAGCCAATGGTGGTGTCACCAAAGCACGCAATGCCGGCCTCAGGCAGCTTCTGCCGGAAACGGAGCTTGTGTCATTTCTCGATTCGGACGACATCTCGCCCGCCGGGCGTTTCAAGGCCGACCTTGCCTGCTTCGAAACCGATCCAGGTCTCGAACTGAGCTATTCGCGCATGACACTGGTTGATCTCATAGACGACGAGACACTTGAACCGGCAACCGAAAGCCACTGCGTGACCGTTCGCGGGATTCATCTGTCGGCGGGGATTTTTGCTCGCCAGTTTGTGGAACGCATCGGCAGTTTCGACGAGGACTTCAACCAGGCTGAAGACACCGACTATCTGCTGCGTGCCTTTGAAAGCAGTCCAAGATACATTATGCCCGATACCGTGGCTCTCTACTACAGGCGTCATCCCGGCAATATGACAAGGGAGGCCGATGTCCCCCTTCGCGAGTTCATGCGCGCCATCCTCAAATCGATGAAGCGTCGCAAGGCCGACCCCTCCTTGCGTCCGATCGAAGGGATTTTCGATTTCAAAGAGCTCGCGCAGTGGCGCTTCATGTGATGAGCGGTTATGGCGTCGTCATCCCGGCCTTCAACGCGGCAGCCACCATTGCCGAGACGCTGAGATCGATCACGGCCCAGACAGTGCAGGCCGAAACCATCGTCGTTGTCGACGACGGCTCCACCGACGACACCGTGGCGGTGATCGAGGCGCTGAAGCTGCCGGTGCGGCTTTTGCGCCAGGAAAACGCCGGCCCCGGCAGCGCCACGACAAGAGGCATCGCAGCGCTGTCGACCCCCTTCGTGGCGACGCTTGATGCGGATGATCTGTGGTTGCCGACCAAGATTGAAAGACAGCTTGCGCATCTGAACCGGCTCCCAGGGACATCGGGCGTTTTCACGCACTGGCGTACCTTTCGTGACGATAGGCCCGAAGTGCCGGAAGTCACCTCTGTGGCGGGCTGGTCGCGGACCACAATGCTGATCCGCCGGGAGGTCGCCGATGCCGTCGGGCCGATTGTCGACCCGCAAGGGGGGCGTGGCGAGATGATCGATTGGATCGCTCGGGCGCGCGAGGCAGGTTTCGTTCTCGACATGTTGGATGAGGTGCTGGCGCTCAGGCGTATCCGACCAGGCAGCCTGTCCTATGGCCGCGATTCCACTCGAGACCGCGGCTATCTCGAAGTCGCGCGGCTCGCCATGCAGCGCCGGGCGCGTAACAAGGCGGTTCCCGATTGATGGCCAGGTCAGTCCGCCATATCGGCCGCCGGTTTCCGGACTATGGCTGGTCCTGGCCGACCGGCAAGCTCGACCAGTTGCTCAAGGCAGCCCTGCTTCCCGACGCGGAAGCGGCCTGCCAGCACGCGGCGCGCTGGCTCGACGAGAACGATATCGATCTCGTCTCCTTTCGCGAGCACCGGCTGCTGGCAGCGATTTCCGACAGGTTCGGCCGAAAACTCGCGGCCCATCCCGCCTATCCACGCCTTGTCGGCCTGCAAAAGATGCTGTGGACGAAATCGCGCATGGCAATGCGCGAGGCCGAACCGGCGCTGCAGGCAATGGTGGAGGCCGGCTGCGCCGTCATGCTGATCAAGGGCGCCAGCCGCATCGCCGTCAACGCCTCGGCGCAGCGCGGCCGGGTGGCGCATGACATCGACATCTTGGTGCGTCTACAGGACATGACCGCTGCTTTCGACGTGCTGCGCGAGCGTGACTGGCAGATCGCCACCGGCGTCAGCCCGCACTATCTCAGGACCCGGCTGGCGTCCGTGCGCTCGATGAACTTCTTCAAGGGCAGTTTCGGCGACATCGACCTGCACCAGCTTGCCTATGACGGGTCGCAGCAAAGCACGGAAGACGATCTGGCGATCTGGCAGCGGGCGGTCGCGGCCGAATTCAGCGGCGTCAGCGTCTTTGTTCCGTCGCCGGCCGATCGCATGGCGCTGGCCATCGGTCATGGCGGCCTCGATGCCCACACCCACAGCGACTGGCTGGTTGACTGCGCCGTGGCCATCCATGGTGGCGCGGTCGACTGGGGGGTGTTTAACGACATCCTTGCCAGGCGTGGTCTTGCCGTTGCCGCGGCGGTGGCACTCTCCTATCTGGCGCTCGAGATCGGCATTGCGGTGCCTGAGACAGTTCTTGCAGGAACAGTTGATATGGCCGATCGCGCCGGCCTGTCGCGATGGTCCTCGGTGCTGCAAGCCAAACCGCGCACGGATTTCGGCGGCCTCGTCTGGCTGTCGCGCGGGTTCGCCAAGCAGTTGCGACTGAAACGCAAGCAAGGCCGGCTGCAGCAATCGGCGCCGGACGTCGTCTGGCGCGGCAAGACGACCAAGCGCAAGGTCGAGCCGACACCGACCCCTTACGTGCTGTCGCAGACCATCCCCTGTCCGGATAGGACCGGAGAGATGGTCCTGGATGTGACCGTCAGGATCGCCGTTCCCCCGGTGCGGCGGCGCATCGAGATGGAAATCAATGCCGCCGGCCGGCATGTCGCGCGCTTGCGCTCGCTGGTCATCAGCCGCGCCGGCGGGCAAAGAGTGCTGCACTTTCGCGGCAAGGTGACGCTGGACGAGACGCGGCAGGCGCTGGTGCTCGAGGCACGACCGTCCCGCCAGTTCCGCACATGGGACGATCAAGCTGCCGTCGCCAGCTATGGCGCACTGCCCTTCCAGTTGCTCTCGGCAAAGTTCTCACCACTCGGCTGAAACCGTCCCGCAAGACGCCCTCAGACCCCGTAGCGTTCGGTGCGAATGAGCCCTGCCGGAACGTCGGCGTCGATCAACGCCTGGGCAGCGGCGGAGACGAAGGCATTCGAGCCGCAGACGAAAGCGAGCTTTGGCGGCTCGGGCAGCCGCACTATCGATTGCATCATCATGGCGGCATCGATGCGCCGCGAATAATCCGCCGGCCTGCGGGCGGCCTCGCGCGTCAGCGTCAGCACCAGGTCGAACCCATCGCGCCGATCATCTAGGCCGATCAGCTCGTCGCGGAAGATCACCTCGTCCCAGACCCGCACCGAAAACACCAGCGCGACCGGCGCTGCCGACTTCAACGCACCGCGATGGCGCACCATTGCCATCAGCGGCACCACGCCCGAACCGCCGCCGACCAGCAGGATGGGGCCGCCCTCGCTGTCGGACCAGACGAAGTGACCGCCGAGCGGTCCGCGCAACTCGATCTCGTCGCCGACCGCCGCCACCTCGTGAAAGAACGGCGAGACCTCGCCGTCGTCGAGCTTTTCGATCGCCAGCTCGATTGTCGCGCCGGCTTCCGGTGCGGAGGCGATGGAGTAGGAGCGGCGCGCCTGATAGCCGTCGGGCGCCGTCAGCCTGACATCGACATGCTGTCCGGCCCGATAGGCGAAGGGCCGAGACAACAGGAAGAAGAAACTGGTGACGCGCGGCGTGCGCTTTTCGATGCGGGTGATTTTTGCCGTCTGCCAGGGCGATTGCACTGCTGCTGCATCGCTCATGGGTCGTTCGTGTAGCGCTGCTCGCGCCACGGGTCGCCATAGATGTGGTAGCCGCGCAATTCCCAGAAGCCCGGCTCGTCACGTTCGTTGAACTGCAGCCCGTTCAGCCATTTGGCCGATTTCCAGAAATAGAGATGCGGCACCAGCAGCCGCGCCGGGCCGCCATGGTCGGCGGTGATCGGCTTGCCTTCATAGAGCAGCGCCACCATCGCCTTGCCGACCGTGAGATCGGCAGTCGGCACATTGGTGGTGTAGCCGTCGAAGCCATGCGCCAGCGTGAAGCCGGTCGGCGGCTCGATGCCGGCGTCGGCAAGAATGTCGTCGACCAGCACGCCTTGCCACGGCGTGTCGAACTTGGTCCATGCGGTCACGCAATGGATGTCGCGCGTCATCTTGGTCAAAGGCAGCGTGTTGAACTCGGCCCAGTTCCATTTCTTGATCGGGCGCGGCCCATGCTTCAGCGTGAACGACCAGTCCTCGGTACGCACGCGTGGCGTCGGCCCGGCCGACAGGACCGGAAAGCCTTGTTCGAGATACTGGCCCGGCGGAATGCGCGCGTCCGCATCCGTCGGGGGCTTTCGCCCGGAAGAGAAGCCGCGAGTGACCATCGGGACAATCCGTTTGCGCTACGGCCGAAATCGACCGCAACCAGTCTTCTCGAAGATTTCCCGGCGGGCAACAGGAATCTTGGGCTATCCGACAGGCTCGCCGCCGATGCGGCAAGCCTGTCGGACTTCATGCCTCAGCCGGCAGCGAAGGGCACGGCCACGAATATCTGTGCGTCGCCGCGATCGACGAGCAGCAGCACGGATTTCCTCCCCGACTTGCCGGCCTGCGCGATCGCCTGATTTGCCTGTCTCGCGTTCTTAACCGGGGTCTGGTCGACGCCGACAATGACGTCCCCTGGCTGGAGGCCGGCAGCAGAGGCCGCCTTGTCCGGGTTGACGCGCTCGACCAGAGCGCCGCGCTGGTTGTCCTGCAGGTTCAGTTGCTCGCGAACATCCGGCGTGAGGTCGGTGAGGCCAAGGCCGAGTGACGGCACGCGCAAAGCCTGTTCAGAGGACTTGCCGCCATTGCCTTCGGCCGAGGCGGTCTTCACATCATCGCCATTGCGCCCGACATCGGCGGAAATCTGCATGGCCTTGCCGTTGCGCCAGACATCGAGCGTTTCCCTCGCGCCTGGCGCTACGTCGGCGACGGTACGCGACAGGTCTTTCGGTTCCTTTATCTCCTGACCGGCAAAGCCGGTGATGACGTCGCCGGTCTGGATGCCAGCCTTGGCCGCCGGCGATCCGTCGGTGACCTCGGAAACCAGCGCCCCGGCGGGATGGTCGAGGCCGATAGCACTGGCGACGTCCGGCGTCACCTCCTGGATTTGTACCCCGAGATAGCCGTATTCGATATTGCCGCCCTTCATCAGCTTGGCGACCACTTTTTGCGCCTGGTCGGACGGGATGGCGAAGCCGACCCCAACGCTACCGCCATTGGGCGAATAGATCGCCGTGTTGATGCCGACGACATTACCGCTGACATCCACCAACGGACCGCCGGAATTGCCATGATTTATCGGCGCGTCGATCTGGATGAAATCGTCGAATGGGCCGCTGTGCAGGTCGCGGCCGCGCGCCGAGACGATACCTGATGTGACCGTGGTGCCGATGCCGAACGGATTACCGAAAGCCAGCACCTGGTCGCCCGGCATGAGCTTGTCGGAATCGCCCCATTTGACGGTCGGCAAGGCCTTGTCGGATTTCACCTTGAGCACGGCGAGATCGTTCTTGGTGTCGCGACCGACCAGCTTGGCGGGAAGTTCGGTGCCGTCGTCGAGCGTCACCTTGATCGAGGTGGCGCCATCGATGACGTGGTTGTTGGTAACGATGGTGCCGTCGGCGCCAACAATGAAACCGGAACCCAGCGCCTCGGCGCGCTGCGACTGTTGCTGCGGCGGGGCCTTGGGCCCGGGGATGCCCTGATCGCCGAAGAACTGGCGAAAATAGTCGTCGAAGGGCGAGCCGCCGTCGAAAGGATAGTCCTCGCTCATGCCCTGTGGCTGCGCCTTCACGACGGTGGTGACGGTGACTACCGCCGGCTTGTCGGTGGCCACGATCGGGGCGAAGGAGCCGTTCGGAGCCGCTATGCCGGCGACAGGCGTCTGGGTTGTCGGAACGGCATTGCTCGCGCCCATGTTGTTCGCACTCTGAGCGAAAGACACGACAAAGGGGGATATGATCAGCGCAGCGCCCAGCAAGGCCGCGACGCGATGTCTGCTAAGGATATCTGACATGGTCGTTTGTCCGGGCGAGAGTTGATCCGGCGCCGCAGCCTCCCGGGAGCAGGCCATCGGCGTGTCGACGGTCGGGTTTCCCTGTCTCGCCTGGCCTGGGCAGCCAACCGGATCGACAACCAGCATCTAGGGCGCGGATCGGACCGATTTAGGGTTTTCGAGTGACCTTACGAAGATTTAATATCCGGGAGGCCGCTAGAGACCACCCGTCCGGCGCAAATAGGCCGTGGCGATCTCGCGCATCCGCTTGCCGTCAAAACTTGGTCCGTGGCCGCCATGGCCGATGCGGATCGGCAGGTCGAGCAGCCGCTGCATCGTGCGGCGATAGGCGCCACGGTCGGAATCCGGCAGGTCGTCGATCAGTATGGAATCGTAGATGGCGTCGCCGGCGAAGAACAACCCGTCGGCCTCGTCGAACAGCGCAATCGAATCCGGGGA
This sequence comes from Mesorhizobium sp. P3_B5, assembly GCF_056402815.1. Taxonomy (NCBI): domain Bacteria; kingdom Pseudomonadati; phylum Pseudomonadota; class Alphaproteobacteria; order Hyphomicrobiales; family Phyllobacteriaceae; genus Mesorhizobium; species Mesorhizobium sp. P3_B5. The sequence goes on along the minus strand of NZ_JBFUGR010000002.1, from coordinate 282,415 downwards.
ATGACCGGGCAGATGCAGCACGCGGAACTGCCGATCGCCGAGATCGACGACGTCGCCCTCATCGAGCGTGCGGGTCAGCGGCGCCGGCGGAATCCTGTAGTTGGCCGCCTTCCAGTCCGGCGCCGGCAGCTTGGAAACCGCGGCGTCGAGATTGTGGAACATGAAGGCGTATGTCACGGCGTCATCCATGGTGTCGAACGTCGCGGCGCTATGCTTCGGCCCCGCCCGCAACGGGAATTCGTGCAGCGAGCCGACATGGTCGAGGTGGATGTGGGTGGCGACGGCCAGCAGCGGCTTGCCGTCAGGCGTGTCGATCTCCGGCGCCAGCGGGCAGATGCCCATGCCGGTGTCGACCAGCAAGTCGACGTCGCGGCCGCGCAGATGCCAGATGTTGGAGCGCACGAAATCATGCACGAACGGCTCGGTCAGCATCGTTGTGCTGGCATCGACGACGGTCTTGCCGAACCAGTCGCCGATCACACGATCGCCGCCAAACCGGTCGGCCATCAGACGAAGGGCTTCCCGACCTTGTACTTTTCCGGCACCAGCCGCTTGAGATAGGCCATGCCGGCTTCCGACAGCTGGTTGACGTCGGGCTTCATGAAATCGTCCGGCATATGGCGGGTCTTGCCGGCGACGTTCTTAAGCGGCACCTTCTTCAGCACGGTCTTCGTGCCGTCAAATTGCAGCGCCACCGAACCGCCGCCCTGTTCGGCGACTGCGACGGCAAAGGCGCCGGCATCGAAGGCCTCCTGCGCGTCGACCGCGTTGATGGCGCCGACATAGCCGCGCGGCATGTAGCCGAGCGCATCGACTCGCGCCCGCTTGCCCGGCAATCCCTCGGCCAGCGCGCGCTCGAGCGCTGCCGGCAGGTCGCTGCCCGACAGTTTGACGTTGCCATGCGCGTCGCGCTCCAGCTTCTCCGGCGGCACCAGGCTTTCGACCAGCGCCTTGCCGTCGGCAGTGCTGACGCCTTCGGAGACGGCGACGATGCAGCGCTTGTGGCGATCAAGCGTGGCGCGCACGTCGTCGATGAAGCCGGCAGCCGAGAACGGCCGCTCCGGCACGTAGACGAGATGCGGGCCACTGTCGGGGTCAAGCTGCCATGCGGCCGCCGCGGCGGTGAGGAAGCCGGCGTGCCGGCCCATGACGATGCCGACATAGATGCCCGGCAGAGCGCGGAAATCGAGATCGACCGAGAGAAAGGCGCCGGCGACGAATTCGGCCGCGGAAATGAAGCCCGGCGTGTGGTCGTTTTCCTCGAGATCGTTGTCTATGGTTTTCGGCGCATGCACGAAAGCGATGCTTCCGCCGGCGGCGTCGGTCAGGATTTGCTGGGTGCCCGATGTGTCGTTGCCGCCGATATAGATGAAGGCATCGGCGCCGGCCTTTTTCAGGCCGTTGAGAATGACCTCGCAATAGGCGGCATCCGGCTTGTCGCGTGTCGAACCCAGCGCTGCACTCGGCGTTGCCGCGATCAGCCGCAGCCGGTCCTCCGGGATGGAAGAGAGATCGGCGTAGTTGCCGTCACGAATGCCGCGCACGCCGTGGATGGAGCCGAGAACCTTGGCGCCGGGATGCCGCTTGCGGATCTCGAGCGTGGCGCCAACCATGGTCTGGTTGATGACGGCGGTGGGGCCGCCGCCCTGCGCGATGACAAAGGTTCCTGACATTCTTCTTCTCTCCGGGATGGTGGCTTCGCAGGCACATTCGCCTGTCTTGGCGCATCACGCAACGGGAGAAACCAGAGCATGATCCCGAAAGATCATGCTCAAACAAGAGATCGCGCAGCGACCGCGCGAGCCGCCGCAAGCGTCAGACGACGACGACCGGGTTTTTCTTGGAAACGCGGCTGTAGAGGTCGATGATGTCCTGGTTGATCAGGCGCACGCAGCCCGACGACATCGCCTGGCCGATGCTCGCCCACTCCGGCGAACCGTGGATGCGGTAGCCGGTGTCTTTGCCGTCCTGGTAGATGTAGAGGGCTCTGGCGCCCAGCGGATTGGTGAGGCCGCCGGGCTGGCCGTTTTGCCACTTCACCAGTTCCGGTTTGCGGGCGATCATTTCGGGCGGCGGCGTCCAGACCGGCCATTCCTTGCCGTACTGGATGTTGGCGCGGCCGGACCAGCGGAAGCCATCCTTGCCGATGCCGACGCCGTAGCGGATGGCGTCGCCGCCGGGCTGCACCAGATAGAGCATGCGCTCCTGCAGGTGGACGACAATGGTGCCGGGCGCCTCGCCGGTCTGATCGACGACGATCTGGCGGCGGAACTCCGGCTTGACCTTCTTGTAGGGCACCGCGGGCACGACGAAACCGCCATCGGTGAGCGAGGCATACATCACATCCGGGCCGGTGATGTTCTTGTCGACGCTGATGGCAGGACGGACGGGGTGGACCGAGCCGGTGGTCAGATCGTCGAGCTGCAGCTGCGGCAGCTCGAGTGTCTGGGTGCTGCAACCGGCAACGCCGAGCAGCGCCATGGCGCCGGCGCCCGACAGCATGGTGCGGCGGGAAAGCTGAAATTCGGGATTTTCGATGGCGTCGCCCTGATGTGGCGGCGTCAGACTTTGCGGCAGCTCACGCATGTAACCCAAACCCTACGCTATCGGCGGGAAACACGGTCCGGCCGGATAGAAGCATTTTCACCAATCATGGTTGAAAAAGCGTGAAGACGCGCCACGCCGTCTTAACGCGGCTGACCGAACCGAGGTGCTGCAGATTTTCGAACTTGCCTCTTTACATCTTCGCGGGGCCAAGGATTTATCCTCTTCTTTAAGCTCAAGGAGACGACCATGTCCTTCGAAAACTGGGCTGCCTTTGCCGCCGCCTCGGCCATCCTTCTGATCATTCCGGGTCCGACCATCCTGCTGGTCGTGTCCTATGCGCTGGGTCAGGGCTGGCGTACCGCGCTGCCGATGGCGGTCGGCGTGGCGCTTGGCGACTTCACCGCCATGACGCTGTCGATGCTGGGCATCGGCGCGCTGCTGGCGGCGTCAGCCACTGTGTTCACCGTACTGAAGGTGATCGGCGCCTGCTACCTGATCTATCTCGGCATCAAGCTGTTCCGCGCCGGCGGCGCGCTGCGGGCCGAGCCGCGCACCGATGCGGTGTCCGCGGCCAGGATGGCGGCGCATGCCTGGCTGGTCACCGCGCTCAATCCGAAGAGCATTACCTTCTTCGTCGCCTTCCTGCCGCAGTTCCTCGACCGGCACGCCGATTTCTGGCCGCAGATGCTGATTTTCGAAACCACCTTCCTGGCGCTCGCCTTCGCCAATGCCTTCGGTTACGCGCTGATCGCGGCGAGAGCCCGCAACGTCGTGCGCAATCCCAAGGCGATCCGCATCTTCAACCGCACCGGCGGCACGCTGCTGGTCGGCGCCGGCATCGCCACCATGGCGATGCGTTCGGGCAATTGATGGCGAGGCGAAGCCAACCGCTTCCGGCATTGGTGAGTTCCAAACCCGGGTTGGCACGCCCGGCGCCGTTGCATTAGGATCGCATCCAGGTCTGGGATGGCGGCTATCGGCAAGGACGCAACATGGCAGTCAAGGATGCATTCGGACTGACGTTTTCTGGTGCGACGGAGGCTGGGTTCTCGCCCTACAGCAAGGCGGTGCGTGAGCTGCAGTGCTTCATCGGCGACCCGGTCGGCTCCGTCGACAGTGCCATTGCGCAAGATCCCGATTTCGTCATGGCGCATGTGTTCAAGGGCTATCTGTTCGGCCTTGCCACCGAGCGTGAGGCGACGGCGGTGGCCAGGGCGTGCCACGAGGCGGCGCTGCCGCTTGCCGCAACAGTGCGCGAGCAGGCGCATGTTGCAGCCCTTGGCCATCTCGCTGGCGGACGCTGGCATGAAGCCGCCCGTGTGCTGGAAGACATCGCAATCGAGTTTCCGCTCGACATGGTGGCGTTGCAGACCGGCCACCAGATCGACTTCTTCACCGGCAATGCCAGAATGCTGCGCGACCGCATCGGCCGCGCGCTGCCATCCTGGCAAAGCGGCATGCCCGGGTACCACGCCGTCCTCGGCATGCAGGCCTTCGGGCTGGAGGAGATGGGCGACTACGCGCGCGCCGAGAAGCTCGGCCGCACGGCGGTCGAGATCGAGCCACGCGACGGCTGGGCGCAGCATGCGGTCGCCCATGTCATGGAAATGCAGAGCCGGCAAAAGGACGGCATCGCCTGGATGCGCGCCAATCCCGAAGCGTGGACGAAGGAAAGCTTCCTGCAGGTGCACAATTGGTGGCATCTGTCGCTGTTCCACTATGATCTCGGCGAGACCGACGAGGTGCTCAAGCTCTATGACGGTCCAATCTACGGCACGCCGTCGACGCTTGCGCTCAACATGGTCGATGCCTCGGCGATCCTGTGGCGGCTGCATCTCGGCGGTGCCGATGTCGGCGACCGCTGGGCAGCGCTCGCCGCCAACTGGCCCAAGGCCGGTGCAGGCGACTATGCGTTCAACGATGCGCACGCGATGATGGCCTTTGTCGGCGCCGGTCTGGAGGCGCCGGCCAACACGTTGCTCGAAGCCCAACGCCAGGCGATGCGCGCCGACGACGACAACGCCGCCTTCACCCGGGATGTCGGCCATCCCTTAACGCTCGCCATCAAGGCATTCGGCGACGGCAATTATGCCGAGACGGTGCGGCTGATCCGGCCCATCCGGGCGATTGCCCACCGCTTCGGCGGCAGCCATGCCCAGCGCGACATCATTGACCTGACGCTGATCGAGGCGGCCTTGCGTTCGGACGATCAAGCCCTGGCGAAGGCTCTCGCGGCGGAGCGCGTGCTGGCGCGACCGGACAGCCCGCTGTCGGCGCTGTTTTCCCGGCGTGCTGCCGATTTGTCAGAGAATTGACCCGAAGCCGATCTTGTTTTAAAAACTGGCCAAGCCAGATTTTTTCGAGACCCGAAAAAATTACCGGCATGGGGAGGAAAACATGTATCTCGGGCTCGATCTCGGTACGTCGGGCGTCAAGGCGCTGCTGATCGATGCCGGGCAAACTGTCGTCGGTTCCGGTCACGCGCCGCTCGACGTGTCGCGGCCGCATCCCGGCTGGTCGGAGCAGAACCCCGCCGACTGGACCCGCGCTTGCGAGGCGGCAATCGCCGAAGTGAAGGTTTCACATCCGAAAGAGCTTGCCGCGGTCAAAGGCATCGGCCTGTCCGGCCACATGCATGGCGCCACCTTGCTCGGCGCCGGCGACCAGGTGCTGCGCCCCTGCATCCTGTGGAACGACACGCGCAGCCATGCGGAAGCCGCCACGCTCGACGCCGACCCCCGCTTCCGCAAGCTGACCGGCAACATCGTTTTCCCCGGCTTCACCGCGCCAAAGCTGGCTTGGGTGAAGAACAACGAACCCGCCATTTTCGCCAGGGTGGCAAAGGTGCTGCTGCCGAAGGATTTCCTGCGGCTCTGGCTGTCCGGCGAGCATATTTCGGAAATGTCGGATTCTGCAGGCACCGCCTGGCTCGATGTCGGCAAGCGCGCCTGGTCGTCCGAGCTGCTGGCCGCCACCTCGCTCGATGAAAAGCAGATGCCGTCGCTGGTCGAGGGCACTGAGAAGGCCGGCGGCTTGCGCAGCGAACTGGCCTCGAAATGGGGCATGGCTTCAGGCATTCCGATCGCCGGCGGCGCCGGCGACAATGCGGCCTCGGCCTGCGGCATGGGTGCGGTTGGTGCCGGCCATGCCTTCGTCTCGCTCGGCACGTCGGGCGTGTTGTTTGCCGCCAACGCGGCCTATCTACCCAACCCGGCAAGTGCCGTGCACACGTTCTGTCATGCCTTGCCCAACACCTGGCACCAGATGGGCGTCATCCTGTCGGCGACCGATTCGCTCAACTGGCTGTCGGAGATCACGGGGAAAGGCGCCGGCGACCTGACATCAGAACTCGGCGAGACGCTGAAGGCGCCGACCGGGGTCTCCTTCCTGCCCTACCTCTCGGGCGAGCGCACGCCGCACAATGATTCCGCCATTCGCGGCTCGTTTACCGGCCTGGCGCATGAATCAAGCCGCGCTGTGCTGACTCAAGCCGTGCTCGAAGGCGTCGCCTTCGCCTTCCGCGACAGTCTGGAAGCGCTGACGACGGCCGGTACGACGCTGACCCGGGTCACCGCCATCGGCGGCGGCTCGCGCTCGCGCTATTGGCTGAAGGCAATTGCCACGGCGCTGCAGGTGCCGGTGGACATTCCGGCTGATGGCGATTTCGGTGCTGCTTTTGGGGCTGCAAGACTCGGCCTGATCGCGGCGACCGGTGCCGATCCGCTTAGCGTCTGCACGGCGCCGAGGACGGATGCGACCATCGAACCGGATGCGGCGCTCATGGGCGCCTATGCCGACGCCTATCATCGCTACCGGGCACTTTACCCGGCGATCAAAGGCGCCACGGCGTGAGCGATTTCTCGCCCACGCCGCAGCTTCGCGGCTCACTGCGCCGGCACCTTGTCGAGAAAGCCGGTGACGCTCTTCAGGCGACCATTCTCGATGACACCGATGTCGGTGCCTTCGATGACGGAGTCCGTGCCATCCGGCCCGAGGTTCCACGAGAAGCGGATCGTGTCGGCAAAGCCGTCCGGCTTGCCCTTCAGCGAGAACCGGAAGCCGGCAAAGCGCTGCTGCACGCCGTCGATGAGGGCGGCGACACCGTCATGGCCGTCGCCCTGCATGAGCGGGTCGCGGTAGCTCACGTCTTCGGTGAAGGTCGCCTTGAGCAAGGCCGCTCGGCGGTCCGCATCGCCTTCGTTCCAGGCAGTGATGTAGTTCTGGGCGATCGTGTTGAGGTCGGTCATGGTCTGTCTCCTTCGTTGAGTGGTTTTGACATGACCCTTTTCGGCCAGCGAAAGAACGAAACCAATTACGCCTGAGGTAATCAGGGCGAAACTATTCGAGAGAGGAAAAAACATGAGCAGCGGATTTTTCGGCGACATCAAGACGATCAAATATGAAGGCCCGGATTCGAGCAATCCGCTGGCCTACCGGTTCTACAACCCCGACGAAGTCGTCGCCGGCAAGCGGCTGGAAGATCATCTGCGCTTTGCCGTCGCCTATTGGCATTCCTTCGCCTGGCCGGGCGGCGATCCGTTCGGCGGCCAGACCTTCGACCGTCCCTGGTTCCCCAAGGCGGGTGGTGTCGACACGATGGAACTGGCCAAGCTCAAGGCCGATGTCGCCTTCGAAATGTTTTCGCTGCTCGGCGCACCGTATTTCTGTTTCCACGATGCCGATGTGCGGCCGGAAGGCAGGGACTTTTCCGAAAGTGCTGCCCGGCTCGACGAGATCGCCGACTATTTTGCCGGCAAGATGAAGCAGACCGGGGTCAAGCTGCTTTGGGGCACGGCTAACCTGTTTTCCAACCGCCGCTTCATGTCGGGTGCGGCCACCAATCCCGATCCGGATGTGTTTGCCTATTCGGCGGCGACGGTGAAGCACTGCATCGATGTCACCAAGCGGCTGAAGGGCGAGAACTATGTGCTGTGGGGCGGGCGCGAGGGCTATGAGACGCTGCTCAACACCGATCTTGCCCGCGAGCAGGAACAGGCCGGGCGCTTCCTCAACCTGGTCGTCGACTACAAGCACAGGATCGGCTTCAAGGGCACCATCCTGATCGAGCCGAAGCCGCAGGAGCCGACCAAGCACCAGTACGACTATGATGTCGCCACGGTCTACGGCTTCCTCAAGCGCTTCGGCCTGGAGAAGGAAGTGAAGCTCAACATCGAGCAGGGCCATGCGATCCTGGCCGGCCATTCCTTCGAGCACGAGCTGGCGCTGGCCAATGCGCTCGGCGTCTTTGGTTCGATCGACATGAACCGCAATGACTACCAGTCGGGCTGGGACACCGACCAGTTCCCCAACAATGTGCCGGAGATGGCGCTCGCCTATTACCAGGTTCTGCAGGCAGGCGGCTTCAAGACCGGCGGCACCAATTTCGACGCCAAGCTGCGCCGCCAGTCGCTCGACCCACAGGATCTGCTGATCGGCCACATCGGCGGCATGGATTCTTGCGCACGGGGTCTCAAGGCCGCGGCACGCATGGTCGAGGACAAGGCGCTGTCGGGTCCGCTGGCCGAGCGCTACGCCGGCTGGAACTCCGCCGAAGCCAAGGCAATGCTTGCCGGCAAACGGACGCTGGAGGAGATCGCCGAGCGCGTGGTCAAGAAGAAGATCGAGCCGCAACCGAAATCCGGCCGCCAGGAACTGCTCGAAAACATCGTCAACCGCTACGTCTGAAGCCTGACCTCTGGACTGACATCCGCCGCGCATGGCTGAAAGCCGCCGCGGCGGGTGTCCCCTGAATCAGGTCCTGCAGGCAACGCTTGAAGGCACCTCGGGGGGCGCCCAGCGATCATGATCGACCGGATGAATGGGACGCTGCAGGACGGTTCAGACCTACGCAAGGACGGCTGCGCAATCGGTATTCCGGCAGCAGAGCGGACACCCCAGAGCGGCCGGCTTCGGCATTTCGAGAACGCCAAGCGGCGCGGAATGTTGCAGAGCAAATCTTCGCAGCACGGTCGCCATGGTGCGTGGTAAGACCGCGACGGAGCAACCAGCGGAGTCTGATTTTGACCATGCCTTCTACGACCAAGCGTGCGCTGATCACCGGGGCGGGTGCTGCTGACGGCATCGGCTTTGCCATTGCGCGGCAGCTCGGCCTTGCCGGTCATGCCGTTTTCCTGAACGGTGCCAGCGCGCGCGTACTCGATCGCGCCGCCGAGCTTTGCGCCGAAGGCATCGACGCCAAAGCCGCGGTCGCGGATCTCACCATCGCGGCCGAAGTCGCGCGGCTGCGGGCTGATGTCGGCGCTGTCGACATCCTGGTCAACAATGCCGGCATGGGTTCGCTGGCATCGCCCTCGGCCGATAAGGCGTTTCTCGCCATGACCGAGGCCGACTGGGACCAAGGGATCGACGTCAGCCTGAAGACCGCATTCCTGGTCACCGGCGCGTTTTTGCCGGCGATGGTAGTGGCAGGCTATGGGCGCATCGTCAATGTGGCGTCGGTTACCGGGCCGCTGGTGTCTTTCGAAGGCACTGCAGCCTATTCCGCCGCCAAGGCCGGCATGGTCGGCCTGACGCGCACGCTGGCGCTCGAAGTGGCAAAAAGCGGCATCACGGCCAATGCCGTGGCCCCCGGCTGGATCGAAACGGGCTCGTCGAGCGCAATGGAGCGGCAAGCTGCCCTGCACACACCACCGGCGCGGGCCGGGCGACCGGACGAGGTTGCCGCAGCGGTGGTGTTCCTGGCATCGGAAGGTGCGAGCTACATCAACGGCGCCCTGCTGGTGGTCGATGGCGGCAACAGCCTTCAGGAGCGCAAGGGCTGAGACCGAAACGACCGGCAGCCGAAGTCCGGCCGCCAAGAATATCTGGAGAACTCGTCAACCGCTACGTCTGAGGCGGAAAGCCGATTCGTATTGCTTGAGGGGCGACGGGATAACATCCCGGCCGCCGCGGAATTGGTTTGCGCAAGACCCTGTCCGACGACAAGGTTTTGCCTCGCGCTGCCCCTCAATCACCTCGCTCTTGCCTTCAAACAGCCGTCACGGAACTCGTATAAGACGGCTTCTGTGGCGGGTGAAAAGGAAGGAGGCGAACCGATATGCAGCACGAACGCGAAATCGACGCCCTACTCTCATCCGGCGAGACCGGATCGATTATCGATCGGCTGATGGCATTGCCGAGGCCGACAGACGATGTGAAGAACGAATGGGACCGTGCCGTCAGCAGCCGGTTCGAAGTGCGGCTGTCGAGACAGATGCGCTCGCAGATGGACACCAGCGGCGATCGGCAGAACGCCGCTTGATCCCCTGGAGCAATTCCAGGAAAAGTGTGAAGCGGTTTTCCGTCCGGAATTGCGACAATACAAATAGACTGACTTAGCCCCGACGCAGCCTGACCGGGGCTTCGCCGAAAGCTCTTGAAAACGCTCTGGAAAATGCCGCGGCGGACGAAAATCCGGTCCGCCCGGCAATATCGGCCATGGCCACCCTCGTGTCGACCACCAGCCGGCGCGCTGCCCCCAGCCGCAGCCTGAGATAATAGGCGCCCGGCGTCTCGCCGATCGATTTGCGAAAGATGCTTTCCAGTGTTCGCGCCGTCACCCCGGCGCGTTTGGCCACCGCGGCGATGGTCAGCGGCTGGTCGACATGCGCTTCCATCAGCCGGATCGCTTGCGCCAGCCGCGGGTCGTAGCCGTCGAGCCGGCCGAGCGAGACCAGCGGCTGCGCGTCGGTCGCGGCGCGTGCCTGGTCATAGATGAAGACGCTGGCGACATCGAGCGCCACGGCCATGCCGAGCCGGGTGCGAATCAGATGCAGCATCAGGTCGAAGGTCGGCGACGCCCCGCCCGAGGTGAAGACCGGCCCGTCGATGACGTAGCGATCGGGGCGCACGTCGACACCGGGAAAGGCCGACGAAAAATCCTCCATGTCCTCCCAATGGGTGGTGGCGCTACGCCCTTCCAGCAGGCCGGCGCGGGCCACCAGCCAAGTGCCGGCCTCGACGCCGCCGCAGGCGCGCGCCGTCCGCGCCGCGCGGCGCAGGCCGGCAAGCAGGGCCGATGTGGTGTAATTCTGGGTGCCAAAGCCGGCGACGACGACCAGCATATCGGTCGGCTCCGCCGCATCGAAGCGGCCGCTGACCGCCACCGGCAGGCCGCATGTGGTGACCGGTGCCTCGCCGGTGACCGAGACCAATTTGAAATCGAACAAGGTCTCGCCGGCGATGCGGTTGGCGGCGCGCAGCGGATCGACAGCGGAGGCCACGCACATGATCGAGGCGCCGGAAAACACCAGCAGCGTCACCTTGAGCGGCGAGCGCTCGGCGCGAAAGATCGTTGGTTTTTCGCTTTTGATCATGAGGCTTTCGTAAAACGCAAAACAGTTTCCTGCAAGTAGCGCAATGTTGTGGTCTGTTTCGATTGGGAGGAAGTTCCATGCCGCTCGCGATGAACCGTGAGGTTTTCATTACCTGTGCCGTGACCGGGTCCGGCGGCTCGCAGGACCGCTCGCCGCATGTGCCGCGTTCGCCCAAGCAGATCGCAGATTCGGCGATCGATGCTGCCAAGGCCGGCGCGGCCATCGTCCACTGCCATGTGCGCGACCCCGAAACCGGCAAGCCCAGGCGCGATGTCCATCTCTACCGCGAAGTGACCGAGCGTATCCGCGCGGCAGACGTCGACGTGATCCTGAACCTCACCGCCGGGATGGGCGGCGATATGGTGTTCGGCTCGCCGGAAGCGCCATTGCCGCTCAATGAAAAAGGCACCGACATGGGCAGCGCCACCAACCGCATGGAACATGTGCGCCAGTGCCTGCCGGAGATCTGCACGCTGGATTGCGGCACCATGAATTTCGCCGAAGCCGACTATGTCATGACCAACACGCCCGGCATGCTGCGCGCCATGGGCGGCATGATGACGGCGCTCGGCGTCAAGCCGGAGATCGAAGCCTTCGACACTGGCCATCTGTGGTTCGCCAAGCAATTGGTCGAGGAAAAGGTGCTCAACGCCGATGCATTGGTGCAGCTTTGCATGGGCGTGCCGTGGGGCGCGCCGGACGACCTCAACACCTTCATGGCCATGGTCAACAATGTCCCGTCGACCTGGAACTGGTCGGCCTTTGCCATCGGCCGCAACCAGATGGCCTATGCCGCCGCTGCCGTTCTCGCTGGCGGCAATGTCCGCGTCGGGCTTGAAGACAATCTCTGGCTCGACAAGGGTGTGCTGGCGACCAATGCGCAGCTGGTCGAGCGTGCTGCCAGCATCGTCACCAATCTCGGCGCCAGGATTCTTGGGCCGGAGGAAGTGCGCAAGAAGCTGAACCTGACCAAGCGGGCGCCCATCGCCGCGTGATTTGAGGGGTGCGGAGATGACAACCGTCAAATTCACCGCGATGAAGGATGGCGACCGGGACGACTACGAATTCCTGACCGCGCATGAGATCGACTATGCGGCCAGGACCGGCGAGCGGCTGCTCGATGCGCTGGTGCAACTCGACGAGGGCCTGTCCGGCTACAAGATCACCCGGCTCGGTCATTCGCTGCAGGCGGCGACGCGGGCCTGGCGAGACGGCGCCGATACCGACTGGATCGCCTGCGCCCTGCTGCACGACATTGGCGACATCTACGCGCCCTACAATCACGACGAATATGCCGCTTCGATCCTGAAGCCCTTCGTGCGCGAGCAATGCACCTGGGTGGTGGAAAAGCATGGCGACTTCCAGCGCCTCTATTATGCCCACCATCTCGGCGGCAACCGCCATGCCCGCGACCGCTTCGCCGGCCATGTCTATTTCGACGATTGCGACCAGTTCTGCGAACGCTGGGACCAGTCGAGCTTCGACCCCGACTACGACACGCTGCCGATCGACTTCTTCCGGCCCTTCGTGCTCGAAGTCTTTGCCCGCAAGGCCTACGACGCCTCGGTAATCCGCGCCGGCGAGCGCGTGCCCCTCATCGATCCCCAAACAGCCAAGACAAGAACCGGAGCTTCCGCATGAGCATCATCAACAAGGCAGCCGCCATTGGCGGCGGTGTCATCGGCGCCGGTTGGGTGGCGCGGCTGCTGCTCAACGGCATCGACGTGTCGATCTTCGATCCAGATCCCGAGGCCTCGCGCAAGGTCTCGGAAGTGATGAAGGGAGCGCGACGCGCCTACAAGCAGATGGTTCCCGGCGGCTTGCCCAAGGAGGGCAAGCTGACCTTTGCCAAGACGATTGCCGAAGCTGTCGCCGATGCCGATTTCATCCAGGAAAGCGTGCCTGAGAGACTCGACCTCAAGCACCGCGTGCTGGCCGAGATCGACAGCCACGCTCCGGCTAATGCCATCGTCGGCTCGTCGACCTCCGGCATCAAGCCGACCGACATGCAGGTGGCGATGAAGAAGCATCCGGAGCGGCTGGTCGTCGGCCATCCCTTCAACCCGGTCTATCTCCTGCCGCTGGTCGAGATCGTCGGCGGCGAGCAGACTTTCCCCGAGGCGATCGAGGTCGCCAAGGAGATGTACGCCTCGATCGGCATGAAGCCGGTGGTCATCCGCAAGGAGATCGAGGCCTTCGTCGGCGACCGCCTGCTGGAAGCAGCATGGCGCGAGGCGCTGTGGCTGATCAAGGACGGCATCTGCACGGTCGAGGAACTCGACGACATCATGCGCTATGGCTTCGGCCTGCGCTGGGCGCAGATGGGCATGTTCCAGGTCTATCGCGTCGCCGGCGGTGAAGCCGGCATGCGCCACTTCATGGCGCAGTTCGGACCGTGCCTGAAATGGCCATGGACCAAATTGATGGATGTGCCGGAATTCAACGACGAGCTGGTCGACCTGATCGCCACCCAGTCGGACGACCAGGCGCACGGGCTGTCGATCCGCGAGCTGGAAAAGATCCGCGACGACAATCTGGTCGCCATCATGGACGCGCTGTCGAAGCAGAACAAAGGCAAGGGTTGGGGTGCCGGCGCCTTGCACAAGGACTATACCAAGCAGCTGGCCAAGCTGGCGGCGAAGAAGCCGGCCGCCTCCAAGGCGGCGGAGAAGGCTAAGGCGTTGAAGCCGGTGAAAAAGGTCGAGAAGCCGAAGAAAAAGAAGAAGGGCTGACCCCATGGATTTCGGTCTGTCGGAGGAACAAAAGCTCATCGTCGAGACGACGCGGGCGTTTGTCGAAAACGAACTCTATCCGCATGAGCGCGAGGTCGAGCGCACCGGCGTGCTGCGCCGCGAACTGATCGAGGAGATCAAGGTCAAGGCGATCGAAGCCGGGCTTTATGCCGGCAACATGCCGGCCGATGTCGGCGGCGCCGGCCTCGATACAGTGACCTGGCTGCTCTATGAGAAGGAACTCGGCCGCGCCAACTACGCGCTGCACTGGACCTGCGTCGCACGTCCTTCCAACATCCTTTTGGCCGGCACGCCGGAGCAGCGCGAAAAGTACTTATTCCCTTGTATTCGCGGCGAGAAATGGGATTGCCTGGCGATGACCGAGCCGGGCGCCGGCTCGGATCTGCGCGGCATGAAGGCCACCGCCGTTCAGGATGGCGACGACTGGGTGCTGAACGGCACCAAGCATTTCATCAGCCACGCCGACCTCGCCGATTTCGCAATTTGTTTCATGGCTTCGGGCGAGGAAGAAACTGCGCGCGGCAAGCGCAAGAAGATCACCGCCTTCTTTGTCGACAAGGGCACCAAGGGTTTCACGGTGCGCGACGGCTACCGCAACGTCTCGCATCGCGGCTACACCAACGCCATCCTCGAATTCGACGACTGCCGGCTCCCGGCAAGCCAGGTCCTTGGTGAAGTGCACAAGGGCTTCGAGGTCGCCAATTCATGGCTGGGCGCCACCCGCCTGCAGGTCGGCGCCACTTGCCTCGGCCGCGCCGAGCGGGCGCTTGGCCACGCCCTCGAATATTCAGCGCAGCGCCAGCAGTTCGGCCAGCAGATCGGCAAGTTCCAGGGCGTCTCGTTCAAGCTTGCCGACATGGCGACGGAATTGAAGGCCGCCGACCTGATGGTGTTCGAAGCCGGCTGGAAGTACGATCAGGGCACCGTCACCGAACAGGACATGGCTATGGCCAAACTGAAGGCAACCGAAATGCTCGCCTTTGTTGCCGATGAGGCGATCCAGATCCATGGCGGCATGGGGCTGATGGATGATCTGCCGCTGGAGCGCATCTGGCGCGACGCCCGTGTCGAACGCATCTGGGAAGGCACTTCGGAGATTCAGCGACATATTATTTCGCGGGCGCTGCTGCGTCCGTTCGGCGCTTAGAGCATGATGGCCACCAAACCGGGTTCCGGTTTTGGGGATAAGATCATGTTCAAACGAAAAGATGGCCATGCATAAACTCGAACGTCTCCTGCGCCCGAAGTCGATTGCTGTGTTCGGCGGGGCGCAGGCCGCCGCCGTCGTCGCCCAGTCGATCAAGATGGGCTTTGCCGGCGAAATCTGGCCTGTACACCCGACCAAGGACGAGGTCGCCGGTCGCAAGGCCTATCGTTCGGTGGCCGAGCTGCCGGGCGCGCCAGATGCCGCCTTTGTCGGTGTCAACCGGCATCTTTCCATCGAGGTGGTCAAGGCGCTGGCCGAGCGAGGCGCCGGCGGCGCCGTCTGCTTTGCCGCCGGCTTTCTCGAAACCGAGGCCTATGACGCGGACGGCGAGCGGCTGCAGGCCGAACTGGTCGCCGCCGCAGGTGAAATGCCGATCATCGGGCCGAACTGCTACGGCCTGATCAACTACGCCGACGGCGCGCTTTTGTGGCCGGACCAGCATGGCGGCATTAGGCTGCCCGAGGGCGGCCGTGGCGTCGCCATCATCACGCAGTCCTCCAACATCGCCATCAACATGACGATGCAGAAGCGCGGACTGCCTATCGCTTTCCTGATGACCGCCGGCAACCAGGCGCAGACCGGTCTTTCCGAAATGGCGCTCGGGCTGATCGAGGACGACCGCGTCACCTCGCTCGGCCTGCACATCGAGGCCTTCGATTCGGTAGCCGGCTTCGAGCGGCTGGCGGCGCGGGCGCGCGAATTGAAGAAGCCGATCATCGCCATGAAGGTCGGACGCTCCGAGCAGGCCAGACAAGCGACCGTCTCGCACACCGCTTCGCTGGCCGGCTCCGATGCCGCGTCCGGCGCTTTCCTGAGGCGGCTCGGCATTGCGCGTGTCGATTCCATCCCCGCCTTCATCGAGGCGCTGAAGCTGCTGCACATCACCGGGCCGCTGCCCGGTTACCGGCTGTCATCGATGAGCTGCTCGGGCGGCGAGGCATCGGTGATGGCCGACAGCGCCGAAGGCCGCTGGGTCAATTTCCCTGTTCTGACCGACCAGCACCGGCGGCATGTCAAATCGACGCTCGGGCCGCTTGTCGCTGTCGCCAACCCGTTGGACTACCACACCTTCATCTGGAACAATGAGCCGGCGATGACCGCCACCTTCACCGCCATGGTGTCGGGCGGCTTCGACCTCAACATGCTGGTGCTCGACTTCCCGCGTCCCGACCGCTGTTCGGACACCGACTGGTGGGCGACTTTGCGCGCCTTCGAATCGGCGCTGAAGACCAATTCGGCGCAAGGTGCGATCGTCTCCTCGCTGCCGGAGAACCTGCCCGAGGAATACACCGCCGGCCTGATGGCGCGCGGCATGGTGCCGTTGTTCGGCATTTCCGAGGCCATGGACGCGGCGCAGGCGGCTGCTTTCATCGGCTGGGCATGGAGCGAGCCCGAGGCACTGCCGATCGACACTTCGGCTTCCGGCGCGCCGGCCGGCGATCATGTCACCCCTGACGAGGCCGAAGCCAAATCGCGGCTGATCAAGGCCGGCCTGTCCGTGCCAAAGGGCGAACGCGCCGGCAATGCGGTCGAGGCGGTCATTTCATCGATGGCGCTTGGCTTTCCGGTGGCGCTGAAGGCTTTGGGCGTCACCCACAAATCCGAGCTGGGTGCGGTCACGCTCAACCTCAAGGACGCCGAATCCGTAAGCACGGCCGCCCATGATCTCTTGCCGCTCGGCACCGGCCTCTACGTCGAGCGCATGGTGCGCGACGGTGTCGCAGAACTGATCGTCGGCTTCACCCGCGACCCAATGTTCGGCGCGGTGATGACGTTGGGCAGCGGCGGCGTGCTGGTCGAGCTGTTGCGCGACAGCGTCACGCTGATGCTGCCTGCAACCCGCGACGACATCGAGGCGGCGTTGCGCGGCCTCAAACTGTTCCCGCTGCTCGAAGGCTATCGCGGCCGGCCGAAAGCCGATGTCGCGGCTGCCATCGACGCCATCTCGGGCATTGCCGCCTTCGTGCAGAAGAATGCCGGCGAGATCGAGGAA
Organism: Mesorhizobium sp. P3_B5; assembly: GCF_056402815.1. Lineage (NCBI taxonomy): Bacteria > Pseudomonadati > Pseudomonadota > Alphaproteobacteria > Hyphomicrobiales > Phyllobacteriaceae > Mesorhizobium > Mesorhizobium sp. P3_B5. The sequence continues at coordinate 265,600 of NZ_JBFUGR010000002.1, read as the reverse complement.
CTCGACATCAACCCGCTGATCGTCTGCACAGAGGGCAAGGGCGCCTGGATCGCCGACGCGCTGCTGGTGCTGGGAGACAAGAAGAATGCCTGACGTCATTTCGACCCGCCGTGAGGGCACTATCCTCGAGGTCACGCTCGACCGGCCGAAGGCGAATGCCATCGACCTCAAGACCTCGCGCTTGATGGGTGAGACGTTCAAGGCATTCCGCGACGATCCGGAGCTTCGCGTCGCCATCGTCAAGACCGCCGGCGACAAGTTCTTCTGCGCCGGATGGGACCTGAAGGCGGCGGCCAGCGGCGATGCGGTCGACGGCGACTATGGCGTCGGCGGGTTTGCAGGGCTGCAGGAACTGCGCGACCTCAACAAGCCGGTCATCGCCTGCGTCAACGGCATGGCGGTCGGCGGCGGCTTCGAGCTGGCACTGTCCTGCGACCTCATCTACGCCTCCGACCATTCCTCCTTCGCGCTGCCCGAGATCCGCGCAGGCACGCTGGCCGATGCGGCGACGATCAAACTGCCGAAGCGCATCCCCTACCATGTCGCCATGGATCTTTTGCTCACCGGCCGCTGGATGGATGTCGCCGAGGCGCATCGCTGGGGCCTGGTCAACGAGGTGCTGCCCAAGGACAAGCTCGAAGACCGCGTCTGGGAGATCGCAAGGCTGCTGGCCAGCGGCCCGCCGCTGGTGTTCGCCGCGATCAAGGAGACGGCGCGGGTGGCCGAGGCGCTGACCTTCCAGGATGCGATGAACAAGGTGACGCGCCGCCAGTTGCCGACGGTTGATGCGCTCTACGGCTCCGAGGACGGTATGGAGGGTTTCCGTGCGTTTGCGGAAAAGCGCGAGCCGGTGTGGAAGGGGAAGTGAGCCACTTTACCCTCCCCTCGATGGGGAGGGTCGGACCGAAGGTCCGGGGTGGGGTGACGCGCCGCTACCCCCACATCGCGGGACCTCCCCCATCATGGGGGAGGTAAAGGAGTCCCATGACCGACTACACAAAACTGATCGACGCCGAGACCTGGGCCTTCATCGAGCGCACCAATTCCTATTATCCACCGGATACGATCGACTACACGATCGCTGAGCAGCGCGGCATCTACGACCGCCTTTGTCGCGAGTTCTTTGCCGGCTATCCCGAAAGCGTGACGGCGCAGACCACTGTCATTGCCACACCGTCGCACGACATCCCGATCCGCATCTATCGGACGGTGGCGCCGCAGTCGGCGGCGATAGTGCTGTATTTCCACGGCGGCGGTTTCATCCTCGGCGGGCTCGACAGCCATGACGATGTCTGCGCCGAGCTTTGCGCCCGCACCGGCTATGAGGTGGTTTCGGTCGACTACCGGCTGGCGCCGGTACACCTGCATCCGGCTGCTTTCGAAGACTCCCTCAGCGCCTTCGAATGGGCAACGGCAACCTACAAGTGCCCGATCCTGCTTTGCGGCGACAGCGCCGGCGGCAATCTCGCCGCTGCCGTCAGCCACGCGACGCGCGGCCAGCCGCGAAAACCGGTCGGCCAGGTTCTGATTTATCCCGGCCTTGGCGGCGACCGGTCGGGTGCCTCCTACGCAATCCATGCCGAGGCGCCAATGCTGACCGTGCGCGACCTCGATTTCTACAAGGATATCCGCACCGGTGGTGGGGATGATAGCGGTGACGCAACACTGGCGCCGCTGGCAGACACCGATTTCTCCGACCTGCCACCAACTATGTTGGTCACCGCAGAGTGCGATCCGCTGTCGTCGGACGGTGAGGCCTATCGCGACCACATCGTTGCGGCCGGCGGGCGCGCCATCTGGTTCGAGGAACCGGGGCTGGTGCATGGCTATCTCAGGGCCAGGCATACGGTCGGCCGGGCGCGTGCCAGCTTTACCCGCATCACGGACGCAGTGTCGGCGCTCGGCAAGGGCGAATGGGTCTGGTGACAGCCCGCCTCAGCCGCGGACAAACCTTATCAGCGCCGCTCCCATGCGGTCGTTGAATTCCTGGCGGAAGCGGTTCTGCTTCAGCCAGTCGGGGTTTGAACCGACGGTCTTGTTGGCGTCGACGACGATGCCCTTGCCGTCGACGATGAAGTAGTCGATCGCGCCAAAATCGAGCCCGAGCCGCTGCCTCACCGCCAGCACCTCCAGCGGAACAGGACCGCCCTCTTCGTTGCTGAGGATTTTCGACCCGGCGCACAGCACGTCGTTGTAGACCTGCCGCATATTGACCTCGGCTTCGAGCAGGAACATGTAGCGATGCTTGACGATCGGCAGGTTGAGGCTTGCGAAGGCGAATTTCTCGACCATCAGCCGATCGTCTGACCAGACCCCCGCCGGAACCTGTCCCATGGTCTCGTAGACGCGATAGGGTGGGCACAGGCGTTGCTTGTAGCCGGGGTCGAAGGTCTTGCGGACGAAATGCGCCGCCCGTGTCCAACGATTGCGGTACTGCCGCCAGCGCAGTTCGGGCCGGCCCTTGCTGTTCAGAACCGTCTTGACCACGACCGGACCGGAATGGCTGTCGCCGGGCTTCAGCCTCAGCGTCGAATAGAGGTGCCGGTGGATCGACAGCGCACAGCCGTTGATGGTGCGGTCGTAGAGCTCAGGGATTTCGTGGTAGAGTTGCGGCACTTCGGTCAGGTCGATGTGCAGCAGGGCCGCCAGCGCCCTATCCGCATGCGCCGGCCTGTCGAGCAGGCGGACCGTCATGCCAGCCTGCTCCAGATAGGGCAGCAGCGACTGGACGGAATACTCCTCGCCTGAGCGAAAATTGCCCAGGCTCTCCACATAGACATCGAGATCCGCGCGCATTGCCAGAGCGCTAGAGCCCGTTCCATCCCGACAGAATCGGGATGGGGGCTCTATCTCTTTGTTTGAGCATGATCTTTTCCGAAAACCGGATTCCACTTTTCGGGATCATGCCTAGTCCTGGACGTCGACGCTCGAGAAGTCGTGATGATCGAACGGGTCCATCACGTAGCCCTTGACGCGTTTGCGCATCGGTACCGACACCACCGAATGGGCGATCACCACCCATGGCGTCTGTTCCCTGAAAATCTGCTGCGCCTGCGCATAGAGTTTTGCGCGGGCATCGGGATCGACGATCCCGGCTGCCTGCTTGAGCAAGTCGTCGAAAGCGGGAAAACACCAATTGGCGCGATTGGTGGCGCCGACACCGGCGCAGCCGAGCGGCACTGAAAGGAAATTGTCGGGATCGCCATTGTCGCCGGTGAAGCCGAACAGCATGGCGCCGTCGCGGTCGAGTGCCTTTGAGCGGGCGAGGTATTCGACCCATTCATAGGTGACGACCTCCACGGTGACGCCAATCTTTGCCAGATCCGACTGAATCATTTCGGCCATGCGCTGCGCATTCGGGTTGTACGGACGCTGCACCGGCATCGCCCAGACCTTCATTTGCAGGTCCTTTACGCCGGCGGCGGCGAGCTCCTGCCGGGCAGCTGCAGGATCGAAAACAGCGTCAGGGGTCGACGCGTCATAGGCCCAGGAGGTCGGCGGAAGCGGGTTGCGCGCGACCTTGCCGGTGCCGCGGAACACCGCGTCGACAAGCGCCTTCTTGTCGATCGCCATGTCGATGGCCTTTCTGACGCGGGGATCGTCGAAGGGCTTCTGCAAGGTGTTGAAGGCAAGATAGCCGGTGTTCAGGCCTTCCTGCTGCATCACCTCGATGCCGAGCGTCGCCTTGATCGCCTCGAGATCGGCCGGATTGGGATAGGCCATGACATCGCACTCGCCGGCGCGCAGCTTCTCCATGCGGACGTTGGCGTCGGTGGAGATGGCGAAGACGAGATCATCGATCTTCGGCCGGCCGCGCCAGTAGTCGGGATTGGCCTTGTAGCGGATGACCGCATCCTGCTGGTAATCGACGAGCTGGAACGGGCCCGTTCCGACCGGCTTCACTGCCAGATCGAGCGGCCGTTTTTCGGCCAGCAGTCTGTCGGCATATTCCTTTGAAACGATCGATGCAAAATCCATCGCCAGACTGGCAAGCATCGGCGCATGCGGCGCCTTGAGCGTCATGACGACGGTATAGTCGTCGAGCTTGCGCCATCCGGCTACGAGGCGCGGCATGCCCATACCGTCAAAGTAGGTGTAGGGGCGGTTGGCATAGTTGTGGAACGGATTCTGCGCATTTTCCTGACGGTCCAGGGTGAACAGGACGTCGTCGGCGTTGAAGTCGCGGCTCGGCGTAAAACCGTCGATAGTGTGAAACTTGACGCCATGGCGCAGATGGAACGTGTAGGTGAGACCGTCGTCCGAAATCTCCCATTTTTCCGCGAGGCCGGGGCGCACTTTGGTGGTGCCCGGCTCGAACTCGACGATGCGGTTGTAGAGCGTGGTGGCGGAGGCGTCGCGGGTGCCGGAAGCGAGCGCCGGATCGAACGTATCGGGACTGGCCTCGGTGCAATAGACCAGGGTCTTGGCCAAGGATTGATGGGCCGGCAACGCGACCAGAAGAAGCGTCGTCGCGAACAATACAAAGCGCTTGCTTGTCATGATACCCCCCAGGGTTGGATGACGCTAGCAGAAGCCGGCACTGACGGTAAGTAAGCCTGCCAGTGTTTCGCGCCAGGCTGGTTTCGGTCCTGAGTTGCCTGACACAAGAATTAGTCGCCGCTTCTGTGAAATGGCAAACAGACCCAGCCACCGCTTGCATGAACCTTTCCGCTCCAGCCTGCGACTGACGCTCAGGTGCCGCATGGTGCGGCCCCGGAAAGGAAAGTCCGCCATGATCAGAAACCCAGAGACTCCACGGTCTCCGGGAACAACAGGAGCTCAGCGCGAGCACCGCCTTCGGGAACGGGTGGACGCGCTGGGCTTCTCGCTGATTCCGTTGACCCTGCGGAAGAGCAGGCGTATCGTGAATGTGAGGAAAGCAGACAATTCGATCGGGGACGAACGAGCCGGAACGCCGCGCCTATCCCTGATTCGCGCGGCAAAGCTGGACGTTTCTCCCGTAGGCTACGGGGGTAGTTTCATGTCTGGCAACCACGGCTCGTTCGTGTCCAACACTGCTGGCCGTTGGTGCCGCACAATCCAAATATCCAGCGGTCTCGTGGCGCTGACGCTGGCCGCCAGTCTTTGGCTCGGCAGCCCTGCCCAGGCACAGGATCAGCAAACCCAGATCATCTATCCCGGCTCGATGGCGGTGACCGGATTTTCCGGCACCATCATTCCCGGTTTCGAGGAAGGCCTGCCGCCGGGGGTCGATCCGGTCGACGAAACCTTCATCGACACGACGCGCGCAACCTTGCGCATTTTCGACGTTTCAGCGCTGGGTGGGCCGGCCTCCGGCCAGCTCGTCAACACGCCGCCGCCTTTCGAGGTGACGGCCGAGCAGATCGGACAGGTCTTCGGCATCACCTATGATGACGGCGTGCGCGACGGCGTCCCCTCCGGCATTCCAAACCTCTATGCCGGCGCAACTTCGCTGCACGGTATCCGCATCGTCACCCCTGACGAAGACGCGGACGGCCGCCCCGAGCGGCAGCGCCGCGGCACCGCGGGCGCCACTTTCATGGACGGCCAGTTCGGCACCGAAAACGGTGGCGGACCGGGCACGATCTGGAAGGTCGACGGCATCACAGGCGCCGTTTCGAAATTCTCCGACATCGACACCAACAGCGGTCCCGGCATTGGCGACGTCAGCTTCGACAGCATCCATCGCCAGTTCTTTGCCTCGGACCTCGACACCGGCCTCATCCACCGCATCGACGCCAACGGCACCCTGATCGACACGTTCGATCACGGTGTTGACGGACGCCCGGCGCACGGGCTCGCCCCGCTCGCCGACGACGGCTCGGTGATGGACATACAGGGGGCTGCCTTCGATTCGGAAGACCCTGACACCTGGGGCTATACGCAGGACGAGCGCCGTGTCTGGTCCGTCGCCTATCATGGCGGCCGGCTCTATTATTCGGTCGGCGAAAAGGCCGAGATCTGGTCGGTGGGCATTGCCCGCGACGGCAGCTTTGCCGGCGACCCGCGCTGGGAACTGACGGTCAGTGCCGACAAGGACTATGCAGTCACCGATATTGCCTTCGACAATAACGGCTTCATGTACCTGGCCCAGCGCGGCCCGGTGGAAAACCGCTACGACTACAGCCAGTTCGCCGATTCCGGCAAAGGCGAGGTCATCCGTTACTGGCTCGAAAATCCGGACGATCCGGCGACGGAATCGGTCTGGGTGGAAGTGCCGCAGGAATATGCGGTCGGCTTCCCGCAAGGCAACCGGCAGTCGGCCGGCGGCCTCGACCTGCAATATGGCTATGATGCCGACGGCAATCTCGACACCGGTGTGTGCACGCAGACGCTGGTCAACACCGGCGACAAGCTGCGCGACAACCCGGCACTTGCCGAACAGCTCGCCGCCGGCGGGCCTCTGGCCGTGCACGGCGTGCAGATCACGCCGAAGGAACTGGTCAAGCCGGCTAACGTGCCGCCGTTCGGCTCGTGGTTCGTCGACTTCGACGGCTATTTCGAAGACCCCGAGGTCGAAGGCCATGTCGGCGACGTCGAGGTCTGGCACCCCTGCGAGGGCCGTGCCGGCTACTATGAGGAAATACCGGGCGGCTATCTGCCACCTTTCTATCCGCCGGACTTCCCGCCCCCCGGCGACCTGCCTCCTTGCCTCGATATCGACGACGTCCAGTACTACTGCACGCCGTCGGGCCTCGAGGCCGATCTCTATCTCCATGACCATGCCGGCTTTGGCGGCGATTCGATCAAGGCTCAGTCGAGGACACCGGGCGTCGGGGTGACATCATCCCAATCGCACGCTCCCGGCGCGCCCTACACGGTCAACATCACCGGCCATTACCCTGGCGACACCGTCGATGTCGGGCTCTGCTTCTACAGGCAGTCCGACCGGGACAAGGGTGGCTACTACCCTTGCTGCAAGATGACCGTGCCGCTCAGAACGCCAGCAATCAGCTGTGAACGTTGAGGAGGGGAAGATGAACATTTCAATCCTCTCCCCGCTCGCAAACAGCAATCAATCAACCGTCATGGAGACGATCATGAAACCCCTGTCATACGCCAGGCGCGGCGCGCGCTGGCTGATGGCGGCCGGTATCGCGGTCGCTCTCGCGCCCGCCCTACCGGCTGTCGCCGCCCAGAACATCCAGGCGACCAGCCCGGATGTCCAACTCCAGCTCGACAATCCGCGCGTCGTCAATCCGAGGCCGGACCGGGTTATCCCTTTCTTCACGAAGAAAGGCACTCAAAGAGGCTGTGACTACGTCGTCTATTCGCTGAGCTTCGGCTTGCGCGGCGGCCCGGAGAGTTTTGCCGACCCAAGCTTCGTGGCCCGGCTAAAGAAACTCCAGCTCGACTTCAAGGACCAGCTTCCGCACGGCCTTGCGATCGTCAATGTCAACGTGTCCGGCGACGGCACGGATGCGTCCGGTGGACCGCTGCCGGGTGCAACGATCAGCACCTCGGCTAGCCCGAACGATACGGCGACAGTTTCCGATTTCCGGATTTCCGCCACCGATCTCGACGGCGCTGGCGCACCCAACGAGCGCGTCATCAACTTCAGGATCACCGCCAAGATCGACCATGCGGCGTTTCCCTCGCCGACGATCGTCGACAACCAGGGTATGATCAAGGTAACCAATGGGGTCGGCACCGGGATCATCATCCCATCGCAGGATCCGAACAAGCCTGACGACGGCGACTATCTCACCGGTGAAAAGACCTCGATCAAGATCGACGTCACCAAATGCGAACCACCGCCACCACCTCCCGGCAAGGAATGCTTCAAGGTGGAACGCGGCACGGTCGATTGCGTGCCCGGTGGCGGCGCCTTCATCTACCACATGCCGGTCGGCCCGGAGATGGGCGGCAAGTGGGTGCAGGTTTCGACGACGACACCCGGCATCACCATCATCCCCGACACGCAGTTGGTGCCGGCAGGCGGCGGTGTGCTCAACTGGAAAATCGTCGGCGCATCGCCCGGCGACGTCATCCACCTCATCGTCACCGGCATCGAAACCTATGCCGGCCCGAAGGAGGGCTGGGGCCTGTGCTGCACGCAGACGATCGAAATCGTCATTCCGCGTGACCTCAGATGCCCGCCCGGCAAGGAGCCGGACCTCAAGGTCGAGAAGCGCGCCGACGTGACGCGTTGCACGATGGGCGGTGGCTGCGACTTCACCATCCGGGTCACCAATGTCGGCACAGGCCCTTATCACGGCAAGATCGTGCTCGACGAAGTGACGCTGCCGGCCGGCTCCACCCTCGATTCGGGGCCGAACCCGCCCTGGGTCTGCGTGCCCGGAACCACGCCGATGATTTGCACCTATCCGGTGACCACGCTCAACCCGGGGGCCTTCGTCGACCTCAAGCTCGGCTTCAAGCCGGCCGGAGGCTGGCAAGGCAAGGTGTTACGCAACTGCGCCACCTACAATTATCCGGCCAGCGGCAAGCCGCTGTTCGGCAGCCAGCAAAACGACAGGGGCTGCGCCTCGATCCCGATCTGCCGGCGTGGCGATCGCGACCGCGACTGCCAGCCGCCGGTCGAGAAGAAGGTCGACCTGATCCTGAAGAAGCGTGCCCGCATCCCGGTCTGTACGGCCGACGGCATCTGCTACTTCGTGATCGACATCCTCAATAACGGCAGCGTCCCCTATGTCGGGCCGCTGACGGTTGTCGACACCTACCCGGGTGGGGCGCCGGCATCTTCGACGTTCGGCCCGAGCCCGCCCTGGGCCTGCGGACCGAACGGCCCCGGCCAGTTCCGCTGTGACAATGCCGGCATCGTGCTGCTGCCGGGCGCCTCGACGGCGATCGTCGTCAAGGCGGTGATGCCGGCCGGCTACCAGTCGGACACGGTGGAGAACTGCGCCGCGGTGAAGCCCATCCCCGGTGAGGTCGACCTCACCAACAACAAGGCCTGCGCCAAGGAACGCTTCCGTCATCCCAATGGCGGCAAGCCGACCCTGCGCATCACCAAGGTGTGCAACGGCTCGCTGGCCGGTGCGGCGGTCATCTCTTGCCGCATCACCGTCATCAGCCTTGGCACCGCTGCCCCCACCGGTCCGGTGCGGGTCAACGATGCCGCCAAGCTGGTGGCAGGCGGAGCGCCCGTCCAGATCCAGACCGTCACCCCTGACGGCGCGGAATGGGCGTGCGGACCGGTTCCGGCCAATGCGCTGTCGTGCCAGATTCCCGGCGCCGTGATGACGCCCGGAACCAGCCGCCACTTCGACGTGACGGTGTCGGCCAACGGCGAGTTCGAGAACTGCGCACGGGGCTCCTATGGCCCGGCTCCGGGAGACGACATCGTCTATCCGATCCCCCAGGCCTGTGCCAAGGGCGGCGGTGTCTCGACGATCCGTGTCGAAAAAACCGGCGACAGCGAATGCAAGCCCGGTCAACCCTGCTCGTTCGAGATCACCATCACGAATGACGGGACGAGCCCCTTCTCCGGTCCGGTTCGCATCGGTGATGCGATCGGCGTGGAAGGCCTCGGCAGGCTGGAAGGCGTTGAGATCACCTCGATCGACCCGCCCTTCGGCTGCTCGCCGGAGCCGACAACCTTGCCGTTGTCCTGCATTGCCAACCTGACGCTCGGCGCCGGGGAAAGCCACGTCCACATGATGACCGTGGTTATTCCCGACGACGGCCGCCTGGCCAATCTGCAAGGCAGCGTCAATGGCCGGAACTGCGTCGGCGTACTGTCTCCCGACACCAAGGTGCAAGGCGGTGGCGACGTACTGCCGCGCGATGCGACCAACGTGCAGGGCGACCGCGGCAAGGCCTATGCCTGCCACCCCTTCAGCATCAAGAACGAGGTGAAGAAGGAGTGCTCGGCGGGCTTCGTCATGAACGATGCCGGCAGGTGCGTCTGCCCGAAAGGCACGACGTTCCGCAACGGCCAGTGCTCGCCCGACGGCGGCGTCATCGTCGAGCCGAAGCCAAAGCCCTGCGTACTGCTCAAGGGCCAGATCCGCACCGAGGACGGACGCTGTGTCTGTCCGCGCGGAACCGAGCTCGAGAACGGCGCCTGCGTCAGGATCGACAAACCGGAGCAGTGCACCATTCGCGGCCAGATCCACGACGCCAATGGCGATTGTGTCTGCCCGCGGGGTACGGAAGTGCGCGACGGCGCCTGCCGCAAGAAGCGGCCCGAGGTGGAGCAGTGCACCATCCGTGGTCAGATCCACGACGCCAACGGCGATTGCGTCTGCCCGAGAGGTACGGAAGTGATCGACGGCGCCTGCCGCAAGAAGAGGCCCGAGGTGGAGCAGTGCACCATCCGTGGCCAGATCCACGACGCCAACGGCAATTGCGTTTGCCCGAGGGGTACGGAAGTGAGCGACGGCGCCTGCCGCAAGAAGAGGCCCGAGGTGGAGCAGTGCACCATCCGTGGCCAGGTCCACGACGCCAACGGCAATTGTGTTTGCCCGCGGGGTACGGAAGTGAGCGACGGCGCCTGCCGGCGCAAGCAGCCTGTCGTGGAGCAATGCCAGATACGCGGCCAGCTCCACAACAAGCGCGGCGAGTGTGTCTGTCCGCGTGGCACCCAGGTGATCGACGGCGCCTGCCGCAAGCCACAGGCGGAATGCGCGCCGGGCTCGCATATGGTCGGCGGACAGTGCGAGCCGATCATCACAATTCGGCGTTGCCCGGAGGGGACCATTGGACGGTTCCCGAACTGCAAGCCGATCCGCAGGACGCTGGGGGTCGATCCGACCCAACTGCTGAACCCGAATGTCCTGCAGCAGCTCCTGCCGACGCGCAAGCCGCAGGTGGATCTGCAGCAGGACCCGGCAAGCAATAACATCCAGAACCTAAAGCCGTAACCTTGCGCAGCAAGACCAGAACCCCGCCGGAGCAATCCGGCGGGGTTTTTCTTGGGCCTCGGCGCCTGGAAGGGAACCTGCACTCTTCGCGCTTGTTTGCACACCGGCACACTCGACAAGTCAGCTCCGGAACATTAGGCAGTCGATCAGGTGCCTCGAAACAAGGGCTCGGAAAGGCCTCATCATGAGCAAGAAGACCCTGATCGCGCCATCGGTGCTGGCGTCGGATTTTTCGAAGCTCGGCGACGAGGTCGAGGCGGTGGTGGCGGCTGGCGCCGACTGGGTCCATCTCGACGTCATGGACGGGCACTTCGTGCCCAACATCACCTTCGGTCCGCCGGTGATCAAGGCGATCCGCAACCGCACCAAGGCCTTCTTCGACTGCCATTTGATGATCGCGCCGGCCGACCCTTATCTGGCGGCCTTCGCCGAGGCCGGCTGCGACGGCATCACCGTGCATGCCGAGGCCGGACCGCATCTCGATCGCTCGCTGCAGACGATCCGCAATCTCGGCAAGAAAGCCGGTGTTTCGCTCAACCCGGCAACGCCGGAAACGATGATCGAATATGTGCTCGACCGGCTCGATCTGATCCTGATCATGACCGTCAACCCCGGTTTCGGCGGCCAGGCCTTCATTCCCGGCATCGTCGACAAGGTGAAGCGGGTGAAGGCGCTGATCGGCAATCGGCCGATCCGCATCGAGATCGACGGCGGCGTTTCGCCTGAAACCGCGCCCCTGGTCACCGCCGCCGGCGCCGACGTGCTGGTGGCGGGTGCCGCCATCTTCAAGGGCGGCAGCGTCGAGGCCTATCGGACAAACATCGAGGCGATCAGGGCAGCTGCGGACCAGGCTGTCGGCTGAGCTTTGGGTCGAGAATAAATCACGAACAATTATGAATTCGCTGCCGGGTATCGTGGCGCCCGACGCCCGGCTGTACAAAGTTTCTTGAGAAGAACAGGATTTTCACCACAGTCGTTACTTGGCAGAGCCTGACAGGGCGACCCTTCCTCTTAAAGTACAATATCGTGATCTTTCGCTTGGGTGCGGAAGCCTGACACGGTATAGTACATGTACGGGGATTCGGAATGCTTCGCGGCTGGGAACCGTCGGAGCCACTGCAAACGACAGGAGGCACATTGACGTACGGAACCGCCGATCCGGGAGACGAAGGCACAGGGTCTAAGGGCACACTTGCCAGCGCCGTCTACAATCAGCTTCGCGACGACCTCCTGCGTGGTGTGCTCGAGAGTGAAAGCAAGCTGCGGGTCGAATGGGTGGTTTCCCGATATGGCGCCGGTGCCTCGCCCGTTCGCGAGGCCCTCAACCGGCTTGCTTCGGAAGGTCTTCTGGGCCGGCACGACCAGCGCGGCTTCTTCCTCATGCCGGTCAGCGCGGAGGAATTGGAGGAGCTGACGCGCACCCGCTGCTGGATGGAAGAGCGGGCGCTTCGCGAATCCATCGCCCGCCGCACCGGCGAATGGGAAGAACAGCTGGTGCTGGCGCTGCATCGACTGGCGCGCGCGCAACGCCGCTTGTCCGAGGATTCCACATCGAACGATCCGGAATGGGAGAAACTTCATCGTGCCTTCCACCGCGCGCTGATTTCGGCTTGCCGGTCGCACTGGCTGATTGGTTTCTGCGACCAGCTTTCCGACCAGGCCTCGCGCTACAGGCTGATCTCGCAGGACAACAGCAATCGCGACGAAATCGGCGAGCACCGCCTGATCGCGGAACGCGCCCTGGACGGCGATGCCGACGGCGCGGTTGAAGCCTTGCTCAACCACTACCGGCTGACGGCGGCCATGTGCATGGAGCGCTTCAGCCAGAGCGGCGATCCAAGGGCAAGCGCCACCAAGGCGCTGCGTGCCCGGAAGTAGCTGCCGGAGCAAGATCGTTTTTGCGACGCATGCCCCTGAAGTCAGGATTCCCCTTTTCGGGATCATGGTCTAGGGAAGATCATGAGCAATCACCTGTTTGACGTATTTCGCGGCCGGATGCCCGCGCCCGAGCGGCTCCTGATGGAGACGGATGACGGGCGATCGATCCGCTATGGCGATATGCTGGCGCGGTCGGCGCAACTGGCGCAGGCGCTGACGCTATTGGGCGTCACGGCGGGCGACCGCGTTGCCGTGCAGGTCGAGAAAAGTCCGGAAGCCCTCTTTCTCTATCTCGCCTGCTTGCGCGCCGGCGCTGTCTTCCTGCCGCTGAACACCGCCTACACGCTGACGGAACTCGGCTATTTCTTCGGCGATGCCGAGCCGCGGCTGGTCGTCTGTGATCCGGCACGGGCGGCCGAGATCGGACCGTTAGCCGAGGCATCGGGCGCCATCGCGGTGACGCTCGGCCGCAACGGCGAAGGTTCGCTGACCGATCGCGCCGCGCAACAGCCGGCGGACTTCCGCGATGTGGCGCGCGGACCTGACGATCTCGCGGCGATCCTCTACACGTCGGGGACGACCGGTCGCTCGAAAGGCGCCATGCTCAGCCATGAGAACCTCGCCTCCAACGCGCGGGTGCTGGTCGAGCAATGGCGCTTCACCGGCGCCGATGTGCTGATCCACGCACTGCCGATCTTCCACACGCACGGCCTGTTCGTCGCCACCAACGTCATCCTGACGGCCGGCGGCGCGATGCTGTTCGAAAGCAAGTTCGACCCGGCCCGGATAGTCTCGCTTTTGCCGCGCGCAACAGTGCTGATGGGCGTGCCGACCTTCTATGTCCGGCTGCTGCAGCAGGAGGGGTTGAACCGGCAAGCGGCGAAAAATATCCGCCTGTTCATCTCCGGGTCGGCACCGCTGCTGGCCGAGACGCATGTAGCGTGGCGCGAGCGCACCGGCCATGCCATCCTCGAGCGCTACGGCATGACCGAGACCAATATGAACACGTCGAACCCCTATGAGGGTGAGCGGCGCGCCGGCACGGTCGGCTTTCCCTTGCCAGGTGTCGCGCTTCGCATTGCCGACCCCGACAGCGGCGAAACGCTTGCCCAGGGCGAGATCGGCATGATCGAGGTGAAAGGCCCGAATGTGTTCTCCGGTTACTGGCGGATGCCGGAGAAGACCAAGGCGGAGTTCCGCGACGACGGTTTCTTCATATCAGGCGATCTCGGGCTGATCGATGCCGACGGCTATGTGCACATTGTCGGCCGGGGCAAGGACCTGATCATTTCAGGCGGCTACAACATCTATCCGAAGGAAGTCGAAAGCGAGATCGACGCGCTTGCCGGTGTCGGCGAGAGTGCCGTGATCGGTGTCGCCCATCCGGATTTCGGCGAAGGCGTCACCGCAATCGTGGTGCGGGCGCCGGCTTCGACCATCGGCGCTGCCGAGATCCTCAGTGCCATCGCCGGACGGATTGCCAAATACAAGCACCCGAAGCGGGTGATTTTCGTCGACGAGCTGCCGCGCAACACGATGGGCAAGGTGCAGAAGAACCTGCTGCGCGAGACCTATAGGGACATCTACGCTCCTTCAAAAGCCGGCTAGCTATCTAGCTGACATCACGACTGAGTTGGCAGCCACCAACCCTGGTTGTCCGACACTGGGTCAGCTCGGATACAAAATTTCGCAGACATGGTCGGCGATGGCCAGGCTCGACGTCAGTCCCGGGCTCTCGATGCCGAACAGATTGACGATCTGGCCGGCGCCATGGTCGGCCGGACCTTGCACCATGAAATCGGCGGCCGGCTGGCCCGGACCGGACAGCTTCGGCCTGACGCCGGCATAGGCCGGTTGCAGCGCGCCATCCGCAAGGCCCGGCCAATAGCGCCGGATCTCATCGTAGAAGACGTCGCCGCGGCCGGGATCGACGGTGTAGTCGACGCGGTCGATCCATTCGACGTCAGGGCCAAAACGGGCACTGCCGCCAAGGTCGAGGGTGAGATGGACGCCGAGGCCGCCATCGACCGGGACCGGGTAGATCAGTCGCGAGAAGGGCGACCGGCCCGACAGGGCAAAATAATTGCCACGCGCCAGCCAAAGCGGTGGGATCCTGTCTCGCGGAAAACCCTCGATGCGGCCGGCCAAGGCCTGCGCGTCGAGGCCGGTCGCGTTGACGAAAGCGCCGGCCTCAAGTTCGAAGGCTTCACCGTCGGCACCCTGTGTCATGATTTCCACCCCGTCGGGCGAAACCGCCGTACCCGTGACAGTGGTCAGGAAGGCGAAGGAGGCGCCGGCGGCTTCCGCATCACCGCGCAGCGACAGCATCAGTGCCTGGCCGTCGACGATGCCGGTCGTCGGCGACAGAAGCGCGCCGGCGCAATGCAGCGCCGGTTCGAGGCTTTCGGCCTCAGCGCGCGTCAAAAGGTCGAGATCGGTAACGCCGCAGCGTTCGGCGTTGGTCTGGATCGCCCGCAGCCGATCGAGTTGGGTTGGTTCGACAGCGACGATCAACTTGCCGGTACGCGCATGGCCGATGTTGCGGTCGCGGCAATAAGCATAGAGGCGCTGGCGGCCGTCGACGCAGAGGCGGGATTTCAGGCTGCCCGGCGCATAGTAGATCCCGGAATGGATGACTTCCGAATTGCGCGAACTGGTCGCGGTGCCGATGGCATCGGCCTTTTCGACCACCAGCACCTCGCGCCCCGACAAGGCAATCGCCCGCGCGATGGCGAGGCCCACGACACCTGCCCCGGCGACAACGCAATCGACAGCCTGCATAGCTCCGCCTCAGTGCAAAGTGCCGGCGGCGGCTCCAAAAACCTTGTCGCCACCGATCCATACGTCCCTGACATCCAGATCATCGGACAGCGCGACAATATCGGCTGCGGTGCCGTTGGCAAAGCGGCCAAGCCGGTGCGACTGGCCGATGGCTTGCGCCGGATAGAGCGAGGCCATGCGCAACGCTTCCGCCAGGTCCAGTCCAACCACGCGGTGGACGTATCGAACAGCGGAGATCATGTCGAGATCGGCCCCCGCCAGTGTTCCGTCGGCAAGCCGCAGGCTGCCGTCCTTGCGGTAGATTATGCGGCCGTTGAGCGTAAACGAGGTCATGTCGGTGCCGATCGTGGCCATGGCGTCGGTGACCAGCACGATCTTGCCCGGACCCTGCTTGGCGCGCAGCGCGATCACCATTGTGGCCGGGTCGACATGGATGCCGTCGGCGATGATACCGGCGAAAAGCGTGCCGATGTCGATGGCAGCGCCCGCCAGCCCCGGCTCGCGGTTGCCGATCTGACTCATGGCGTTGAACAGATGCGTAACCACCGAGGCACCCGCCTCGGCGAAGGCGCGGGCATTGGCGTAGCCGGTGTCGGAATGACCGAGGCTGACGACCACGCCGGCCTTGGTCAGTGCCGAAACGCGCGCGGGTTCGACCGATTCAGGCGCTATCGTCGTCAAAAGCACCGGCAGTTTTTTCCGCGCCGCGATCAGTGCCGCCTGGTCGGCGTCGAGCATCGGCCGGATCAGCGCCGGGTCGTGCGCGCCCTTGCGGGCAACCGACAGATGCGGACCTTCGAGATGCAAGCCCAAAAAACCCGGCAGCTTTTGCCGCGCAGCCTCCGCGCCGGCGGCAATTGCCGCGGCGGTGATTGCAGGCGTGTCGGTGATCAGTGTCGGCAGCAGCGCCGTGGTGCCGAACGGCGCGTGCGCGCGGCAGATGGTCTCGATCGAGGCGACATCGGGATGGTCGTTGAGCATGACGCCACCGCCGCCATTGACTTGCAGGTCGACGAAACCCGGCGCCAGCATGCCGCCGCCAGTCTCGACCTTGCGAATGCCGGACGGAATGGCGCCGGCGGCAACGATGGCTTCGACCAGACCGTCGCGCACGACAAGGGCGGCATTGTCGTGCCAGTCATCGCCATCGAATATGCGGGCGCCAGTCAGGGCAAAACGGTCGCTCATACGGTTTCCGTCACCTTGCGAAGATTGGGCGGGGTGTCGGGATCAAGGCCGCGATGACGGGCAAACGCCTCGACGAAACCATAGAAGGACACGATCAGCGTCAGCGGGTCGGTCAGCGGGTGGCCGGTTGCGACATGCGGCAGGCGCGCAGCACTTTTAGCCTTGTCCGAGGTGACGAAGACGGCCGCGCCCTTGCCCGCCAGGCTGTCGGCGGCTTCGGCAACCGACGGCTCCGAGGCATCGCGGGCGGCGAGCGCCAGCACCGGAAAGCCTGGCCCGACCAGTGCCAGCGGGCCGTGCATGACCTCGGCGGCACTATAGGCCTCGGCATGCATGGCGCAGGTTTCCTTGAATTTCAGCGCCGCCTCGTTGGCGATGGCCGAGGACGGGCCGCGGCCGAGGATGAACAGCGATTTCGGCGTCTCTAGTGCGCCAGCCAGCGCCATCCAGTCGCAAGCGATCGCCTTGCTGAAATGCTCGGGCAAGCGGGCAAGTGCCGCCAGAAGCGCATCGTCGCCGGTGCAGTGCGCCATCAGCGCGAGGCCGGCGACCGCCGAATTGACGAAGGTTTTCGTCGCCGCAACGCTACGCTCCGGTCCGGCCAGAATGTCGATGGCATAATCCGAGGCGCGCGCCAGCGGCGAATCGGCGGTGTTGGTGATGGCGACGGTCAGCGAACCGCCGTCCTTGGCGGCTTGCGCCATGGCAACGATGTCCGGGCTCTTGCCCGACTGCGAGATGGCCAGGCAAGCGGAGCCGCCTAGCCTGAGTTTTGCGCCGTAGATTGAGGCGATGGACGGGCCGACCGATGCGACCGCAAGGCCTGCGGTCAGCTCAACCGCATATTTCATGAAGGTCGCGGCATGATCGGACGAGCCACGCGCCACGGTGACGACAAAATGCGGATTGCGTTCGCGAATGCCGCGCCCGGCCTCGGCCAGCACGGCGGCCGAACCATCGAGCAGGCGGGCGACGGCCTCCGGAATCTCCTCGATCTCGCGCCGCATGTGAGTGGTGATTGTGCTCATGGCCGACCCTCTTCGCCCGGCCCGCTCAGCCGGAGTTCGGCGACGAAATCATAGGCGTCGCCCCTGTAGATGGAGCGGGTGAATTCGATCACCTTGCCGCTCGCCAGATAGGAAATGCGTTCGATGTGCAGGCCGGCAATGCCTGACGGCACTTCGAGTAGGCGCGCATCGGCGTCGCCGAGATTGGCGGCGGAAATGCGCTGCACCGCCCGCACCGGCCGGTTGCCGGTCAGCCCCAGCGCCGCATAGAGAGAGGAGCCTATCCCTGAGGGATCCGGCAGCACGCTGGCCGACAGCGAGGCGCGTTCGATCGCCAGAGGCGTGTCGTTGGCGATGCGCAGGCGAGCCACACGCGCCACCAGTTCGTTCGACGACAGGCCAAGCACCATCATCTCGTCGGGAGACGGCGCATAGAGGCCACGGTCGAGCCAGGCGGAACGCACATCCATGCCGCGCCGCGCCATGTCTTCGGTAAAGGACGTCAGCCGCGACAGCGACTGCTCGACACGCTCCATGCGCGGAGCGACGAAGGTGCCGGAGCCGTGGCGCTGAACGAGGATGCCGCCCTTGACCAGATCCTGAACCGCCTTGCGCACGGTGACGCGCGAAATGTCGGCCTTGGTGGCGATATCGCGCTCCGACGGCAGTGCGTCGCCCGGCCCGATCAGGCCGCGATTGACCGCGTCCTCGATGCTTTTCCTCAGCTGCAGATAGAGCGGCGCGCCGCTTTGCGACGACTGTCTCAGCGCAGCAAAAATCTGGTCGGCGGCCTCGCTCATCGCGCCGCCTCCGACGCTTTGGCGAAGATACGCACCGCCATCTGCACTGCGCCGCCCAGAGCATCGTCGAGCGGCGGCTTCAGCAGCGCCCGATAGCGGGCCGACAGGCGCGGCGCATAGAGCGGCGCCAGCCCGCCAAGCAGGCAGAGCGGGGCCCCGCCCGAGAGATCGAGCGCACCAAGTGCGGCCGCGACATCGGCGACCGCTTTGTCGAGGATCCAGTTGGCGACAGCGTCGCCCTTTTCGGCATGGTCGAAGACTTTTGGCGCGAAGCCGCCGAAATCGCCGGGCTTGGCGTTGGTGGTGAACTCGACCACGTCTTCTGGATTGTTGCGGAAGATGGCGAGCATGGCTTGCGTCAGCGGCGATCCCTGGCGAATGCCGTCATGGGCAAGCAGCGTCTGCTCGAGCAGGTCGCGGCCGATGCGGGCGCCACTGCCCTGGTCACCGACCTGGAAACCCCAGCCGCCAATAGCGCGCGATTTACCGTTCTTGCGCGCCATATAGGCGGTGCCGGTGCCGAGGATGGCCATGGCGCCGTCACCGGAGCCGACAGCACCTTCCAGCGCGATCTCGGCATCGGTCTCGACGCGGCTCTGGCTGAACGGCAGGATGGCTTCGAGCTGCTGCCGGTAGGTGCCGACATTGGCGCCGGCGAGGCCGAGAATGGCGGGAGTTTGCGGGATCAGTGCGGGATCCTGGCCGGCGGCGACAAAGGCCTGGCGTGCCGCATCGACGATGTTGGCCCTGGCGCCGGTGAGATCGGTGCGGATGTTGGCGGCGCCACTCTTGGCGCGGCCGACGACAATGCCGTCCGCCGTCGCAAGGGCTGCCCTGCAGCTGGTGCCGCCGCCATCGATACCGAGCACGAAATTCACGCGATTTCTCCTCCGGGCGGATAATACCAATAAAATACCAATAGCCAAGGATTAATTTCCATTTCAAAAAGATTAAGCCGTATTTTATTGAAAAATCAGAGATTTTTGTCGCGAGGCCGGCTCCGGCGCAACGAATTCGTTAATGCGTGTAGACAAGTGGTATTTTTTTGGTATTGTTCCCCGATCGGAGGAAACCGGATGGCCGACACGCGCACCGAAGCGCTTCATCAGAATGCCGAGGGACTGGACATCCAGGCCCCGGACGCCATCCTTTCCTCTCTGGCCAATGCGCAGATCGAGGCCGCCAAGGCCGTGCGCGGCGCCATTCCGGCAATAGCCAAAGCAGCCGAGATCATCGCCAGCCGCTTGAACAGCGGCGGCAAGCTCGCTTATGCGGCGGCCGGCAGCTCAGGCCTGATGGCGCTGGCCGATGCGCTGGAACTGCCGGGTACTTTCGGCATCCAGCGCGAGCGCATCGCAATCCTGATCGCCGGCGGCGACGCGGCCTTCAAGACGCTGGCCGGCGGGCCGGAGGACGACATCGACGAAGCCGCGGCAGCGATTGCCAATGCCGGCATCGGCAAGGGCGATTGCCTGATCGCCATCTCGGCCAGCGGCTCGACACCCTATGCCGTCATGGCGCTCGAAGAGGCCAGGCGCCTGGGTGCGGCGACCATCGCCATCGCCAACAACAAGGACACGCCGCTGCTGCGGCTGGCCGATGTCGCCATATTGCTCGAAACGCCGCCGGAGTTGATTGCCGGCTCGACGCGCATGGGCGCCGGCACCGCACAGAAAATCGCTCTCAACATCCTGTCGACGCTGGCCGCCATCCATCTCGGCCATGTCCATGACGGCTACATGGTCAACCTCACAGCCGACAACATCAAGCTGCGCGACCGCGCGGCGCGCATCGTCGCCGCCATCAGCGGGCGCGACAAGCAAGATGCCGCGCGTCTGCTCGAAAAGAGCGGCGGCGTTGTCAAAACCGCCATTCTGCTCGCCGCCGGTGCTGCCAACGCCGATGCGGCCGAGAAGATACTGGAAGGGACCGGCCAGAAGCTCAGGCCAGCACTTTCCGCGATTGAGGGGAACAAGGGCACGAAGGCCCCTGTTCTCAAAACCGAACCTGAAAAAGGTCAACAGGGAGACTAAGCATGACTACGAAACTACTGACGGCACTGCTTCTCGGCACCAGCATTCTCGGCACCGCCGGGGTTGCGTACGCCGACGACGTAACGCTCAACATCGAAAGCTGGCGCGGCGACGACCTTGCCATCTGGAAGGACAAGCTGATCCCGGCTTTCGAAGCCAAGAACCCGGGCATCAAGGTGGTGTTCGCACCCTCAGCGCCGACCGAATATGACGCCGCGCTGGGCGCCAAGCTGGCCGCCGGCTCGGCGGGCGACCTGATCACCTGCCGCCCGTTCGACAAGTCGCTTGAACTCTACAAGAAGGGCAACCTCGCCGACCTGTCGGCGCTGCCCGGCATGGAGAACTTCTCGCCCGTGGCCAAGGCGGCCTGGCAAACCGACGACGGCAAGGCGAGCTTCTGCGTGCCGATGGCCTCGGTCATCCACGGCTTCATCTACAATAAGGACGCCTTCGACAAGCTCGGCATCAAGATTCCGACGACCAATGAGGAGTTCTACGCCGCGCTCGACAAGATCAAAGCCGACGGCACCTACATCCCGATGGCGATGGGCACGAAGGATCTCTGGGAAGCCGCGACCATGGGCTACCAGAACATCGGCCCGAACTACTGGAAGGGTGAGGAAGGCCGCGCTGCCCTGATCAAGGGCGAGCAGAAGCTGACCGACGCCGACTGGGTCGCGCCCTATGCCGAACTCGCCAAGTGGAAGCCTTATCTCGGCGACGGTTTCGAAGCCCAGACCTATCCGGACAGCCAGAACCTGTTCACGCTCGGCCGTGCCGCCATCTACCCGGCCGGCTCGTGGGAGATCGGCCTGTTCAACACGCAGGCGCAGTTCAAGATGGGCGCCTTCCCGCCGCCGGTGCAGAAGGCCGGCGACACCTGCTACATCTCCGACCATACCGATATCGGCATGGGTCTGAATGCAGCGTCGAAGAATGCTGATGCGGCCAAGACCTTCCTGTCCTGGGTCGCCTCGCCGGACTTCGCCACCATCTACGCCAACGCACTGCCGGGCTTTTTCAGCCTGAACTCCACCCCCGTGAAGATGGCAGACCCGCTGGCGCAGGAATTCGTCTCCTGGCGCGACAAGTGCAAGTCGACGATCCGCTCGACCTACCAGATCCTGTCGCGCGGCACGCCGAACCTCGAGAACGAGACGTGGGTTGAATCGGCCAACGTCATCAACGGCACCGATACGCCGGAAGCTGCCGCCAAGAAGCTGCAGGACGGCCTCGACAGTTGGTACAAGCCGGCGAAGTAAGAGCTCAGGCAACGGACCGGCCGGGCATATGCCCGGCCGGCTTTCAGATTTCAGATAGCGATTGTCGGCACCGCCTCTCGGCCTTACCCTGCTCCGTGTGGGAAAGGCTGGCTGACTTGTCGCAAGCCTTTGTTCTTCCCGTTTCGGGCAAGGACATTCGGGCCGTGCATCGAGGTATCATCTAGCATCGCACCCTTTGGAACCGAGAGACGGCGGGGACCGAACTCATGGCCGCAGACACACGACCGAAACGACCCTTTCGCTGGCATATCGGCGTCTTCCTGGCGCCGGCGCTGCTGGTCTATACGGCGATCATGATCCTGCCGCTGGCCGGCACGCTGCAGCTGTCGCTGTTTCGCAACATCGAGCAGAACCAGGTCTTTGTCGGGCTGCAGAATTTCCGCACGCTGTTCGGCGATCCCAACTGGTCGGTGAATTTCTGGAACGCGCTCAGGAACAACACCTGGTTCTTCATCATCCACATGCTGGTGCAGAACCCGATCGGCGTGCTTCTGGCTGCGTTGCTGTCCAGCCCGAGGCTGAGATTCGCCGCCTTCTACCGCACGGCGATCTTCGTACCGACGATCCTGTCCTTCGTCATCGTCGGCTTCGCCTGGAAGCTGATCCTGTCGCCGCTGTGGGGCGTGGCGCCGCATCTGATGGACCTGGTCGGCTTGAAGAGCCTGTTCACGCCATGGCTCGGCAAGGAACAATACGCATTGACCGCGCTCAGCCTGATCTCGGTGTGGCAGTTCGTCGGCATTCCGATGATGCTGATCTATGCCGCTCTGCTGTCGATCCCTGAGGAGGTCATCGAAGCCGCTGAATGCGACGGCATCACCGGCATGTCGCAGTTCTGGAAGATCAAGCTGCCGCTGATCCTGCCGTCGATCGGCATCATCTCGATCCTGACCTTCGTCGGCAATTTCAACGCCTTCGACCTGATCTACACCGCGCAAGGGGCACTCGCCGGGCCGAACTATTCGACCGATATCCTCGGCACCTTCCTCTACCGCGCCTTCTTCGGCTTCCAGTTGCAGGTCGGTGATCCCAATATGGGCGCTGCGATTGCCACGATGATGTTCCTGATCATCCTTGGCGGCGTCTGCGTCTACCTGTTCCTCGTGCAGACGCGCCTGCGTCGTTACCAGTTCTGAGGGGCGCAAGATGAGCACCGCCACCCGTTCCCTGCCCCGCACCATCGGCGCCCACGCGATCCTGTTGACCTACACGGCGATCGCGTTGTCCCCGGTGATCCTGGTCATCATGAATTCGTTCAAATCGCGCGCCGGCATCTTCAGCGAGCCGCTGACGCCACCGACGCCAAAAACCTTTGACCTGATCGGCTATACCACCGTGATCGGCCAGGGCGACTTCATCCACTATTTCCAGAACAGCCTCGTCGTCACCGTCGCCTCGCTGTTTTTCGTGCTGCTGTTCGGCGCCATGGCCGCGTTTGCGCTGTCGGAGTATCGCTTCCGCGGCAACACGATGATGGGACTTTACCTGGCGCTCGGCATCATGATCCCGATCCGGCTAGGTACCGTCGCCATCCTGCAGTTGATGGTTGCGAGCGGGCTGGTCAATACGCTGACGTCGCTGATCCTGGTCTACACCGCGCAGGGCCTGCCACTGGCCGTGTTCATCCTGTCGGAATTCATGAAGCAGGTGTCCGACGATTTGAAGAATGCCGGCCGCATCGACGGGCTGTCGGAATACACCATCTTCTTCCGGCTGGTGCTGCCGCTGGTCAGGCCATCGATGGCAACGGTCGCCGTCTTCACCATGATCCCGATCTGGAACGATCTGTGGTTCCCGCTGATCCTGGCGCCGTCGGAGGAGACCAAGACGGTGACGCTGGGCGCGCAGCTCTTCCTCGGCCAGTTCGTCACCAACTGGAACGCGATCCTGGCCGCCCTGTCGCTGGCGATCATGCCGGTGCTGATCCTCTACGTCATCTTCTCGCGGCAGCTGATCCGCGGCATTACTTCCGGAGCCGTCAAGTGAGTTTCGAAAAGCCTCTTCGCGTCGTCGTCGCCGGCCTCGGCAATATGGGCCGCAGTCATGCGCTGGCCTATCACAACAATCCGGGCTTTGAGATTGCCGCACTCATCAACCGCTCGGACGTGCCGTTGCCGGATGGGCTTTCCGGCTATGGCATCAGGCGCTCCTTCGACGAGGTGCTGCGCGACGAAAAGCCCGATGTCGCCTGCATCGCCACCTATTCGGACAGCCATGCCGACTATGCGGTGAAGGCGTTCGAGGCCGGCTGCCATGTCTTCGTCGAAAAGCCGCTGGCGACAACGGTGGCGGACGCCAAGCGCGTCGTCGCGGCGGCCAAGGCCAATGGCAAGAAGCTGGTGATCGGCTACATCCTGCGCCATCACCCGTCCTGGGTCAGGCTGATCGTCGAGGCGCGCAAACTTGGCGGCCCTTACGTGTTCCGCATGAACCTCAACCAGCAATCCTCGGGCCATACCTGGGACACGCACAAGCAATTGATGCAGACGACGTCGCCGATCGTCGACTGCGGTGTGCACTATCTCGACGTGATGCTGCAGATCACCGACGCCAGGCCGGTCGAGGTGCGGGGCATGGGGCTGCGGCTGACCGAGGAGGTCGCGCCCTCGATGTACAATTATGGCCACCTGCAGGTGCTGTTCGACGACGGGTCGGTCGGCTGGTACGAGGCCGGCTGGGGTCCGATGATTTCGGAGACGGCTTTCTTCGTGAAGGACGTCATCTCGCCGAATGGCTGCGTGTCGATCGTCATGAAGGAGGGCGTCAAGTCCGACGACATCGACACCCACACCAAGACCTCGACCATCCGCCTGCACAGCGCGGCGACCGGGCCGGACGGCAAGTTCGTCAGGCAAGACGAGATGCTGTCGATGCAGGGCGAACCCGGCCACCAGGACCTTTGTGACCTCGAACAGGCCTTCGTGCTGAAGGCGGTCCGCGAGGATCTCGACCTGACCCGCCATATGGACGACGCGGTGAAATCGCTCGCCGTCTGCCTTGCCGCCGACGAGAGCGTGCGCAGCGGCGCAGCCGTCAAACTCTAACGATAGGAACGACGCCGTGGGCTCGCTGATAATCGAGAATGTGAAGAAGGCCTTCGGGCCGGTCGAGGTGCTGAAAGGCATCAACCTCGAAGTGAATGACGGCGAATTCGTCGTCTTCGTCGGTCCTTCCGGCTGCGGAAAATCGACGCTGCTTCGGGTCATCGCCGGGCTGGAGGATTCGACCTCCGGCCGGGTGGTCATCGACGGCGCGGATGTCTCCGCCACGCCGCCGGCCAAACGCGGCATCGCCATGGTGTTCCAGACCTATGCGCTCTATCCGCATCTGACGGTGAAGAACAATATGGGCCTTGGCCTGAAGCAGGCGGGTACGCCGGCGGCAGAGATCGAGCGGCGCATCGGCATCGCCTCGTCGATGCTGTCGCTGGAACCCTATCTGGAAAGGCGGCCGGCCGAACTCTCCGGCGGCCAGCGCCAGCGTGTCGCCATCGGCCGCGCGGTGGTGCGCGAACCAAAACTGTTTCTCTTCGACGAGCCGCTGTCCAACCTCGATGCGGCGCTGCGCGTCAACACGCGGCTGGAGATCGCGCAGCTGCACCGCCGGCTGAAGGCGACGATGATCTA
The DNA here is from genome assembly GCF_056402815.1 of Mesorhizobium sp. P3_B5. NCBI lineage: Bacteria > Pseudomonadati > Pseudomonadota > Alphaproteobacteria > Hyphomicrobiales > Phyllobacteriaceae > Mesorhizobium > Mesorhizobium sp. P3_B5. The sequence continues at coordinate 240,193 of NZ_JBFUGR010000002.1, read as the reverse complement.
CGTCACCCACGACCAGGTCGAAGCGATGACGCTGGCAGACAAGATCGTGGTGCTGAACGCCGGCAAGATCGAACAGATCGGCGGACCGATGGAGCTCTACAATTCGCCGGCGAACGAATTCGTCGCCGGCTTCATCGGTTCTCCGAAAATGAACTTCGTCGACGGCGCCCGTCTCGGCGAGACGGCAAAGACCATCGGCGTGCGGCCGGAACACCTGACCGTCGATCCGAAATCCGGGGCGTGGAAGGGTACGGTGGTGCACGCGGAGCACCTCGGCGCCGACACCAACCTCTATCTCGACTGCGAGAAAGCCGGGCTGATCACCGTGCGCATTTTTGGCGTCTACAATGCCGAACCCGGCTCGACGCTGTATGCGACGCCGGATCCGGCGAAGACGTATCGGTTCGGGGCGGATGGCAAGACGATCAAGTAGCTGGGCGCCGACTACCCTTCTCCCCCTGTGGGAGAAGGTGGCCGAGCGAAGCTCGGTCGGATGAGGGGTGTTGGAAGGATCACTACCTTGAAGACATAAGTGCTTCAAATCCTTCTATCTTCTCACTCCGCGTTTCTTCCAGCACCCCTCATCCGTCTCGGCGCTGCGCGCCGATCCACCTTCTCCCACAAGGGGAGAAGGAAGGGAGCCCCTACACGTCCGCCTTGAAGGTCTGCTTCTGCTGGCCCAGGCCCTCGATACCCAGCTCGACCACATCGCCAGCCTTCAAGAACACCGGCGGCTTCATGCCGAGGCCGACGCCGGGCGGGGTGCCTGTCGAAATAATGTCGCCGGGGTGCAGCGACATGAACTGGCTGAGATAGGAAACCAGATAGGCGACGCCGTAGACCATGGTCTTGGTCGACCCGTTCTGCATGGTCTTGCCGTTGACTGTCAGCCACATCTTCAGGTTCTGCGGATCGGCCACCTCGTCCTTGGTGACCAGCCACGGGCCGGTCGGGCCGAACGTGTCGCAGCTCTTGCCCTTGGTCCACTGGCCCTGGCGCTCGGCCTGGAAGGCGCGCTCGGAGACGTCATGGGCGACGGCATAGCCGGCGACATAATCCAGCGCGTCGGCCTCGCTGACATATTTTGCCGTCTTGCCGATGACCACGGCCAGTTCAACCTCCCAGTCGGTCTTCTCCGAGCCGCGCGGGATCAGCACGTCGTCGTCCGGGCCGACAATGGCCGAGCTTGCCTTCATGAAGATGATCGGCTCCGGCGGCACGGTGGCGCCGGTTTCGGCGGCGTGGTCGGAATAGTTGAGGCCGATGCAGATGAACTTGCCGGTGCCGGCGACGCAGGCGCCGAGGCGCGGCTTGCCGGAAACTGCCGGCAGCGACTTCGGATCGAGCTTCGCCAGCGCGGCGAGCGATGCCGGATCAAGCGCCTTGCCCGCAATGTCGACGACATGAGCCGAGAGATCGCGGATCGTTCCATCGGCGTCGAGCAGGCCGGGGCGTTCGCTCCCGATCTCGCCATAGCGCAGCAGTTTCATCTAAATCATTCTCCCTACTTGCGGCCTCATGGCCGTTTGCAAACTCTCCGCCGAAGCGATGGCTCCTCTGAGGAACCGGGCGGACCGTACCCATCAACCTGATCCCGGCAAGCGCGGCTAGGCGGCGAGCGAGATTTTCAGACTGCTCGATCTCCCATAAACGCCGGAACGGGAACCGATCTTCCTGTTCGCCCACGATCTTTTCCGAAACCCGTGATCAGATCGACCAGCCACCGTCGATATTATAGGCCTGTCCAGACGTATAAGTCGCACCAGCCAGGTAGACGGCGAGATCGGCGATCTCCTCGGGCGTGCCGAGGCGGCCCATTGGCTGGCGGGCGATGAAGGCCGCACGCGCTGCATCATAGTCGCCTTGCGCGTGCATGCGGTCCTGCAGCGACGGGCTTTCGACCGTGCCGGGGCAGATGGCGTTGCAGCGAATGCCCTTGCCGACATAGTCGGCAGCGATCGCCTTGGTCAGGCCGATGACCGCCGCCTTGGTGACGCCATAGGCGAAACGGTTGGGCACGCCCTTGCCGGCGCCGGCGACCGAAGACATGTTGATGATCGAGCCGTCACCACGCTCCAGCATGCCGGGCAGCACCGCCCGAATGGTGCGGATCATGGCGCGGACATTGAGGTTGAAGGCAAAATCGAGATCGGCGTCCTTCATTTCGAGGATCGAGCCGGAATGAACAAAGCCGGCGCAATTGAACAGCACGTCGACGCGGCCGATCTCAGCAAAACCCGATGTCACCGCCACGTCGTTCAGCACATCGAGCTTGCGGGTCTTGATGCCTGAGGTCTTGGCGAGTTCGGCGAGCAGCACTTCGTTGATGTCGGTCGCATGGACAATCGCACCCGCCTTGGCGAAGGCCAGCGCGCTCGCCCGGCCGATGCCTTGCGCCGCAGCCGTGACGACAACGGTCTTGCCGGTCAGATCCGCCATTCGTCTTCTCCTCGTCCGTTTGCGATCAACCGGGTTCTACCGGCGGATGGTCGCGACGCATTGTGCCAGACGCGCACTATTGTGCCGCCTGCGCCCAACCCAATAAATGTTTTTTCTCGTTAAAGAACATTATTTCGTGCGTCAAGCCCGAACGCCTGCTTCGGACACGGGGTGCGACGCTCAGTCGCCGTAGGGCACCCAGACGTTCTTGACCTCGACGGCCCGGCGCAGGAAAGCATCGCCGGCGGCCTCATTCGACGCCCAATCGAGGCTTCGGCCCTGACCGGTCCAGACGCGCTTGAGATTGCCGATGGACTCGGCTTCGGCCTTGGCGCAGGTCTCGGCATCGGCGAAGATCCAGAGCCCGTCGACATCATCATGCTTGGCCAGCACGCCGGCGAGTTCGGCGCTGCGCCCGGTGACGATGTTGATGGCGCCGGCCGGGACGTCGGAATATTCGATCACCTGATAGAGATCTGTGGCGAGCAGCGGATATTTTTCCGAGGGCACTGCAACCACGGCGTTGCCCATGGCAAGTGCGGGCGCCACCAGCGAGATCAGGCCGAGCAGCGGCGCATTGTCCGGTGCGACGATGCCGACGACGCCGACCGGCTCATGCAGCGCCAGCGTGACGGCGCGGGCCGGCGGTTGATGCACCCTGCCCTCGAACTTGTCGGCAAGGCCGGCGTAGAGGAACAGCCTCTCTGTGGACTGTTCTACTTCTTCGCGCGCGGCCTTGGCGGTGGCGCCGGTGAGTTCGGTCAGGCGTGCGGCAAATTCGTCGGCGCGGCCGGAGAGGTTTTCGGCGAGGTAATAGAGGACCTGGCTGCGGTTGTAGGCGGTCGCTTCCGGCCAGGCCTTGCAGGCACGGGCGGCCGAGACGGCGTCACGGATATCCTTGCGACTGCCGAGACCGACCTCGCCGGCGAGCTTGCCCTTGGCGGTGGCGATGGCGATCGAATAATTGCCATCGGGACGGACCTGCTTGCCGCCGATGAACAGCTTTGCCGTGCGGTCGATGGCGTCGCCTTCGGCCTGCTCGATGGCCTGAGCCGACGCTGTTGCCGGCTTGATGACCGGGCCGAGCGGCAATTTTGCCGTGAGATATTCGAACATGCCTTCGCGCCCGCCTTCACGGCCAAAGCCGCTCTCACGGTAGCCGCCAAAGCCGCAAGCGGCGTCGAACATGTTGGTGCCGTTGACCCAGACGACGCCGGCCTTCAATTGCGGCGCGACGTGCAGCGCGAGATTGACGTTTTCGCTCCACACCGAAGCGGCCAGACCGTAACGGGTGTTGTTGGCAAGCTCGATCGCTTCCTCGGTGTTGCGGAAGGTCATGGTGGCAAGCACCGGCCCGAACACCTCTTCCTGCGCCAATATGTTAGCCGGCGCAACACCAGTGGCCAGCGTCGGCAGATGGTAATAGCCGGAGGAAGGCAGCGCCACGTCCGGCTGCCAGCAGACGGCGCCCTGCTTGGCGCCTTCGGCGACCAGGCCCTTGACCCGATCGAGCTGGGTCACGTCGACCAGCGGGCCGATATCGGTGTTCTTGTCGAGCGGGCTGCCGACGCGCAGCCGGCTCATCCGCGTCTTGACCTTGGCGATGAAGGCATCGGCGATGCCTTCCTGCACCAGAAGGCGCGAGCCGGCGCAGCAGACCTGGCCCTGGTTGAACCAGATGCCGTCGACCAGACCTTCGACGGCGCTGTCGAGATCGGCGTCCTCGAAGACGATGAAGGCCGATTTGCCGCCGAGTTCCAGCGACAGTTTCTTGCCCGAACCGGCGGTGGCTTTGCGGATGATCTTGCCGACCTCGGACGAGCCGGTGAAGGCGATCTTCTGGACGCCGGGATGGTTGACGATGGCGACGCCCGCCTCAGGCCCGCCCTGGACGATGTTGACGACGCCCTTCGGCACGCCGGCGCGTTCGCATATCTCGGCGAACAGGATGGCGGTGAGCGGCGTGAACTCGGCCGGCTTCAGCACCACCGTGCAACCGGCGGCGAGCGCCGGCGCGATCTTCCAGGCCAGCATCAGCAGCGGGAAATTCCACGGGATGATCTGGCCAACGACGCCGACGCCCTTGTGCCCTGGAAAATCCTTGTCCAGCGCCTGCGCCCAGCCGGCATGGTGGATGAAATGGCGGATGGCCAGCGGCACGTCGATGTCGCGGCTTTCGCGGATCGGCTTGCCGTTGTCGATCGATTCAAGCACCGCGAACAGGCGCTGGTGGCGCTGCATGGCGCGACCGATGGCGTAAAGCACCTTGGCGCGTTGATAGCCTGACGAAGCGGACCATTTCGGCAGCGCCTTGGTGGCGGCCGCAACCGCAGCATCGACATCGGCAGCGCCGGCATCCGAGACCTTGGCCAGCAATTTGCCCGAGGACGGCTCGCTGGTGTCAAAGGTCTTGCCGCCCGTGGCTGCCTTCCAGCCACCGCCGATGAACAGCGCCTTGCCGAAATCGCGTGCAGCCAACCACGCATCGGCTTCGTTGCGGGCTTCCGGCGCCGGGCCGTATTCCATGGCGTGATAGCGTTCGAGAATGTTCATTGGGCGGCTCCTTCACCCTCCCCCTTGCGGGGAGGGTCGATCGGCAAAGCCGATCGGGGTGGGGGTTTCACGCCATCGCGTGGCGGTGATTGGCCGAATAATGGCCCGTCAGATGATGTTCGAGCTGGCGCTCGATGTCGGTCAACAGGCTCGACGCGCCGAAGCGGAACAGGTCGGGCTCCAGCCATGGGCGGCCGAGTTCTTCCTTCATCAGCACCAGCCAATCGAGCGAGGCTTTTGCGGTGGAGATGCCGCCGGCCGGCTTGAAACCAATGAGGTAGCCGGTCTCTTCAAAATAGGCCCTGATAGCGCGCACCATGGCCAGGCCAACGGGCAACGTCGCGTTGACGCTCTCCTTGCCGGTCGAGGTCTTGATGAAATCCGCACCCGCCATCATCGCCACCATCGAGGCCAGCATGACATTGCGCAGCGTGGCGAGGTCGCCGGTGCCTAGGATGACCTTCAGATGCGCATCGCCGCAAGCGGCACGCATCGAGACGATCTCATTGTAAAGCTCCCGCCACTTGGCGCCGAACACCACGCCACGTGGAATGACGACGTCGATCTCGTCGGCGCCATCCCTGACCGAGGCCTCAATCTCCTGCAGGCGCGTCGAAAGCGGGGCAAGGCCATGCGGAAAAGCAGTGGACACGGCAGCAACGTGAATGCCGGTGCCGCGCACGGCGTCGACGGCGGTGGCGACGAAGGGATGATAGACGCAGACCGCCGCCGGGCGGATCTTTTCACCCACTACGCCGAGGCCTTCGACGATGTCGCGGCGGAACGGATTGATCGCCTTGGCGCAGAGCCGGCGCACACGCTCCTCGGTGTCGTTGGAATTCAGCGTCGTCAGGTCCATGCAGGCAACGGCGCGCAGCAGCCAGGCCGCCTGATTGTCGGCCTTGATCGAGCGCCGTTTGGTCAGGCTGGCGACGCGGCGTTCGAGTGCCGAACGGTTGACGCTACGCACCGATTCCATGAAGCCGAGATCGAGCTTCATGCCGGGGTTGCGGGCGATGCGATGGTCGAGCGGGACAGGCGTGTTGGCCGCGGCGCGCGCCGGCAACGGCGTCACCTTGGGCGAGCCAAGATCGGCTTCGCGGATTGTGCTGCTCATCTCCTGCCCTTTCATTCAACGACTTGCGCCGAAGATAGCTCGTGAATTGATGCTTCACGAGTCTTTCAAAGGGTCATAGCTGAAAAAGGCCGCGGAAACAGCTGATTTTTGACCGCGTGGTCAAAAGTGCTGGTTTTGAGATGCCTGGGTCTGGTCAGCCGACGAAGGCGCGCTCGACGACGAAGGTCGCGGGGTGATGCAGCGAGCCTTCCTGGAAGCCCAGGCTTTCGGCCAGTTCCTTGACGTCCTTGAGCATATGCATCGAGCCGCAGATCATGATGCGGTCGGTCTCCGGATTGAGCTTGTCGATACCGAGATCGGCATAGAACTTCCCGGAGCCGATCAGCGCAGTGATGCGGCCCATACGCTCGGACTCTTCGCGCGTCGTCGAATTGTAAAGGGTGACGCGGCCACCGGTCAGCTCGCCGATCAACGGGTCGCTTTCCAACGCCGCCACCAATTCCCTACCGTAGGTCAGTTCGGCGGTATCGCGGCAGGTGTGGGTCAGGATGAGCTGGTCGAACTTTTCATAGGTATCGGGATCGCGCAGCAGGCTGGCGAAGGGCGCGATGCCAGTGCCGGTCGAGATCATGAACAGGCGCTTGGCCGGGGTCAGCGCGTCGACCACCAGCGTGCCTGTCGACTTCTGGCGCATGATGACGGTGTCGCCAACCTGGATCTTCTGCAACTCCGAGGTCAACGGGCCGTCCGGCACCTTGATCGAGAAGAATTCCAGCTCTTCGTCCCAGGCCGGGCTGGCGATGGAATAGGCGCGGAACACCGGCTTCTCGGCATTGGGCAGGCCGATCATGACGAACTCGCCGGAGCGGAAGCGCAGCGACTGCGGGCGGGTGATGCGGAACGAAAACAGGCGGTCGGTATAGTGCTTCACCGAGACAACGGTCTCGGCATAGACGTTGGCCGGAATCGGGAATTGCAGCGGACGTGCGCCGGCGGTGTTGAGAGCGGATGTGGTGTTCATCAAATCCAACTTTCTGGCCCAACTCAGGATGCGGGCGCCGAACTTTCACCAGCGCGCCCGAACCATTCAGGTTCCGGCGTGCCGTTTGCACACTGCCAAGCGGTAAGCTCTTGTGTCCGGAATTTATTAGTATACAAACGATATTTGCGTCAAGACGCCAGTGTGAAACAGCTTTCCAAACTGAGACATATCCGTAGTCCTGATATTTCGGGTTTCGACAATGAAAGAGAATTTTTCGGCGCAGGCGCACGATTCCCTTGGCAAAGTCGTCGCTGGCATCGATGTCGGCGGGACCTTTACGGACCTGCTTCTGATCGACGGACGCGACGGCGGACGGGTGCATATCGCCAAGACCCCGACCACGGTCGACAACCAGGCATTCGGCGTCGTTTCGGCACTCGGGGCCACCGGATTTCCGATCGACGGCATCGACCTGATCGTGCACGGCACGACCACCACCACCAACGCCGTGCTGGAGCGCCGGCTGGCGAAAACCGGCATGATCACCACGCGCGGCTTTCGCGACGTGATCGAGCTTGGCCGTCGCACGCGGCCGCAAGCTTACGGCATGACCGGCACTTTCGTGCCGATCATTCCGCGCAATCTGCGGCTCGAAGTGTCCGAGCGTGTCGAAGCGTCCGGAGCGGTGCGCATTCCGCTCGACGAGGCCGAGATGCGGGCGGCACTTTCGCAGTTGATCGCCGACGGCTGCGAATCCCTGGTCATCCATTTCCTCCACTCATATGCCAACCCTGCGCATGAGCGGCGCGCGGCCGAAATCGCCGCCGAACTCTGGCCAAACGGCTACATCACCACCGGCCATGCGCTGCTTTCGGAAGCGCGCGAATTCGAGCGCGGCGTGACCGCCTCGGTCAACGCTTCGGTGCAGCCGATCCTCGAGCGCTATGTCGAGCGGCTGCGCAAGGAATTGGGCGCAAAAGGCTACGCCCGCGACTTCCTGATCATGAACGGCAATGGCGGCATGATCTCGGCTCGCTTCGTCACCCGCGAATCGGCAAAGACCGTGATGTCCGGGCCGGCCTCAGGCGTCATCGCCGCCGCCTATACGGGAAAACGCGCCGGCTTCGAAAACCTGGTGACCTACGACATGGGCGGCACCTCGACCGACGTGGCGCTGATCCGCAATGCCGAGCCGGCAGTGTCCAACGAGATCGAGATCGAATATGCGATGCCGATCCATGTGCCGATGGTGGCCGTGCATACGGTCGGCGCCGGTGGCGGCTCGATCGCCCGCGTCGATGCGGCAGGGCTGATCCAGATCGGCCCGGAAAGCGCCGGCGCCAATCCCGGCCCGATCTGCTATGGGCGCGGAGGCCTGGAGCCGACCATCACCGACGCCAATCTGGTGCTCGGCCGGCTGGCGCCGAAGAAATTGCTGGCGGTCGAAAATCCGGTCACCGTCGAACGCGTCACCGGCATTTTCGAGAACAAGATTGGCCGCGCAACCGGCCTGTCCGGCGTCGAGGCGGCGGGTGCGGTGCTGCGGCTCGGCAACATGAAGATGGCCGGCGCCATCCGCATGGTGTCGGTGTCGCGCGGCCACGATCCGCGCGATTTCGCGCTGTTCGCCTTTGGCGGCGCCGGGCCGCTGCATGCGACTGCGTTGGCGCGCGAGCTCGGCCTGCCGAAAGTGCTGGTGCCGGCGCGTCCGGGCATCACCAACGCACTCGGCTGCGTCGTCGCCGACCTGCGCCACGACTTCGTCAACACGATCAACCAGCCGGTCGCCATGCTCGACGAAGCCAAGCTTCGCGAGGTATTGGAACGGCACCGAAACGAAGGTGAGGAGCTGATCGGCAAGGAAGCGGTGACGCCAGAGACGATCCGCGTCACCCACTCCGCCGACATGCAGTTCGTTGGCCAGACCCACATCATCAACGTGCCGCTGCCGTCGTCGTCGGTGACCCGCGCAACGTTGCAGCAGCTTTTCGAAAAAGCCTATTTCGCCCGCTTCAAGGTCGAGTTGCCGGAGATCCGCGCCAATCTGGTCAACCTCAACACTTCGGTCACCGGCGTGCGGCCGGCGATCGATCTGTCGCGACTGATCGATCCGGCGGGGCGCGCCAAAACGCTTGACGAAGCGCGGCGCGAGATACGGCCGGTCTGGTACGCCGGAACCTGGTACGAGACGCCGGTGTATGCGCGCGAAAAACTGCCGCTCGACGCTGTCATCGAAGGACCGGCGATCCTCGAACAGATGGACGCGACCACCGTGCTCGAACCCGGCGACCGCGCGCGCTCGGACGCTGACGGCAACATCATCATCGACATCGGCGAGGCCTGAGATGCAAAAGCTCGACGCCATCACGCTTTCGGTCCTCCAGGCGGCCCTGCAGCAGGTCTGCGACGAGATGGACCTGACCTTTTCACGCGCCGCCTTTTCGCCGGTCATCGCCGAAGCCAATGACCGCTCTGACGGCATCTATTCCGCCGTCGATGGTTCGCTGATCGCGCAAGGCAGCCAGGGCCTGCCGGTATTCGTCGGCGTCATGCAGTATTCGACCAAGACGGTGATCGAGATGATCGCCGACGGACGCTGCCTGGCGCCGGAACCGGGCGACATTTACATCGTCAACGATCCCTATCTCGGCGGCACGCATCTGATGGATGTGCGCTTCGCCATGCCGGTCTACCGGAACGGCAAGATATTTTGCTGGCTGTCGAACACCGGCCACTGGCCCGACATTGGCGGCTCGGTGCCGGGCGGCTTCTCCGCATCGGCAACAGCTGTCGAACAGGAAGGGCTGCGGCTGCCGCCGGTCAAGCTGTTCAAGAAGGGCGTGCTCGATCCCGAGATCTACGCCATCATCTGCTCGAACATCCGCGTCGCCGACCAGCGCATCGGCGACATCCGCGCGCAAGCCGCGGCGCTGCTGATCGGCCAGGATAGGCTGAATGGAATCCTGGACCGTTACGGCGACGAAACAGTTGTCGAGGCGATCGCCGAGTTGCGCCGCCGTGCGGCGGAACAGATGCGCGCCAACATCTCGGCCATTCCCGACGGTACCTACCATTCCAAGGCGTTTGTCGACTCAGATGGAGTGGTCAACGAGCCGCTGACCATCGCGCTGGCGGTCGAGAAACTGGGCGACACACTGACTTTCGATTTCACCGGCTCATCAAAACCCTGTGCCGGGCCGATGAACAGCGTGCTGGCGACGACGTTGTCATCGGTCTATCTCGCCATGCGCCATATTTTCCCTGATGTGCCGATCAGTGCCGGCGCCTTTGAGCCGCTGAATATCAAGCGGCCGGAAGGCACCTTCCTCGATGCCAAGTACCCGCGGCCGGTGTCGGGCTGCGCGGCCGAGGTGTCGCAGCGCATCGCCGAAGCGGTGTTTGCGGCCATGGTGCAGGCGCTGCCGGACAAGGTGACGGCGGCGCCGGCCGGCTCGAGCGGCAATTTCGCGCTCGGCGGCAACGATCCGGCGCGCGGTCGCGACTATGTCATGTATCAGATCTCCGGCGGCGGCTATGGCGGCAATGCCGGCCATGACGGCCTGACCAATGGCTGCTCGACCATCGGCATTTCCAAATCGCCACCAGTCGAGATCATGGAGCAGGCATTTCCCGTGCTTTACCGCCACTACGCCTTGCGCGAAGGCTCGGGCGGCGCCGGTAAGCATCGCGGCGGCTTTGGGCTTGCCTATGAGGTGGAGATCCTGCGCGGCGATGCCCGCGCCTCCTTCGTGATGGACCATGGCCGCTTTGGCCCGCAAGGCGCGCTCGGCGGCAAGGACGGCGCTGTCAACACAGTGACCGTGTTCCGAGCCGGCGAGGAGCATGTGCCGCCGCATCTGTCCAAGGAACAGGACATCGCGCTGAAGGCCGGCGACCGCGTGCGCGTCGGGACACCGGGCGGCGGCGGCTATGGCGATCCGCTTGAGCGCGACCCGAAACTGGTCGCCGAAGACGTCAGGCTTGGCTATTATACGGAGGAGCAGGCCAGGGAGATGTTCGGGGGTGGTCGAGGATAAGTTCAAGTGCCGCGTTTGCGGACTGAGCCATTTCCCGGACATGCCATGGGGCGAGGATGGTAATGACCGTTCATACTTGATCTGCGATTGTTGCGGTGTCGAGTTCGGCTACGACGACGAAGGTTTGCAGCTCTGTCTCTGGCGTCGGCACCATTGGGTCGAAGTCGAGCATTGCCGATGGTTTTGGCCAAAGTCCCGGCCGGCCGATTGGGATATAGCTGCCCAGATCAGAGGCATCCCACAAGCCTACAAAGGCGTTGACGACGAGCGGCTGATCCAGGCCTATCTCGACGCCGGAGAACCGCCTCTGCGAGGGCTGACGGCCCTGAGCGCTGCGGAGAAGAAGCTGCGCTAGGGATGTCTCACCGGCATGGCGACGCCACCTGCGCCCCCTTCGTGCGTTCGCAGCGCCGTGATCGCCGCCGAGCATGTCGCTTCCGTCTCCGACGAGGGCACAAAAGACCGTAGACTTCTCCGGTCAACGGAGATCAGGATCATGCGTCTTTTCGGTCGTTTCGTGCTTGCCGCTTCCGTCGCGATGGCTCTGGCCACCGGCATTGCTTCCGCCCAGGACAAGAAACTCAAGCTCGGCACCGAAGGCGCCTATCCGCCCTTCAACTATGCCAATGCAGACGGCACGCTGGGTGGTTTCGACATCGATCTCGGCAAGGCGCTGTGCGCTGAGATGAAGACCGAATGCGAATTCGTCGTGCAGGATTTCGACGGCTCGATCCCGGCGCTGCAGGCCGGCAAGTTCGATGCGATCATCAACATCACCATCACGCCGGAACGCGCCGAGAAGGTGGATTTCACCCACAAATACTACCAGACGCCGCCGGCCATTGCCGTGCCCAAGGATTCGACACTCACCGGCACCTCGCCCGAGGACTTGAAGGGCAAGGCGCTCGGCGTGCAGAGCGCGACCATCCACCAGAATTTCGCCGAGCAGAAATACTCGGGCTCGACCATCAAGCCCTATCCGACCGGCGATGACGCCCGTGCCGACATGGTCAATGGCCGCCTCGATGCGGTGATGGATGGCTCGATCATCCTGACCGAATGGCTGAAGAAGCCCGAGGGCGCCTGCTGCAAATTGCTTGGCACCTTGGCCCCGGACCCGGCCATCCATGGCCCCGGCGTCGGCATCGCGCTGCAGAAGGGCAACAAGGAGTTGACCGACAAGCTCAATGCCGCGATCGACGCGCTGCGCGCCAACGGCAAATACAAGGAAATCAACGACAAATACTTCTCGTTCGACGTCTACGGGAGTTAATCCCTTCACCGATCCGACCTCGGCAGCGCCGCCCGGCGCTGCCGTTTTTCATGAATGACGGAGAATTTTCTTGGCCGAACGGCGCTCCCCCTTTTACAACAGCATCGTCGGCCTGGGCGCGACCATGGGCCGGGTCGGCGGCGATTTCGTCTCGGCCAAATATTATTCCGGCATTGCCGACGAGCATCTGAACACCCGCTTGAATGTCGGTGTCCAGGACCTCAGCACCATGGGCAAGATGGACATCAAAGGGCCGGAGGCCGAGGCGCTGGTCAATCATGTCATCGTCAACGATGCCGCCGCCATGAAACCGGGCCAGGTGCGCTACTCCACCGTCTGCCGCGACGACGGCGGCATCATGGACGACCTCACCGTGTTCAGGCTCGGAGCGGAGCATTTCATGCTGGTGACCGGATCGGTGAATCGGCTCAAAATGTTGCCATGGCTGCTGCATCATGCGCAGGGGCGAAAGGCCTATGTCACCGACATCACCGCGGCCATCGCCTTCCCGACCATACAGGGGCCGCGCTCGCGCGAACTGCTGAAGGCGCTGGTGCAGGACGCCGACCTGGATGGACTGAAACGCTGGGCGTTCACATCAGGGCGCGTCGGCGAGACCAAAGTGCTGATCTCGCGCACCGGCGTGACCGGCGAGCTCGGCTTCGAACTGTTCGTGCCGGCCGACGAAGCCACTTCGATCTGGGACGCGCTGGTGCGGGCTGGCCGGGATTTCGGCCTGAAGCCTTATGGCGTGCTGGCGATGTTCACGCTTGGGCTGGAAAAGGCCTATCCGGCGCATGGCATCGACATGGACGAGAGCCGCACGCCGTTTCATGTCGGGCTTGACCGCTGGATCAAGTTCGACAAGGGCGATTTCATCGGCCGCGAGGCGCTGCTCAGGGCCCGCGACAAGGGCCTCGACGAACGCTGGACCGGACTGATCCTCGATGGCGACAAGCCGGCTGCAATGAATGCGCGGGTTCTGGCCGATGGCGAGGATGCCGGTGTCGTCACCTATAGCGACCACGGCTATTCGCTGGGCAAAGTGCTGGCGACCGCGTATCTGCGGCTGCCGTTGACCGCTATCGGCACGGAACTCAGCGTCGACATCGACGGCGTGCCGACCCGCGCGGTGGTGGCGCCGATACCGTTCTTCGATCCGGAAGGGACACGGCTTCGCGCCTGAAGATCAGGCCAATTTCGCCAGCATCGTCATGAATGTCGCGGCGTCATTTGGCCGAAGCTCGGGCTTGGCACCGAGGGCGCGCCAATCCGCCCTTCAACTATGCTGGTCGCCGAGGATGTCAGGCCCGGCTAACGATACGGCTTAGCAGACAAGATGCTTCGGCCTTAGCCGGTTTGACAGCACAGCCGCGTTGCAAAGCAATCCAACAATGCGAATGCCTACCCGACATTATTTAGACAAATCTAATAAGTTTGTTCAGTCTTTGCTAATACTTTGTTTCGATACACCTGAGCAACAACATATTAATTTCGGGAGATTAGGTTGGCACTATACTGAAGAGGTTGACCCGACACTGATTGCGAGAGGGATCATGGGCGCATCTACGCAAGCGGTGGCTGGTGCGCGTGTCGAAGCCGAGGACATTGTGTCCGCCCGGCCGCCCCGGACCGTTCTTCTCGTGCTGGCTTTTTGCTTTTGCTACATAGCCGGCGCTCTGGCGCTCTGGCCGGCAACCTTTCTCGAAATGGCCCAAACCTATTTCTTGGTGCTCGCCCTCTACGGCTGGATGATTGCTCTCGCAATCGTCCTCCCTCTTGGAGTCATTGCTGCGCCGAAGCAGCCGGTTCGGGCGATGATAGACATAATCCGCCGCCGAGGGATGCTGGCCGTTTTCGTCGTCGCCACCTTCGCGCTCGGTCTCGCCGCATTCACCACCTACAAGCTGAACATTCCAACCTTCGTGCCCTTCTACGGCGACAAGGCGATGGCCGACATCGATGACATTCTACATGGTGGCCCGCCCTGGAAAATTGCGCATTCCGTCGATTCCGAGATGACCTCCTGGATCGTCTCGCGAACCTACTATGGGACGTGGTTTTTCGAATGGTTCGCGGAATGGCGTTCCTTGCCGCGTTCCATACCAGGCAGCCTCTGCATCAGCGCTATCTCGTGGCGTTGGCACTGACCACCGCGGTGATTGGCACGTTTCTGGCGACGCTGTTCTCTTCAGTTGGACCGATCTTCTACGATCAGCTTCTCAACGAGACCCGCTTTGCCGACCTCTATGAGGCGTTGCGGCACTATCCTTACAACGAACATATCGTGCGCCATTCCGAATACCTGCTGCAGAACTACAGGGCAGGGTCATCTGAATTGGGCACGGGAATATCGGCGATGCCGAGCATGCATGTGGCTATTGCTACGTTGAACGCCTTCTACCTTGCGCGGCTCAATCGCTGGTGCGGTGTCGGGGGATGGGTGTTTGCCGTGTTGATCCTGTTCGGCTCTGTCTACACCGGCTGGCACTATGCCCTTGATGGCTACGTTTCCGTGGCCGTGGTGAGCTTGATCTGGTGGCTGTCCGCCAGCATTTCCGAGCGTAAGAGCCTCGCAAGTTCAAAGGGTGGCTCGGTCACGCCAGCTTGGACAGTAGCTTCATAAAAGTCGCGGCTTCCTTGGCCGACAGCGGCGCCAGCGTTTCCTCGGTGATGGCGCGGGCCAGCGGAATCAGCCGCTCGATGGCATCACGGCCCTCGGCGGTCAGGTTGACCAGCAGGCGCCTTTTGTCGACCTCGTGCTTGGTGAGGTCGACCAGGCCACGCGCCTTGAGCCGGTCGATGACACCCTTGACCGTCGCCGCGTCCATGGCGATCAGCGTGCCGAGCTGGTTCTGCGAGGTTTCGCCGACGTCGTGCAGCTTGGCCAGAGCGGCGAATTGCGGCGGCGTCAGGTCGGCGATACGCGCGGCAAAGATCGAAACATGGCGCTGGTGCGCCTTGCGCAGGATGAAGCCGACCTGCTCCTGCAAGCGGTAGTCATGCTCGTCAGGCTCTTCGGCCTCCACCAGTTTCAGCAGATTGTCCCCGCCGCTCATCGCAAACCGTCCCAAGCCTTGATGTCGCCAACCGCCAGTCCACCCATGCGGTCGTGCACGCGCGGGCCGCAGCTCATGGCGAGACAGAACAGGATCTCGTCGGCACGCGGCCCGTCGCTGATGCCGACCTCCATGGCGTCGAAATGGCTGCGCACATAGGCGGCGTTGGTGTGGCCGAGCGGCACGTCGAGCCGCGAGCCGAAGGCGCCGACCTTGGTTGCTGACGGCACGATCGCCTTGGCGCCGCCGAGCCGCTCACGCATGGCGTAGCCGCCCGGCACATGCCACAGCGCGCCATGCTCGAGTTCACCTGACGAGCCGACGATCGTGCCCTTGCCGTAGCCGTCGATCTGTTTCACGTCACCGCCCAAGGCGGCAATGAGCTTATCCGTGAGCAGCAGGCCAAGCGGCTTCAGATCGTCCATGGCGCTCTGCAACCCTTCCACGTAGCGGCCGGCGAACGGGTTTTTCACCAGCGCCACAGCGGCGGCGCGTCGGTGCGGCGCCGCGGCGACCGGCCCGCCATCGTGAAAGATCTCTTCGGTCAGAACCGCGATCTTGCGGATCGGAAACTCAGGCATGCGCAACTTCCTTCCCTGGACTTTTGTTGGACGCGGCAAGCACCATGGAACCACTGATGCGGGCCTCACCGCCCAGAAACAGCGCCGATGCGGCAATCAGGCCGCGCCTGCGAAAATCTTCGGCGACAGCAAGGCCATTGTCCAGCGCCCGCGCCACGTCGCCAAGTGCAAGCGTGCCGACGGCCTGTGTCACCAACCGCGCGCCGAGATCGCTGTCGGGCGACAGTTCCTGTGCGGGAATGCGCTTGATGGCAGGATTGCCGGGCAGGTCTACGGCGTTGGCAATGAGCGTCGCCGCCGCATCGGCCTCGGCGCCAGTCCGCGCCAGCACAGTGACGGCGTCGGCAATGCCGAGCGAAAACGACCGGCCACGCCAACCGCTGGTGGCGACGCCGTGCACACCGTCTTCAGAGCGAATGGTGATGCGGTCGGCCATACCGTTGCCGGTGCCGGCGATCGCCAGGTTCATCGACTGGCCCTTGCCGATATGGAGAGCGCTGTCGCCGCCATTGTTGACATAGGCGCGATCGAGCTTGCGACCGGCAAGCAGTGCGGCAAGCATTTCGTCGGCTACCGACCCAGCGACAGCGGCCATCGGTGTTATGAAGCCTTCCGCCAGGGGCATGACGGCTGCTTCCATGCGGCGCGCCGTCGGGCCGTCAAAGGCGCGCGGCGCCAGGAAAAATGCCGGGAGCCGCAATTCGGGAAGCTCCTCGACCAACTCGACCAGGATCGTCTGGAAGCGCTCGACGGCCTGGGCATAGGCGGCACGACACTCATCCGCCTCGCCGAAGGCCTCGACGATCAGGTCGATCGGCCCATGGTTGAGATGCAGCCGCTTGCCGTCCTGCAGCCAGTGCACTTGCGGGCCTTGCATCACCCGGCCCCGTTCGAGCCGGCGCGGCGCAACTGCGCCAGCGGCGGCCACGGGTTCTGTACTGCCGCACCCGCGCCGCGGCGCGGGTTGAGGTACTCGCCGCCCTTGGCGACAATGTCGTCGACACTGCGGATCTCGACCTCGTAGCCGCCGAGGCTGATATAGTCGTCGCGACGCAAGGTGAACTCGATCGGCGCCACCAGCGCCGGGGTCGGGACATAGCCGAAAGCGCCTTCCGGTACGCGCGTGACGTCAACCATCAGCGTGATGCCGCCGCCCGGCCAGACATAGACCGGGGCACCACCGACGGTGACGTAGGTCTTCAGGCCTTGCACCGAACGGGTGAGGTTGACCGGGTTTTCGGTGACGCCGGCGCGCAGCGAGCCGCCGGCGCCGCCGATGAACAACACGGTGCACAAAGCGGGCTCGCAATTGTCCTCGATCAGCCCGACCGATTTCTGCAGCCGCTCCGGGAACGGCTTTTCGACCGGCTTCAAATCGTCGTCGAGCTCGTAATACGCAAACTGCTCGCCGGTGGTCGAGACCATCAGCAGCGACAGGCCAGGATGCGCGCCTTTCTTGGAATTCCATTCACCGAGGATCGACAGCGGGTCGGAAATCGAGGTGCCACCCCAGCCGAGGCCGGGTTCGGAGACCTTGAAATAGCGGCCGGGCGTCGAACGGCGGCCAATGATCTTGATGCCGGTATCCTGCCAGCCCAGCACCTTGCCGGCCTGATGCTCGGAGACGACGCCGGTGATGTGATCGTCGACCACCACCACTTCGTCGACCAGACCGCGCCACTGGGTGGCGAACATGCCGATGGTGGCCGAACCGCAGCCGACGCGCATGCGGTGCTCGACCTTGCCGTCGATGACAGGTGGTTTGCCGGCTTCGACGATGATGGTCGCACCGCCATCGATGACAAGTTCGACCGGCTTGCGGTTGCACAGATCGAGCAGCGCATCGCAAGTGGCGCGTCCCTCAGCCTTGGAGCCGCCGGTCAAATGATGCACACCGCCCAGCGACAGCATCTGCGAGCCGTATTCGCCTGTGGTGACATGGCCGATCGCCTCGCCCTGGGAGCGGACGATGGCGGTCTCCGGACCAAGGTGGCGGTCGGTGTCGATCTTCACCTTGACGCCGCAATAGGAGAAGATGCCCTCCGTGACCACGGTCACCAGATCAACGCCTTCGACTTCCTGGCTGACGATGAACGGGGCCGGCTTATAGTCGGGATAGGTAGTGCCAGCACCGATCGCGGTGACGAAGCGGCGGCCGGTGTTGATCAGTTCGCCGTCCCAGGCCTCGCCTTCGGCAACGAAGGGCACCACAGCGCCGCCGGTCTCGGCCGCGTGGTCGAGGATGGTCAGCGGATCCATGCGCACGATCCTCCCGCCGACATTGCCGTAGCGGTCGCAGGCGCCGGTGCGGCCGTCTGCGATGTAGCACATGACCGGACAGGCATCGCAGCGGATCTTTTCCGCCACCTGCTTTTCGCCGGGATCGTGGGTTTCGAAACGCTCGGCAAGTTCGCTCATTGGCGTGCCTCCTTCTCCCGTATGGCAGCGCGAATGCGGGTCGGCGTCGCCGGAACCTTGGTGACCACCACGCCGGTGGCGTGGCGGATGGCATTGAGGATGGCCGGTGCCGTCGGGATCAGCACATGCTCGCCCAGCCCCTTGGCGCCGAATGGACCTTCGGGATCGGGGACCTCGATCAGGATGGTCTCGATCGGCGGCACGTCGCCGATGGTCGGGATGAGATAGTCGTGCAGGTTTTCGGTGCGGCCGGGGATGTATTCCTCCATCAGCGCCATGCCGATGCCTTGGGCGATGCCGCCCTCGATCTGGCCCTCGACCAGCAGCGGATTGATCGCCTTGCCTACATCATGCGCGGCGGTGATTTTCAGCAGCTTCACTGTTCCCAGCTTGAGATCGACTTCCAACTCGGCGATCTGGGCGCCATAGCCATAGACGGCATAGGGTTTGCCCTGGCCCTTGGCATCGAGCGGCAGCGTCGGCGGATCATAGGTTTCCTCGGCACGGAAGACGAAGCCGCCGGCATCGACATCAAGGGCGGCAAGGTCGATGCGGCGGGTGGCCTCACCCTCGCGAATGACGATTGCCGGCCCATCGAGATGCAGGGACGCTTTTTCCGACACATTGGCGAAGCGCAGGATGGTTTCGCGCAAGGCGCGGCCTGCTTTTTCGGCGGCTTTGCCGGTGACAAAAGTCTGGCGCGAGGCCGATGTTTTGCCGGCGTCGGGGCTGATCGCGGTGTCGGCGCTTTTCAGCCGGAATTTGTCCAGCGGCAGGCCGAGCGCGTCGGCACAGATCTGGGTTATGACGGTGTTGGAGCCCTGGCCGATGTCGACGGCGCCCTGATGCAGGATGACCTCGCCCGCGGGCGAGATGCCGACCCTGATGGTCGAGGGATTGGGCAGCGAGGTGTTGCCGCAGCCATACCAGCAGGACGCAATGCCGACGCCGCGCCTTTGCTTCTCATTGGCAGCATTGAAGGCAGCGGCATCGGCAAGCGCGCGCGCCCAGTGCGGCTGCAAGGCCTCGAGGCACTCGGCGATGCCGACGCCCGACTCCAGCCTCTGGCCGGTAACCGTTTCGGAACCGTTACGAAGGCAGTTGTTCAACCGAAACGCCAGCCGGTCCAGGCCAAGCTTTTCGGCCAGTTCGTCGTAGAGGGTTTCCTGCATGATCGTCGCTTGCGGCACGCCGAAGCCACGGAAGGCGCCGGAGATCGGACCATGCGTGTGGATGGCACGGCCCTCGGCGCGATAATTCGGCGTCGCATAAGGACCGGAGGCATGCACGGGAACGCGGTTGGCGACAGTCGGCCCCCAACTGGCATAGGCGCCGGTGTTGAAATCGCCGGCGAAGATCATGCCGGTGACAAGGCCATCGGCATCGACGCCAATGGTCGCCTTCATCTCAGCGGGATGGCGCTTGGTGGTCGAGATCATCGATTCATTGCGGGTGTAGGTGAGTGCGGCCGGCCTTCCGGTCTTCAGCGCCACCAGGCCGATGAGAGGCTGCAGCGAAACATCGAGTTTCGAGCCAAAGCCGCCGCCGGTGGCGGTCGGCACGATACGCACCTTGTCGACGGAGAGGCCGAGCACCTTTGCCGTGTCGTCGCGGTCCATATAGGGCGCCTGCGTGCAGGCGACGACGACCAGCGTGTCGCCGTCCATATAGGCATAGCCGGCTTCCGGTTCGATATAGGCGTGCTCGACATAGGAGGTGTCGATGGCGCCGGACACCGTGACGACGGCGCCGGAGAGCGCCGCGTCGGGATCGCCGCGCTCGACAAAGCCGGAGGTGAGCAGGTTTGCCGGCCGGTGGTCGTGGATCAGCTTCGCGCCGCCGGCCTGTGCTTCGCCGGGCTGCAGGAAATGCGCTCGTTCGGTCCAGGAAACAGGAAAGTCTGAAAGGTCGAGATCGAGCATGGCCTCGCGCTCGCCGCCAACCAGCGCCACCGCCTCACCGCGAAAGCGCGCAAACCCTTCGGCCAGAGCCGGCTGGTCGGCGAACGGGCCGATGACGCCAAAGCAGTTCTTTCCCGGGATATCGGCGGCGGTGAAGACACCGACGATGCCAGGATGATTTCTTGCCCAGGCATCGAGATCGCCGAAGGTGAACCCGGCATGATAGTGCGGCGAGCGGACCACCAGCACGGCAAGCGCGTCGGCCGGGAAGGAATCGCCGCCGAATTTCTCGCCGCCGGTGACCTTTGGCTGGCCATCAAGACGGATCGGCGACGCGCCGACGGCATGGCCGGATTGCGGCATGCGGTGGTCGAGGCCGTTGACGTGGCGCGACGCATCCATGACCGCCGCAATGATCTTGCGATAGCCAGTACAGCGGCAGAGGACGCCGCCCAGCGCATCCTGGGTTTCAGCTTCGGTTGGGTACGGTTTCTCGTCGAGAAGAGCCGTCGCCGCAACCAGCAAGCCGGGCGTGCAGATGCCGCATTGCGCCGCGCCATGCTCGAGAAATGAGACCTGCAGCGCCGACAGTTTTCCGTTGGCCAGGCCCTCGACCGTGGTTATCGCAGCGCCGGCCACCGAGGCCGCCGGCACCAGGCAGGCGCAGACAGGATTGCCGTCGACCAGCACCGTACAGGCGCCACAATCGCCGGCATCACAGCCGACCTTGGTGCCGGTCAGGCGCAATTCATCGCGCAGCACCGAGGACAGACGGCGGACCGGCGGCACGCGGACGGAAACGGCGGCGCCGTTGATTTTGAAGGCTATATCGGCACGTTCCATGCTCATGCCGCCACCTTGTCGCCGGCGCTGTGCCCGACCGCGGCAAGCACGGCGCGGGCGACGATCTCGCGCGCCGCGTCGAGCCGGTATTCGGCGCTGCCGCGCACATCGCCGATCGGCGCCAACTCGTCCATCGGTGCGGACTGGACCGCAGCGGCGAGCGCAGGGTTGTCAGGTTGGCCACGCAAGGCTGCCTCAACGCCGGCGAGACGTTTGGCGACCGCCGAGCAAGAACCGACAGCGACGGCTGCTTCGCTGACGATACCGTCCTCGACAACCAGACGCGCGGCCACCATGGCGATGGAGATGACGAGATAACGCCGGGCGCCGAGCTTGACGAAGGTCGACGTTCCCAAGCCCGCCTGTTTCGGCACGCGGATGGCGGTGACCATCTCGCCCGGCTGCAATTCGGTGCGGCGATTGCCGAGGATGAATTTTGCCAGCGGCAGGGTGCGGGTCGCCGCTGCGGAGCGCAATTCGATCTCGGCATCGAGCACCAGCAAGGGCGGCACACCGTCGGCGGCCGGCGAGGCATTGCAGAGATTGCCGGCCATCGAGGCGACATTCTGGATCTGCACCGAGCCGACTTCGCGCGCCGCCTGCTTCAGTGCATCGAAAGCCGGCGGCAAGGGATGGCGGACGAGATCGGTCCACGTCGTGCGCGCGCCGATCGTCCAATGGGTCTCGGTTTCAGTGATGCCTCGCAACGCCGCGAGGCCATTGATGTCGAGGACATTGTCGCGAAACGGCTTGCTGCCTTGCGCCGGATAGAAATCGGTGCCGCCGGCAAGGATGCGCCACGGGCCCTCGCCAAGCAGAGCGAGCGCCTCGTCGACCGTGGTGGGTTTCGCGTAACGGATCACGCTTTGCCTTCCAAAAACAAAGAGCCTTCCAAAGAGCTTTCCAGAAAAAGGGCTTTCACGAGGAGTCTGCCAGCGTGCGAGCCGGTCGAATTCATTCGTATGCAAATGATATCAAGCCGGCAGGAATTGTCAAAGCCAGAGTTTGTGCTGCTGTCCGCATCAACGCTCCGGACAAGCATTTGTTATGCCGCTGGAGGTTGACGCCGCCGGCCATCTGGTCAAGTTTCTGCAGCCGGTCGCATCAGCGGCATTTCTTCACTGGAGCCTGAGACAAAAGAGGGAGGCCCCATGGCCGACGAAGCGCTTGTTGTCATCGACCTGCAGAACGATTTTTGTCCAGGTGGCGCGCTGGCGGTCACCGGCGGCGATGAGATCGTGCCGCTGGTCAACGATTTGATCCGGCGCACCGAGCATGTCGTGCTGACGCAGGACTGGCACCCCGCGGGACATTCGAGCTTCGCCTCCAGCCATCCCGGCAAGCAGCCTTTCGAGGCGATCGACATGCCCTACGGCCCGCAGACGCTGTGGCCGGACCATTGCATCCAGGGCAGTCTTGGGTCGGATTTCCATTCGGGCCTCGCCTGGACCAAGGCTGAACTGGTGATCCGCAAGGGCTTCCGCCCGGCCATCGACAGCTATTCGGCCTTCTTCGAGAACGACCGCACGACGCCGACCGGGCTTGCCGGCTATCTCAAGGAGCGCGGAGTCGATAGCGTGACCCTGGTCGGCCTGGCGACCGACTTCTGCGTCGCCTTTTCGGCGCTCGACGCGGTCAAACACGGTTTTGCGACCACGGTGCGGCTCGACGCCTGTCGCGGTATCAATCTCAACGGCTCGGTCGAGACGATGCTGAAGCGAATGCGCGAAGCCGGCGTAAAGCTTGAAGACCACGCATCGGACTGACGGACCATGAATGCGATGCGTGCGACAGCTTTGACGGCCAGCGCTGTGTTGGCTGTTGCAATGTTGTTTCCGGGACTAGCTTTGGCAGCTGAGGAACACGAACTGCCCGGTGCTGCCATGCCGCTTTTGTGGGCGCTGCCTTTCGCCGGCCTGCTGTTGTCGATCGCCACCGGGCCTTTGCTGTTTCCCCATGTCTGGGAGCATCACTACGGCAAGATCGCAGCGCTCTGGGCAGCGCTGGTGGTGGTGCCGCTGGCTCTCGCCTTCGGCATGAATTCGGCAGCGCAAGCGGTGCTGCACACGCTGCTCACCGAATATATGTCGTTCATCATCCTGTTGTTTGCGCTGTTCACCATTTCGGGCGGCATTCTGGTGGCCGGCAACATCCACGGCACGCCGCTGGTCAACGTCGGGCTGCTGCTGGTCGGGGCGATTCTCGCCTCGATCATCGGCACCACCGGCGCCTCGATGATCCTGATCCGGCCGATGCTGCGCGCCAATGACAACCGGCCGTTCAACGCCCATGTCGTCATCTTTTTCATTTTTCTCGTCTCCAACATTGGCGGCTCACTGACCCCCTTGGGCGACCCACCATTGTTCGTCGGCTTCCTGCGCGGCGTCGACTTCTTCTGGACCACCACCAACCTCTATCGCGAGACGCTGTTCGTCGGCGGCCTGGTGCTGGCGGTCTTCCTGGCCATCGACATCGTGCTGCATCGCCGCGAGGGCGGCGCGCCGAAGATCAAGGACCCGACGCCGGATACGAAAGTGCGTATTCGCGGTCTGGCCAATCTGCCGCTGCTGGCCGGCGTCATCGGCGCGATCCTGCTTTCGGCGGCGTGGAAGCCGGACGTGAGCTTTTCCGTACTGGGCGTCAGCCTTGAACTGCAGAACCTGGTACGTGATACCATCATCCTGGGGCTGGCCGGGCTGTCGCTCGTCATCTCCCACAAAAGCCATCGCGAGGCGAACGGCTTCACCTGGGGGCCGATCGCAGAGGTGGCAAAACTGTTTGCCGGCATCTTCATCTGCATCGTGCCGGTCATCGCTATCCTGCGGGCGGGCCATGACGGGGCGCTGGCGCCGCTGGTGGCGCTGGTCACCTCACCGACAGGCCAACCCAACGACCTTGCCTATTTCTGGCTGTCCGGCGCGCTGTCGTCCTTCCTCGACAATGCGCCGACCTATCTGGTGTTCTTCGAACTCGCCGGCGGCAATCCGCAGCATCTGATGACCGAGGCCGCCTCGACGCTGGCGGCGATCTCGGCCGGTGCGGTGTTCATGGGCGCCAACACCTATATCGGCAACGCGCCGAACTTCATGGTCTACGCCATCGCCAGGCATCGCGGCGTCAAGATGCCGGGCTTCTTCGGCTATATGGCGTGGTCGGGCGCGGTGCTGATCCCGACGTTTTTGATCGCTGGCTTTCTGTTCTTTGGGTGAGAATGGCGCACTGATTTCTGCCGGCAGCGCCGCCCCTCATCTGGCTGCCGCCATCTTCTCCCCGTGAACGGGGAGAAGGACGCTGTCATCGCCGATTTCGCCAATCGCCAGCCTTGCAGAATGAGCGCCGAAGGCACGGCCAGCTTCTTTCTCCCCGTTCACGGGGAGAAATGCCCGGCAGGGCAATGAGGGGCGGCGCAACCGCCTGTCTCCTGGCGCTGCCGCTCAGACTTCGCAGTTTACCCCACCCCCACATAGCGGCGCACCGCTGATGGGTCGGCGCGCAATTCCTCGACATCGACGGTCTCGCGGTTGCGGCCATTCTCGATGAAGCAGACACGGTCGGCAACCGACAGCACCGCGTCGACGCGCTGCTCGACGAGGATGGTCGACACTCCCAACTCGCGCAATTTCGACACCGTCTCTCGAATCTTGGCGATCATCGACGGCATCAGCCCTTCGGTCGGCTCGTCGAGCAGCAGCACCTGTGGTTCGATGCACAGCGCCCGCGCCATGGCCAGCATCTGCTGCTCGCCGCCGGACAACGTGCCGGAGCGTTGGCGCAGCCGCTGGCGCAACAATGGAAAAAGGTCAAGGACATTTTCCCGCACGGCCTTGCCCTTGCCGCGCGCCATCAGGCCGATCTCGATGTTTTCGGCCACCGTCATCTCGGCGAACAGCCGCCGGCCTTGCGGTACATAGGCGACGCCGGCCTTCGGCACCTCATGCGCCGGCAGGCCGGTCAACTCCTTGCCGTCGAGCCTGATCGAACCGGCACTTGCCGGAACCAGGCCCATGATCGCCTTCAGCGTCGTCGTCTTGCCGGCGCCGTTGCGGCCGAACAGGCACAGCACCTCGCCCGTGTTCAGCACCAGGTCGAGGCCATAGAGCACCTGGACTTCGCCGTAGAAGCAGTCGAGCCCGGAGATGGTGAGCGCCTCAGTCA
Source organism: Mesorhizobium sp. P3_B5 (assembly GCF_056402815.1). Taxonomy (NCBI): domain Bacteria; kingdom Pseudomonadati; phylum Pseudomonadota; class Alphaproteobacteria; order Hyphomicrobiales; family Phyllobacteriaceae; genus Mesorhizobium; species Mesorhizobium sp. P3_B5. The sequence goes on along the minus strand of NZ_JBFUGR010000002.1, from coordinate 214,874 downwards.
TGTACCGTCCCCAGATAGGCTTCCTGCACATCGGCGTTTTCGCGGACCTGCTCGGGCGTGCCTTCGGCGAGTATCTTGCCGGCGTTGAAGACGGTGATGCGGTCGGCCAATTGCATAACCACCGGCATGTTGTGCTCGATCAAAAGCACGGTGGCGCTTTTGGCGATCTCGCGCACCAGGCTGATGAAATTGTCGATCTCGCTATCGGCCAGGCCTTGCGTCGGCTCGTCGAGGATCAAGAGGCGCGGCTTCAGCGCTAGTCCCATCGCTACTTCCAGCAGGCGCTGGTGGCCATAGGACAATTGCCCGGCCGGCATGTGGGCCCGGTCGGCGAGGCCGGTGCGCTCGAGCGCTGCCATGACGCCGGCACGCACCGCGCCTTTCGAGCGGCCATCGGTCAGCGTGCGCTGCACCGGCAGCGCGACATTGTCGTAGGCGGAGAGATTGGCAAAGACGCTGGTGATCTGGAAGGTGTAGGCGATGCCCTGGCGAACCCTGATATAGGCCGGCTGGTTGGTGATGTCGGCGCCGTCGAAGACGATCATGCCGGAAGACGGCTGTATGCGACCACTGACCAGGCTGACGAAGGTGGTTTTCCCCGCGCCATTAGGGCCGATGACGGCGCGGATCTCGCCCGACATCAGCGCGAAATCCACGCCATCGACGGCGCGCAGGCCGCCGAAATTGCGCGACAGGCCTTTGGTGGTCAGCAGCGGCATCATGGCAACCACCCCAGCCAACGCTGGCGGATGCTGCCCAGAATGCCCTTTGGGAAAAACAGCACCAGCAGGATGAGAGCGATGCCGACGATCAGCAGATAGGCGGAAGTGAAGCCGCTGGTGATGTCGGTGACATAGTACATGAACAGCGTGCCGATCAGGGCTCCAAGCGTGGTGGCGGCGCCGCCGAGCAGCACCCAGAGCAGCGGCAGGATGGAATACTGCACCGAGGCGAAGCTAGAGCCGACATAGCCGAACAGCAGCGCATAGGCGGCACCCGACGCCGCACAGATGGTGCCCGAGGCGACGACGGCGACGAGTTTGTTCGAGAAGGTGTCGTAGCCGAGCATTTTTGTCCGTTCCTCGTTCTCGCGGATGGCGACCAGCACGCGGCCATAGCGGGAGCGGACGATGGCAAGCGTGACGAGCAGCACGACGGAGAACAGGGAGAGCGCTGTCATGTAGCGCACGGTCGGATTGGTGAGATCGAGCGATGTCGCGCCGAAGGAGAGCACCCGCGCCGGCTGCGGCACGACCATGCCCTGGTCGCCGCCGGTCCACGACGCGAAATAAAGGATGATGAGATAAAACACCTGCGCAAACATCATGGTGACGATCATGAAGGCGACACCGGTCGTGCGCAGCGCCAAGAGGCCGATCACCAGCGCCAGAAGCGCGCCGCAGGCGAGCCCGGCGGCGAAGGCGGCCGGTACATTCCAGCCGAGATGAATGACGGTTAGGCCCGCGCCATAGAGTCCGGCGGAGAAGAACATGGCATGGCCGAGGCTGAGCAAGCCGACATAGCCGAACAAAATGTTGTAGCCCATGGCGAAGACAGCCAGCACCATGATGCGGGCGAGCAGGCCGTGGTGATAATCGGGCAGCACGAAGCTCAAGGCGAAAAGCAAGGCAATGACGCCCAGATGCAATGCATAGGCCTTTGCCGGCGAAGCTTCGCTCATCGCGAGGCCGTCCCGAACAGGCCTTGCGGCCGGAACACCAGCACCATCGCCACCAGCATCGTGGCGATGATCTTGGCCAGGGTCGGCGAGAAGAACACCGAGATGATGCCGTCCGACATGCCGATCAGCACAGCGGCGACAACGGTGCCGCGCAGCGAGCCGAGGCCCCCGATGATGACGACGATGAAGGACAAGAGCAGCGGGTCCTGTCCCATCAGGTAATGCGCCTGGCTGATCGGCACGATCAGCACGGCGGCGACGGCCGCCAGCATGGCGCCTAGCGCGAAGACGCCGGCATAAACCCGGCCAACCGGAATGCCGAAGGCCTGCGCCGTCTCGCTGTCATATTGCGTGGCGCGCATGACGAGGCCGATCCTGGTGCGCGTCAGCACGAACCATGTCGCGACAAGCAGCAGGGCCGAGGCGGCAATGATCGACAGCTTGTAGCCGGAGTAGCCGAACCACGGCAGAAGGATGCGGTAGCTGAAAGGCGGCTCGACCGGCCGCGCCTCAGGACCGTAGAAGGTCAGCGCCAGTTGCTGGATGATGTAGAGCATGCCGATAGTGGCGACGATGGTGGCTTCGGGATTGTAGTTGAGCCGGCGCAGCACCAACCGTTCGGCGACGAGCGCGATGGCGCCGACGATCAGTGGCGCCAGCACCAGCGCGGCGAGGAAGCCGAGTGCCGGATGGCCGCCGATAGCCGTGGTGATCGCCCAGGCCAGCACCGCGCCCAGCATGAAGAACTCGCCATGGGCGACATTGACGACGCGCATGACGCCGAACACCAGCGACAGGCCAAGCGCCGTCAGCGCCAGCACGGCGGAGGTGACGAGGCCTTCGAGGGCGGCAAGGAGGAGGTGGGGTCCGAAGTGCATTCAAGGCGCCCTTACCCTCCCCCTTGTGGGGAGGGTGACCGCGCAGCGGTCGGGTGGGGGAGTGGGGCATGGGCCGTCGCGACCCCCACCCCGTCGCACAGGCTTCGCGGACGCAAAGCCTGCTTGCCGACCCTCCCCACAACGGGGAGGGCAAGGCGGCTCACAGCGCCTGCGTCGTGTAATCCCCCTCGGCCTCGTACAGGCCGTCCTCGATCTTGGTCTTGTGCACGACCTTCAGCTTGCCGCCTTCGACCTTGGAGATGTTCTGGATGCCGAAGCACTGGTGGATCTTGCCGTTGAAGGTTTTTGGTCCCTGCGGATGCTCGGGGCCTTCGGCGAATTCGGTCAGCGCTTCGGTCGCCTCGACCAGCTTGGCGCGGTCCTCCGGTCCCTTGTAGCCGGCATCTTCCATCGCCTTCTTGACGACGTAGAGCGTTTCCCAGCAGCCGAACATGTGCGACGCCGTCGAGACGTCCTTGGGATCGCCGACCGCAGCGCCATTGTCGTCGATGCCGACAGCGGCGCGATAGGCTTTTTGCCCGGCGGAATCGTCGGCCTGCGCATAGCGCGGCGAGCCTTCCCAGAAATGGCTGCCGTCGAGGAATTCAAGGCCGGGGCTGTTGATGTCGGTGGCCTCGAGTGAATCCATGAAGCCGAACAGCTGCGGCCGGTTGGAGCCGTAGAACTCGCCGAGTTCCTTGACGAAGGTGAGCACGGCCGGACCGACCATGACGTGGTAGATCACCTCGGTCTCGGCCGGGATCTGCGGGAAATACTTGGTGAAGGACGATTCCGTCGGCGGAATGGCGATCTGGGCGATGACGTCGGCGCCTTGCGCCTTCAGCGCCGGCGGCAGGTAGTCGCGGTGGTCGTAGCCGAAGGCGAAATCGGGGAAGATCTGCGTCACCTTCTTGCCGGCGTTGGCGGCGATCCACGGCGCCATCGACTGGATCTGGCTCTTCACGTCGGTGATGCCGGGCTGGAAGACGTAGCGGTTCAATTTGGTCGAGGCGACGTGGTGACCTTCGCTGACGACGAAATAGGGGATCTTGTTTTCGCCGGCGGCCGGCGCCGAACCGATGACAACATGCGAGAACAAGGTGCCAAAGACGATGTCGGTCTTGTGCTGGGTGGCGAACTTGCCGACCACCTCGGCGCCGCGGGCGGGATCGGTGCCGTCATCCTCGATCACCAGCTCAACCGGGCGGCCGTTGATGCCGCCGGCATCGTTGATTGCCTTGACCGCGGCGGCGCTCGTCTTCTCGTACCAGCGGCCATAGGCGGCGCCGATGCCGGTGCGGTGCGACTGGAAGCCGATCTTGATCGGCGCCGAGCTCTGCGCCTGGCTGTAGCGGATGAAGCCTGGGGCGACGGCAAGGCCGGCGCCGGCGGCGAGGCCCTTCAGCGCAGTGCGGCGAGAGAGAGCGGTTTTGGAGAGATCGAAAAACCCATTCTTGTCGGTCACGGCAGTTCCCCTGTTTTTGAGTTTTGACTGGCAGCAACGAGGCAAGGCCACTCCCAAGTGGGAGGGCAGAAATCGCATGTGTACAAACTAAATCACCAAAGCCGCGACCTGGCAAGCGAGCTTTGCGCAAAGGCATGCCGGTCGCCTTGTTCTCAGCCGGCGGTCGGTGTGGCAAGCAACCAGAGGCCGAAGACGGTGTAGGCGATCATCAGCAGGGTGAGCGGCAACTGGCTGAGCGCGGCGCGCGCGGGAACCGGGTGCAGTCGCCAGGCGAAACCGTGGGCGACAAGGATCGCGAGCATGTGGCCGGCGATGATGATTCCGGCCTGCACATTCCACAGCCACCAGGCCGAGTCGGCGCCGGCGACGACGCCGGCTTCGATCTGCATGTCGGCGGTGCCGAACAGGTTCCAGCCCAGCGCAAACGGATCGGAGACGGCGGCAAGCGCGTATTGACCATCGACCAGCAGCGCCGTCAGATAATGGGCGACATGATAAGCGAGCGCGATCGGCACGATCGACCAAACCAGCAGGCCGGCAGCCTGAGTGAAGGGATGCGGGCTGGAGGCCAGACGCTGGCCGACGATGACCGCAAGCGCGAACGCCGCTGCCAGCAGGACAAAGGTCAGCATGAGGCCAAAACTGCCGATGCCGATCAGCGCCGTGCGACCGGGAAATTCCAGCGGATTGATGCCGAACAGGCCGAGCCAGAAGAAGGTCTTCGACAGGCCATCGAACGAGACCGATGACAGGCTGAGCAGCAGAAAGGCGACGCCGCTGAGCTGCAGCGGCTTGGCAGCGAGCAGCTTGGCGCCCGGCCAACACAGTTTGAGCCGACCATCTTCATCGCGCTCGACAATGGCGAAGCACGCCACCATGGCGAAGAAGATGGTCAGGAACTCGCCGCGCCGGCTCCAGTGGGGATAACCGAACACCAGCATGGCAACAAAAGTGCCCAGCCAGTAGAGCCCGGCGGCAAAGGCCAGCCGCGCCGGATCGTCGGGCGCCGGATCGATCAGCTCGAACCAGGCGAAGGCGAAGAACAGGATGACGGCGGGCCAGCAGCCGAGCCATGTGGGCAGGCGCGATGCCTGGGTTTCGACGTTGGATCGACCGACCAGGCGAGTGGCGATGCGCCACGGCCCGTACCACGGATTCAGCCACGACCAGAGATCGCCGAGCAGGCCTTGTAGCAAGGCCAAACCGACCCAGAGCAGCGTCCAGATCACCAGGGGCAGCGGGTTGGAGAGAGGGTCGCGGCTGCCGAACAGGCCGGCGGCAATCAGGACTGCAAAGCCGGCAAAGGATAGCAGGCTGACGATCGTGCGGGAGCCCTCGCCAAAGGCAAGGAGCGGCAGGCGGCGGCGCCAGAAACGGTCGAGCGCGTCTGGCGGGAGCAAAGCCAGAACGAGGAAACTGGCGGCAACAGCGAGCGCACCGCCAGCGACGTAGTAGCCGGTGGGGAGAAGGAGGACGTGGCCGCGGTCGGAGGCGTGGGCGAAGGCGGGGGTAGGTGAAAGGAGGGCTATCGAAGCGCCGAGGCTCAGAAAGCAAAAGGCGAGGAATGAAGGGCGACAGCGCTCTACGGCGCCCCCCTCTGTCCTGCCGGACATCTCCCCCACTTGGGGGGAGATTGGCAGTTTCGGCGCCGGCTTCTCTCCCACAGCGTTGGGGATTGGCGAAAGCGGAGATGAGAGCGCAATCTCCCCCCAAGTGGGGGAGATGTCCGGTAGGACAGAGGGGGGCGCGAAGGAACTCACGCTTTCCAAGAATTCCTTCTTACCGGCATCACCCTCACACCTTGACCAGCTGCTCCACGCGATCCTTCGCCCCGAATATCCTGAGATAGCGGTCGATCTCTTTCAGGTCACCCGTCGCCTTGGCCGGGTTGTCGGACAGCTTGACCGCCGGGCGACCATTGGCTTCGGTGACCTTGCAGACCAGCGATATGGCGTCGAGGCTGTTGGTTTCGGTTGGCGCGCAGCCTTCGAAATCATTGGTCAGATTGGTGCCCCAGCCGAAGGACATGCGCACCTTGCCACGGAAGTGGCGGTAGGTTTCCTCGATGGTTTCCACCTCGAGCCCGTCGGAGAAGATGAGCAGCTTCTGCTTGGGATCCCTGCCCTTTTCGCGCCACCAGGAAATGATCTTCTCGCCGCCTTCGATCGGCGGCGCGCTGTCGGGGCGGAAGCCGGTCCAGTCGGCGACCCAGTCCGGCGCGTCGCGCAGGAACGAAGCCGTGCCGAAGGCGTCGGGCAGGACGATCAGCAAATTGCCGCCATAGTAGCGCTGCCAGTCCTGCAGCACCTTGTAAGGCGACTCCTTCAATTCCTTTTCCGAATTGGCGAGTGCTGCGAACACCATCGGCAGTTCATGGGCGTTGGTGCCGAGCGCTTCGAGGTCGTTGTCCATGGCGAGCAGCACGTTGGAGGTGCCGGTGAAGGCTTCGCCGATGCCTTCCTTCAGCGCTTCGACGCACCAGCGCTGCCACAGGAAGGAATGGCGGCGGCGGGTGCCGAAATCGGAAATGCGGATCCCGGGCAGCGCCTTCAGCCGCTCGGTCTTGGCCCACATCTTGGCCTTGGCGCGGGCGTAGAGCACATCGAGGGCGAAGGGGCCGAAGGCGCGCATGGCGGCGCGTGAGCGCAATTCGTTGATGATGGCGAGCGCCGGGATCTCCCACAGGGTGGTGTACATCCACGGGCCGCTGAAGGTGAGTTCGTACTGGCCGCCGTGCCTGGAAAGCTCGTATTCGGGCAACCTGAAATTCTCCAGCCAGGCAAGAAATTCCGGCTCGAAGATCTGCTTGCGGCCATAGAAATTATTACCGCCCAGCCAGATCATCTCTTTCTTCGAGAAGCGCAGCGTGCGGGCGTGATCGAGCTGCTCGCGCAACTCGCCTTCGTCGATCTCGTCGGCGAGGCGCACCGTGGTGGTGCGGTTGATCAGCGAGAAGGTGGCGTCGACCTTGGGGTACATGCCCCAGATCATCTGCAGCATCAAAAGCTTATAGAAGTCGGTATCGAGCAGGCTGCGCACGATCGGGTCGAGCTTCCAAGTGTGATTGTAGACGCGCCGCGCTATATCGGTCTTTGCCATATCTCGATGCCGCCTTCGCTCGCTCCCCGCAAAAGCCTCTTAGCATTGAATTTTTGAAAGCGCCTCCCGCTTTGCGGCTGGCCCGACAAAAAGAAAACGCTCGGGCCAGGCTCAGGACGAGGTCTTGGCGCCGATGACGCGCAGCGCCGGGCGTTTCCTGCGGATGCCGATGCGGCCCGCCACCGGCGCATCGGCGCGGCTGTCGGCCTGCTCCTTCTCGGCAAACAGCCAGTCGATGAACAGCTGCACGATCGGCGTCGATTTCATCTCGTTGCGACAGACGACGTAGAAATCGTCGACCGCCGGCACCGACAGGCTGAACGGGGCAACCAGCAACCCCCTGGCGAGCAGCGCGCTCGCCGTGACTGAATCGCCGAGTGCCACGCCATGGCCATGAACCGCGGCTTCCGTCGACATGCGGGCGTCGCCGAGATGGTGGCGTCGGCCGCGCTCCAGATCGAGCCCGTCGGCGGCGGCCAGCCAGGTGTGCCACTCGCGACCGTCATCACCATGCAGGAAGACATGATCGGCGAGGTCGCGGACGGTGCGGATCGGCCGGTTGTTGATCAGCGTCGGGCTGACCACCGGGAATAGTTCGAGGCCCGACCATTTGCGCATCCAGCAATCGGTCCAGCTGCCATCGCCATAGTGCACGCAGACATCGATCTGCGGGGCGCGGATATCCTTGGCGTCGTTGGAGGGGATCAGCGTCAGCCTGATATCGGGATATTGCGCCATGAAGCTGCCGAGCCGCGGCGTCATCCACAAAAGCAGCAGCGCCGGCACGCAGGAGACCGAGAGTGTGCCGGCGCTGGCCGGCCTTGTCATGCGCTGCGTGGCGGCGGCGATGCCGTCGAAGGCGGTCGATACCGCCGGCAGCAGTTCGGCACCGTGCGGCGTGAGCTTCACCCGCTGGCCGGTGCGTTCGAACAGCTTGACCCCGAGCGATTGTTCGAGCGCCTTGATCTGATGGCTGATGGCGCCGTGGGTGACGTTCAGCTCAGCCGCGGCCTTGGTCAGCGAGGCATGGCGCGCCGTCGCCTCGAAGGCGCGCAACGGATTCAACGGGGGCAAACGCTTGGCCATGGGCACTCAGATTCAATGTGAGATTTTCTCACAAGCTGCACCCTAACAATATCAATTGATTTTTCAATGCGGCTGCCGGACACTTTGGCTCGGAACAGCATCAAGACTTGGAAATCTGCAGGCAGCCAGCGGGACAGCGACCCGGCCGGATGACGGTCAGTTCGTTAGATGTCGCCGAGGCCGCACTGCATTAGCCCAGCAGGAGGACCGGAGATGGGTTACGATCGCGGCAAGCTCGAAGCGTTGCGTCGCAAATATGGCGAAAGCCATGGCGGCGAAATGTTCGATCCAAAGTTCCGGCGCGTCGCCGACAAGATCTTTTCCAAGAGCGGCACCAGGCTGGCGCCCTATTCCGGCATCCCGACCTTCCTCGCCGCGCCCTACCGCGAAATATCAGCCGACAATCCGGACTTCGGCGACCTGCAGGTGGCAATCATCGGCGTGCCGATGGATCTCGGCGTCACCAACCGGCCGGGCTCGCGCTTCGGGCCAAGGGCGCTGCGCGCCATCGAGCGCATCGGCCCCTACAACCACGTGCTGGAATGCGCGCCGACGCATGAGCTTCGCGTCGCCGACATCGGCGATACGCCGTTCCGGAGCCGCTACCGGCTCGAGATCAGCCACGAAGACATCGAGCGCCGCACCAACCAGATCGTCGATGCCGGGGTCATTCCGCTTTCTGTCGGCGGCGATCACTCGATCAGCCATCCGATCCTGAAGGCGGTCGGCAAGAAGGCGCCGGTCGGCATGATCCACATCGACGCCCATTGCGACACCAGCGGGCTGTTCGACATGACCAAGTTCCACCATGGCGGACCGTTCCGCAATGCGGTGCTGGACGGCGTGCTCGACCCGACCCGCACCATCCAGATCGGCATACGCGGCTCGGCTGAATATCTGTGGGAGTTCACCTACGAATCCGGCATGACCGTGGTACATGCCGAAGAGGTGACCGGCCTCGGCATCCCTGCGATCATCGAAAAGGCGCGGAAAATTGTCGGTGACGGCCCGACCTACATCTCCTTCGACGTCGACAGCGTCGATCCGGCTTTCGCGCCGGGCACCGGCACGCCTGAGATCGGCGGGCTGACAACGCGCGAAGTGCTCGAACTGCTGCGCGGCCTGAAAGGCCTCAACATCGTCGGCGGCGACGTCGTCGAGGTGGCGCCGCAGTATGACGCGACCACCAACACCGCCCATGTCGGCGCCCAGGTGCTGTTCGAGATCCTGAGCCTGATGGTGTTCAGCCCCGCAATCACCGGCAAGGGAGCCTGACACTCAAACATATCCCAAGGCGGCCGCCGCGCTGGAGCCGGCGACCGCACTCAAACAAACAAGCTTCCAGAAGGGAACGACAATGACACTTCACATGAAACTCAAATCATCCATTGCCGCCGTGCTGATGCTCGGCGCGACCGGCTTTGGCTTCACCTCTCAGGCCAATGCCGACGCCGTCGACGACATCACCAAGGCGGGCGCCATCAATGTCGGCATCTTCTCCGACTTCCCGCCCTTCTCCTCGGCCAGCGCCGATATGAGCATCAAGGGCTATGACATCGACGTGGCGCAGGCGATCGCCGATTCGCTCAAGGTGAAGCTCAATCTGGTCAGCGTCACCGGCCAGAACCGCATCCCGTATCTCACCGACAAGCGCGTCGATATTCTGATGAGCGTCGGCTATTCCAAGGAGCGTGAGCAGGTGATCGATTTCGCCGCCGCCTACGCGCCTTACTACATCGCCGTCATCGGCCCGGCAGCGCTTGCGGTCAAAGGCAAGGAAGACCTTGCCGACAAGTCGATCGCGGTCAACCGCGGCACGCTCGAAGATACCTCGCTGACCGAGGCTGCACCGGCGTCGGCCGATATCAAGCGCTTCGACAACTACAACTCCGTCATCCAGGCCTTCATCTCGGGCCAGACCCAGCTGATGGTGGTCGGCAACGATGTCGGCGCCCAGGTGCTGGCCAAGCAGGATGCGTTGCAGCCGGAGCAGAAGTTCCAGCTGCTCACCTCGCCCTCGCATATCGGCCTCAACAAGAACGAGGACCGGCTGAAGACAGCGGTCAATGACGCGGTTGCCAAGATGCTGGCCGACGGCAAACTCGACGAAAGCTCAAAGGCCTGGCTGAAGACACCGCTCAATCCCGACAACCTCAAGGATTGATGTGCCGTGGCCTTTGCTTGGCTTCCAGGTGCAGTGGGCGACATCGCACGCGGAGCGCTCACGACGGTCTTGTTGATCGTCGTGACCACTCTGGTGGGAACGCTGCTCAGCATCCTCGGCGCGGCTGGCCGGCGAAACGGCCCGCCGCTCGTGAAGCGGGCAATCGCCATCTATGTCGAGGTGATGCGCAACACACCGTTCCTGGTGCAGCTGTTCTTCATCTTCTTCGGGCTGCCCAGCCTTGGCGTCAGGCTCGATCCGCTCCTGGCTGCCATGCTGGCGATGACACTCAACATGGCGGCCTACACGATCGAGATCGTCGGCGCGGGGCTTGACGCGGTGCCGCGCGGGCAGACGGAAGCAGCGCTGGCCCTGGGCTTGAGGCCACGCCAGGTGTTCATCAAGATCGTGCTGCCGCAGGCGCTCAAGGTGATCTATCCGGCGCTGACCAGCCAGATCGTCATCATGATGCTGGAGTCCGCCGTGGTGTCGCAGATTGCGGTTCGCGAGCTGACCTACGAGGCCGACATGCTGCAAGCCCGCACCTTCCGCTCGTTCGAGACCTATCTTGTGGTGACGATGGTCTATCTCGTCCTGTCGATGGCATTGCGCCGGGTGCTTGTGACAGGCGGACGCCGTGTGTTGGGGGCTGGCGTGACATGATCGAATTCACCTTCTGGGACATCGTGCGCAACCTTCTGCTCGCCGCCCGCTGGACGGTGCTGTTGTCGCTGGCTGCCTTCGTCGGCGGCGGCATCGTCGGCATGGTCGTGCTGTTCTTCCGCATCGCCAAGAACAAGTGGAGCCAGCGCATTGCCTCGGGCTACATCGCGCTGTTCCAGGGAACGCCGCTGTTGATGCAGCTGTTCCTGATGTTCTTCGGCCTGCCGATGCTGGGCCTGCGCATCGAGCCGTGGACCGCCGCCGTGCTCGGCCTCACCTTCTTCGCCAGCGCCTATCTGGCCGAGATCTGGCGCAGCGGCGTCGATGCGCTGCCGCGCGGCCAATGGGACGCCGGCGCCAGCCTCGGCCTGCACTATCTGCAGGAACTCCGACTGATCATCCTGCCGCAGGCCTTTTCGATCACCCGCGCGCCGACCGTCGGCTTCCTGGTGCAGCTGATCAAATCGACGGCGCTGACTTCGATCATCGGCTTCGAGGAACTGGTCAGGACCTCCAACGCCATCAACAACGCCACCTTCGAGCCGTTCAAGGTCTACGGGCTGGTGGCGCTGATCTTCTTCGTCATGTGCTTTCCACTGACGCAATACGCCCGCACGCTCGAACAACGAGCGGCGGCCCACTGAAGCCGCCAAGCGGCGGACACTGGATTTAAGGGAACCAGCCGGAGTTCCGGCATCAACAGAGGAGAAACCAGATGAACAGATTGATCGCAACACCTGTCACCCGGCGCAGCGTGCTTGGCGCCGGCCTTGCCACCGCCGGCGTGCTTGCCATGCCGTCGATCCTGCGGGCGCAGGAGAAGTCACTGAAGGTCGGCGTCTATGGCGGCTACTTCAAGAAATCCTTCGACGAGCATGTCTTCCCCGATTTCACCAAGGCAACCGGCATCACGGTCGAGTCCGTCGCCGAGCCGACCGGCGAGGCGTGGCTGGTGCAGCTCGAACAGGCGGCCAAGGCCGGCCAGGCCCCGGCCGACCTTTCGATGATGTCGCAGACCTCGACGCTGAAGGGCCAGTCGACCGAATTGTGGACGCCGCTCGATACGTCGAAGTTCAAGCACTATGGCGACCTGCTGCCGCGCTTCATCAACAAGTATCCCGACGGCCGCGTCGCCGGCATCGGCGCCGTCGCCTGGTGGATCACGCTGGTCAGCAACACCGACGTCTACAAGGACGCGCCGACATCGTGGGCAGCCCTGTGGGACAAGGCCAACGAAGACAAGCTCGGCCTGCTGGCGCTTGCCTCCAACTCGTTCCTGCTCGAAGTGACGGCCAAGACCTTCATGGGCGGCACCAACGCGCTCGACACTGAAGAGGGGCTGAACAAGGCGTTCGAGAAGCTCGCCGAGGTCAAGCCGAACGTCCGCCTGTGGTATCGCGACGAGGCGCAGTTCGAGCAGGCGCTGAAGTCGGGCGAGATCCCAATGGGCCAATATTATCATGACGTTACCGGGCTCGCGGTCGCCGACGGCTTCCATGTCCGTTCGACCTTCCCGAAGGAAGGCGGCATCCAGGATTCCGGCAATTGGGTGCTGTCGCGCGCCTCGACCAAGGTCGACGAGGCGCATGTCTTCATCGACTATATGAGCCAGCCTTCGATGCAGGGCGTGATGTCGCGCAAGGTCGGCACCACGCCGACGCTCAAGAAAGAGGTGCTCGACCTGACGCCGGAAGAGTTCGCCTCGGTGTCGTCGGAGATCGAGCCGATCATTCCGCGCTACGACCTCTACACGTCGAAGGCCGACTGGATAAACCAGAAATGGACCGAGCTTATCGTCGGGTGAGCCCCGAAGAACTCGCCTGACCCCGCATATTGCCTCTCCCCTGACAGGGGAGAGGCCGCCGATCGCCGAATTCCCATCGCGAAGTGGGGAAACGACCATTCGCAATATTCTCCGGTTTACAGGATCAACTCATGTCCGGACTAGACATCAACGCCATCACCAAGAAATTTGGCAATTTTGCCGCCGTCGACAATGTCCAGCTGAACGTGCCGCACGGCACCTTCGTCTGCCTGCTCGGTCCCTCGGGCTGCGGCAAGACCACGCTGCTGCGCATGATCGCCGGGCTGGAGGAGCCGACCAGCGGCGCCATCGTGCTCGACGGCGAGGACATCACACCGCTGCCGACGCACAAGCGCAATCTCGGCATGGTGTTCCAGTCCCTGGCGCTGTTTCCGCATCTCTCGGTCGGCGACAACATCGCCTATGCTCTGCGCATTCGCGGCGCTTCGAAGGAAGAGCAGAAGAAGCGCGTCGACGAATTGCTGACACTGATCCATCTGACCGGCTTCGCCGACCGGCCGGTGGCCAAACTGTCCGGCGGCCAGCGCCAGCGCGTGGCCATCGCCCGCGCCTTGGCGCTGTCGCCAAAACTGTTCCTGCTCGACGAGCCGCTGTCGGCGCTCGACGCCAAATTGCGTGAAGCCATGCAGGTGGAGCTGCGCCAGTTGCAGCAGCGGCTCGGCATCACCACCATCGTCGTCACCCACGACCAGCGCGAGGCGATGACCATGGCCGATCTGGTCGTGGTCATGGGCCATGGCAAGATCCTGCAAGCGGCGCCGCCGATCGAGATCTACCGCAAGCCGGCCGACGCCTTCGTCGCCGACTTCATCGGCATCACCAATCTGTTGCCGGCGGAACTCGACAGCGCCGGGCGCACCACTATCCTCGGCACTGCCATTCCCGGCCTTGCCATGCCGGCCGGCATGACCAAGGCCTCGGTGTCGATCCGGCCCGAGGACGTGCATCTGGGCGAACCCGGCAGCCGCGCTATCACCGGCCAGGTGAGCTTCGTGCGCGATCTCGGCGGCACCATCGAGACCTTCGTCGAGGTCGGCAGCACCAGCATCATCGCCGTGACCACGCCGCGCGAGCGGCTCAACGTTGCGGTCGGCGCCAAGGTCGGCGTCGTGCTGCCGCCCGAAAGCTGCGTGGTGCTCGGCTCATGAGACGCGAAGCCCCAAGGTCGGTAGCCGACTACACACCTTTGTTCTTTCCGGGTCTGATGCTCGTCGTCTTTTTCGTCGTGCCGTTCTCGACGATGATCGCGGTGAGCTTCTTCAAGCGCAACCCGGCCGGTTTCTACACGCCGGATTTCGTCTTCGACAATTACGCCCGCTTCCTGTCGGTATTCTTCGGCGGCGTGCTCGGCTTCTCGCTGATGCTAGCGGTGCTGGTGGCCATCTGCTGCGTCGCAATCGCCTTTCCCTTCACCTATCTCCTGACCAGGCGGCCGCGCACCGTGCAGACGCTGTGGCTGGTCGGGCTGCTGTCGGTGCTGTCACTGTCGGAAGTCATCATCGGCTTTGCCTGGTCGACGCTGTTCTCGCGCACCGCGGGGATCACCAATCTGTTCGTGGCGCTGGGGCTGATGGACAAGCCAATGGCGCTGCTGCCTACCTTCGGCGCCGTGCTGACCGGCATGGTCTACCAAGCGCTGCCCTACACCATCCTGGTGCTCTACCCCGCCCTTGTGCGTCTCGACCCGACACTGCTCGAGGCCGCGCGCACGCTTGGCGCTTCGCCGATCCGGGCTTTTTTCAATGTCGTCGCGCCGGCGCTGCGAAACACCATCGTGGCGACGCTGATCATGGTCTTCGTGTTCGCGCTCGGCTCCTATCTGTTACCGCAAATCCTCGGCCGGCCGCAGCACTGGACGCTGTCGGTGCTGATCACCGACCAGGCGATCTACCAGTCGAACATGCCGTTCGCGGCAGCGATGGCGGTGTTCCTGGTGCTGATCTCGCTGGCGCTGGTCGGCATGATGCTGCTCGTCGGACGCCGGGAGAACGCGCTATGATCGAGACCTTGCTTCGCCGCTTTTATTTCGTCGTCGTCGCGTTATTCCTGGCAGCGCCGCTGATCGTCGTTGCCGGCGTCTCGGTCAACGAGAAGCAGGATCTGGCCTTCCCGCCAGTCGGCTTCTCGCTGGCCTGGTACGGGCAGATCTTCAACGATCCGGAATGGCGGCTGGCGTTGATCCATTCGGTGACGCTGGCTGTCTGCTCGGCGGCGATTGCGGTCGCCATCGCATTGCCGCTGGCCTGGTTCCTGTGGCGGCGCATCGCGCCATGGGCGAACATTTTTCAGGTGCTGGGGCTGGCGCCGTTTATCCTGCCGCCGGTGATCACGGCGCTCGGCTTCCTCACCTTCTGGGCGACGGTCGGGCTGTTCGGCCAGTTCTTCACCGCCATCATCAGCCACGCCATCTTCTTTGTGACGCTGCCGCTGGTGACGCTGTCGCTGGGTTTTGCCTCCATCGACCGTTCGCTGGTCGAGGCAGCCGCGACGATGGGCGCCGACGACCGCACCGTTTTGAAGACCGTCGTGCTGCCGCTGATCCTGCCTTACCTCGTCTCGGGCTATGCCTTCGCCTTCGTGCTGTCGCTCAACGAATACATCGTCGCCTACATGACGATCGGCTTCACCACCGAGACGCTGCCGATCAAGATCTTCAACGCGCTGCGCTACGGCTACACGCCGACCATGGCTTCGGTGTCGGTGTTCTTCGTCGCGGTGGCGGCCCTGGTGTTCGGTTCGATTGCCAGGTTCGGCGACATCCGCCGGCTGCTCGGCGCCATGTCGTCCGACGGCAACTGAATGCATCCATGCAAAAGCAACCCCCGACAATTGGTCAAGGCCTCCTTCGAGCCGTTCAATGGTCGGCGTGCCCGTACGCGTGGCGAAGAGCAAATGGTGCACTGTCACGGTAATCGTAATCCCAAGAACAAAATGGAGCCGGCGTGTCGCTTTCGGCTACATCGCGCTGTTCCAGGGAACGCCGCTCTTGATGCAGCTGTTCCTGATGTTCTTCGGCCTGCCGATGCTGGGCCTGCGCATCGAGCCATGGACGGCCTCCGTGCTCGGCCTCACACTGGCGCAATTACGCCCGCACGCTCGAAAAGCAGGCGCCGAAGCGCTGAGCCGCAAGCATGTTGTGTTGATCGGTATCGACGGCGAGAGCGCAGAGAGATGGCGGACCGTCACTGCTTCGACGACCGTGCCCGTGCTGCCTTTGATCCCCGACTAGCCGCGGCCGTCCGCCTTTAAGATGGCATCGCCCCCCAAACCTCCATTTCTGAGTCGGCGACGCAGCGCGCGGCTGCCGCACGAATCGGCTTAAGTCAAGAAGATTCCAGCTTGCGAGCCGGGTATTTTGCTGACATGCTCAATTTTTTATGGGGTTTTGCACCGTGGCAGGTGTTCAAATGGAAGGGCAAAAGCATGGCAAAGGAATCTTCGAATACCGCTTCTTCTGAAAAGAAGGCGGACGCAAATCTGATAGGTAACGCAGAAGGAAACGGGCTGAACTTCATGGGAGTCCAGGCTCGCGAAAACGGAGGCCCCGGCGACGCTGTAGGTGTCGACAAGATACGTGACCTGCTGTTCGGTAACCAGATGCAGGACTATGACCGTCGCTTTTCCAAGCTTGAAGAACGGGTCTTGCAGCGCTTCAAGGATGTCGAATCCGAAGCCAAGCGCAATCTCGACATGTACGAGTCAAATGCAAAGAAGCAGGTCGATTCGCTTGCGGGGCAATTGCGGAGCGAAAAAGATTCACGAGCCGATGCTGACAAGGAGATTGACCGGAATCTTCGCGAGCAAAACCAGGCACTTGAAAAGCAGGTGCGCGCGTTGTCGGATCAATTGAGCGCGCTTGAGCGCGACGTTGCAGACCGGATAAATCGAAACGATCATTTGCTGCGTGAGGAAATCAAGCAGAAGAATGAAGGCGTTCAGATGCTGATAGAGAAAATGTTTGCCGATGTCAGCAACGTCAAGACCGACCGAAATCTCTTGGCTGGCCTGTTTGTCGAGGTTGCAAAATGTCTGAACCAGGATCCCGTCGGCAGCAAGGGCAACTCGGACCGTAGTTGGAAAGTGAGTTGATGGGACCTTGACGTCAACCGTCGACCCAATCAACCTTCCGCAAAGAACAGCCTCGAACGATACAGAGATTGATCGCGAGGCTCTGGCTCGTCTTTTGATCGAAATTGCCCGGAACGTTGATCCGGACTACCGTGCGCGTTTCGACGGAGTTCCAACCGCCGATCCTCGCATGGAAACGCTGCGCCAGTTGCTGGTCAGCCGCGAAATTTCGGAGCTTTCACGGGTGACGCATCTGCTCGACGAACCCGAGCAGCTTGCGGCAGCAGTGGGCGACGTTCTCCCCAGTGCAGCCGCACGAGCGCCTCATGCGCAGCTCGGCGAGGCCCTTGCGCCAGCTGTCGAAAGGGCTGTGCAACGGTCGATCCAGAAGAGCCCGCGCACGCTGACGGATATATTATACCCGGTGTTTCTGCCGGCAATTCGCAAGTCGATCGGGGAAAAGATCGACCAGACCTTTCAGTCGCTGAATGAAACTTTAAGACATATATTTACCTGGCATGGTCTCAAGTGGAGATTTGAGTCCTGGAGGACTGGCGCCAGCTTCTCGGAAGTTGTTCTGAAGCATTCTCTTGTCTATCGCGTAGAACATGCCTTTCTCATTAGCCGCAATTCCGGGCTATTGATTGCGCATGTAACTGCCGATAATGCAACGAGTGAAGACCCTCAACTCATTTCCTCGATGCTTAGTGCAATTCAGGATTTTGTGAAAGACTCATTTAACGAGAAAGAGCAGAGCAGCCTGGACACTATTCGTTTTGGCGACCTTCGTCTCTGGTCAGAAGTTGGACAATTTGCGACTTTGGTTTCGGTAATCCGAGGAAATCCGCCAGAGGAATTACATGAAATAGTTCGCGATGTATTGCTTCGTATCCATGAGGAATCCTCAGAGGTTTTGGCGGAGTTTGACGGCGACAGTTCGCAGCTGGCCGGCGTAGAGTCGCAGTTGCAGACATGCGTCGAGCTGAAGCAGGAGGAATCGAACCAGGGATTTCCGTGGCTGGTGGTGACTGCGGCCCTGCTGCTTTTGAGTCTGGCAGGCGGCTGGTTCTTTCTTTCCTGGCAATCCGGGCAGCGCTGGCAGGCCTATGTATCGCGACTGGGGACCCAGCCGGGCATCATCGTGGCCGAACAAGAGATACGCGGTGGCCAATTCTACATTGCCGGCCTGAGGGACCCGCTTGCCGCCGACCCACAGTCGCTGTTGTCGGGAACGCAGGTCGATCCCGCCCGCGTTCATTCGCAGTGGCGGTTCTATCAGAGCATTGAGCCGGAGTTCGTGTTGAAGCGGCTGACGGCGTCGCTGACTCCGCCGGATACAGTACGACTTTCGATCGTCAATGATCGCATCGTTGCCGAGGGTGAGGCTCCCGACACGTGGATCAACCGGGCGCAGGCCGCCGCCCAGCAACTTTCGGCGGGCGGACCGGAATTCGACATCTCCAAGGTTCGCGATGTGAGCCCCGAAGCACGCGCGGCGGAGCACTGGCAGGCCTATGTATCGCGACTGGGGACCCAACCGGGCATCATCGTGGCCGAACAAGAGATACGCGGTGGCCAATTCTACATTGCCGGCCTGAGAGACCCGCTTGCCGCCGACCCGCAGTCGCTGTTGTCGGGAACGCAGGTCGATCCCGCCCGGGTTCATTCGCAGTGGCAATTCTATCAGAGCCTTGAGCCGGACTTCGTGGTGAAGCGGCTGACGGCGTCGCTGTATCCGCCGGATACAGTACGGCTTTCGATCGTCAATGATCGCATCGTTGCCGAAGGTGAGGCTCCCGACACGTGGATCAACCGGGCGCAGGCCGCCTCCCAGCAGCTTTCGGCAGGCGGACCGGTATTCGATATCTCCAGGGTCCGTGATGTAAGCCCCGAAGCACGCGCGGCGGAGCGCTGGCAGGCCTATGTGTCGCGACTGGGAACCCAGCCGGGCATCATCGTGTCCGAACAAAAGATACGCGACGGCCAATTCTATATTGCCGGCCTGAGAGACCCGCTTGGCGCCGACCCGCAGTCGCTGTTGTCTGGAACGCAGGTCGATCCCGCCCGGGTTCATTCGCAATGGCAATTCTATCAGAGCCTTGAGCCGGAGTTTGTGTTGAAGCGGCTGACGGCGTCGCTGTATCCGCCGGATACAGTACGACTTTCGATCGTCGATGATCGCATCGTTGCCGAGGGTGAGGCTCCCGACACCTGGATAGATCGGGCGCGCGCAGCGGCCCGACAGCTTTCGGCAGGCGGACCGGAATTCGACATCTCCAAGGTTCGTGATGTGAGCCCCGAAGCACGCGCGGCGGAGCACTGGCAGTATTATGTGTCGCGACTTGAGGCCCAACCGGGAATCATCGTCGCCCAACAAACGGCGAGGGGCGGACATTTCTACATTTCCGGCCTGAGAGACCCGCTTGCCGCCGACCCGCAAGCTCTGCTGTCCGGAACGGAGGTTGATCCTGCCCGCGTTCATTCACAGTGGCAATTCTATCAGAGCCTTGATCCGAAGTTCGTGGTGAAGCGGCTGACGGCGTCGCTGACCCCGCCAAAATCGGTCCGCCTTTCGATCATCCAGGGTCGCATCGTTGTCGAGGGCGAGGCTCCTGCCACGTGGATCAACCGGGCACGGGACGCCGCCGAACAACTTTCAGCGGACGGAGTGGTTCTGGATGTCTCGCAGCTGCGTGAGCTGAACCTTGCAGAACTTAATCATTTGCGAGAAGCCATCCAGGCGACCGATATTTTCTTCTCTTCCGGCAAAGTTGTGCCGGGACCAGAGCAGACGCCGGTTCTCGACAGATTGGCGGATCAACTAAAGGAATTCGCCCAAAATGCCCGCAAGTCAGGCGTAACGGCGCGGTTCATGTTGACCGGGCATTCGGACACCACGGGCCGTGAGACGGCCAACGCGTCGATCAGCGCCGCCCGCGCCGAGACAGTTCGTGCGCTTCTCAACAAGCGCGGCGTCGCTCCGGAACTGCTGCTGGTTCGGGGCGCGGGCACCTTTGAGCCGGCAGTGCCTGAAAATAGTCAAACTGGTAGCTCCATCAATCGCCGAGTTTCGGTTACGGTAAACCTGGACTAGGGCGGAGCCCAAGATGTTGCAAAAAAAGATCTGTATGTTGGGCGGGTTCTCCGTCGGAAAGACGAGCCTGGTTCGCAGGTTTGTGCAAAGCATCTTTTCAGAAACCTACCTGACCACGGTGGGAGTGAAAATCGACAAGAAGAGTGTCGCACTCCCGGACAAAACCGTGGATCTGATTTTGTGGGATTTGGCCGGCGAAGACGATATCGGCTCATTCCGCGTCAGCCATGTGCGAGGTGCGACCGGGCTCGTGCTTGTCGTCGATGGAACCCGCGCCGCTACTCTTGCCGCAGCGCTCACGCTGCGCGAGCGGGTCGAGGCCGAATTCGGCGCTATGCCGTTTGTATTGCTGTTCAACAAATCCGATCTGGCCGATCGGTGGGAAATATCGGATAGCGAGATTGACGAACTGAGGCAACGTGAATGGCAGATCTATCTAACAAGCGCGCTTTCGGGCGAACATGTCGATGATGCGTTTCTTCAACTTGCTTCGATGGTCACCAAATAGACCATGCATAGATTGCCAAGAGAAGTCGGAAGCTGGATTTACAATTTCTTCTACAACGAGCACTCTATCGCATATGTGAAAATTGACGCCCAGCTTTGCATAGCGGCGAAGGGCGGTAACGTTAAACATTACGGGCTCTCATCCCTTCGCATCGGTAAGCCTGTTACCGATCAGCTTGAATTCATGGAAGGTTTGCTGCCTTGCCCGGAGCTTCCATATCATATGCCCATGGTCGAACTGCCCAGCGGGCGTGTCGCGGACCTTCATCTTTTTGCTGACGATGCCTGCGTGTGGCTGCTCTTTCTTGATGCCACTGCCGAACGCGACAACAGGCAGCGGCTGCAACAGAAGGCTTACGAAATGACGCTCCTGCAAGAGAGGGAGCGTCAACTCAACGAGAAATTACAATCGATGAACGAGGCGTTGAGGAAGAGCCAGGAGGGATTGGCGCATGAATACCAGCGTGCCGAGACCCTACTCCTCAACATTCTTCCGGCGTCGATCGCGGAGCGGTTAAAAGCGCACGAACAAATTGCAGACAACCACGCAGAGGTGAGTGTGCTTTTTGCCGACATCGTTGGTTTTACGGAAAGAGCGCGGAGCGTCGGAGCCGAGACGACGCTCGCTATGTTGAATTACTTCTTCAAGGCGGCGGATCTGCTCTCGGAACGATACGGCTGCGAAAAGATCAAGACAATCGGCGATTGCGTGATGGCGGTCGCTGGCCTGCCCGTCGCGCGATCCGATCATGCAGAAGCCCTTGCCCACTATGCACTTGAACTGCGGAAGGCGGTGAAGCGCGAACGCTTCGCAGGAGAACCGATAAGACTCAGAATTGGAATTCACTCAGGACCAATCGTCGCGGGCGTCATAGGCGAAAGGCGGTTTGCCTATGACCTGTGGGGCGACACCGTTAATCTCGCCGCACGTATTCAAACGTCCGCGGAGCCCGATGAAATCCGTATTTCGGATGCAACTCGCAAACTGCTTGGACCAGATTTTGCTTGCGACCCTCTCGAGGAAACGGAATTGCGTGGTACAGGTCGTGTGCGAATGTGGCGGCTCCCGGCCTGATTTGCCGCTTGGCAGTGCCGACCCTGGAGCGCATCGCATCTCAAGCTAGGTGCGCAAGCACTCGACCACCGAGCGACCGTCAAAGGATCCTGAGTTTAAACGTCCGCTCTCGTTCTTCCCTGCATCACCATGCAGTTCCAGCCGACCACCATCGGCAGGCAATTGGCAACCTGCCATCGCATCCTGCTCCTGACGCCTCAGGATCGATGATACACCATTACAGTCCGGGGCTGCACAAACCTAGTACGGTCAAGCCATCGGTGCCGCGCCGCGCCGCTCGAGCGCGGTCTTGCGGATGATCTCCGCGATCTCCGGGCTGCTGCCGCACAGCATCTGGAAATCCGCCGAGTGCAGCGACAGGAGTGAGACCACCGTTGCGGCGCTGACGGTCGCCATACGCGGTTCGCCGCTGATCAGCGCCATCTCGCCGAAGAAGGCGCCAGGGCCAAGCTCCACCGGATTCGGCGTCGCGACGCTGACGCGCCCCTCCACGACGAAGAACATCCGATCACCGGTCTCGCCAATGCGGCAGATCACGGCGCCCGCCGGCACCGTGCGAGGTCTTAACGCGCGCACGATCTCGACCAGCACGGCCGGGCCGAGCTTCTGAAACAACGGCACGGCGGCGACCAATTGCCAATTGCGGACGAAATCCCCGCGACGGACTTCTTGATAGAAGCCCGTGGCAAGAATGCCGGCCCAGAGCCCGAAGATGCCGATGCCACTCATCATGACCGCCCCGGCAAGGACGCGGCCGGCGAAGCTTTGCGGGATAGTGTCGCCATAGCCAGTGGTGGACAGCGTGACCACCGCCCACCACATTGCCTGGGGGATGCTGCCGAACTTTTCCGGTTGGATGTCGCGCTCGATGACATAGGCCGCGAGCGCGACAGCGAACAGAACGACGCCGAAGACCGTGGTGACGCCGATCAGGTTGCGCGCTTCGCTGGCCAGGACCCTGCCCAGCAGCGGGAAGAAAGTCGAGTCGCGCAGCGGTTTCAGCAGCCAGACAGCACAGTAGAGGCTCCGGTCGGGCGTGCCGACGAGCAGAAATGCGGCAAGTGGAACCAAAACCGCGAGCACATCAATGACGATTGCCGGCGTCCTGTCCCGAACCCCGCCCGCCCGGCGCTTGAGCAGCGTCGCGGCCAGTTGCAGGAGATAGGCGCCCCAGATGACAGCGAGCAGGGCAGCCAGAGCCAGTCTGCTTCGTCCGGACATGTCCGGTATTGTGAGCGCAGCCACCGCCAGCAACCCTGGCGCAGCCAGCACCGCGTTGAGCGGCGCGTAAATTCTTAAGAAAGGCAGTACCGACATTCTATGCCCACGAGCGGCTACTACCTTCCAAAATAGATGCCTTCAAGGCAAGCGCAAAGGTGCTTGCTGTCGCTGCGATGTTCTGTGCATCACCAACGGTGAACTCAGATGTCCCGGATTGCTTCGTGACCGGACGTGAACAGACAAGCCATAACCGACGAGAATGACCCGATCCGGACAATTGTAACAGCGACGGAAAACTGAAATATCGGGACGTCGCTTCACTCGAGCCCGATCCACACAAAGCCGTCCTGCTTTCGACAGGGGTATACGATCAGCTTTGCGCGGTTTTTCGAAATGTTACCCGCGAATTCATAGCCCGGCGCGGTACCATCCTGCTGCAGCCGCGCCCAACCCCTGATTTCGCCAGTAGACAGGTCGAAACAACTCTGATGCCAGCGGCAGACCAGGCCAAGATCTGCGGTGATCGTGCTCTCCGTGTGTGGGAGCTTCAGCTTTTCGGCCTGAGCGGAGCTTCGGCGCTCGTAGAACGGCAGATGAAGATGCGGGCAGGCATTGTTGAAGGCGCAATAGCTGTCGGATCCGCGAACGACGACGATGTCGTAATCTTCAAAATCGAGAATCCGGCGTTCATATGGCCCAACCTCGTCTTCGGCAAAAGCGCGAACCCACCTCCTGCCGCCGTGACGGATGGTTTCGCGAAGCCCCTTGGCATTCAGGTCGGCGTCAATTTCGGGCTTCAGCCTGACGATTTCGAACAGGCTCGTGCGCTCGCCGATACCGCGAAGGCGTACCCTGACGAAGTCGCCGATTTCCACCTTGTCGGCGATCTGGTCGCGGAGGGCCTCGGATATCAGCAGTCGCGTACCGGCATCCTTATTGGCGGCCTCGACCCGGCTGGCCAGATTTACAACGTCGCCGATGGCCGTGAGACGTTCGTGTCCAGCAAAACCCAATGTGCCGATGACGGCTTCGCCATAGTTGAGGCCGATACGAATATCGAAATCGATGCCATACATCGAGGCAAAGAACGGCTTCAGACGATCGACTGTGGCGAGGGTCTGAAGTGCGGCGTTTACGGCGCGGAGCGGAGCGTCGGGCTGGTCGTCGATACCGAATATTGCCATGAGCCCATCGCCGATCAGTTTGTCGATGAAGCCGCCATTCTGCTCGATGATGTCGCCGACCTGGGCAAAGTAGCGATTGAGCAGATACATCACGTCGTAGGGGGAAAGCCGCTCCGACAGCGCTGTGAAATCGACAATGTCGCTGAAGAAGACCGCAACATGCCTTGCTTCGCCGCAACGCGTGGCGGCAGAAGTGCCAAGCTGGCTGGTGATCATCATGTCGGTTTCGTCTAGCACCAGGCGTCGGACGCGAAGCTCGCCTTCCGGCCTGAGCTGACAGGCCAGCCGAACCTCATCGGCCAATCTCAACCGGTTCGCCATCAGGGTTTCGTCCGGATTCCGGTCCGGGCAAGCCTCAATGCCGTCGAGAACCCAAACGCGGCATGTCGAGCATTTCGCCCTGCCACCGCATGCGTGGGCAAATGGCACGCCCGATCTGAGAGCCGCCTCAAGCAACGTCTCATCCGCGGCCACGTCGAAATCCACTCCGTCGGGTAAAGCGGTTACTTTGGTCATATCACCGAACACAGGTCCGTCGCGTAACTGGCTTGTCAGTGTAGCACCAATCGGCTCAGGCGATAGAATCGTGCAAAAATTCGGGCACCGACGAAGCCGAAATGGTTCCGTTGCGAAGATCGTGAGCTGGTGCACTCTCTGTTGGCTGGCGGGGCGATGGAAGAAACCGACGCAGCGATGTGATTGCGTCCGAGCCTCTGACCCACCGCGGTCCGACGACAGGCTCGGCTAGTCTAGCCCCAGCGCTCTTTGCGAGGAACGACCGCTCTGCATCGGTGGTGATCGTCCGCCTGCCGGAACACGAATGTCGGCTCGTGGCGCTCAGCGGACCCTTCGATGGGCTATCACGGCGCGCCGTTTATTTAGCCACAATGTCAGGACATCGCGGCCGCCGGGCGTCGGCGGCCATCCGTTTCAATGCCCGAAGGATAGCTGCGGCACGATCCGGTCGCGGCGCAGCCAGCGCGCCAGCAGCAGCGCCGCCACCACGGCCAGTCCCGAGGCCAGGCCGATCCAGATGCCGACGCCGTGCAAGCCGAAATGGAAGGCCAGCAGCACGCCGAGTGGCAGGCCGACGCCCCAATAGCCGATCGCGGCATAGATCATCGGCACCTTGGTGTCGTGCAGGCCGCGCAACATGCCGGCGGCCACGGCTTGCGCACCGTCGAAGATCTGGAACAGTGCGGCAAACGCCAGGAACGACACGGCGAGCGCGACCACCCTGGCATTGGCCGGATTGGCGAGATCGATGAAGGCGCTGATCAGCAGATGCGGCCAAAGGATCATCACCAGCCCCATCAGCGCCATGAAGGAGACGCCGATGACGAAGGCTGTCCAGCCGGCGCGGCTGACACCTTCCGGATTGCCGGCGCCATGGGCAAGGCCGACGCGCACCGTCACCGCCTGGTTGAGGCCGAGCGGCACCATGAAGCTTATCGAGGCGATCTGGATGGCGATGGCGTGCGCTGCCAGCGAAGCGGCGTCGATCAGGCCCATCAGCAGGGCGGCGGCGTTGAAGATCGTCACCTCGAAGGCGAGAATGCCGGCGATCGGCAGGCCGAGCCGCAGCAAGCCCTTGAAGCGCGGCCAGTCGGCTCGCCAGAAGCGCCCGAACAGGCGGTAGCGCCGGAACTTTTTCTCGAACATCACCACCACGGCCAGGCCGACGAACATCAGCATGCTGGACAGCGTGGTGGCGAGGCCGGAGCCGGCAATGCCCATCGAAGGCACGCCGAGATTGCCGAACATGAACACCCAGTTGAAGAAGACGTTGCAGGCGACGGCAACGAAGACGATGGCCAGCGCCCAGCCCGGCCGCTCCAGCGCTGAGATGAAGGAGCGCAGCACGATATAGCCATAGAAAGGCAGCACCGCCCATTCCAGCCAGCGCAGGTAGATGCCGGCCTGATGCGCCAATGCGGGTTCCTGGCCCATCGCCAGCAGAATGGCCTCGCCGTGCCAAAGCACGAGCCAGATCGGGATTGAGATCAGGATCGCCAGCCACAGGCCCTGGCGAACGGTGCGGCGCAAGTCGCGCACCGAATGGCGGCGACGGCCAAGTTCGGTGGCCATCATGGGCGAAGTTGCCAGCATCAGGCCAAGCCCGAAAATCAGCGGCATGAAATAGAGGTTGGCGCCCAGCGCGCCGCTGGCCAGCGTGTCCGGTCCCAGCCGTCCCATCATCATGACGTCGGTGGCGGTCATCGCGGTCTGGCCGAGATTGGTCAGTACCATCGGCCAGGCGAGCGCCAGCGTCGCCCTGATTTCCTGACGCCAAAGATTTTCCGGTGCGCGAGCACCGGCTTCGATCGCAGACATTTCCGCTCTTTCCAGGTGCGGCACGTCGGCAAAGGGCCGGAAGCCGCATTTCAAACGGCAAAACCTTCGGTTTCGCGGCGTTTGCGCCGTCTTTTGAACGAAACCCTAGACGAAGGCAAGGAGGAGGGATGGTGAGCGATTGAGCCAGCAGCAAGCCGGGAGCCTCCGGTGCCGCGTTCACTTGCAGGCCCGGGGCTGCTACGGATTGCCCGGCATATCGGCAGCCGACGCAGTGCCGGGAGGTTTGGATGCAGTTCAGACAGCGAAAAAACCCGGCCGCGATCCCGCGGACAGCGCCGTCCTTCGAGCACATCGTCACCGAGGCGAGCGACAGTTTCCTGTGGCGGCTGGATGACTATCCGTGGGAGCGCAACGTCTGGAACTTCCACCCGGAATACGAAATCCACCTGCTACGAAAATCCTCGGGCGTTGCGCTGGTCGGCGACCATATCGGCGAATTCGGCCCGGGCTATCTCTCGATCGTCGGCGGCGGACTGCCGCATGACTGGGTCACGGCGGTGCAGCCGGGCGAGCTGATCGAGGGCCGCGACATCGTCTTGCAGTTCGATGCGCAAAGGCTGCGCGGATCGGCGGGGCTGTTGCCGGAACTGCGCGAGCTGGAACCGTTTTTGGAGCGGTCGCTGCGCGGCATCGTCTTCCATGGCGACACGGCGCTGAAGGGCGCCGAGATGATGGAGCGGATGGGCGAGGTGCATGGGCTCGCCCGGCTCTGCCTGTTCCTCGAACTGGTGGACCTGCTGGCCCGAACCGACGAATATGAATTGTTGTCGTCGCCGGATTTCTCGCCGGTTCTCGATGCCGCCTCGCTCGACATCATCCAGCGCACGCTGACCTATCTGTTCCAGCACTTCGCCGAGGATCTGAAGTTGCCGGAAGTGGCGGAGCTCGCCGGAATGAGCGAAAGCACGTTTTCGCGTTTCTTCCAGAAGAACACCGGCAACAGCTTCAGCGACCATCTGGCCAAGCTCCGGCTCTGGCAGGCCTGCAAGCTCTTGGCGGACACCGATATTGCCATCACCGACATCTGTTTTCAGGTCGGCTACATGAACATCTCGAACTTCAACCGGGCCTTCATGCGCAAGCACAAAATGACGCCGTCGTCCTATCGCCGGCTGTCACGACAGCGGCTGACAATGCGGGCTTAAGCGACCATTTCAGACCCGATCGGTACTCGTGTGACGGCTCCGGCATTCGCAGGCGGTTTTTTGCGCTGCACAATGCATAAAAGTACAGGTCGACTGCAACGGGGCTTCTAGCATGGCCCGCCGCAACTCCGCATCTTGGCGATGGGTGGCTTGTCGCTCGGGCGATGGTGAGGATCGCAGAACCCGAGGACTTGCGCTTCCTGCGAAGTGTTCCTGGAGGAGAAAAGATCATGCAACCAATTCGGCTCGCTGCGAGCTTGAGCGCAGCTTTCATGCTTTCCGCTACCGTATCCACCGTGGCCCTGGCGCAGGCGCCGGTCTGCTCGGCGCCGGTCAAGGTGCTGGCGCAGCCACGTGACGGCCTGACCCTGCTGGAGGACTCGAAGGACGAGTTCCAGAAGCTCGCCGGCGCCAGCTTCCAGATCGACTACCTCAACGAAAACGACCGCCGGGCCAAATCGCGCGCCGATGCGTCCACCGTCGGCAACTACAACGTCTACTATGTCGACGAAGCCAACGTCGCGCTGTTTGCCTCGTCGAAATGGATCGTGCCGCTGACCGACTATTATCCGGCTGACTATGATTACGCCGATTTCGATCCGGGCCGCCAGAAGGTCGCGACCTATGACGGCAAGGTCTGGTTTGCGCCGCTGACCGGCGGCGGCGACCTGATGGTCTACCGCAAGGATGTGCTGGAAGCCGCCGGCATCCAGCCGCCGAAGACGCTGGACGAGCTGATCGCCGCCGTGCCGAAGCTGACCAATCCCGACAAGGGCATGTACGGCATCGCGCTGCGCGGTGCGCGCGGTTCGGGCGCCAATGTCTGGCGCTGGATGCCGTTCTTCAAGGCCTATGGCGGAAAGTGGTTCGACGGCGACAAGCCGGCTTTCAATTCGGATGCCGCCGTCAAGGCGACCGAGACCTATCTGCAGCTGTTCAAGGATTCGGCACCCGGCACGCAGACCGGCAGCTGGGATGAATCGACCGGTGCGTTCCTGTCCGGCCAGGTCGCCATCCTTGTGGAATCAACACCGCTGTCGGGCATGTCGGTCGATCCAAAGACCTCGCAGGTGGTCGGCAAGGTCGGCTTCCTGCCGCCCCCGGCGCCGCTGACCGGCGGCGGCTATGGCCACGGCCTGGCCATCGCGGCGAAAGCCAACGCCGACGACGCCTCGAAGAAATGCGCCGGCCTGTTCATCGCCTGGGCAACGTCGAAGGAAAACGAGAAGCGCCGGCTCGACGCGCATCAGTTCGGCGAGCTCAACCGCACCAGCATCCTGTCCAGCAAGGAATTCGCCGACATCTACGGCGCCGACCTCGGCCAGGCGCTGGCGGAGACCGGCAAGGTCACGGCTGTCAACTTCTGGCAGGACCCGCGCTGGCCGGATCTCGGCGACCGCTGGGGCATCATCCTCGAGGAGCTGGTCACCGGCACCCGCACCGACATCAAGGGCGGCCTCAACGAGCTTGAAGCGTATGCCAACGAGCTGGTGAAGAAATAAGCTATCCTCCCCCTGCGGCGCGCGGTCTGCGGCATTCGAGCGAATGTTGGGATCTGTGCGCCGCAGGATTTCCGCGCTCCATGCCAGCCAAGCGTTCGAGACACGCGAGATAGATACCGATGCCGCGACGTTCCTCCCTGCCGGTCACCTTTGTCGTTCCGACGCTCGCCATCCTTTTGGTGCTGTCGATGGTGCCGACGCTCTATGCGATCGTCATCGCCTTGCAGAACCGCGAGCTGAGCTCGGCGACCTATTCCTATGTCTGGTTCTCGAATTTTTACGACCTGTTCTTCGACCGCCGCTTTCTCAACGCCGTCTGGGTGTCGGTGAAATGGGAAATCGTCACCGTTGTCGCCACCATGGCGGTGGCCATTGGCCTCGGCGTGCTGATGTTCGAGGTCGCGTCACCGCGCCTGCGCAATTTCTACTGCCTGCTGTTCATCATCCCGGTGCTGCTGCCGCGCGTCTCCGCCGCCTTCGTGTGGAAGTTCGCCTATCATCCGCTCTACGGCATCGCCACCTACCCCTACAGGCTGCTGACCGGCGGGCTGATCTTCGATCCGCTGTCCAAGCCGTCGACGGCTCTGTTTGCCGTCGCCTCGGTCGATGTCTGGCAATGGGGGCTGTTCTTCGCCGTCATCGTGCTGAAGCTACTGGAAACGCTGCCGCCGCAGCCGATCGAGGCAGCAAGGCTCGACCACGCCAAGCGCTGGCAGATCCACGCCTATGTCACGCTGCCGATGCTGAAGGCGCCACTGATCAGCCTGATGTTCGTCAAGATGATCGAGTCCCTGCGCTCCTTCGACCTGATCTATGTGATGACCCGTGGCGGACCGGGCGTCGCCACAGAAACGCTCGATATGTACGCCTTCTCGCAAGGCTTCATCGAATCCGGCAAAGTGTCCTATGCTTCGGCGATGGCCGTGCTGATGATGATCGCCACCGTCATCACCTTCACCATGTTGTGGAAGCGGGTGCAGGCATGAGATCATCTCGCATGAAACCGGGCCGCCTGATCGCCAAAGCCATCCTGGCCTTTGCCGGCTTCATGGCGGTGTTTCCGCTCGCCTGGACGGCGCTCAATTCGCTGAAGAACAATGTCGACATCATCACCCGCGTCCCACGCCTGGTGTTCACGCCGACGCTCGGCAACATCAGCTACATCATCGGCCGCGACAGCGTCATGACCGGCCTGCACAATTCAGTGATCGCCTGCGGCGTCGCGGTGCTGATCGGGGTGGTGCTCGGCCTGCCGGCGGCTTACGCGGTGGCGCGCTACCCCAACCGCTGGGCCGGCGACATCCAGTTCTTCGTGCTGTCGCTGCGCTTCCTGCCGCCGGTGGCGGTGGCCATCCCGCTGATGGTGATCTGGCTGCAGATCGGGCTCTACGACACGCTGGCGGCGCTGATCGTCACCTATTCGCTGCTCACCATCTCGGTGATCATGTGGCTGGCCATTCCCGCCTTCCAGGCCGTGCCGAAGGAGGTCGAGGAGGCCGCCTTTGTCGACGGCTACGGCGCCTATTCGGTGTTCTGGAAGATCGCGCTGCCGGTGGCGGCGCGCTCGCTGATCGGCGCCGTCGCCTTCAGCTTCGTGCTGGTCTGGAACGAATTCCTGATCGCGCTGATGCTGTCCAGTTCCAACGCCAAGACCTTGCCGATCGTCGCCTCGGAACTGTCGCAGCAAGGCATGAACGTGCCGTGGGGCATCCTGAATGCCTCGGTCGTGCTGTTGTCGCTGCCGCCGCTGTTGTTTCTCGGCGTGCTGAGCGGTTTCCTGAATTCCGTTTTCCGGCAAAAAAAGACTTGATGCGAGGACGATCCAATGCGGGCTTTGGTACTTGAGAAAAAAGGCGAACTGGCGCTGCGCGAGATTGCGTTGCCGCTCGATGTCGGGCCGGACGATGTCAAAATCGCCATCCACACGGTCGGCGTCTGCGGCAGCGACGTGCACTATTACACCCATGGCGCCATCGGCAGCTATGTGGTGCGCGCGCCAATGGTGCTGGGCCACGAAGCGTCAGGGATAATCGTCGAGGTCGGCGCCAATGTCAGGACGCTGAAGGTCGGCGACCGCGTTTGCATGGAGCCGGGCGTGCCGAACATGTCGTCGCGGGCGACCAAGCTCGGCATCTACAATGTCGACCCGGATGTGAGCTTCTGGGCGACGCCGCCGGTGCACGGCATTCTTGCGCCCGAAGCCGTCCATCCGGCCGCCTTCACCTACAAGCTGCCGGACAACGTTTCCTTCGCCGAAGGCGCAATGGTTGAACCCTTTGCCATCGGCATGCAGGCGGCGGCCCGCGCCCGCATCGTTCCGGGCGACGTCGCGGTCGTCGTCGGCTGCGGCCCGATCGGCATCATGATCGCGCTGGCGGCGCTGGCCGGCGGGTGCTCGAAAGTGCTGATTTCCGATTTCTCCGCCCCCAAGCTGGAGATCGCGGCCCGCTATCCGGGCATCGTCCCGGTCAATATCGGCGAGGGGTCGCTGGTCGATGCGGTTGCAACGGCGACCGACAATTGGGGCGCCGACATCGTGTTCGAGGCCAGCGGCCACTCGAAGGCGTTCGCCAATCTGTTCGACATCGTGCGCCCCGGCGGCGCGGTGGTGCTCGTCGGACTGCCGGTGGAGCCGGTGAGCCTGAACGTTCCGGCGGCGATTTCGAAGGAAGTTCGCATCGAGACGGTGTTCCGTTACGCCAACATTTTCGATCGCGCCCTGCAGCTCATCGCTTCGGGCAAGGTCGATCTCAACCCGCTGATCACCGGCACCTACGATTTCTCCGACAGCATCAAGGCGTTCGAACGGGCTGCGGCAGGCAGACCGGAAGACGTCAAATTGCAGATCCTGCTTGCCGGCGAGAAGGGCTGAGAGAAACCATGTCCGCGATTGTCTGTTCGAATGTCGACAAATCCTACGGCGCCACCACCGTCATCCGCGATCTGAACCTCAGCATCGAGGACCATGAGTTCGTGGTGTTCCTCGGCCCGTCCGGTTGCGGCAAGTCGACCTTGCTCAGGATGCTGGCCGGGCTGGAGGACATTAGCGGCGGCGAGGTCTCGATCGGCGGCAAGGTGGTCAACGATCTCGACCCGGGTGACCGCGGCATCGCCATGGTGTTCCAGAACTATGCGCTCTATCCGCATATGACGATCTTCGACAACATCGCCTTCGGCCTGAAGCGGCAGAAGGTGGCGAAGGCCGAGATCCAGCAGCGCGTCGAGGCGGTTTCGAAAACGCTCGGTCTCGAGCCCTATCTCGGCCGCAAGCCGGCCGAACTGTCCGGCGGCCAGCAGCAGCGCGTCGCCATTGCGCGGGCCATGATCAAGACGCCAAAAGTGTTTCTGTTCGACGAGCCGCTGTCCAATCTCGATGCCAAATTGCGCAACCATATGCGCATCGAGATCGCCCGGCTGCATCAGTCGCTGAAGACGACCACCGTCTACGTCACCCACGACCAGTTGGAGGCGATGACGCTTGCCGACCGCATCGTGCTGCTGCGGGATGGCAGGATCGAACAGATCGGCTCGCCGGCGGAGATTTATGAGCGACCCGGCAATCTGTTCGTGGCCGGGTTCATCGGCACGCCGAACATGAACTTCATCGATGTGGCGGTTAGCCGGAAAGAGAATGGCTGGGCGCTGACCTGTGCGGAAACGGTGTTTTCCATCGACGGCTCACGCTTCGACCTGCAAGGCGTCGATCGCGCGGTGCTCGGGATCAGGCCTCCGGACCTGAAGACCGCAGGCCCTGGCGCCACCGGGAACCTTATACAGGGCACGGCCGATCTGATCGAGTTCCATGGCAACGACGCGCTGGTGATCTTCGGTTTTGGCGGCAAGGAAATCAGCGCGCTGGTCCCGACCCGCGAGTGCCCGCTCCTGCGCAGCCCCGTCCGCTTCACCGTCGACGAACAGAGCCTGCATCTGTTCGATGCGCAATCCGGGGCGTCCCTGTTGAGACCAGACGCCGGCAAAAGCAGCCTGCCTATCTGATCGCGTCGAGCACCTGCCGCTGCCGGTGCATTTCGAGGAACACCTTGTAGTCGCGGTCGAAGCGTCCTGATGAGGCCGGGTTTGACGGCCGCTTCCTGCCGCCCTGCTGCATGGCGACGCAAGCGGCGTTCAGGTCGGGGAACAGCCCGGCGGCGGTGGCCGCGACCATGCCGGTGCCGAGCAGCACCGCTTCGTCGGCCAGCGGCTCGATGACCGTGCAGCCGGTGGCGTCGGCATAGAGCTCCATCAACAGCGGGTTCTTGGTGTGGCCGCCGGTGACATGCAGCGTGTCGATCAGATAGCCGTTTTCGTTCAGCGCTTCCAGCACATGGCGCACGCCAAGGGCAATGCCGACAGCGGTGCGCCAATAGAGCTTGCACAGGCTGTCGAAGGAGGCGTCCAGCGTCAGCCCGCTGACGACGCCGACCGCATGCGGGTCGGCGAGCGGCGAACGGTTGCCGTGGAAATCCGGCAGCACATGCAGACGTGCGGCGAGATTATCGCCCTCGGCGGTGCGCAGTTCGGCGACGCGACGGGCGATCTTTGCATGCATCGCCGCATCCGGCTCGCCGCCGGCGCCGTGCCAGCGGATGATGTGGTCGAGCAATGCGCCGGTGGCCGACTGGCCGCCTTCCGACAGCCACAGCTTCGGCAGCGCCGCGCCATAATACGGTCCCCAGACGCCGGCAAAAGGCTGCGGGTCGGGCGACATCGCCATGACGCAGCTCGAGGTGCCGGCGATCAGCGCCAAGTGCCGGCCGATATTCTTCTCGTCGCCGGCAAAGCCGCCGAGCACGCCGAGCGCGCCGGCATAGGCGTCGATGACCCCGGCGCCGACGCGACATTGCTCCGTCAGGCCGAGTTGGGCAGCGGCTTGCGCGTTCAGCGCCCCTATATCGGCGCCGACCGGGCTCGCCGTCTCCGGCAGATTGCCATGTTCGAAAAGATCGCCGAGGCCGACGGTTTCAAAGAAGTCGCGCCGCCAGCCTGTCTGCTCATGCGCGAGATAGGTCCATTTGGCGGTCAGCGTGCATTGCGAGCGCGCCAGCGAGCCGCTCGCCTTCCAGGTCAGGAAGTCGGTGAGGTCGAATAGATAGCTGGCTTCATGCCACGTTCCCGGCAGCTTCCGCTTCAGCCACATCAGCTTCGGCGTCACCATTTCCGGCGACATGACACCGCCGATATAGTCGAGCACGGCATGACCGCTCATCGTGCATTCGTCGGCCTCGGCAATGGCGCGGTGATCGAGCCAGACGATGGTGTCCCAGCGCTTTTCGCCTGACACCGATACGCTGAGCTGACCGCCATCCCTGCCGCGCACCACCAGCGAGCAGGTGGCGTCGAAGGAAATGCCGACGATATCCTGCGCCGCGACCCCTGCCTTTTCGCGGGCGGCACGCACGGCGATGCAGACCGCCGACCAGATATCCTCGGAATTGTGCTCGGCGTGATCAGCCTTCGGCTGGTGCATGACGATCGGGTGCTCGGCGCGGCCGAGCAAGGTGCCTTTGGTGTCGAGAATGCCCGCGCGGGCGCTCCCGGTGCCGACATCGACCGCGCAAACGAAGCTTTTCGTCAAGATGCTCTTACTCTCGCTCCCAGGCCTGCAATCAAATCGGGCAATTGCAGCATGTCAGCGAATATAAAGTCCGGCTCACTCGACGCAAGCCGCGCTTTCAGCGTCGGGTTGCCGGCATGGGTGCCGCCGGTGAAGGCAAGGACGCGCATGCCCGCCGCCCGCGCCGCGGCAATGCCGGCCGGGCTGTCCTCGACGACGACGCATTGCCGTGGTTGAGCCCGCATGCTGGCAGCCGCATGGAGAAAAAGGTCGGGCGCCGGTTTTCCCTTTGCCACCATGGCAGCGCTGAACAAATGCGGCTCCAGCAGCCCGAGCAGCCCGGTGATGTCGAGCGAATAACGGATGCGGTCGAGCGTGCCGGACGAGGCGACGCAGAACGGCACGCCGAGCCTGGGCAAAACCTGAGCAATGCCGGGCATCGGTTTCAGCTCCTCGCGAAATTTGCGCATCAGCTCGACGCGCATCGCGGTCAGATGCTGGTCGGTGATCTCAATGCCGAAGTCGCGGCCAAGGATTTCGCGGACGCTTTTCATGCTCTTGCCGAGGAAATGCTCGTAGGCGGTGTCCTCGCTGACATCGCCGCCGGCGACCGCGATCATGCCCAGCAGCGCCTTGACCGACAGCGCTTCGCTGTCGACCAGCACGCCGTCACAGTCGAAAATGACCAGCTCAGGCGCCATGGCCGTCATTGCTTGGTGTCAGAGCTTGCCGGCGATATAGCGCGTCAGCGTCGCACGCGCGCCGTTTGCCCACAGCACGTTGAGCGCATGGGCAAAGGCATCGGCGAATGCTGCCGAGCGGCCGACGTCGCCATAGATGTCTTCCATGGCAAGCCAGGCGCTGGGCGCATCCTTCGCCGCCTTGGCGGTTGCCTGCAGCCGATCCCAGTTGGGATCATTGGGCTCGATGACGGCGCCGCTGTCGGTCGTGCCGAAGCAGTAGCGGCACCAGAGCGCCGATTCCAGCGCCAGGCCAGCGACGCTTTTTCCCGCCTTCAGCCGGTCGGCGATGGTCGGGATGATGAATTTCGGCTGGCGGTTTGAGCCGTCGAGGCAAAGCCGCCGGATGGTGTCGCCGATCTTGGGGTTGGAGAAGCGGCCCTCGATCAACTGGTAGTAGTCTTCCAGCACGGTATCCGGCACCGGCGGCACGGTCGGAATGATCTCGTCGCGCTCGAGCTTGGCGAGAAAGCCGCGCACCAGTGGCTCCTGCATCGCTTCATGGACGAAATGAATGTCCATCAAGCCGGCTGGGTAGGCGATGGTGGCGTGACCGCCATTGAGGATGCGGATCTTCATCAGCTCGTAAGGCGCGACTTCCTTGACGAACTGCACGCCGACCTTTTCCAACGGCGGCCGGCCGGCGGTGAACCGATCCTCCAGCACCCACTGCTTGAACGGCTCGCAGAACACCGGCCAGTTGTCGTCGAGGCCGAATTCGCTGGAAAGGATGCCGCGCTCGCGGTCGCTGGTCGCGGGCGTGATGCGGTCGACCATGCCGTTGGGAAAGGCGACTTTCGTGCTCACCCAGTTTGCCAGATCCTCGTCGATCAGCCGCGCCAGGCCGATAACCCCGTCCGAGGTGACATGACCATTGTGGGGGATGTTGTCGCAGGACATGACGGTGAACGGCACGATGCCGTCGTCGCGGCGACGGATCAGTCCGGCAAGGATGAGGCCGAACACCGTCTTCGGTGTCGCACCCGGCTGCGCATCGGCGACAATGTCGGGATGGGTCGGGTTGAACACGCCCGACGCCGGATCGATGAAATAACCGCCCTCGGTGATGGTGAGCGAAACGATCTTGATCGCCGGATCGGCAAGCTGATCGATGATCGCGGCGGCATCGCCGGGCATCAGGAAGTCGATCATGACGCCGGTGACGCGGGCGCTCATATGGCCACTGTCCTGCTCGACCACGGTGGTCAGCCAGTCCTGTTCCTGCAGCTTGCCCCGGCCGATCTTCTCGCCCTCGAACACGCCGGCGCCGATCAGCGCCCAATCGTGACCGAGGCCGGAATTGAACAGATCGTCGAGATAGACGGCCTGGTGCGAGCGGTGGAAATTGCCGACGCCGAAATGCACGATGCCGGCCTTGAGCGTCGAGCGATCGTACTTAGGGCCGGCGACCTTCGAGGGGAGCTTGGCGAGGACGGAAGACGAGAGTTTCATGGTCATCTGCTTTTACCCTTCGGCCGGACTGCGGCCTGCGTGATCCCGGCCTCTTCTCCCCGTGGAGGGACGGGGAGAAGAGTGCCTTCGCCCCTCAACTCATCCACTGGCCGCCATCGACATTGTAGGTCTGGGCGACGATGTATTCAGCGTCATCGCTGGCCAGGAACACCGCCATGCCGGTCAGGTCCTCCGGCTTGCCCATGCGGCCGTAAGGCACGCCCTCGCCGACGAGCCGCTTCTTCTCGCCCTTTGGCCGGTTCTCGTACTTGGCGAACAGCGCATCGACCTCATCCCACATATCGCTGTCGACGACGCCGGGCGCGATGCCATTGACGTTGATGCGGTGCTTGATCAGGTCGAGCCCGGCTGACTGGGTAAGCGAAATCACGGCGGCCTTGGTGGCGCAGTAGACGGCGACCAGCGGCTCGCCGCGCCGTCCGGCCTGGCTCGCGATGTTGATGATCCTGCCGCCCTTGCCCCTTGCGATCATCGAACGTGCCGCTGCCTGCAGCATGAACAAAGTGCCGGCGACGTTGACCGAAAACAGTTTGTCGTAGCTCGCCTTTGATATCTCGACGATCGGCGCCAGGTCGAACAAAGCGGCGTTGTTGATCAGTATGTCGAGGCCGCCGGTCTTTGTCTCCGCCGCTTTCACCGCCACCTCGATCGAGGTGAGGTCGGAGACGTCGAGCCTGACCGCATAGGCCTTGGCGCCAATCTCGGAGGCTGTCTTTTCGGCAGCCTCCAGATTGATATCGGCAATCGCGACGGTCGCACCTTCACGCACATAGGCTTCGGCGAAGGCTTTGCCGATGCCGCGTGCCGATCCGGTGACCAGCGCCGATTTGCCTTTCAGCCTCACTGCGCCATCGCCTTTCCGTCGGCGCCGAAGCGATGCATTCTGACCTTGTCCGGCGACAGATAGATGGTGTCGCCGTGGCGGACGGGCATTTCGCCGTCGGCTCGCACCGTCAGCGTACCGACGCCGTCTGCCTGGACGTGCAAAAACGTGTCGGAGCCGAGATGTTCGGCGACGCCGACAACCGCTTTCCATTCACCCGCCGTCGTCGAGATGTTCATATGCTCGGGCCGGATGCCGATGGTCTTGGCGCCGTACTTGGCGGCCGGTGCGCCTTCGATCAGGTTCATCTTCGGTGAGCCGATGAAGCCGGCGACAAACAGGTTCTTCGGCGACTTGTAGAGTTCCATCGGCGAGCCGACCTGCTCGATGTTGCCGGCATTGAGCACGACGATCTTGTCGGCCATGGTCATGGCCTCGATCTGGTCGTGGGTGACGTAGATCATCGTCGTCTTGAGCTGATGGTGCAGTTCGCTGATCTCGAGCCGCATGGTGCCGCGCAGTGCCGCGTCAAGGTTGGACAGCGGCTCGTCGAACAGGAAGGCCGAGGGCTGGCGCACGATGGCGCGGCCGATGGCGACGCGCTGGCGCTGGCCGCCGGAGAGCTGGCCGGGGCGGCGTTCGAGATAGTTGGTGAGGTTGAGCACGCGCGCCGCGTCCTTCACCTTCTTGTCGATCGTCGCCACATCCTCGCCGGCCATCTTCAACGGGAAGCCGATGTTCTTGGCCACCGTCATATGCGGGTAGAGCGCGTAGGACTGGAACACCATGGCCAGCTTGCGCTTGGCCGGCGCCTCGCCGGTGACGTCGCGGCCATCGATGTTGATGGTGCCGCCGCTGGTGTCCTCGAGGCCGGCGATGAGGCGCAGCAGCGTGGACTTGCCGCAGCCAGACGGACCGACGAAGACGACGAATTCACCGTTCTCGATGACCAGGTCGAGGCCCGGAATGATGATCGTCGATCCGAAGTGCTTGGACACGTTCTTGAGTGTAATGTTTCCCATGGTTTCCTCCCCCGAAGGGTTATTTTTCGTGGATTGCTTCAGGCAAGGTACGCTACTTCACAGCACCAAATGTCAGGCCGCGCACAAGCTGCTTCTGGCTGAACCAGCCCATGATCAGGATCGGCGCGATCGCCAGCGTCGAGGCTGCCGAAAGCTTGGCCCAGAACAGGCCCTGCGGGCTTGAGAACGAACTGATGAAGGCCGTCAGCGGTGCTGCTTCGGTGGTGGTCAGGCGGATGGTCCAGAACGCTTCGTTCCACGCCAGGATGATGTTCAAGAGCATGGTCGAAGCGATGCCCGGCACCGCCATCGGGGTCAGCACATAGGCGATTTCACCCCACAGCGTGGCGCCGTCCATGCGCGCCGCTTCGAGGATTTCACCCGGGATCTCGCGGAAGTAGGTGTAGAGCATCCAGATCACGATCGGCAGGTTGATCAGCATCAGCATGACCATCAGGCCGATGCGGCTATCGAGCAGTCCGGTATCGCGGAAGATCAGGTAGATCGGGAACAGCACGGCAACCGCCGGCATCATCTTGGTCGAGAGCATCCACATCAGGATGTCCTTGGTCCACTTGCCCGGCGAGAAGGCCATCGACCACGCCGCCGGAACCGCGACGATCAGCGCCAGAATGGTCGAGCCGACCGACAGCAGCACCGAGTTGAAGAAGAACTTGAAATAGCCGCTCTGCGCCTGGACTTCGGTATAGCTCTCGAACGTCCCCGACGGGATCAGGGCAAAGCCCTGGATGGCCTCCTGCTCCGACTTGAACGAGGTGATGATCGTATAAAGGATCGGGAAGAAGATCAGCAGCGCGACGATCCAGGCTGCCGCGGTCGCAACGACCTTGTGTTGGGTGGTGACTGCACGTGCCATCGTATCCTCCCTTACTTGTCCAGGTTCTTGCCGACTGCGCGCATGGCGAAGAAGGCGACGATGTTGGCGAGAATGACGGCGATGACACCGCCGGCGGATGCCTGGCCGATTTTGAACTCCAGCAGTGCCTTCTGGTAGACGAGGAAGGGCAGGTTGGTTGAGGCGTAGCCCGGGCCGCCATTGGTGGTGACCAGGATCTCGGCATAGACCGACAGAAGGAAGATCGTCTGGATCAGGATGACGACGGTGATTGCGCGCGACATGTGCGGCAGCGTTAGATAGATGAAGCGGCTGACGAAGCCGGCGCCGTCCATTTCGGCGGCTTCCTTCTGTTCGCCGTCGAGCGACTGCAGGGCGGTCAACAGGATCAGAGTGGCGAAAGGCAGCCACTGCCAGGCGACGATGATGATGATCGCCAGCATCGGATGCTGCCCGAACCAGTCGATCGGCTGCCCACCAAAGAAGCGCGCTATGTCGGCAAAGACGCCGTATTGCGGATGCATGATCATGTTCTTCCAGACCAGTGCCGCCACCGGCGGCATGACGAAGAACGGTGAGATGACGAGAATGCGCACGATGCCTTGTCCCCACATCGGCTGATCGATCAGCAACGCCAGCATGATGCCGCCGATCACCGTGATCAGAAGCACGCTACCGACGAGGACAAGCGTGTTGAGGATCGACTGCAGGAAGGCCGGGTTGGAATAGAACAGCGCGTAGTTCGAGAAGCCGACGAACCCATCGCGGATCGGGTTGAGCGGATTGTACTGCTGGAAGGAGAACCACAAGGTGATGACCAGCGGCACAATCATCCAGACGAACAGCAGCACCACGGATGGCGCCATCATGAAGCGGGCAAGCGAACGGGTCTGCTGAGTAGCCATGACGGTCACCCTCCAAAGGTCAGTCAGATTTTTAGAGTTGTGCCACAATTCCTAGGATTGTGAAGGCGGCCGCCCGAACTGGGATTCGGGCGGCCGTTGCCGGTCATGATCGATGACCGGCATTCGGCACCGGGAGGAGCCTACTTGATATAACCGCCCTCGGTCATCGTTGCCGTGGCAGCGTCCTGAGCCTGCTTCAGGGCATCGTCGACGCTCGACTGGCCGGCAAGTGCCGCCGAGAAGAGCTGGCCGACGGTGGTGCCGAGACCCTGGAACTCAGGGATGGCGACGAACTGGACGCCGACATAGGGCACCGGCTTGACGGTCGGATGCGTCGGGTCGGCCGCGTTGATCGAGTCCAGCGTCATCTTGGCGAACGGCGCCGCCTTCTGGTACTCGGCATTTGCGTAGAGCGAGGTGCGCGTGCCCGGAGGAGCGCTGGCCCAGCCTAGCTTGGAAGCGACGAGCTCAGAGTAATGCTTGCTGGTTGCCCAGGAGACGAACTTTTCGGCCGCGTCTGCCTTCTGCGTACCGGCCGGAATGGCCAGCGACCATGCCCACAGCCAGTTGCCGCGCTTGCCGAGACCGGTGTCTGGCGCCAGCGCATAGGCAACCTTGTCGGCGACCTTCGAGCTCTTCGGGTCGGAGACCATGGATGCAGCGACGGTGGCATCGATCCACATACCGCACTTGCCCTGCTGGAACAGCGCCAGGTTTTCGTTGAAGCCGTTGGACGAAGCACC
This sequence comes from Mesorhizobium sp. P3_B5, assembly GCF_056402815.1. Lineage (NCBI taxonomy): Bacteria > Pseudomonadati > Pseudomonadota > Alphaproteobacteria > Hyphomicrobiales > Phyllobacteriaceae > Mesorhizobium > Mesorhizobium sp. P3_B5. The sequence goes on along the minus strand of NZ_JBFUGR010000002.1, from coordinate 173,746 downwards.
CTCGGGGCCGTCGGCCTTCATCAGGTCGACATAGAACTGCAGCGTGTTTTTCCATTCGGGCTGATCGAACTGCGGCTTCCAGTTCTCGTCGAACCAGCGGGCGCCGAAGGAGTTCGACATGGCGGTGAGGAAAGCCATGTTCTCGCCCCAGCCGGCCTTGCCGCGCAGGCACACGCCGTTCACGCCATTGGCGCGGTCGGTCATCTTGTCGGCAGCCTGCTTGATGAAGTCCCAGGTCGGCGCGTCGGGCATGGTAAGGCCCGCCTTCTCCATCAGGTCCTTGCGGTACATTACGAAGGAGCTTTCGCCGTAGAACGGTGCTGCATAGAGCTTGCCGTCGACCGAAAGGCCGCCGGCAATGGCCGGCAGGATATCCTTGGCGTCGTAGTCGTCGCCGAGCTTGTCGAGCGGCAGCAGCCAGCTCTGCTTGGCCCAGATCGGAACTTCATAAGTGCCGATGGTCATCACGTCATACTGGCCGCCCTTGGTGGCAATGTCGGTGGTGACGCGCTCGCGCAGCACGTTCTCTTCGAGCGTGACCCAGTTGAGGGTGATGTCGGGGTTCGCCTTGGCGAAGTCGTCCGTCAGCGTCTGCATGCGGACCATGTCGGCATTGTTGACGGTGGCGATGGTGATGGATTCGGCGTGAGCGGCGAACGCAAGAGCGCTGGCCGACAACAGGCCCAGTGTGAGCGTGCGAAGTTTCATCAAATTCCTCCCATAAACCAAGATGAGCATTTGCCTTGGTGATGAGCAATTACTCACCTGCTGTTAATTATGTCAAGCCGGATTCGATGCTGCAGCGCAGCACGCGGGATGTCGCGCGGCATGCAGCGCGTGGCGAATTGCGGTGTTTTGAGAACGGGTTCGAAACCGGCGGCCGTAAATCGAAACGACAGAGTTTCGCCCGATCGCCCTTCTGTGAACTGGCGAAGGATTGCGGGCCTATGTCGACCGGCTATCGCGGCCTATCGCCAGTAGCGTGTCTGGACGAGGGTTTTCATCCGTGCGACGGATATCGTCCGACGCAATATTCGAAAACGTCGCCATCGCGGTCTTGCCTGGCTCTGGTCAAGATTTCCGTCACTCTGATCCAGTCGGATTCATCTTTTCGCAGTGTAACTTCCCGACGGATTGCCCGAGCAGCAGCTTGAAACGGGGTAAATGCTTCGATCATATGTGTCGCGCGCACAGCGCAGTCTTCCATTTCTTCGACACGATAAGCTTTCATCGGCCCTGACAATCTCACTGATCAACGGCATTTTACTGCGCCGATTGATCCAACTTGATTGAGTCGCAACAAGTGCGGGGCTGGCCAAACAGATGATGTCGACAGTGTTTTTCAGGGTGATGGTTAACTGAGCGCTTACTATTGGTTAACCATGCTGAAGGACGGGGTCGTAGAAGCCTCTCGCATGGCGACAGGCATCTTCCGCTTCGCCTACGGGCAAGCGATCTCGGCCAGCACCCAATCGCGAAAGGCGCGGATCTTCGGCACGTTGCGGCGCGCTTCGGGATAGACCAGCCAGTAGGCGTGACCGTCATCGCCGACGAGGTCAAAGGGCTGGATGAGGCGGCCATCGGCAAGTTCGGTCTTGAACAGCGCCCTGGTCAGGATGGCCACGCCCTGGCCGGCGATGGCGGCATTGGCCTCGTAGGCTTGCGCACCCATGCTCGAGCCGGGGCGCGTGGCAAGATCGTGGGATTGTACACCGGCAGCCGCGAACCAGTCCCTCCACCAGATATCGCCGGGATCGAGAATGGGCAGGCGCAACAGATCGGCCGGCTCGTTGACGCCGCCGATGCTGGCAGCCAGTTTAGGGCTGAGCATCGGCGTGAAGTCGGCATCAAGAAGCTTGTGCACCTCCATGCCCGGCCAGTTGCCGCCGCCCGAGCGGATGGCGATGTCGATGTCCTCGCGGGCGAAATCGACGATGCGGTTCGACGTGTCGAGGCGAACGGCCAGCGCCGGATGCGCGAGCTGGAACGAGCCAAGATGCTGCGCCAGCCAGTTCGAGGCAAAGGTCAGCAGCGTCGAGACGCAGAGCAGGCCGTCTGCCCCGGTGCGCGCGGCGGAGTAGGCTCCGCTCAGCAGCGCGAACGCCTCGCTGACCGCCGGCGCCAGGCGTTGGCCGGCCTCGGTCAGCACGATCTGCTTTGGCCGGCGCAGGAACAGCGGCCCGCCGACGCGCTCTTCCAGAAGCTTGATCTGATAGCTCGCCGCCGCCTGCGTCATGCCGAGCTCATCTGCGGCCTTGGTGAAGGAAAGATGCCGCGCCACCGCCTCGAACACCCTGACAGCCTGCAGCGGCGGGAGCTGGGAAATCTGTCGTGCCTCAAGATTCGGCATAAGCCCTCCTTATGGGCCGTGATCGACGTTTGATTGGAAGCGAGGGCCGATCCCGCCGATATCTGGGGTCGACGATCAATCTCGTCCAGACATAGCGGAGGCTGACGATCATGACCACGGTACAGGAAAAGCTGATCTTAGCTCCAGGCCACAGCTGGCTTTCATGGCTGACGCTTGGATTTGCACGGAAAATGGCCCGCAGACGGGCCTATCTCGACATCAGGGACTTGCCGCCGCATCTGCAGCGCGACATGGGTTTTCTGGACGGCAACGATCCTTGCGGGCGGCGCCAATAGCCTTGTTCAACTTATCGAGAAATCACCCGGCGGCGAGCAGCGCGGCGGCGGTCCGCTCATCGGTGATCAGGCCGTTGACCAGCCGCCGGTTCACCGCCGCAAGGATGCCAGGCAGCTTGCGCTCGCCCATGGCGAGCGCGATGACCAGCGACTTTTCGCGCGACGGCAGCGACGCCGACGACACACGGTCGTTGGTGATGCCGTCGATCATGCGGCCGTCGCGGTCGAACACCCAGCCGACGATTTCGGCGACGCCGCCTGCCTTTTGCAGCGCCTTCAATTCAGCTTCCGAAATGAAGCCGTCCTCGTAGAGCGGTGCCTTGGGGCCGAGGTCGCCGATACCGACAAAGGTGACGTCGGCCTCTGCCGCCAGCGCCAGCGTCGGCTGGATCATCGGCTGGTTGAGCAGCATTTCGCGCTCTTCCGGAGAGGAGGCGATGACCGGCAGCGGCATCGGGAAGGAGCGCGCCTTGACCCTGTCGGCCATGGTGAAGATGACGTTGTAGAAAGCGGCCGAACCGTCGGGCGAGATGTTGCCGGTCAGCGACACCACCTTGTGCTGCGGACATTCCATCGGCGGCAGCTGCTCGATCGCCGCCTTCAGCGTACGGCCGGTGCCGATAGCCATGACGATCGGGGTCGGCGACCTTAGCCGCCGTTCGATCTCGGCAGCCGCCGCCTCGGCGATGCCGATGACGGTGGAGGACGACGCCGGATCGCTCGGCACCACTTCGACCAGATCCAGCGCGAAACGCGATTTCAGCCGTGCCGCGAGGTCGAGGCAGTTGGCGATCGGGTGATCGACGCGCACCTTGATCAGCCCCTCGGACACCGCCAGCGAGACGAGCCGCTGCGCCGTCTGCCTGGAAATGCCGAGCGTGGACGCAATCTGGTCCTGCGTGTTGCCGGCAACATAATAAAGCCAGCCGGCACGCGCCGCGTCGTCCAGCCTGTTGCTGCCGCCATCCTGCCGGGAATTCAACGTCCTGCCTCCCATGCCCGCCAAGCATCGAGGCGGAACGCTATAGTCTTGCAGGGAATGCGCTCGCGCGCAATTGTCTATCACAAGGGCAATTGCTTGCGGTCTTGGAACGTCGGCGATGCGACAACCGCCCAATCGGCATCGCCGATGACAGGCTCAAAGGTTTATCTCCTGCCACAAACGCTTTAAGGGGATCGAAAAAGGGATTCTAGCATGACGCCGAAAGCGGTTTTCTGGGACATGGACGGCACGCTGGTCGACAGCGAGCCGCTGCACGAGGCGGCGCTGGTGGCGGCGTTGCACAGCGTCGGCATCGCGCCACCGGCCAATTTGCATGAGCGGGTGCTGGGTGTTGCCGCATGGCCGGTCTACGAGATGCTGCGCGACGACTTTGGCCTCGACCTGCCGTTCGACGACTGGATCGTGCGCAAATACGACCACTATCTGCCGATGGCCGAAACGCTGAAGCCGCGCCCCGGCGCGATCGAGGTGTTCAACGAATTGCGGGCGCTAGGCGTGGCGCAAGCGGTGGTGTCGAACTCCGACCGGCTGATCGTCGATGCAAACTTGAGCGCCGTCGGCCTGATCTATCCCGGCATGAGGACCATCAGCCGCAACGACGTGCATGAAGGCAAGCCGCATCCCGAGCCCTTCCTGCGCGCCGCCTGGCTGGCCGGCGTCGATCCTGCCGACGCCGTCGCGGTCGATGACAGTCGCACCGGCGCCATGGCCGGGCTGGCGGCAGGGATGCGGACGATCTTCTGGCCGGAAGCGCCGATGGCAGGGCCGCCCGGGGCTATCGTCGTCAACAGCGCCGAGGAATTGCGTAGGGAATTCGGGCTTTAGAAAGATCAGTTCCGGTAGACCGGTTCCTGTTCGTCGAGGATCGCCTTCAGTTCGCTGAGGTGGCGTTCGGCCTGACCCGGATAGTCTTCCTGCTCGAGTGCTGCCTTCTCGGCGATCTCGTCGGAGAGCACACGCAGCGGACGGCCTGTCCACAGCGCCTTGATGTAGGTTTCGGCGGCGCGTTCGAAATAGAACATGCGGTTGAAGGTGTCGGCGACGCTGTCGCCGATGATCAGAACGCCATGATTGCCCATGACCATCACCTTGACCTTGGGATCGACGAGAAGCTGCGAGCAGCGCTCGCCCTCTTCCTCGAAAGCCAGCCCGCCATAGTGCCCATCGACAACGTGGCGGTTGAAGAAGATCGCCGAGTTCTGGTCGATCGGCGGCAGGCGCGAATCCGCGAGCGAGGCGAGCACGGTGGCGTGAACCGAATGCACATGCATGACGCAGCGCGCGTGACGCACATTGCGATGGATGGCGCCATGCAGGCCCCATGCCGTCGGATCGGGTGCATTGGGGCCGGAGAGCGTGTCGGGATCGTTGGCGTCGATCAAAAGCAGATCGCTCGCCTTGATGCGCGAGAAATGCACCTGGTTGGGGTTCATCAGGAATTTGGTGCCGTCATCGTTGACCGCCAGCGAGAAATGATTGGCCACCGCCTCGTGCATGTTGAGCCGCGCCGTCCAGCGGAAGGCGGCGGCGAGATCGACGCGCTCCTCGTAGAAGGGCAGGTTGGTCAGCGTTTCCTTCTGCAGCCGGGCGATGCTCATCGACAAAACTCCGTGAAAGAAACAAGGATGCCGCGCAGCCGACAGGCGCGCAACCGGTTTCGTTTGGTGCAGACCAACTCCATCCGCGCCGCTAAATGTGTCAGGCGGCCGACCGCGCCGCCCTCAGCCCGCCATGCTCGACGATGAAGTCGATCACTTCCTGCAACCCCTTGCCGCGCGACAGGTCGGTAAAGCCGAAGGGGCGCTTGCCGCGCATGCGGGTGGCGTCGCTCTCCATGACATCGAGATTGACGTTCACATAGGGCGCCAGATCGCTCTTGTTGATAACGAGGAAGTCGGAACGGGTGATGGCAGGCCCGCCCTTCCTTGGGATTTCCTCGCCCTGGCAGACCGAGATGACATAGAGCGTCAGGTCGGCGAGATCGGGCGAGAAGGTCGCCGCGAGATTGTCGCCGCCGGATTCGATGAAGACGATGTCGAGGTCGGGGAATTTCCTGTTCATCTCGGCGATCGCCTGCAGGTTGATCGAGGCATCCTCGCGGATGGCGGTGTGCGGACAGCCACCGGTCTCGACACCCATGATGCGATCCTCGGGCAGCGCCTGCAGCCTGGCCAGCATCATGGCGTCTTCCTTGGTGTAGATGTCGTTGGTGACGACGGCGATGGAGAACTCGTCGCGCAGCGCCTTGCAGAGCTTCTCGGTCAGCGTCGTCTTGCCGGAACCGACAGGGCCGCCAATGCCGATACGCAGAGGGCCGTTGGCTTGTGTCATGTGGGGAACTCCGTGATGGCAAGAATGGCAAAGCCGAGCCCGATCAACAGGCACAGCGGCGAATAATATCGCAGGTCGAGCCGCGCGAAAGGCTGTTCCGGCGCCAACCGGCGCCACCAGGGCGTGAAGCCGGCAATGCCGCGCCCGAGGAACACCAGAGCGATGAGCAGCGATGTGGCGGCGAGCCCGGCCTTGGGAAAGGGCGAAGCAAACACGCCTTCCAGCGCCAGCGGCCACAGAGTGGCCAAGGCCAGACAGGCCGCAACCGCGAACGAGGCGAAAGGCGTCGGCATCTCGTTGACGCCGCGAAAGCCGACCACGGCCCGGGCGCAGGAGGCAGCGTCCCTGCCCGGCCAGATGCCGCCGATGCCCCAATAGACATGCAGCGCGGTGATCGGCAGCAGGACGAAGGACAGTGCGAAGGCGAGGACGATCATGAACGGAACAGCCTGGAGTATTGGGTTTCGTGCTTCATCGCCATGATGTCCGAGATAAAGGCGCAGCCGCCGAGATCGTCAAGCGTCGAGCGCGCCGCGCGATCGGCCGTCGCCAATGCCAGCGGTTCGAAGCCGGCGAGCAGCGCGGTGGCGCCGGTCTGACCGACGACACCGAGCCTGATCGCAGCTTGGACGAGGTTGGAAAAGAAGGTCTGCAGGAATGCCGACAGCGCGTCCTGCAGGGCAATGGCGTTGCCGCCGGCAACGGCGCCGACGGCGACGCAATAGGCGCATTCCTCGGGCAGGCGCTGCAGCACAGGATTTGGCCAGGCCGATGCCGCCTTGAGAAAGGCGGCACCCTGCAGCATGGTCTCCGAATGGCGCTCGCGCGATCCGGCCAAAGCCTCGGCGAGCCCGGCAATTTCGTCGAAATCGCCGCCTTCGCGGGCGCGCCGCCAGCTTTCGGCGAACAGCACGGCGTCGTTCCAGCCCGAACCCATCTCGACCAGCGTTTCCAGCCATGCGGCGAGCCTTTCGCTGTCCGATACCGCCCCGTCATGCACGGCGCGCTCAAGACCGTGGCTGTAGGAGAAGCCGCCAACCGGGAAGGACGGCGACAGCCACGCCATCAGCCGCAAAAGAGCGATGCCGGAAGGCTGGTCAGTCATGGTCGTGGTGGTGGCCGGTGTGAGAATGTGAATGAGAATGCGATTCGCTGTGCGAGTGAGAATGGGCCGCGTGGCTGTGCGCCTCCGCGTGTGAATGGCCGTGATCATGGCCATGCCCACCTTGGGCGGAATAGGCGCCGCGCACCGGCTTGAACGGTTCGGAGACGTCCTCGACCGTGGCGCCCAGCCCCTCCAGCATCGCCTTGATGACATGATCGCGCAGGATGAGGATGCGCCCCGCTTCGATACTGGCGGCGAGATGGCGGTTGCCAATATGCCAGGCGAGCTCGGACAGATGCACGGGGTTGGCGGCGCGGATGTCGTAGAGTGGCTCCTCTGCCGCGACGATCTCGACATGACGGCCGTCCTCCAGCACCAGCCGGTCGCCGTCGTTCAGGGCCACCGCCTCAGGCAGGTCGACCAGCACCTTGCTGCCGTCGGCAAGCTCAATGGCGCGGCGGCGCAGATGCCGCTCGTCATGGGCAAGCACGGCGCGACCGTATGGTGCAGTCGCTCCGGCCTCGCCGGCTGGCAGCACCGAGACGGCGCGCGGGAATTTGGTGAAGTCGGTGCGGATGTCGAGCTTCATCTGAGGGAACCTCCATTGGCCTGCGCGCGAGCGCGAGCGGGGCGCGCCAGCAGGCGGTCGAAATAGGCGCTGACGCGGTCGGATTCGATCGGGAACCGGCCAGCACGCGCCCAACTGCCCATATCGCCAAGCAGCACGTCGACGGCGGAAAAGCGGTCACCCAGCGCGAAGGGGTTGTCGCCAAGCCGGCGATCCAACGCCTTGACCTCCGAGGCGAAGTCATGCGCCGCGGCGGGGCCGACATCGACCCGCATTTCCTTCGGCAAGAGAAAGCGGTGGCGCACTTTGTTCCACAGCGGCGCTTCGAATTCCGATTGGGCAAAGTGCATCCACGAATCCATTTCGGCGCGGCCGGCAACACCGGGATTGGCGCCCATGCCTTTGTCCGCATGCTTGTCGGCGAGATAGACGCAGATCGCTGCGGAATCCGTCACCTTCAACTCGCCGTCGATCAGGATCGGCACCTTGCCCGACGGGTTGAGCGCATAGGCTTCCGGTGAGCGCAGTTTGACCTCGACGAATTCATAGGGCTGCCCGAGTTCCTCGAGCATCCAGAGAACACGGCTGACCCGGGATCCGCGCGATCCAACGGCCTGGTACATGGTTGAAACCTCTGCCTTTCCCTGGGAGCCTAGTCCATCCGCTGCGGTCATACGATCGTGTCGAAGAGCCGCAGGATGAACGATACCTGATAGATCAGCGTGCCGGCGATGAAGACGATGTGAAAGCGGCGATCGCGCACCAGGATGGCGACAATGCAAAGCGCGAAAAAGACCGGCGTGCGGATCAGGTACTCGTTGCCGAAATGGGCGAAATGCTCCGGCCCCTTGAGCAGCGTGTCGACCACGTCGAGCAGATAGGTTGCGCCCAACAGGCCAAAAAACCAGGCGCGGCGCGAATAGAAGAAATCCTCGTAGCTGGTGTAGTCCAGCATCGAATCCGGAAACAGCAGCGCGCACAGCAGGAACAGCGTGATGGCGTAAAAAATGAGGAACAAATATTTGCCGAAGGTCCAGTTTTCGATGGCGTAGAGGCCGAACTCCCACCACCAGAAATGCACCAGCATCAACAGCACCGAGGCGACCCAGGCGAGATGCACGGGATAGAGCTTGTACTGGCCGGGATGCTGGACGATGCGGGCCAGCCCCGACAAAAGGCGCGTGACGCCGAGGCCGATCACCATGCCCATGACGATGCGGATGTGCGGGAAGATGTCGTGGGCGGAAGCTATTTCGGTGGCCATTCGTCTGTTCTAAGAACTGCTGACAGATACGGCTTCAATCATACCAGAGCCATAGCTTTCGGTAACCGGCCGGAATTTCAACCTGCTCGGCGGGTAGATGGTCTACATCTCCCTCCCAGGTTTCGTCTGGCTCAAAGCCCGACGGCAGCCAGCCAATCACATGGTCTTCGGTGGCGCGCGTTGTGATGACGACTTTGTCCGAGAACGGCCATTCTCCATCATCACACTGCACGATTGCTATCCGGATGTCGTGAACTTCGGGCCTTTCTCGTATCGATCGGAATGTGGCTAGAACCGTTTCGTTGTCCGGCGCCTCCGGACTGTTGCACAGCGATCCGGCTTCACCTTCAGCTCCATCGAAATATTCTTCCAACGGAACAAGCGGCATAGCAAGCGGAGCAACGCCGCCGTTGTATTTTTGCAGCGCGCCCATTCTCGAAATCAAGGCCTGTTTCTTTTGCTCGTCCACGGTGCCTCCAATACTTCGTGGGCGCACCAGTCCTAAAACAGAAAATACCGCTGCGCCATCGGCAGCACCGTCGCCGGCTCGCAGGTCAAGAGTTCGCCGTCTGCCCGCACTTCGTAGGTTTCGGGGTCGACCTCGACATGCGGCGTGGCATCGTTGAGCACCATCGAATGCTTGCCGATGCCGCCACGGGTGTTTTCGACCGCGACGAACTGCTTGTCGACACCAAGCCTGCCATGCAGGCCTGATTCGAGCGCCGCCTTCGAAACAAAAGTCACCGACGAGTTGATCCGCGCCTTACCATAGGCGCCGAACATCGGCCGGTAGTGCATCGGCTGCGGTGTCGGGATCGAGGCGTTGGGGTCGCCCATGGGTGCTGCGGCAATCATGCCGCCGAGCAACACCATGTCCGGCTTGACGCCGAAGAAGGCCGGATTCCACAGCACCAGGTCGGCGCGTTTTCCGACTGCGATCGAGCCGATATCCTTCGACAGGCCATGCGCAATGGCCGGGTTGATGGTGTATTTGGCGATGTAGCGGCGGACGCGGAAATTGTCATTGTTGCCGGTCTCCTGCGGCAGCGAGCCGCGCTGGCGCTTCATCTTGTCGGCGGTCTGCCAGGTGCGGATCGCGACTTCGCCGACGCGGCCCATGGCCTGGCTGTCCGACGAGATGATCGAGAAAGCACCGATGTCGTGCAAAATGTCTTCGGCGGCGATGGTTTCCTTGCGGATGCGGCTTTCGGCAAAGGCGATGTCTTCTGGGATCGACGGCGACAGATGATGGCAGACCATCAGCATGTCGAGATGCTCGGCCAGCGTGTTCACGGTGTAGGGCCTTGTCGGGTTGGTCGAGGACGGGATGACGTTGGGCAGGCCGCAGACCTTGATGATGTCTGGCGCGTGGCCGCCGCCGGCGCCTTCGGTGTGGAAGGCGTGGATGGTGCGGCCCTTGATGGCGGCGACGGTGTTTTCGACAAAGCCCGACTCGTTCAGCGTGTCGGTGTGGATCATCACCTGCACGTCGTAATCGTCGGCGACCGACAGGCAGCAGTCGATGGCCGCCGGCGTCGTGCCCCAGTCCTCGTGCAGCTTCAGAGAGCAGGCACCGCCCAGCACCATTTCCTCAAGTGCTGCGGGCAGCGACGCATTGCCCTTGCCCGACAGGCCGATGTTCATCGGGAAGGCGTCAAAAGACTGGATCATGCGGGCCATGTGCCACGGCCCCGGCGTGCAGGTCGTCGCCAGCGTGCCATGCGCCGGGCCGGTGCCGCCGCCGAGCATGGTGGTGATGCCTGACATCAGCGCTTCCTCGATCTGCTGCGGGCAGATGAAATGGATATGCGCGTCGAAGCCGCCGGCGGTGAGGATCTTGCCCTCACCGGCGATGATTTCCGTACCGGGGCCGATGATGATGGTGACGCCGTTTTGCGTATCCGGGTTGCCGGCCTTGCCTATTGCCGCGATGCGGCCGTCCTTAAGGCCGATATCGGCCTTGAAGATGCCGGCGCTGGCATCGACGACCAGCGCATTGGTGATGACGGTGTCGACGGCACCTTGCGCGCGAGAAACCTGGCTCTGGCCCATGCCGTCGCGGATGACCTTGCCGCCGCCGAATTTCACTTCCTCGCCGTGAATGGTGAGGTCCTTCTCGACCTCGATGAACAATTCGGTGTCGGCAAGCCGCACTCTGTCACCGACCGTCGGGCCGTACATCTGCGCATAGGCGGCGCGGGTAATTCTAGCCATCAGCACTTGCTCCTGAAATAGGGTCTGGCCGCAGCCGAACTCCACATGGTCGCCATCCTATGGTCATGCAATGACCCGCTGGGCGACACCTTCTGATCCCATTTGCCGGTTGAGGTGGGCGAGCCACCCAAAAACGACCGTTTGCCAAACGATGGAAAGGAAAATCCATGCGCAAGACGATACTTATTACAGCCACCGCCACCCTGATGCTGGCGAGCGCCGCCAGCGCCCAGCAACAGCCCGCGCAGCAACAACCGCCGGCTTCGGCCGCCCCCACGGCGCCCGGCACTCCGCCGGCAGCGCCGGCGATTCAGAGCATCAGCATCGTCGATATCAAGGAACTGCCTGAGGCTACACAGGCGAAGGTCAACGAAGTGATCGCCAAGCGCGGCGACGGCGACCTGCAGAAGCTGCGCGGCTCGATCGACGCCACGCCACAGGTCAAGTCGGCGCTCGAAGCCAAGGGGCTTACGTCGGCGCAGGTGATTGCCGCCAGCATGAACCCCAATGGCGCGTTGACCTTGATCACCAAGAAAGCGAGCTGACGATACGTTGCGGCGGACTGGCATCCGGTCCGTCCGCCGCATCAAAGGGCCGACAACACTCGACGCCGTCGAACTCACAGCTTGCCCATGATCTTCTGCTGAAACCCGTAGACCTCGCGTTTTCCCCCGAGCGGCACCAGCGTGACGTCGCGCTCCTGGCCCGGCTCGAAGCGCATGGCGGTGCCGGCGGCGATGTCGAGGCGCATGCCCCGCGCTCTGTCGCGATCGAACTTCAGACCCTCATTGGTCTCGAAGAAGTGGTAGTGGCTGCCGACCTGGATCGGCCGGTCGCCGCTGTTGGCGACTTTCAGCGACAGCGTCGGCAGGCCCTTGTTCAGTTCGATATCGCCGCCTGCGGTGATGATTTCGCCCGGGATCATCAGAACCTCACAACACGCCGAAGACGAGGCCGACGCCGACCACCGCGCAAGCGGCACCGGCAGCGCGAGCAAGGCCACGGAATCTGACGCCGAGGCCGAGGCCGACGGCATGCAGCATGGCGGTGGCGAGCAGCAGGATCGCCGAGAGGGCGATGCTTTTCATCGGAGCTGATATCATCGACGTGCCTTCCGTTTCAAAATCGTCGTCAGTTCAAGCGGCCTTGCGGGGGCCGCAGCCTTCGGCCTTGAGAACGCGTTTGGTCGACGCCGGATATTTCTTCAGCATCGCGGCCGGCCGGATCGGGCGCATGGAAAAATTGCCGCCGCAATTCGGGCAGGTGCCGCCCAGCACATTCTCAGCGCAATCAACGCAAAAGGTGCATTCGAAGGTGCAGATCAGCGCGTCCGTCGCCTCGGGCGGCAGGTCCTTGTCACAGCATTCGCAGTTGGGACGCAGTTCCAGCATGTTCGCCTCCTCACCTGATGGGTTCGTGCACGGTGACCAGCTTGGTGCCGTCGGGAAATGTCGCCTCGACCTGCACGTCGTGGATCATCTCGGCGATGCCTTCCATCACCTGCGCCCGGGTGACGACATGGGCGCCGGCCTCCATCAGTTCGGCCACCGGGCGGCCGTCGCGGGCACCCTCGACGACGAAATCGGTGATCAGCGCGATCGCTTCCGGGTGGTTGAGCTTGACGCCGCGCTCCAGCCGCTTGCGGGCCACGATCGCCGCCATGGCGATCAGCAGCTTGTCCTTTTCCCTTGGCGTCAGGTTCATGCGTTTTCCCGGAGTGGCAGAATCAAAGTGACCATAATTTGGGCAGACCCGCCCGCCCGTTGAGCAATTCGACAAGCGGAACCAGCCGCTTGCGGAGCTGGTAGCCGTCCTCGGCAAACAGCCTCGCAAGAAGCTTGCCAGATTTCTGGACGCTCCAGGCGCTGGCGTCGCCCTGGCCGCCGATGATGTCACGCGCCGGATCGAGCAAGGCTTCCGCCCGCGGCGAGACCATCAGCAGCGTCGCCACCGCGATGGCGCCGCCGGCCGCCGCCGGACGGTTCAAGGCGGTCGCAATGCCGGGGCCGATGCGGAAATCCTCGGCATGGGCGAGCGCGCCATTCTGATGGACGCGCCAGCGGTCGTGGAATTGGCCTTGGGTTGTACTTTCGCCCATGGCGAGGCGACCGAAGACCGTGGCCTCAAGCAGCAGCGCCTCGGCGCCGTCGGCGAGTTCGACGTCAAGCGTGCGGGCAAAGGCCGATCGGTCAAAGACAATGGTTTCCTGTGGCAGCCAGGCAATGCGGCCGTTTTCGCCAACCATCAGCCTGACCCGCACCTCGGCGCGGTCGGACGCGGCGCGATAGACCTTCTCGCAGGCCTGGGTGGTTATCGAGGCGGAAGCGCCGGCACCGACATCGATCTCCCAGCCGAGGCGGTCGCCGCCGGTCAACCCGCCGGCGGTGTTGATCAACACGGCTTCGAGCGGATCGACTGCCACGGCCGGCATGCGGATCTTGGCGGAGCCATCCTGATAGAGACGCTGAAGGCGCGTGCGGCCGCCACTTTTGCTGCAAACAAGCTGCGCCAGGCCGGCTGCGCGCTGGGCCGGCGGTGCTGAAATCGAGGTGTGTTCCATCGTGTCCACGGCCCAACGTTAAGCACTGCGGCGGCTTTGTCGATATATAGCTTGTTGCTTGACAACGTTTCCGTTTCTATAGAGGGAGCCACCCTGGAACGGTCATACAGCGCCTTGCTGGGTAAAAGGCGACGAGGATTCGAATCCGGGGACAGAGGGGCGCTGATCAGTTGGCGTCGGGAAACGACAGAGTTGGGGAAGAAACCGAATGGCTGACCAGCTGGCAACGGACATCATCGCCAAGATCAAGGCTCACGCGGAGCCGGGCGGCGAAGAAATCACCACCAGTACCGAATTGACCGCGCTTGGCATCCATTCGCTGGAACTGACCGAGATCATCTTCGATCTCGAGGAAGATTATGGCATCGAGATCGAGATGAACACGGTCGATGCCTGGAGCAATCTCAAGAATGTCGGCGACATGGTCGAGGCGGTTCGCGCGCTGATCGCGAAAAAAGCCTGAGCTGAATGCGCAAGCGGGTCGTCATCACCGGCATCGGCGGCATATGCGGGCTCGGCACCAATGCGCCCGCGATCTGGGGTGAAATGTGCGCCGGCCGCTCGGCCATCGGCCCGATCGCCAATTCCGAATTGCATGACCTGAAGGTCAGGGTCGGCTGCGAGATCAAGACGCTTCCCGATCATGGCATCAGCCACAAGCAGACCGTGTCGATGGACCGCTTCAGTCTTTTGGCGACGATCGCCGCGCGCGAGGCGATGCAGCATGCCGGACTGGCTTCGGACGAGGCCACCACCTACCGCATGGGCGCCGTGATCGGCGTCGGCGTCTGCGGCTGGGAAGCGATCGAAGAGAGCTATCGCGCCATCCTGCTCGAGGGCAAGAACCGCGCCGGCATCTTCACCGTGCCGAAAGTCATGCCGAGCGCGGCGTCGGGCCATGTCAGCATGGCGCTTGGCCTGCGCGGGCCGGTGTTCGGCGTCACCTCGGCGTGCTCTTCGTCAAACCATGCCTTTGCCTCGGCGGTCGACCAGATCAGGCTCGGCCGCGCCGACGTCATGGTCGCCGGTGGCACCGACGCGCCGCTGGTCTGGGGCATCCTGAAAGGCTGGGAAGCGCTGAGGGTGCTGGCGCCCGACACCTGCCGGCCGTTCTCGGCCGATCGTCAAGGCCTGTCGCTCGGCGAAGGTGCGGCCATGGCAGTGCTGGAAACCTACGAACACGCGATGGCGCGCGGCGCCAACATCCTGGCCGAAATTGCCGGCGCCGGGCTGTCGGCCGATGCGTCCGACATCGTCGCCCCGACCATCGATGGGCCGACGGCGGCGATGCGCGCATGCCTCGCCGATGCCGAACTCAATCCGGAAGACATCGACTATCTCAATGCGCATGGCACCGGCACCAAGGCCAACGACCAGATCGAGACGGCGGCGATCAAGCGCGTCTTCGGCGATCAGGCCTACAAGCTTTCCATCTCCTCGACCAAGTCGATGCACGCCCATTGCCTTGGCGCATCCGGCGCGCTGGAGATGATCGCGTGCGTGATGGCGATCCGCGAAGGCCTCGTGCCACCGACGGCCAATTTTCGGCAAGCCGATCCCGATTGCGATCTCGACATCACGCCGAACGTCGCGCGCGAGCGCAAGGTGCGCGCCGCGATCAGCAACGGTTTTGCCTTTGGCGGCACCAATGCGGTGGTGGCGTTCCGGGCGGTCTGAGCGTTTCCATCTTATCCGTGCACGGCCAAACGCTGGCGTATTGATCACAAAGGATTGCGCGCCTAACTGTTGGCAACCCGCCATGCAGCGCCCTTGCGCGCGAAATCCCCGAGCCGGAGCCCCTCGATGACCGACCTGTCCGCCTTTCCGATCACCCAGCGCTGGCCGCCCAAGCATCCCGACCGCCTCCAGCTGTATTCCGCGACAACACCCAACGGTGTGAAAATCTCGATCGCGCTGGAGGAGCTCGGCCTGCCCTATGAGGCGCACCTCGTCCAGATCGGCAAGAACGAGAGCTGGACGCCGGAATTTCTGTCGCTGAACCCCAACGGCAAGATCCCGGCGATCATCGACCCCAACGGCCCGGGCGGCAAGCCGATCGCCCTGTTCGAATCCGGTGCCATCCTGCTCTACCTCACCGACAAGACCGGCAAGCTGATCCCCGCCGATCCGACGCGGCGCTACGAGACCATACAGTGGGTGTTCTTCCAGATGGCCTCGATCGGGCCGATCTTCGGCCAGGTCGGCTTTTTCAACAAATTCGCGGGACGTGAGATCGCCGACAAGCGACCTCTCGAGCGCTATCGCGACGAATCGCGGCGGTTGATCGGCGTGCTCGAGACAAGGCTGAAGGGCCGCACCTGGATCATGGATGACGACTACACCATCGCCGACATCTCGATGCTCGGCTGGGTGCGCAATCTGATCGGCTTCTATGAGGCGCGGGAACTCGTCGGCTTCGACGATTTTCCCATCGTGGTGGCGTGGCTGGAGCGCGGCCTGGCGCGCCCAGCGGTGCAGAGGGGCCTCAACATCCCGGCGAGAGCCTGACGCGAGGCGAGGCAGAGCCGCGAGAAGCGGCTCGGCCTATTTCGCCTTGGCTTTGGCTTTTGAGCCGCCCCTGCCGATCACGGAAGCAGCGAGCGATGCGGCGCCTCTGGCCGTGGCGACAACCGCGCCGGCGGCAACATTGGCCGTCGCCTTGACCGTGCGCATGGCATTGCCTGCCATCGATCCGCCGGATGCCGCCTTCCTGGGCTTGGCGGCTTTTGGCGCGGTGGTTTTTGCCGCAGTCTTGGCCATGGCCGGCACCACTTTCTTGGGCGGCGCCTTGCCGAAAGCCGGCTTTGCATCCTTGGAGCGCGCCGCAATAGCCGGGCCTGCGCCTGCCTTTGCTTGCGTTGCCTTGGGTTGCGCTGTCTTGCCCTTGACGGGTTTTCTTGCCTTGGTTGCCATTGGACGTTCCCTCATGGCGGCACGATTGCCGGTTTGGGCGATAACGACCAGAAAGTCTTAAGGTTCCCGTTCGGAAATCCTGAGAATTATGCGTGATCGCCGATTACCAGGTCGGCTTGCCGCCGGCGGGCCAGCACGCGATCGATGTTGGGCATGTCGTTGGAGGCGATCCAGGCGCGGGCATCGGCGTCGGAACGGCCATGGCCATGCCAGCGCTCCAGCAGGCGGCGCTCGAGTTCGGAGCGCGGCACGTCGACATAGATCGTAAAATCGAACAGCGGCGCCAGGCGCGACCATGGCTCTTCGTCGAGCAAGAGGTAATTGCCCTCGACCAGGATGAATTTGGTCTCGGCTGCGACGATCCCCGCGGCGGCGCGCGACAGTTCCATGCTGCGGTCGAACACCGGAATGGCGATGTCGGGCTCGCTGGCGCGGATGCGCTTCAGCAGCGTCTCGAAGCCGTAGAAATCAAAGGTTTCCGGCGCACCTTTTCTGGAGCGAAGGCCACGCCGGTCGAGCACGATGTCGTCATAGTGGAACCCATCCATCGGCACGACTTCCGCGGCGCCTTCCGGCAAAAGATCATGCAGGCTGGCCGACAGCGTCGACTTGCCGGCGCCCGGAGGACCGGCAATGGCGACGATGAAGCGCGGCGCCTTGCCGGCACGCTTGAAGATGGTGGCCGCGAGATGGGCGATTTCGGACATTGGGCGCTTCCGGTTGTTCTTTTGCATCTTGTCGGCAGTTTGCGGAAATTTCAAACCGCGATTTGGCCTATTGGGCGACATCTGCCGACGTTAGCGCCGCGCCGGCGCTGGAAAATCAGCCAGGCTGGCCGATGCGCAGGAAATCGCTGTCGAAGGCGATATCGCGGGTCGAGCTGTCGGCTGCGGCCAGGCGCATGCGGCCATCCGACGTTGCGATGTCGCGGGGTGGTTCGCCGCCCGCCTGCGGCAGTGCGCCGATAACATGGCGGAAGGAGACTTCGCCGCCGAGCGCAAAGGCCGTCGCCACGCCTTCGCGCTTCAGCCAGTTGTCACTGATCGACGCGGCGTGACCGACCGCGGCGCGGCCGTCCTCGATGCCGAGCACGCCACGATGGCGGCCGTTCCACGGCGCGTAGTCGCGGCCGCCATTGCTGAACCACAGCATGGTGACTGGCAATTCGGCCGGGTTCTTCAGCACCAGCACGAGATCCTGTTCGGCCCGGCGCGCCAATGCCGTCCAGCCCAGCCCACCATGATCGGCCTCGACCAAAGTGAGGAAATCCTCGCGCAGCTGATCGTTGCGATAGTCGCCGAGGTCGGTCGTGCCGCCATCGGCGGTCGGAAAGCGCGTCAGGTCGGCGGAACGCGCGGGATAGGCGAGCAGAAAACGGCCGCGGGCCGGGTCGGGCTCCAGCGGCTCGTCCAGCGTCGCGGCAAAGCGCTTTGGCGAGAAGGCGAGCCGGCCGCCGTCCTGCATCGCGGTCATCGGATGGTGGGCGACGGAAATCGCGCCGGCGCCGCCGGAAAAGACGTGCTCCTGATAGAGGAAGGGGTGGCCATCGCGCAGCGTGAGGATCTTGTCGACGGTGGCGCCCATGACCTTGTGCTGCAGCCGGAAGGTGGCGCGCCAGCCATCCGATGTCGCGCTGCTGTCGACGACATCCCAGGCGCTGTTGGCCGGCCAGCCATGCAGCGGTGCTTCCTCGACATCGCTGCGCGAGAACGGCGCGCAGAGGAAATCGCCCGACAGGCGAACGGTGCCTTCGGGCAGGTTTTGCGGCAGCGTCTCGTCCGTGTCGACCCAGGGTGCGCGGTGCAGCGGCTTCAGCTGGCGGCCATCGATGTCGACCGCCATGTCGGCGAGATGGCCGACCGTGAGGTCGAGCGCAACCGAAATGCCGTTAGCCTTGATCGTGATCCTATCCATGCGCGCACCTGCTGATTCTGCCCGCGCCAGCAAAAGCCGGTCAGGGCGGATTGCGCAAGCGTAGGGGCTGGCATTTTGCATCAGACGAGGGAACCATAGTGGAGTGATGGCCAATCGTGGACTGTCCGCGCCGCCCCTCATCCGCCTGCCGGCACCTTCTCCCCGTATAGTGACGGGGAGAAGGGTTCTGGCCGCTACTGCCGCTTGTACTCCCTCACCGGTGACTGGGTGCCGTCCATGTAGGTGACCTGCACCGACATCGACTTCACGCTGTCGGCGACCTTGAAATAGGGCTGGTAGTCGTAGGGGATGGCGTAAGGGTCCTTCTTGTCGCAAGGCGGCATCTTGATCTCCTTGTCGAGCGCCGCACCGTTCAGGCCGTAATGCACCTGCTTGATGGCGCAGCGGAACGACAGCATCTGGCTGAAATAGACCAGGCCGTGATTGCCGCTGGCATCGAAGGCGATCCACGAGGTCCAGAACTGGTCGAGGATCTGCTTCGAGCCTTGCTGCAGGGCGGCGTCCGGATCGAAGCTGATGTCGAACGGGCCGGTCTCGCGTCCCCTCAGATCGAGATATTTGATGGCGATGGTGGTGGCCGCGGTGCTGTCGGGCAGCTCGAAGCTCGGATTGGGCATCGGCTTGCCGGTGCGCTGGTCGTTGACCGCCAGGAAGCCGGTGTCGGTGAACGGGCCGCTGCTGCCGAGACGCCAGGAAATGGCCGTGGCCACCTCGGGCAGCGAGATGGTCATCGACCAGCCCTGGTTCGAGCGCATCGGCGTCAACGTCGGTGCAAAACGCGAGGGGTCGAGCACGTCGCCAAGGGCGGCCAGCCGGCTGCGACTGCGGTCCAGCCAGTCGGCGAGCTGGGTCTGGTCGACGAAATACTTCAGCAGCCCGCCATCCTTTTCGTAGGACACGAATTTGGTCAGCGCCTGGGCTTCGCTGCGTTTGTCGGACAGCGACTGGCTGCCGAGGCGATCCTCCGAAAACTCCTGCGCCAAAAGATAGTAGGCCGGCGCGAAATCGGGATTGGCTGATATGAAGGCGTTGAGCTTGTCGATGCGCTGGGCATCGTCGAACTGTTCGAGATGGACGAGCTTGATCGACAGCGCCTTGCCCTTGTCGGCCAGCGCGCCGAACACTTCGCGCGAGCCCGCCTTGCCGTCCTGCACGCGCAGCAGCGTGGCAAAGCGCGTGTAGGGATCGATGGCGTCGACATCGAAACCGGCAAAGGCGAGATAGGAGCGCCGCGCATTGAGCATGTCGCCCGACAATTCGTAGACGCGGGCATTGTGATAGTACTCGTCGGGACGCTTGGGGTCGGCGATCGCCCCGCCCTGGGCGGCGAGTGCCGCAAACCCCTTGGCGATGGTGTCGATCGAGACGGCGATCTGCTCGGTGGTCGCCTGCAGTTTCTCGGCCTGCGCCGCCTGCTGCTTCTGGCCGGCGGCTAGCGTCTCGGTGGTTTGCTTGACCGCCTCGACGCTCTTTTGCGTTTCGGCGCCCTGCACGGCCTGCTGCTGCTGGGTCGAGGCGATCTCCTCGGTCGTCTTGGCCACCGTGTCGGTGGTCTGCTTGACCGCCTCGACCGTCTGCTGCGTCTCGGTGACGGTTTTCTCGATCTTGGCCACCTTGGCCGAGACGATGCCCATCGACTGCTGCAGCTGAGCGATGGCCGGCACCAGGCCGGCGATCACCCCGTTTTGCGAATTGGTCTGCTGTTGCAACCCGTAGACGCCACCGGCAACCGCGGCGGCGCTAGTGGCAAAGATCAGCGCCGGCAGCGCCTTGGCCGCCAGCACCAGTCGCAACACAATGGCGATGGCAATGATGGCTGCCGCGACCGAGGCGACCAGCGCGATATAGGCGGCGAACGGCGCCAGCGGGTTGAGGATGTCGGAAGCCGCCCCGCCGATAAAGGCGACGCTGCCGGCCCATTTGCCGGTGCGGCTGAGAGATGCCCTGATCAGCGACGGCGCCTGCGCGCCGAGTTCCATGCTCATATTAACCCCCAAGCCAAATGTCGCACCACAATTAACAGCAGCGCGACCCCGAAGGCAAAACAGAACAGGAAACAGGCGATTTCGGGGCGGTGGCGGTGGTCGAGCCCCGCCTTCCAGCGTTGGTGGTTGGCGAAAGCGGAGGTCGTTCCGATCTCCCCCCTTGCGGGGGAGATGTCCGGCAGGACAGAGGGGGTGGGAAGGATCGCCAGCTTCTGATTTCAGCCACTTCGACGAGAACTCGTTTGAAGGCAGGGCTGCGATTGATTGACAGGGTCGGCGGGACAGCACCCCCCTCTGCCCTGCCGGGCATCTCCCCCGCAAGGGGGGAGATCGGCAGCTTCACTGGCAGCGCGTCCCGCGCCACCGTTAACCAAATGGACGAAGCAATCGGGTTAGGCTAGGTTCCGGCCCTCTCAGCAACAGCTTGCTTCGGAACCGACTTGCCCGCTTTCCGCTTCCCTTCCCTCGTCCAGAGATTTGTCGCGGCGTTGACGCTGCTGCTGTTTGTTGCCGGCTGCACCACCGCGCCGCCCGACAGCGTGCTGGCGGTGCCGGCGCCGCCGCAGAAATATGCGGCTGTCGTCATCGACGCCAGCAGCGGCAAGCAGCTGTTCGAGGTCAATTCGACGGCGCAGCGCTATCCGGCCTCGCTGACCAAGATGATGACGCTCTATTTGCTGTTTGAGGCGCTGGACTCCGGCCGCGTCACTAAGGAGACACAGATCCCGGTTTCGGACAATGCCGCCCGGCAGCCGCCGACCAAATTGCGCTTCAAGCGCGGCGAGACCATCGATGTCGATTCGGCGATCCGCGCCATCGTCGTCAAATCGGCCAATGATGTGGCGGTGGCCATCGCCGAATATCTCGGCGGCTCGGAAGAGGCGTTTGCCGGCGCCATGACCGCCAAGGCGCGCCAAATCGGCATGACAAGCACGGTGTTCCGCAACGCATCGGGCCTGCCCGACGACGACCAGCACACGAGCGCGCGCGACATGGCGGTGCTGGGCATGGCGCTGCGCGCCCGCTTCCCGCAGCAATTCCACTATTTCTCCGAAAGCGACTTCATGTTCCGCGGACGGCTGGTGCGCGGCCACAACGACATGCTCGGCCGGGTGCGCGGCGTCGACGGCATCAAGACCGGCTACATCAAAGCCTCCGGCTTCAACATCGTGACCTCCTACGATGCCGACGGCCGCCGGCTGATCGTGGTGGTGATGGGCGCCGACAGCGCCAGGCAGCGCAACGACCACGTCGAAGCGCTGATCCAGCGCAGCCTGTCGCCGACCAGTGCGAATGCCAAGACAAGGCTGATGTACGCAGGGCAGCAGCCAACCGCTTCGCCGCTACCCGGTTTGCCGCTACCTGGTTTGCCGGAGCAATAGAAGCTTTGAGACGCTGGCRGGACAGCGCCCCCCTCTGTCCTGCCGGACATCTCCCCCACAAGGGGGAGATTGGCAGCTTCGGCGCCCCGCTCAATCCTGCAAAGTTGGCGATTGGCGAAAGCCGGCGCGACATCCGATCTCCCCCCAAGTGGGGGAGATGTCCGGCAGGACAGAGGGGGGCGCGAAGGATCACTACAGATCTCACCCGCACGGGCAATCACAAGAACTTGTTTGGTCACACCAGCTTCACAGTCGCGATGGATATGCCGCGCCGGCTTGGCGTATCGTATCGGAAAGCCCGAGAAACAGGAGCACTGACCATGGCCGGCGACCCCAAGGCATCCGCGCAGAAGGCGGCAGACGACGCGAAACTGTCGGGCGGCGAATATCTCGAGGCGGCCACCGTGGCGGACGACGCGCCTGCGGACGAGCATCTCGAAGCCCCTGATGTGCCGGACTCCGAGCCGACCCTGCCCGGCGCATCGCGGGTCAAGCCGAAGAAGAAGCCGTCGGCGATATCAGGCCGGAAGTTCCACAAGCGCGACCTGGTGCGCATAGACGAACTGCGCCCGAGCCTCGCCGACCGCATCCGCGCCGACCATCCGGACCTGCCGCATGGCGCCCGCATCAGCCGCGCCGAGCTCGGCCGCTACCGCATGCGTTACATGGAGGAGCTGCTGCAGCAGGAGCACGGCGAATTCTCCGAGCTCGACCGCCAGGTGGTGGAATCGATCGCCAGGCAGGACACGATTTCGGAAAACTCGGAAGAGGAATTCGAGGAACACCGGACGTTTGCCGACCGCGTCTCGGACAATATGGCGGCGTTCGGCGGCAGCTGGTGGTTCCTGATCTCGTTCGCCAGCGTGCTTGCGGTGTGGATCGGCATCAATCTCATCGAGGGCATGGGGGGCGCTTTCGACCCCTATCCCTTCATCCTCTTGAACCTGCTGCTCTCCTGCATTGCCGCGATCCAGGCGCCGATCATCATGATGAGCCAGAAGCGGCAGGAAACCAAGGATCGGCTGCGCTCCTTCAACGACTACCGGGTGAACCTGAAGGCGGAGCTCGAAGTGCGGCACCTGCACGAAAAGCTCGACTACCTGATCTCGCGCCAATGGACGCGGCTGGCCGAAATGCAGCAGATGCAACTGGATGCGATGCACGAGCTCACCGGCGCGAAGAAGCCGAAGCGGGCGACACGGGGGGTGCGGCGGCGGGTGATGAAGGGTGAGGCGGCGGGGTGATGGACGCGCCAAGCTCCAACGAAGCGATGCCAATTGCCCGTTGAAGCCCGCGCCGGCTTCCGCTAAGAAGCCGTGGCTGGCCGGTTCACCGGCTGGTTCGTTTTCAAGATCGCCGATCCTGAAGGCACCCGTAGCTCAGCTGGATAGAGCGCTGCCCTCCGAAGGCAGAGGTCACAGGTTCGAATCCTGTCGGGTGCGCCACTGATTTCAATCACTCATGTCTTACTTGGCTGCTCGATAGCCAGTTCCCGCACGGCAGCCCCGCCAATAGCCATTGACCATGTCAGCTCCGCTGGCGGGCGTTTGGAAATTGTCGATTCTTTGCGGCAATTGTGAACTATCTATCTCAAGCAACTGGAAATACAATAACAACGATTTCCAGTAACTCCTATTCAGTAGGAAACTAAAAACGCTACACTGGCGTAATGATATTGGTAACCGATGTCATTCAGCCTGTGCCCGGGTAACCAATACGGGGAGCATCATAAATGGTTTTCTTGCGGAATCTTACCAAGATCTTGGCGAGAGGTGCGGTTGTCGTCGCTTTGTCTTTTCCCGCTAGCGCGGCCGGGCTCGGCTTGGGCCTCGGTGGCGGCGGTGGGGTCAATGCCGGCGCCTCGGTCGGTGGCGGTGGCGTCGGGGTCGGCGCTTCCGTTGGCGGCACCAGCGGCGTCACCGCCGGTGCGGGCGCCACGGTTGGCGGAACTGGCGGCGTTTCCGCGGGCGCCGGTGCATCGGTCGGCGGTGGTGTCAGCGCCGGTGTCGGCGTTGGCGTCACCAGTCCGAGAGATCCCAACCAGCCGGCGATAGCCACGCCGCCAGCGGTGGCTGCGCTTTCCGCCATGTCGAAAAGCCAGATCGCCCGGATGAAGAAACGCTGCGCCAGCGTGCTCAGCGGCCAGGGCACCTACGATCGCGACCTGAAGCAGCTCTGCCTCCTGCTGGCGCGCCGCTGAGCGTTCGCAGTATTGGCAGTATCGGACAGGCCGAAGGCTTTGACGGCTCCATCCCGATGCGATCGGGATGGAGTTCTGTTTTCTCCCTTGAGCAGCCGGCCCGCGCACCACCGCGAACGCAGGCTGACTATGCGTGAACCATCGCCTGCAGCCACGCTGTGATGGCGTCGAAATCGATCGCCTTCGTCGTGTCGACATCAAACAGCGGTCCGCGCCGCAGCGGCTCGGCGCGTTTGGCCAGTTCGATCAGCTCGGGGATGTAGGCCGCGCCGGGATGGCCAGGAAGGCGCTGGTCGAGCCGGGCGCGATAGCGCTCGGCCAGGACTTCGCCGGGGGCATGGCACCAAATCTCGGCGGTCTCGACGATTCCGGCCTTTTGCAAATGATCCTCGAGCAGCTGGCGCGGTTGGAAGCCGAACCAGGCGTCGACGACGAAAATGCTGCCGGCAGGGGCTTCGCCGACGACCGACCAGATGGCCTGGTAGCTGGCGCGGCCGAGCGTGCGGTTGAATTCGCGGTCGCCGCCGCCGAGCGCTTCGAGGAACGGGTTCTTGATCGTATCCAGCGCCAGCAAGGGCCAACCCATGCGCTCGGCAATGCCGCGCGAGACCGTGCTCTTGCCTGAGGCAGGGATGCCGTTGACCAGCACGGCGCGTCGGGCGGCAGGCCGGCCCGGGCCGAGCCGCGCGGATGGCAAGGATACTGGTGCGGCAGCGACCTTCGCTTTTGCCGCCAGCGCTTGCAGGCCGGCGCCGATGACGCCAGCGTCGTCGCCGAGCTGCGCCGGCTCCACCGGGCATTGATACCATGGCGCCAGGGCCGGGGCGCAGGCGAGCGCCCTGTGCGCCGCGTGGCCAAGCCCGCCGCCGAGCAGCACCAGATCGGGGGCGAACATGGCGACCGCGGTGTCGATTGCGGCGCGCAGCGGCCTCGCCCATGCTTCCAATATGCCGCGCGCGACGGCATCGCCGTCGGCATCCCTGGCAAACAGCTGATCGACCGACACGTCGGGGCCGAGGCCGGCGCGGGCGATGTGGCGGCCAAGGGCGGTGCCGGAGCTGGTGGTTTCGACGCAGCCGCGCCGGCCGCAGATGCAGAGCTCGCCGTTCAGGTCGACGCCGATATGGCCGAGCTGGCCCGCCGTCGCCTTGCCGCGCACGATCTGCCTGTTTTCAGCCGCCGCGCCGCCAATGCCGGTGCCGATGGTGAACATGACGATGTTGTTGTGGCCCTTGCCGGCGCCGCGCGCCATTTCGGCTGTCAGCGCCATGTTGCAGTCATTGTCGATGATGACGGGCTTGCCGGCCATGCTTTCCAGCCGCTGCGCGAGCGCAACCGAAGCGAGGTCGACATAGCCGCCGGACAGCACCGCGCCGCGCCGCGCTTCGACGCGACCGGGGACGCCGACGCCGATCGCCGCCACGTCGGGCGCGTCGAGCTGGTGCACCATGTCGGCAATGCGGCCGAGAACGAGCTCCGGGTCGGGCGCGCTTTTCTCGGACAGGCGTTTGAGGATTTCGCCGGTGGCGGAAATGCGGGTGGCCCGCAGATTGGTGCCGCCGATATCGATTCCGATGGCCATCGATCTTTGAGGCATGACGTTCCGTACCTGTCTGAACCCTGCTCCAAGGTGTGTTGAGATTCAGGTCAGGCCGAGTCGAGAATGGCTGATACCGAGAACCGGAGCGGAGCGTACTTGAAGTACGTGAGCACCGGCCTACGCCGACCGTAGCCTTAACTGCCACGGCCACTCAAGAGCGCTTCGGCCGGCGAAGGCCGGAAGCGCAGGTATCAGTCATTCGCAGGCCGGCATCACCTGAATATCAGCATGCCTTAGGCGGCTTTCTGCCGGTAATTGCCAATCACTGCCTGCAGCTCGCGCAATCTCGACACGGCGATGGTCTTGAGCTTTTCACGCTGAATGTCACGGTCGAGCGAGATGCAGTCCTTCCACAGCGAGCGGCCGGCGATGACGCCCGAGGCGCCGTTCTGCATGGCGATTTCGACCTGGCCAAGGAAGGTCGCGTGGTTGACGCCGGCCGACAGCACCGCCCACGGCACGTCGCCGGCCATGCTGGTGATCCGGGCGCAGGATTCCGGCGTGCCGGGATAGGGAAGCTTCAGCACCTTGGCGCCGCAGTCCAGCGAGATGCGGGTGCCTTGCTCGACCAGCGAGGGGATCTTGGCCGTATAGTCCTCAACGCTTTCGCCTTCGAGCTGATAGGTCAGGAACTCGACGACGAGCAGCAGGTCTTCCCTACCGAAATCGGCGATGCACTGGCGCAGAATGGCAGTGTTGTGCTCGTTCGCCTCAGGCTTGTCGGCCCTGAGATAGACCATGATCTTGCCGCCGGTGCCGCCGAGTTCGCGCACGCGGCGCGCGTCGATGCCGGGAACGAGGCGCGACAGGCGGTAGCCCTGCGGCGTCACATCGAAGCCGGAGGCGTCGAGGCCGATGAGCAGCGCCGTATCGCGGTTGAGCACGCCTTCATCGACCACCCGCGGCACGGCGCAGAGCGGGTCGAGCAGCACGCAGGAGGCCTGGCTGGCGAGGTAGCGGGTGATGTCGGCCTTGGTGTCGCCCAGCATGTCGTTGGTGATCTTGGCCTGTTCTTCGGGGTCCGACGCCAGAAGCGTGCGCATGCCGCCGCGCTGGTCGCAGGCGATGGCCATCATTGCGCCGTCCTTGCCGCAGATCTGCTGGTAGCCGCGCAACTCTGCAGTCGTCATCTTGGTCATGGTGTTTTGTCCGATGTTGGCGCCCCAGGGCGCAATTTTGTGGAACAGGACGGTTGCCTACCTCGCGGCAGGCATGCCGCATCGATCTGCTATCGAACCCTGAAAATCCGGCCGGACCCCACAAGGTGCCGTGGGAACGAACTCACGTTGCAGGTCTGCCCGATTTGCGCGATAACTCGATCAGTCGCCGGACCTGTAACACATTGCTGAAAGGAATTGCAAGCTGTCTGTCCCCTCAGCAAACGATGCGGCCGCATCGCGGACGATGCTGCATACGGTCGCCAAGATGCATTACGAGGCGGAGATGTCGCAGGTCGATATCGCGCGCCGGCTCGGCGTCTCCACCGCGACCATATCGCGGTTGCTGCAGCGGGCCAGGGCAGAAGGCATCGTGCGCATCGAGGTTCTCGACCTGGCAACGCCCGAGATCATCACCACGCAGCTGATCGACGGGCTCGGGCTGCGCACTGCCGCGGTGGTCGAGACACCGGCGGCCGGTGCGCTGGCGGCGCTCGCCGCACCGCTCGGCGCCTTGCTCAGGCAAGCCGAGCTGGCGGCCGGCTCGGTGGTCGCGATCGGCTGGGGGCGCGCCATCCGCGAGGTGATCCGCGCCGGCCTGCCCCGCATTCCCGGCGTTCTCACCGTCGCGGCCACCGGCGGCATGCAGCAGCAGGCGGCGCATTTCCAGATCAACGAGTTTGTGCGCCTCGCCGCCGAGGAGTTCGGCGGCACGCCGCACTTCATCCATGCGCCCTATCTGCCGTCGACCGAATTGCGCGAGGTTTTTCTTAGCGATGCGGCCATTGCCGACAGTGTCGCGCTGTGGGACCGCACCGATGTGGCGATCGTCGGCATCGGCCTGCCGCATGCCATCAACCCGCCCGAGGCAAGTGCCGCGACGCTGAGCGAACAGGCGCTGTTTCATGCCGCAGGCGACGTCATCCGCCACTATTTCGACGCCGACGGCACGCTGATCCCTTGGGAAGGCGAGAGCCGGATGATCGCCATGTCGCCGGCCCAGCTTCGCGCCGTGCCGTTGGTCATCGGCGTCGCCGCCTTGCCGGAAAAGGCGAGCGCCATCATCGGCGCTGTGCGGGCCAAGCTCATCAACGCGCTGATAACCGACACCAAGACGGCGCAGGCCATCCTCGACGCCTTGCCGCGGTAGAGTCGTCCGCCCGACTGCAAAAATCACCCTTTTGCTGGACCATGATCTCCCCCGAAAACCGGTTTCCCCTTTTCGGGATCATGCTCTAGTCTCCCGCGGGGGCTCCGCGGAGCAGGCAGATGCCGTCCGTTTTGAAAAGCGTTTCGGCCCGGGAAATACCCGGTTGCAATTTCTTTCAGCAAAGTGTTACAACTTTTCAGCTAGGCACGCATGCGTGTCGGGCAGCGCGGTTCTCTGGACCTTGCGGAGGCAAGGAAACGGAACCGCCGATATCAGGCCGGTCGGTTTCGACCGGCTGACCTAACGACTTGGGAGGCGCCTGGGAGGAGCTGCCCGTAACAGCAAGCAGGCGTTTCCGGCCGTCAGCCCTTGAACAGATCGACGGCCATTTCGATTCCAATCGCAACGGCAAATCTGCCAACACCCATGAGGAGGATGTCATGAAGAAGATCGTTGCCGCGCTCGCGGCTCTCGCCATCAGCGCAACGGCGCTGATCGGATCGGCTCAGGCCGAAGACAAGAAGTTCACCATTGCGCTCGTTCCGGGCCTGACCACCGACGGTTTCTACATCACCATGCGCAAGGGCGCCCAGGCGGCAGCCGATGCACTTGGCGTCAACCTGGTTTTCCAGGGCGCCCCGGATTTCAATCCGGTCACCCAGGTCCCCGTGCTTGACGCCGTCATCGCCAAGAAGCCGGACGCCATCCTGATCGCGCCGACCGACAAGGTTCAGCTGGTCGAGCCGCTGCGCAAGGCCAATGATGCCGGCATTCCGGTTATCACCGTCGACACCTTCATCGGCAGCGGCGTCTACCAGACCGGCGCCGGCGATGCGGATTTCCCGCTGGCCTATATCGCTTCGGACAACGTGCTGGGCGGCGAGATTGCCGCGCGGGCGCTCGCCACCGCCATTGGCGACAAGGGCAAGGTCTACGTTTCCAACGTCAAGCCCGGCATCTCGACCACCGACCAGCGTGAAGAAGGCTTCAAGAAGGAGATGGCCAAGCATACCGGCATCACCGTGCTCGAGACCCAGTTCAACGAGGACGACGCCAACAAAGCGGCGTCGCAGCTGCAAGCGGTGTTCGCGCGCAACCCCGATCTCGTCGGCGTGTTCGGCGCCAATTTGTTCTCCGCGCTGGGTGCCGCCAATGGCGTCAAGCAGGCCGGACAGAGCGGTGTCGTCAAGGTCGTGGCGTTCGACGCGCCGACCAGCATCGTCGACAACATCAACACCGGCCTGGTCGACGTTGCGATTGCGCAGCATCCGGCCGAGATCGGCTATTTCGGCGTCGTTTCGGCCTATGCCCATCTGACCGGCCATTCGATCCCGGTTGCGATCGGCACCGGCTTCACGATCATGGACAAGTCCAACATCGCGGATCCGAACATCTCGAAGTATCTTTACTCCGAATAAGTCCTCACTCTGGTCTCCTCCCGGCGAGCCGGGAGGAGACCGATGCCCGGTATCGCGCCGGGACCCTGTTTGACACAGGCCTGGCCAGGACAGCCAAGCCGCGGATCGGATGCATTGATGACGTCAACATCACAACAGGTCGAAAAGCATGTCGCCCCCCAGGCGGACCATGGTGATCCCACCAGAACCTTGCTCGGCCGGATCGCCGAAGGCCGGGCCTGGCTGTTCCTTGCCGGCCTGATCATCTGTTTCGAGGTCTGGTCGCGGCTCTCCTTCGGCGCCACCTTCGTGCTCAATCCGTTCAACGTGCAGTCCATTGCAATCTTTGCCGTTGCGCCGTTGCTGCTGGCGACCGGACAGACATTCGTCATCATTTCGGGCGGTATCGACCTCTCGCTGGGCTTCATCATGGGGCTGGCGGCCGTCATCGCCGCGCACGCGACCAACATGGCGGGCGCCGCAATCCCGCTGCCGCTGGCCATGCTGGCCGGCATCCTGGCTGCCGTGCTTGTCGCCGGCGTGCCCGGCGTCATCAACGGCCTGTTGATCTCGCGGCTCAGAATCCCGCCCTTCATCGGCACGCTCGGCATGTTCGGCGTGGCGCGCGGCGCTGCCTACCTGCTCGCCGGCGGCACCACGGTGCCGGTGCAGAATTCCTGGTTCGCGCTGCTCGGCAACGGCAAATTCTACGGCGTGCCCTATCTCGTGATGATCACCGCCATCTTCGTCATCGTGATGCACTATTTGCTCAGCCAGACCCGGTTCGGCCAGCACAATTACGCCATCGGCGCCAACGTCCAGGCGGCGCGTCGCGCCGGCATCGACATCAGGGGGCACATACTGCGCCTCTACGTGCTGTCGGCGATGTGCGCCGGCCTTGGTGGGGCGCTCTATGCGGCGCGCTTCACCGCCGGCGCCGCGCAGGCCGGCGAGCCGCTGCTGCTCGACAGCGTCGCGGCCGTGGTCATCGGCGGCGCCAGCCTGTTCGGCGGCTCCGGCACCATCTTCGGCACGGTCGCCGGCGCGCTGGTGATCGCGGTCATCCAGTACGGGCTGGTTTTCGTCAATGTCGAGCCGTTCTGGCAGTTCATCGCTGTCGGCGTCGTCATCATCATCTCCGTCCTAATCGACCAGGCGCAGCGCCGGTTCAGTGGAGCTCGCCAGGATGAATAGTTCCGATCAGACCACACCGCTTCTCGAAGTTCGCCACCTTTCCAAGCATTTTGGCGCGGTGCAGGCGCTCAACGATTTCTCCATGGCCGTGCGGCCGGGCGAAGTGGTGGCGCTGGCCGGCGACAACGGCGCCGGCAAGACGACGCTGATCAAGGCGATATCGGGGGTGTTTCAGCCGACCGGCGGCGAGATCCTGCTCAGGGGCCAGCCAGTCACCTTTGCGACGCCGCAGGAGGCGCGCGAAAAGGGCATCGAGACCATCTACCAGGACCTGGCACTGGCCGACAATCTGTCGATCGGCGCCAACATCTTCCTCGGCCGTGAACCCATGCGCAAGGCCTTCGGCTTCCTGCCGGTGCTCGACCGCAAGGCGATGGCCGTCGCCGCCAAGCAGACCATGAGCCGGCTGGATTTCCATGTCAGCCGGCTGGAGGCCCCGGTCAGCAATTTCTCCGGCGGTCAACGCCAGGCTGTCGCCATCGGCCGGGCCGTCTATTGGGACGCGCAGATCCTGATCATGGACGAACCGACGGCAGCGCTTGGCGTGCCCGAGCAGCGCAAGGTCATTTCGCTCATCCACCAGCTCAAGGCACAAGGCCGCGGCGTGATCTTCATCTCGCACAATCTGCAGGACATTTTTGCCGTGTCCGACCGCATCGTCGTGCTGCGGCGCGGCGTCCAGGCCGGCGAGCGCAAGATCTCGGAAACCAACCACGATGAAGTCGTCAAGCTGATGGTTGGCGGATAGAGCGCCGGACGGCGAGCCGACGCTTTAGCCCACCGATGTTTCGCGCGAACTCGTGGACGGCCCGGCGACAGCGCTTACCGACTCCCTTTCCACCAGCGGACACTCCAGCTTGGTGATGGGATACCGCCCACGGCCAGGCGGGGCCGGCACTTCCAGCTGTTCGATCGCCCATTGGCCCATTGCCATGTGCGGCAGGATCGAGGTCGTCAGCGGCGGGAACAGATGGCGGGCGATTTCCTCGTCGTCATAGCCGACGACTGAGATGTCCTGGGGAATGTGCAGGCCGGCTTCCTTCAGCGCTTCGTAGCAGCCGATGGCGGTGCGGTCGTTCTGGCAGAAGATGGCGGTCGGGCGATCCTTCAGCGCCAATAGCTTGACGGTGGCGGCATAGCCGGCGCTGGCCGACCAGTCGCCCTCGACCACCAGTTCCGGATCGAACGGGATGTCGGCCGTGGCCAGCGCCCGGCGGTAACCCTTGAGCCTATCCTGCGCCGCCTGCATCCAGGGTTCACCGGTGATGGTGGCGATGCGGCGGTGGCCATGGCTGATCAGATGGCGGGTGGAACTCTGGCCGCCGGCGATCTCGCTCGGCACCACGGCGGGGAAGGCATAGTCGGCGGTGTAGCAATTGAGCAAAATGACCGGGATGTCGAGACCGTAGAGATAGTCAGGGGCAACGATCTCGCGGGTGAAGATGGTCATGTAGATCAGCGCCGAAATGCCCCGCTTGGTCAGTGCTGCAATGGCGCGCGGCTCCATGACGGAATCGCCCAGCGTCTGCGCCACCAAAAGCACATTGCCGGCATTCCACGAGGCTTGCCGCGCGCCTTCGATAGCAACGACCGCTTCCGGGCTGGTCGCCAGCTGGTCGACGGCAAAGCCGATCACCCCGTCCAGCCCGTCGAAGGCGGGCACCGGGCGTTGCAAGGCGGAAAAGGCGGGCGGTGAATAGCCAAGCGTGCGCGCCGCCTCGATCACCCGCTCGCGGGTCTGCTGCGACAGCCTGATGCCCGGCGTGTTGTTGAGCACGAACGAAACCGTCGCCTGCGAGCAGCCCGCGGCCCTGGCGATGTCGGTCATGGTGACACGGCCCTTGGGGTTTTTGCCCGCTGGCTTGCGGCGCCGGGAAACCTCGGGAGAGGGATCGCGCAGTTCCGTCGGTTCGCTCATTGCAGTCTCGTCCCCCATCCCAGCCTGTCTAACCACAGGCCGGCACAACAGCAAGATGGTCCGGTGGCGTGCGTTTATAATCTGACCGCGCGCCAATGATTATTAGCATCCCGGCTACCATACAGCCGTCCGCGACGCGTGAGCAGGCAAGGCATCAGGCAACGTCTGATAGGGCAAGACCTTGCGGTGGCTCTTCTTTTTCGCTCCGCCACGGCTCGCATCGACCGCAAACCTCCCCGTCTTCGCCGCCATCTCCACAACCGACCTCGCGATTTCCAACCGGAAACTAATACTATTTACTAATACCCGTAAGCGTTCTAACGTCAAATGGTCATGCAAAGCTCGGGATCGAGCAGCGATGACTGGAGCAGGCGTATGGCACGATATCGGGCAGGCTGCGGCCGGCAGGACAATGCCATACGTTCACGGAAATGTCAGACAAATCGGACTATTTACGAACCGCAAATGAGTCTCTAAAGTCCACGACGTGGCTGGAACGGCGCCGTTCTTTCGCTGCCCTAGAAGCGCCTTGAGGAGAGGGCGTCCAAGCCACAAACGACAATTTTCTGATCAGCGAAAATGTCTAAGCCAAATGGGAGGTTGAACATGAAATCTGCAATACGAAACGCATCCGTAGCCGCGGCTGCCCTGCTGCTGGGATTGTCGGCGACGGCGATCGCGCGTGCCGACGACAAGCCGACACTGGCCTTCGTCGTCAACGGCGCTTCCGATTTCTGGAAGGCGGCGGAAGCCGGCGTCAAGAAGGCGCAGGGCGAACTGCCCGACTACAATCTCGAACTCAAATATCCGGAGCAGTCGTCGGTCGCCATCCAGCAGCGGCTGATGGACGATCTGGTGACCGCCGGCGTCAAGGGCATCATGGTGTCCGCCGTCGACCCCAAGACCTCGACCGACGGCCTGAACAAGATCGCTTCTGAAACGGCGCTGTTCACCACCGACAGCGACGCACCGCAGACCAAGCGCGTCGCCTATATCGGCTCGTCCAATGTCGATGCCGGCAAGCAGGCGGCCGAGATTGCCAAGAAGGCGATGCCCGACGGCGGCAAGTGCCTGGGCTTCGTCGGCCTGCTCGGCGCCGACAATGCCAAGGAACGCATCCAGGGCATGAAGGACGGGCTCGCCGGCAGCAAGATCGAGCTGGTCGACGTGCGCGGTGACGATATCGACCAGGCGCGCGCCAAGAAGAATGTCGAGGACGCGCTGGTCGCCAGCCCCGACATCACCTGCATGGTCGGCTTCTACTCCTACAACACGCCGCGCATCTATGAAGCGCTGCGCGACGCGGGCAAGCTCGGCTCGATCACCGTCGTCGGTTTCGATGACGATCCGATCACGCTGGGCGGCGTCAAGGAAGGCACCGTGGCGGCGACTGTCGTGCAGCAGCCCTTCGAATGGGCCTATCAAGGCATGAAGCTGATGGCGGCCTATCTCAAGGGCGACAAGTCGGGCATTCCGGAAGGCGGCCTGATCATCGTGCCGACCAAGATCATCGGCAAGGATGACGTCGACGCCTATGCCGCCAATCTGAAGGCGATGTCCGGGAACTAAGCGAATGAATTGCGCCGGCTCGGGTTCATCCCGGGCCGGCGGTTCGCATTGACGAACCCGGCAAGGGTCGTCAGTCTGCAGATGGGACTATTTCGTTCCACCGGCTGCTGTCAGGCATGATGAATTACTCCGACACATCCATCGTTGCATCCACTCCGTTCCTCAGCCTCGAGGGCGTGCGCAAGACCTATCCCGGCGTTGTCGCGCTGGATGGGTTTTCGATGGAGGTCAGGCCGGGCGAAGTGATCGGCCTGGTCGGTGAAAACGGCGCCGGCAAATCGACGCTGATGAAAATCCTTGGCGGCGTGACGACGCCGGACACCGGTACGATCACCGTCGACGGCGTCGCGCATCACGGGCTGACCGTCGAAGGGAGCCTCGGTTCGGGCATCGCCTTCGTCCACCAGGAACTCAACCTGTTCGAAAACCTCGACGTCGCCGCCAATATCTTTTTCGGCCGCGAGCCGTTGCGTGGCGGTCCGCTCAGGCTGGTCGACCGGGTAAAACTTCGCTCCATGGTGGCGCCGTTGCTGAAGCGGGTTGGTGCCAACTTCTCGGCCGACACGCCGGTTTCGTCGCTGTCGCTGGCGCAGCAGCAGATGGTCGAAATCGCCAAGGCGCTGTCGATCAAGGCGCGACTGGTGATCCTGGACGAACCGACGTCGAGCCTGCCGCTCGCCGAGACCGACAAATTGCTCGATGTCATCGCCGCGCTGAAGGCCGACGGCATCAGCGTCATCTTCATCTCGCACCGCCTGCACGAGGTCGAGCGGGTCGCCGATCGCGTCGTCGTGCTCAGGGACGGGCTGCTTGCCGGCACCTTGCCGAAGAGCTCGATCAATCACGACCAGATGGTCAAGCTGATGATCGGCCGCATGCTGAAGGAGCGCGAGAAGGCCGCCGAAGCGGCGCGCGCGCCGGGCAGCGTCGCGCTGTCGGCCAAGGCCATCCGCACCGGCGCCTATCCCGACCGTCCGGTCGACCTCGACGTCAGGCATGGCGAGATCCTCGGCCTGGCCGGGCTGGTCGGCTCCGGCCGCACCGAACTGGCGCGCGTGCTGTTCGGCATCGACAAGAGCTTTGGCGGCACCTTGCAGCTCGACGGGCAAAGCCTGGTTCTGGGTTCCGCCGCCGACGCGGTGGCCAGCGGCATCTTCCTGGTGCCGGAAGACCGCAAACTGACCGGCATCCTGCTTGATCTCTCGATCGCGCAGAATATTTCGCTGCCGAATTTGCCGGCGCATGCCAGGCGTTCCCTGGTTTCCGCCAGCACCGAGGCCGCCACGGCCGAGAAGCAGAAGACCAATCTCGGCATCAAGGCGCCATCGGTGCAGACGCGCACCGGCACGCTCTCGGGCGGCAACCAGCAAAAGGTGGTGCTGGGCAAATGGCTGGCGATGGACCCCAAGGTGATGATCCTGGACGAGCCGACGCGCGGCATCGACATCGGCGCCAAGGCCGAGATTTACGGGCTGATGCGGGCGCTGGCCGATGCCGGCGTCGCGGTGCTGATGATCTCCAGCGACATGGAAGAGGTGATCGGCGTTTCGGACCGCATCGCCGTCATGCATGAGGGCCAGATCTCCGGCATTCTCGACAAGGAACACTTCAGCCAGGAAAACGTGCTGTTGCTGGCTGTCGGCAAGAAGCCGAACTAGGTCTTGTTTTTGCCGCTGTCGCAAAACGGCGGAACAGTTTTGCAGAACCTGCTCAAGCGGGCATTGGGGAGAAGACGATGAGCAAGAAAGATCTCGGCCTGCTGATCCTGATCCTGGTGGTCGGAGCGGTGGTGGCGATCATCAATCCGCGCTTCCTGTTGCCGATCAACCTTGCCAACACCTCGAACCTCATCGGCCTGTTCGGCATCCTGTCGATCGGCCAGGCCTTCGTCATCATCACCGGCGGCATCGAATTGTCTGTGGGATCGGTGGTGGCGCTGCTCGGTACGCTGTTTATCGACTTCATCGCCGTGCGCGGTTTGGGATGGCCGATCGCGCTGCCATTGATCCTGGTGCTCGGCGCCATCATCGGCCTGGTGCATGGCTGGCTGATCACGCGGCTGAAATTGCAGCCCTTCGTGGTGACGCTCTGCGGTTTGCTGATCTATCGCGGCGTGGCGCGCTTCTACACCGCCGACGGAACCGCGGGCTTCGGCTTCGGGCAGAATTTTCCGGAGCTCGAATTCCTGACGGCGGGGCGCAGCTGGGGCGTGCCGAACAGCTTCATCGCGCTGATCGTCATCGCCATCGTCATGTGGGTGGTGCTGCACCGCTCGGTGTTCGGCCGCTACCTCTACGCCATCGGCAAGAACGAGGAAGCGGCAAAATATTCCGGCATTAGAACGGGGCGCGTCGTCATGGCCGCCTATGTCATCTGCGGCGTTCTGACGGCGCTGTCAGCGGTCTATTTCGCCATGTACACGCGCTCGATCTCGCCGGCCAGCCACGGCCAGTTCTACGAGCTTTACGCCATTGCGGCGGCGGTGCTCGGCGGCTTCTCGCTGCGCGGCGGCGAAGGCTCGCTGATCGGCGTGATCCTCGGCACGGTGCTGCTGCAGGAGCTGCAGAACCTCGTCAATCTGCTCGGCATCCCCTCCTCGCTCAACTTCGCGGTGATGGGCGGGGTTATCCTGATCGGTGTGCTGGTCGACCAGCAATGGGGCGTGTTCCGGGCGCGGCGGCTGATGATGGACGCGACACGCAAAAGCGTGGCCGGTGCGGCGGCGGAGTAGTGATCTGACTAGATCATCCCCGACATATCGGAAAACGCCATCGCCTTGCGCAGCACCTCAGTGAAACGTTCGCCGGCCGCTTCGCGCGGGCCGCTGTTGTCGATTGAGGTGACGCCAGGTTCCGACAAGGTCACATTGGCGCTGCGCGCCAGCCGCGCCAGCACTTCGCCGCGAGACTCGCGGCCGCGCATGGCCAGCCGCTCGGCCAGCACCTCCGGCGTGGCGGTGATCTCGACGATGGCCAGATTGGCATAGCGTTCGCGCAAGACCGGGATGATCGCGCGGGAGACATTGGCGATGGCAACACGGCCATTGGCGACCGACCAGTCGACATCGACCGGGATGCCGTAGCGCAGGCCATGCGCCTCCCAGGCGACGGCGAAGGCACCGTCGGCTTCGGCTTCGACAAAAGCAGCGTCGGCCAGCGTGTCGTG
Organism: Mesorhizobium sp. P3_B5; assembly: GCF_056402815.1. Classification (NCBI taxonomy): domain Bacteria; kingdom Pseudomonadati; phylum Pseudomonadota; class Alphaproteobacteria; order Hyphomicrobiales; family Phyllobacteriaceae; genus Mesorhizobium; species Mesorhizobium sp. P3_B5. The sequence goes on along the minus strand of NZ_JBFUGR010000002.1, from coordinate 136,490 downwards.
GTCTTCGCTGGTGATGTCGCAAGGCCTGGTGATGACCCGGCGCACGAACTCCAGCCGCGTCTCCTCGGTGAAGCACGCACGGGCGTAGCCGATCACCGTGTCTTTGCCGGCGCCGCTTGGGCCGACGACGGCGACGAAGACACCGTCACGGATCGGAAACGTCTCGGCGGACAACTCGCGTTCGATCAACGCCGACACCATCATGCGACCCGGCGTCCCTGGCGCCAGACGGTGCGGACAACGGGCACGTGGTCATCGACGCGGACACGAACCAGATCGGCGCGCCGGCCTTGTTCGATGACGCCGCGATCGGTGAGACCGACCGCATCGGCCGGGTTCTTCGAGACCATCGCCACCGCCTGCGGCAGGGAAATTCCCTCGACCACGTCGCCGAGGAAGAAGGCCGACTGGATCAGGCTGAAAGGAATGTAGTCGGACGACAATATGTCGAGCAGGCCCTCGCCAGCCAGCGTGCGGGCCGAGACATTGCCCGAATGCGAGGAGCCGCGCATGACGTTTGGCGCGCCCATCAGCACGCCGAGGCCGGCGTCCTTCGAAGCCCTAGCGGCTTCCTCGGTGGTCGGGAACTCGGCGACGCGCACACCTTGCTCGATCGCCTCGCCGACATGGCCTGCCGTGGCGTCGTCATGGCTGGCCAGCACGATGCCACGCTGATGGCAGGCAGCGGCGATCACCGCCCGGTTGGGGGCCGAATTCCGCTCCGATTCGGCCATCCGCTTTTCGCAGAACAGCTTGAAGTCGCGATCGGTCAGCTTCAGCTTGCGCTGGTAGTAATAGGCGTAGGTTTCGAGATTGACGAACTGGCGCTGTCCCGGCGCATGGTCCATCAGCGACGCCAGTTTGACCCGTTCGTCGCCGTCGAAATTGGCGAAAGCGGCGAGGCAATCCGGTGCCGAAACCTCGCAGCGCAGATGGATGAAATGGTCGGCTCGCAGCCGGTCCTGCTGGACGCTGTCCTCGATGGCGTCGGCCAGCTTGCGGATGTCCAGGGATGTCAGGTCGGCATCCTCGTCCATGCCGACGCGCAAGGCATCGAGCACGGTGGTGATGCCGGCGGTGGCCACCTGCGCGTCATGGGCGAGCACGGCGGCGATCGGATTCCAGCGCACTTTCGGTCGCGGCGCATAGTGGCCTTCGAGGTGATCGGTGTGCAGCTCGACCAAACCGGGGATGATGTAGTCGCCACCCATGTCCTCGCCGGTTCGGCCGACACCGGCCTCGATGCCGGCGATGAAACCGTCGCGCAACACGATCGAGCCTTCGACGATCTCGTCGGCCAGGACGATGCGGGCATTGTTCAGAACGGTCTCGGCGGTCATTGCAGGCAGTCCTTGCTGGTTCAGCGTCAGGCAGTTTTTCTGGCGGCGCGGCGCGCCAGTGCGTGATGGGAAAGCACCATGAACGGGGCGCCGGGTTCGGTTTCGACAAACAGCGTCAGCGCGTCGACCGGCACCGGCTGTTGCAGCACCTGCGCAAACAGGCTGTCGATTGCTGCGCGCAAACGGGGGCTTTCCTGTGACCCGGCGCGGCCCGACAGCGTCATATGGAACCGAAAGGTCTCGAAGACATAGGGGTAGCCCCACTGGCAGAGATTGCGAAACTCGGCCGGCTTCAGCGAATCGGGGCTGCGGCGTTCGATTTCCGCTTCGGTTAGCGGCGCGCGAAAACGGTCGAAGCCAAGCACGACGTCATCGGCGAAACGGTTGAGCGCCGGCAGCGGGCCCTCCGGCACCAGCGCGAAGAAGCTGTCGATCTGGCTGACGACCAGGCGCGGGATGGTCACCACCGGCGTCGCTTCTGCAAAAGCGTCAAGTGCCGCGCGAAGCGAGGTTTCCGTCTCGTTCGGCGCCAGCCGGAAGGGCGCCTTCAGCGTCGCATGAAAACCGTAGCGGCGGGCTGACGCGGTGTGGAAGGCGACTTCCGCCGCCGACAAATCGCCCACGGCCTCGACCGGGCGGGTGGCGGCGCCGAACGGATCCCGGCCGAGCCAATTGGCGGCGATCCGCGCCAGCGGCTCGTCCTGCCGGGGGGTGAAATAGATGGCATAGCGCATAAGAAGTCCTCGTCAGCTCCGCTGCCATAGGCGATTTCCATGACGGATTGACGAAGCTTTGAAGGGTTTTCGATGGCAAATCGACCCTGAAGGTCCTTAGCCGACGATTTTTCCAAGCTGGACCAACAGCTTCAGCCGAAAAGGCGGGACCGATCAGGCCTTCATCAGCCATTCGTGCTCGGGCGCGTTGTGGAACTTCCACGTCCGCTTCGGTCCGGCCATGACGTTGAGATAATAGAGATCATAGCCATGACAGGCCGCACAGGGGTGGTAGCCCTCGGGTACCAGCACGACATCGCCGTCTTCGATCGCCATCGCCTCATCTAGGGCGCGTTCGCCATTCTTGTCGGCATCGGTGTAAACGCGCTGGAAGGCAAAGCCCTGCGGCGGGTTGAGGCGGTGGTAGTAGGTTTCCTCGAGATAGGACTCGGCCGGCAGATTGTCCTGGTCGTGCTTGTGCGGCGGGTAGCTCGATGTATGGCCGCCGGGCGTGATGACCTCGACCACCAGCAGCGAATCGGCCGGCTTGCCCTCCGGCAGGATGTTGGTGACATAGCGCGTGTTGGTGCCCTTGCCGCGGATCTCCTGGCCGAGATCGTCGGGCGCGATGACGCGGACCGGCAGACCGCCGCCAAGGCCGGGCGCCGAGCAGACGGCGAGTTCCAGTTCAGTGTCTGCGGTCACCGACCAGTCCGAACCCTCGGGTACATAGACCGACCACGGCTTGCCTTCGAAAGGCGACATGCGCCCGCCGAGCAGGCCGAGCTCGTTGCCGCCGGCTTTTGCCTTGCCCTTGCCGGTGACGAACACCAGGCAGATTTCACGATCTTGCGTCTTGCCGGATGCCGTCTCGCCGGGCTTCAACCGATGCAGGTCGAAGCCGACATAGGTCCAGCCGGCGCTTTTCGGCGTGACATGGGCGACGCGGCCATGGCCCTTGTTGGCTTTGACGAGCAGTTTCGACATTTTTTGTCTCCCTAATTTCAGCCCTGCTTGCGGTCCCGTGAACAAACTTCGGAGATTAGCCGGGGCCCTCTCAACTTCGTCATCCTAGGGCGAAGCAGGAGCGAAGCTCCGTCGCGGAGACCCTAGGATCCATGCCGTTACCTCGGCCGAAGGGTGCAGCGGAGCGAAATCCTGCACCGTCACGCCACCTTCAACGTCATGGCATGGATCCTAGGGTCTGCGCTGCGTCGCTGCGCTCCTTGCTCCGCCCTAGGATGACGAAGTGAAGAGCGTTCCTGCCAATCGCCAACGTCGGCGAGCCACCACGCACGCCGTATCCGATCCACAAAAACCTCTGCGCCATTGACCGCTCTATTCCTTTGGCTCGACCGGAGGCTTGTCCTCATCGACCGGCTTGTAGAGGTAGAAGAACTGCCAGACGGCGTAGCCAGCGAAACCAAGAGCGAGAACGCCCCAGAATGGCGTGCCGGTGGCAAATTCGATCCCCGACCAGGCGAGGCAGACCACGACGATGGCAACGCGCCGCCACAAGGGCCGGAAGAACGGGTGCTCATAGTCTTTCATCGGGCCAATCCGGGTTTCACCAACTGGGCATCAGATAGGCTGCCCGTCACGGCAAATCCAGCATTCATGCGTTGGGGAAGCCTTGCGTTTCGACCGTGTAGCCGGCGGCGGTCATCACCCGCATCAGTTCGGCGTAGCCGACCTGCGCCATCTTCAGCGGTGGATTCTTCTTCGGATCCTGCTCGGCCTCGACCACGAACCAGCCCTCATAGCCATGGTCCGCCAGCTTTTGCACGATGGCGCCAAAGTCCAGCGAACCATCGCCCGGCACGGTGAAAGCGCCAAGCGCCACGGCATCGAGGAAGGATTGCTTGCTGCGATCGAGATTGTCGATCACGTCCATGCGCACATCCTTCACATGCACATGGCTGATGCGCTGGTGATGATTGTCGATGGCGCGCAACACATCACCGCCGGCAAAGGCGAGGTGACCGGCATCGAGCAGCAGCGGGATGCCTTCGCCGGAATAGCGCATGAAGGCATCGAGCTCCGGCTCGGTTTCAACCACGGCCGCCATGTGGTGGTGATAGGACAGTGGCATGCCTTGTTCGGCGCACCATTCGCCAAATTCGGTCAGGCGCCTGGCGTAGGCCTTCATCTCGTCGTCCGCGAGTTTCGGCTTGGTGGCGAGCGGCTTCGAGCGATCGCCCTGGATGGAGCGGCCGACCTCGCCATAGACGATGCAAGGCGCGTTGACGGCCTTGAACAGGTCGATCATCGGCTGGATGCGATCCTTGTTCTTGGACATGTCTTCATCGACCAGCGTGCCGGAGAACCAGCCGCCGCACAGCGTGACGTCGGCCGTCTTCAGGATCGGCAGCATGATCTTGGGATCGTTGGGAAAGCGGCGGCCCATTTCCATGCCGGTGAAGCCGGCCGAACGCGACTGGCGCAAACACTCCTCCAGCGACACGTCATCGCTGAGTTCCGCAAGATCGTCGTTCCACCACGCAATGGGGGACATGCCCAGTTTGGCTTTCAAGTCGTCACTCCAGATTGAAACAGTACATTCTTTTGCCGCCGGCGCTGCCCCTCATCCGCCTGCCGGCACCTTCTCCCCGTATAGGGACGGGGAGAAGGGAGCTAGCATCAATCGCCGATGGTCTGCATCTGGCGCTTTTCATCATAGGCCTTGCGGGCCGCGTTCACCTGGCTGCGCGCGGACACTTCCGGCACCGCCACATCCCACCAAGTGCCGCCGGCATCGGTTGAAACCAGCGGATCGGTGTCGATGACCAGCACCGTGGTGCGCGTGTTCTTCTTGGCCTTTTGCAGCGCGTTTTCCAGCCCGGCGATCGACGGCACTTTTTCGGCAATGGCGCCAAGGCTTGCCGCATGCGCCGCGAAGTCGATGTCGGGCAGGATCTCGTGGCGCGAGTCCTTCAGCAGATTGTTGAAGTTGGCGCCGCCGGTCGCCATCTGCAGCCGGTTGATGCAGCCATAGCCTCTGTTGTCGAGCAGCACGATGGTGAGCTTGAGGCCAAGCATCACCGACGTGGCGATCTCGGAATTGAGCATCAGATAGGAGCCGTCGCCGATCATGACGACGACGTCCTCGTCGGGCTTGGCCATCTTGACGCCGAGCCCGCCGGCGATCTCGTAGCCCATGGTCGAGAAACCGTATTCGGCGTGGTAGGAGCCGGGCGCACCGGCCTGCCAGAGCTTATGCAATTCGCCGGGCAGACCGCCGGCGGCATGCAGCAGCGTCACGCCGGAACCCATAGCGCGCTGTACGGCGCCGATGACCTGCGCGTCGGAGGGGTAGGCGGCGTTGGTCGACGCCGTCACCTTGCTGGCATCGGCCTGCCAGTCCGTCTTGCCCCTGGCCGCATTGTCGGTCCAGACGGCAGGCGCCTTCCAGCCTTTCAGCGCAGCACCCAACTCAGCCAGTCCCTCGGCTGCATCGGCGACCAGCGGCAGCGCGCGATGCTTGCCGGCGTCGAAAGGCTGAACGTTGAGGCCGATGATGGTCTTGCCGGAATTCTTGAACAGCGACCAGGAACCGGTGGTGAAATCCTGCAGCCTGGTGCCGACCGCCAGCACTACGTCGGCTTCCTCGGCCAGCCGGTTGGCGGCCGAAGTGCCGGTGACGCCGACCGCCGCCATGTTCAGCGGATGATCGTCCGGCAGCGAGGATTTGCCGCCTTGCGTCTCGCAGACCGGAATGCCGGCGCCTTGTACGAATTTGGCCAGTTCATCGGAGGCCTGCGAATACAGCACGCCGCCGCCAGCGATCACCAGCGGCTTTTTTGCCCCTTTGAGCGCTGCTACCGCGGCCGCCAGCTCGCTGCGGTCCGGGCGGACACGGCGCTGGTGCCAGACGCGTTCGGCAAAGAAGCTCTCGGGATAGTCATAGGCCTCGGCCTGCACGTCCTGACAGAGCGACAATGTCACCGGGCCGCATTCGGCGGGATCGGTCAGCACCTGCATGGTCCGGGCCAGCGCCGGAATGATCTGCTCCGGCCGGGTGATGCGGTCGAAATAGCGCGACACCGGACGAAAACAGTCATTGACCGTCGCCGTGCCGTCGGAAAAATCCTCGGCCTGCTGCAGCACCGGATCGGGAATGCGGTTGGCGAAGACATCGCCGGGTAAAAACAGGACGGGCAACCTGTTTACGTGTGCGAGCGCTGCCGCCGTCACCATGTTGAGCGCGCCGGGACCGATCGAAGAGGTCGCCGCCATGAAGCGGCGGCGGAAATTGGCCTTGCCATAGGCGATCGCCGCATGCGCCATCGCCTGTTCATTGTGGGCACGGAAGGTCGGCAGTTCGTCGCGCACCTGATAGAGCGCCTCGCCGATGCCGGCGACATTGCCATGGCCGAAGATCGCCCAGACACCGCCGAAGATCGGCACTTTCGTGCCATCGATCTCGGTCATCTGCTGGCTGAGAAAGCGGGTCAGCGCCTGCGCCATCGTCAGGCGGATTGTCTTGGTCATTTTGTTTTCCTCCGCAGTCCTATGCCGCGCCTTGTTATGCTGCTCTGCGGCCACGCGCGGCAAGCCACGCCTCGGTCAGCTTCTCGAAGCGCGACGCCATGTCGGCCACCGCCTCGTCGTCCGTCATCTTGCCGGCCAGCCATTGTTCGGCGGCGTTGATGAAGATGGTGCGACCGACGGCGAAACCCTTGACGATGGGCGCCTTGGCAGTGGCGGCGAAGGCCGCTTCCAATTCGTCCTGCGGCGCTTCCAGTCCAAGCAGCACGACGCCGCGGCACCACGGATCGTGCTTCAGGATCACCGCCTCGATCCTGGCCCAGGCGCCGGCCGAAGCCTGTGGTTCGAGCTTCCACCAGTCGGGCTTGATGCCGAGCGCATAGAGTTCCTCCAGCGCCCGCGGGATGGTCGTGTCGTCGAGCTTGCCATGCTTGCCGGCGATGATCTCGATGAGAAGTTCCCGGCCAACTTTGCGCGCGGCTTCGAACAGAGCGCGCAGCTTCTGCTGCTGCTCTTCCTTCAGCGCCGCCGGATCGTCGGGGTGGTAGAAGCACAGGCATTTGATGCAGTGCTCGACCGGCCATTCGACCAGTTGCGAGCCGATATCCTGCGAGAATTCGAAGCGTAGCGGCCGCGAGCCCGGCAATTCGACGGGACGGCCGAGCCAGGCGAAGGAATGGCGGGCATATTCGAACATGGCGTCGCGGCCGTATTTTTCGTCGAGCAGCATGCCATAGCCGGCGCGGCCGGCGGCGACCTTGGCCGCGGCTTTCACCGTCAGCACCTTGAAATCCTGGATGCGCGACGGGTTGGCGCCGGCCTTGGCGGCGACATCGTCGAGCTGGATGCGGTGGTCGCAGGCCAGCGCCATCAGCGAGGGAATGTCGCGACGGCGCGTCGTCGCCCAATGGATGTGGTTGATCGCCTCGTCCTTGCGCAACGCCAGATGCTTGGAGCCGTTTTTGAGGAAGAACTGCAATTCCTCGAAGGTCGGGTATTCCGGCGCGCAGACCAGGCGCGACACGGCGAAGGCGCCGCAGGCATTGGCCCAGGTCGCCGCCGTTGCATGGTCTTCGCCACCAAGCCAGCCGCGCAGGAAGCCGGACATGAAGGCGTCGCCGGCGCCGAGTACATTGTAGACCTCGATCGGAAAGCCCTTGCCGACGATGCCGTGCTCGAGATCGTCGCTGATCGGTCCGTCATAGACGATGCAGCCCATGGCGCCGCGCTTCAGGACGATGGTGGCCTTGGACAGCGAGCGGATCGTCTTCAGCGCGCTCAGGCAATCATCGGCGCCCGACGCAATCATGATCTCTTCTTCGGTGCCGACGATGAGATCGCAATCGGGCAGCACCGTCTTCAGCTGGGCGGAGACCCGGTCGGATTTCACATAACGCTCGAAACCTTCGGCATGGCCGGCGAGACCCCAGAGATTGGGGCGGTAATCGATGTCGAACACCACCTTGCCGCCCTTGGCCTTGATGATGCGGATGGCCTTGCGCTGCGCCGCGTCGCTGTTGGGCCGTGAAAAATGCGTGCCGGTGACGACGATCGCGCGGGCGGAAGCGATAAACGCCTCATCGATATCCTCTTCCGACAGCGCCATGTCGGCGCAGTCCGAACGGTAGAAGATCATCGGCGAGACGCCTTCCTCCTCGACCGACAGCAGCACCAGTGCCGTCAGCCGGTCGGGATCGGTCTTCAGGCCATCGACCGAAACGCCCTCGCGCTTCAGCTGTTCGCGGATGAAACGGCCCATCTGCTCGTTGCCGACGCGGGTGAGCAGCGCCGAGCGCAGGCCGAGCCTGGCGGTGCCGACGGAGATGTTGGCTGGACAGCCGCCGACCGACTTGGCAAAGGAGGTGATGTCCTCCAGGCGCGAGCCGATCTGCTGGCCGTAAAGGTCGACGGAAGCGCGACCGATGGTGATGACGTCGAGCGGCGCCTGTTTTGCGTCCACGGCTTCGCTCATTGGAACCTCCCGTCGGCCTTGTTGTCTTTGATAACACGCGCGAGCGGCAGCGTGATGCTCCCAATATGAAATAATAATTCCAATCCATAGTCAATATGGAATGAGCATTCCTTTGCCGAAAACTGCCGCCAAATTTCACCAGGCCCCAAATTCACCAGGCAAGCGGGCCCTCATCGTTGAAGTATCCCGCGGTCGGACCATCGGTGTCCAGGGTGGCCAGGCGGATGACGATCTCGGCCGCCTGCTGCACCGTGCGGTGGCCCTTGAACCCGTTGAGATCGGTGGCGGTGTAGCCGGGCGCCGCAGCGTTGACCTTGATGCCTTGCCCCTCGAGTTCCCTGGCGAAGGCCACGGTGATGGCATTCAAGGCAGTCTTGGAGCTGCCATAGCCCATCAGGTTGACGGCAGAATTGGCGGTGGCAGGGTCGAGCGCGCGTCCGATGGAGCCGGTGGAACTGCTGACCATGACGATGCGGGCGGCCGGCGCTGCAAGCAGTAGCGGCAGGAACGCCTGGGTCACGCGGATCGGGCCGAAGACATTGACGTCATAGGTGGCCTGGATGTCGGCAACACGCTGCCGACTTGGCGGCGGATCGTAGTTGATAGCGACGCCGGCGTTGTTCACCAGCACGTCGAGGCAGGAACTGTCCGCGCTGACGATTTTGACGGCCGCCGCCACGCTTTCATCCTGTGTGACGTCGAGCTCGAGCCATTGAACGTCCAGGCCTTCGGCGCGAAAGGCTTGCGTCGCTGCCATGCCGCGTTCGGCGTCCCTGGCGCCGAGCCAGACCTTGAAGCCCATCGTCGCCAGTCGCCGGGCGATTTCGCGGCCAATGCCCTTGTTGGCGCCGGTCACCAGAGCGCTTTTCGATGTCATCATGTCAGTGTCTCCTGTGCTCGTGCGGAAGGCATCCATTTGGAGCAGCACAGGAAACGTCGCGCGCCGAAACCTCTCTCGCTCTTGCCTAATCCTCTCACGATGGTTGCGCGGCGCGTGGCGATGCGCGATGCTCGTGCCATGAGTGAACCCCTGCGAGAGCTGATCGATATCGCCGGCCGCCATGCGCGCGGGCGACGAACAGCAACGGCTATCCCCCGCGTATCGATCGGCCGCAGTGAAGTCACCACGGCACCATTGGCGGGCGTGTGGGGTTCGGGAATCTTGTTCGTGCTGCAGGGCGCCAAGACGGTCCTGATCGGTGACCGATCCCTTCGCTACAATCCAGCCAGCTATTTCATCTACACTGTCGACACGCCGACCATCAGCCAGTTGGTCGAAGCGAGCGCCGCGCGTCCCTACTTGGCCATCGGCTTCAGCCTTGATCTGCAAACTGTCGCCGAACTCCTCGTCGAGCACGAACCGGCCCTTAGCGGCGACAATTTCTCCACCTCTCCGGTCAATGACGAGTTGCTCGATGCGTTGCGTCGAATGATGCGGCTGCTTGACCGGCCAGCGGAGATTCCGGTGCTGGCGGCCATGCTTGAACGCGAGATGCTGTTTCGGTTGCTGCAAGGCCCCCAAGGCGGAAAGCTGCGCCAGCTTGCGCGGATCGATGGCCATCTGTCCCGAATACGCCAGGCGATCGCCTGGATCCGGACGCATTGCCATCAGCAAATCCGGGTCGAGGATCTGGCCGACATCGCGCATATGAGCAATGCCGCATTCTATCGCCACTTCAAGGCGGCGACGGCTATGAGCCCGATCCAGTATCAAAAGCAGATTCGGCTGCTGGAGGCCCGCCATCTGCTGGTTGCCCAGCCAGGCAATGTGGCACAGGTCGCCTTTGCCGTCGGCTATGAGAGCGCTTCACAGTTCAGCCGGGAATATGCCCGTCAGTTCGGGTCACCACCAGGGCGCGACGCGGCGCAGCTTGTGGCGAGAGGCGAAGCGGCCGTCGAGGTTATCTAGGCCTTGCGCTTGCGGCCGCCGTCACGCCGCTTCTCGCCAACGGCGACGGTCAGCGCCATGGCCAAAGCCATCGTCGCCGACAGCGAGCGGAAGCCGGCGAAATCGGCCTCGGCGACTTCGAACCAGACCTTGGCGAACTGGGCGAGCGGCGAAAAGGCGCTATCGGTGATCGCCACGATCGGCACGCCTTGCTCCGAAATGGTCTTGGCTTCCTCGATGGTCGCCGGCGCATAGGGCGAGAAGCTGATGGCGATGACGGCGTCTCGCGGCGTGGCAAAACCGATCATCTCGGCGTTCAGGCCGGCGGCGGATTCGATCAGCTGGTTGCGGATCTTGAGCTTGCCCAGCGCATAGGCGATGTAGGACGCCACCGGATAGGAGCGGCGCTTGGCCAGCACATAGATGGTCTCCGCCTTCGCCAGCAGAGCGATCGCCTCTTCGAAATGCGGTTCGTTGAGCGTGCGTGAGATGTCGTTGAGCGAGGTGCTGGCGGCGGCGACAAAACCGTCGAAGATCGCCCGGTGGCCGGCGCCTTCCTCGGCCTTTGCGCGCAACGCCAGCAGCCTTTCATCATAGGACGAATTGCGTTCGCGCAGGCGTTCGCGAAACACCGACTGCAGGCTGGTGAAGCCATCGAAGCCGAGCTGCTGGGCAAAGCGGATCAAGGTCGAAGGCTGCACGCCGGCCGAGGCAGCGATGCTGGCGGCGGTGCCGAAGGCGATGTCGTCGGGATTGTCGAGCGCATAGGCGGCGATCTGGGCGATGCGTTTGGGCAAGGTTTCGCGCCGCTCGAGGATCGTCGCGCGCAGCGTCTCAAAATCGCGAGGTACCCGTTCGTCCATCGTCGCTTTGCCCAGGCTCATCGGTCGGTACCCTCTCTGCCTCATCATAGCGAGGCTGCGCAAGAACGCCATAATAAATGAGGCAGGCGTTCCATTCCTGAGAAAAATGGACTAATTCATCCACGCGACACTTTTCAGCCAGCGGAGACAAGGGAAATGGTCGGAGTCGGTCTTATCGGCACGGGCTTCATGGGCAAGTGCCATGCCATCGCATGGAGTGCCGTAGGCGCCGTCTTTCCAGACGTGGCCAAGCCACGGCTCGTCCATCTTGGCGAGGTCAATGAGGACCTGGCCAGGCGCAAGGCGGGCGAGTTCGGCTTCGCCAAGGCCTCCGGCGACTGGCGCGCCGTCGTCAATGATCCGGACGTCGATATCGTCTCGCTGACCACGCCGAACCAGTTCCATCCGGAAATGGCCATCGCCATCCTCGAAGCCGGCAAGCATCTGTGGTGCGAAAAGCCGATGGCGCCAAGTTTTGCCGAGGCCGAAGCCATGGCTGCGGCGGCGAAGAAATCCGGCAAGGTGGCCGCACTTGGCTACAACTACATCCAGAATCCGGCCATCCGTCACATCGGCGCACTGCTCGACGAGAAGATCATCGGCGAGGTCAACCTTGTGCGCATCGAGATGGACGAGGACTTCATGGCCGACCCGGAGGCGCTGTTCTTCTGGAAGCATGAGGCTTCGTCAGGCTATGGCGCGCTCGACGATTTCGCCGTGCATCCGCTGTCGCTGATTTCGGTGCTGTTCGGCCGTGTCGGCCGCGCCATGTGCGACATGGCCAAGCCCTATGCCGACCGCAAGGTCGCCTCCGGCGGGCGCCGCGCGGTGGAAACCTACGACATTGCCAGCGTGCTGATGCATCTCGAAAACGGCATTGCCGGCACGCTGCTCGTCAACCGTTCGGCCTGGGGCCGCAAGGGCCGCATCGCCATCCAGATCTTCGGCTCGAAAGGCTCGATCCTCTACGACCAGGAGCGGATGAACGAGTTCCAGCTCTATCTCACCGCCGACCGGCCGACCGAGCAAGGCTACCGCACCATCCTGGTGGCGCCGCACCACAAGCCCTATGACAGCTTCCTGCCGGCGCCTGGCCATGGCCTCGGCTTCAACGATCTCAAGATCATCGAATGCCGCGAACTGTTGACGCGCCTCGCCGGCAAGCCGGCGCGCATCATCGACTTCGACGAAGGCCTGGAAATCGAGCGCACCGTGCATGCGATGGCGCGCTCGTTCGAGGAGAAGCGCTGGGTGGAGGTGAGGTAGCGCCTCCTCGTCAGGCGGCTCCCGGCCGGCTCTCCATCATGGTGCGGCGGGCTGAGCGGCGCCATTCGACGGCGCCAGCAAGGCCATGCAGCACCGTTTCGGTGGTCGCCCAGTCGATGCAGCCATCGGTGATGCTCTGGCCATAGACGAGCGGCTTGCCGGGCACGACGTCCTGGCGGCCGGCAACGAGATTGCTCTCGATCATGACCCCGATGATGTGCTCGTCGCCTGCGGCGACCTGGCCCGCCACATCTGCGGCCACTTTCGGCTGGTTCTCCGGCTTCTTGGCCGAGTTGGCGTGGCTGACATCGATCATCAGCCGGGGTGCGACGCCGATGCGGGCGAGTTCCGCCGAGGCTGCCGCGACACTCGCCGCATCATAGTTCGGCTGAACGCCGCCACGCAGGATGACGTGGCAGTCCTCATTGCCGGTGGTGGTCGCGATGCCGCTGCGCCCGCCCTTGGTCACCGCCATGAAATGATGCGGCTGGGCGGCGGATTTCACCGCTTCGGCGGCGATCCTGAGATTGCCGTCGGTGCCGTTCTTGAAGCCGACCGGGCAGGAGAGACCCGATGCGAGTTCGCGGTGGATCTGGCTCTCGGTGGTGCGCGCGCCGATGGCGCCCCAGGCGACGAGGTCGGCGATGTATTGCGGCGTCGTCATGTCGAGGAATTCGGTCGCTGCGGGAAGGCCGAGATTGTTGACGGCCGATAGCACGTTGCGAGCCATCCGCAGCCCCTTGTCGATGTTGAAGCTGCCGTCGAGGTCGGGATCGTTGATCAGGCCCTTCCAGCCGACAGTGGTGCGCGGCTTTTCGAAATAGACCCGCATGACGATCTCCAACCGGTCGGACAGGGTCTCGCGCAGCGCCGCCAGACGGCTGGCATAGTCGACGGCCGCGACCGGATCGTGGATCGAACACGGGCCGACGATGACGAGCAATCGGTCATCGGTCCCGTTCAAGATGGCATGGATGGCGTTGCGTGATGCGCTGACGGTGCGCGTCGCCGTCAGCGTGCGCGGGATCTCCCGCATCACCTGGTCCGGCGTACTCAATTCCCTGATTTCCTTGACCCGAAGATCATCTGTGGTGGTCAACACGGCTTTCTGCTCCTGTTTGGGAGACCTGCCGGCAAAAACAAAAAAGCCGCCAGGTCTGGCGGCTGTTCGGATTTTGATGCTGCAATCTTCAGATCGAGCGCAATCCTCCCGCCGCCAGCGAGCTCCTAAAGTACCAATATTTGGCGGTCAGGTTGATCATGAGGCTCATATAGTCGAAGCGAAGGCGTTTGTCACTACTCGCCGATCACCCCGGCAATGTTCTGGTCGTAGTCGACCAGCGATCCGGTCATGACGCCAGCCTGCGGGCTGACCATGTAGCTGATCAGCCGGGCAAGCTGCGCCGGCTTCACCAGCTGGCCCATCGGCTGCGCGGCCTCGGCCTTTGCCAGCCAGTCGTCCGGCGCATCGTGCCATTTCTTCTGCACGATCGCTTCGCCTTCGGTGTCCATCCAGCCCGGCAGCACGGCGTTGCAGCGGATGCGATTGCGCCGATAGGAACTGGCTACGTTCTTGGTCAGCGTCATCAGCGCGCCCTTGCTGGTGGAGTAGGGCGTCAGGAAGGACTGGCCGGCATGCGCCGACATCGACAGCACATTGACGATCGAGCCCGGCGCCTTGCGTTCGAGCAGGTGCGCCACCACGCCTTGCATCAGGAAAAACGGTCCGCGCACATTAGTCGCGAAGATCGTGTCGAAAAGCTCTTCGCTGGTTTCGACCAGCGAACCGCGGGCCGAAGTGGCGGCGGCATTGACCAGCGCGTTGATGGTGCCGAAATGCGCGATCGCGGTTTCGACCGCGCGCTTGCAGTCGGCCACTTTTGAAACGTCGGAGCTGATGAAGATCGCGTCGACGCCTAATTTTTTGAAATGGGCAACGGCCTTGTCGCCCTTTTCCTGCGAACGGCCAATAAGCGCCAATGCCCGGCAACCCTCGTCGGCCAACGCCTCGGCAACGGCAAAGCCGATGCCTTGCGCGCCGCCGGTGACGATGGCGCGCGTTTCTGAATTGCGACCGGCCGATACACTCATCACTTTGCTCCTGGTTCTTCCTAAGTGCTCTTACTTGTCGAGACGGACGGTCTTGCCCGTGGTCGCCGACTTCAGTGCCGCATCCGCCAGTTTCAGCGCGACAAGGCCGTCGGCCCCGCTCGGCGCCGCCTTCTTGCCGCTCGTTGCCGCGGTGATGAAAGCGGCGATCTCGATGGCATAGGCGTCGAGGTAGCGGGTCATGAAGAAGTCGTGCAGCGGCGGGCGGGTGTAGCCCTTGTCATTGGCGACCTCGATCGACACCGGCCGCTGGTTTTCGGCGGCGACCATGCCCTTGGAACCATGCACTTCGATGCGCTGGTCGTAGCCATAGGTGGCGCGGCGGGAGTTGGAGATGACGGCCTGCTTGCCCGAAGCGGTTTCGAGGATGACGCTGACCGAGTCGAAATCGCCGGCTTCGCCGATCTTCTTGTCCACAAGTACCGAGGCATGGGCGCTGACCGCTACCACCTCTTCGCCGAGCAGGAAGCGCGCCATGTCGAAATCATGGATGGTCATATCGCGGAAAATACCACCCGAGCGCTTGATGTAGTCGATCGGCGGCGCGCCGGGATCGCGCGAGGTGATGGTGACCATCTCGACGGTGCCGATGGCGCCGTCGTCGATCGCCTTGCGCACGGCGGCGAAGTGCGGATCGAAGCGGCGGTTGAAACCGACCATCAGCGTCGCCTTGGCCTTCTCGACCACGGCCAGGCACTTCTCGACGCGCTTGACGTTGAGGTCGATCGGCTTCTCGCAGAAGATCGCCTTGCCGGCCTTGGCAAAGCGCTCGATCAGATCGGCATGGGTATCGGTCGGCGTGCAGATGACGACGGCGTCGATGTCTTTTGATTTTTCAATCGCGTCGATGGTCCGCACTTCGGCGCCATAAGCCGAAGCCAGTTCGGTCGCCGCCTTCTCGAAGGCGTCGGCAACGGCAACCAGTTTGGCCTGCGGATTGGAGCCGACGGCGCGGGCGTGGACCTTGCCGATGCGGCCGGCACCGAGGAGGGCGAAACGAACAGTCATGGAAATTTCCTCTAAGGGGATGGGTTCGAGAGAATTGTGTCTCCACCTTCCTATTGGGGGAAGGTGGCAAGGCTATTTCTGAACGCGGCAGATCGTCCCGGAAACCGGATGGCCACCCTGTTTATGCCGCGAGTTCCGCCTCGCCGGTCTTGGCGCCGGTGATGTAGGAGACGATATCGTTTCCGTCGGTGTCCTGCTTGCGCAGATTGGCGACAATCTTGCCACGGCGGAAGACGACGATGCGGTCGACCAGGTCGAACACCTGGCGCATGTTGTGGCTGATCAGGATCAGCGGCTCGCCATTTTCCTTCAGCGTGCGGATGATGTTTTCGACCTGCGCCGTCTCCTGCACGCCAAGCGCTGCCGTCGGCTCGTCCATGATGATGAGCTTGGAAGCAAAGGTCGCGGTGCGGGCGATCGCCACGCACTGGCGCTGACCGCCCGACATGTGGCGGATGGTGCTGGACAGATTGGGGATCTTGACCGCCGTGCGGACAAGCGCCGCCTCGGTCGCCTTGCGCATGAACTTGCGGTCGAGGATCGAGAACGGCCCGAGATTGAACAGCACCTTCTCGCGGCCGAGAAACAGGTTGGACGGCACGTCGAGATCGTCGGCGAGCGCCAGGTTCTGGAACACGGTCTCGATGCCGGCCTCGCGCGCTTCGATGGGGCCGGAAAAGTTCACTTCCTTGCCGTCGAACCAGACCTTGCCGTCGGTGCGCTGTTCGACGCCGGTGATCTGACGCACGAAGGTCGATTTGCCGGCGCCGTTGTCGCCCATGATGGCGACATGCTCGCCTTTGCGCAGTTCGAAATTCGCGCCTTCGAGCGCATGCACGCCGCCATAGCGCTTGGTCAGGTTTTCGGTCTTCAGAACGATGTCCGACATGATCAACCTCCTATCGCGCGCCGGCGCTGGCGCCATTGGTCGAGAACCACCGCGCCGACGATGATCACGCCCTTGACCATCTCCTGGTAGTAGGCGTCGAGGCGCAGGAAGGTGAAGCCGGAGATGATGACGCCGAAGATCAGCGAACCGATCACCGTGCCGATGATCGAGCCGCGGCCGCCCGACAGCGAGACGCCGCCGATGACCGCCATGGCGATGGCGTCGAGTTCGTACATCACGCCCATGCCGGATTGGGCGGTCAGGTTCTTCGAGCACAGCACGACGGCGGCGAGCGCGGCGAGGATGCTGGCGATGGCATAGACGAGGATCCTGTGGTTGGCGATGTTGATGCCAGACATGCGCGCGGCATCCTCATTGGAGCCGATAGCATAACAGTGCTTGCCGTATTTGGTGTAGGTCAGGATCAGCTGGAACAGTATTGCCAGCGATATGAAGATGACGACCGGCATCAGGCCCTTGCCGATTGCCGCGAAACCGTCTGTCGGAAACGAGATCGGCTGGCCCTTGGACCACCATTTGGCGATGCCGCGCGCGGTGACCATCATGCCGAGCGTGGCGATAAAGGGCGGAATGCGCGTATAGGCAATAAGTGCGCCGTTGACGAGGCCGGCCAGCAGGCCGCAGCCGATGGCGACAAACACCGGGACGATCACCGGCAGGTCGGTCCAACCGACGAACATCGCCTTGGGATTCGGGTTGCCGTTGACCGTCGCCACCTGGGCAAAACTCATGGCAATCATCGCCGTAGCGCCGACGATCGAGCCCGAAGACAGGTCGATGCCGCCACAGATGATCACCTGCGTCACGCCGATGGCGATGATGCCGACGATCGACACCTGCAGGATGATGATCTCGAGCCGCTGCTGGTTGAAGATCGCGTCGACATTGTCGCGGGTGTTGAAAAGGAAACTGTCGCCGAGGAAGACCCGGCCGATCAGTTCGAAGGCGCCGACGAGGATGATGAGCGCCAGGAACACGTTGAACTCAGCCGGCCATGCGCGCTTCTTCGCATCATAGCTGAGCCCGCCGACGCCATGAGATGTCTGTGCCACGTCTTCTGTCCTCCGTCGGCCGCGCTTCCGCCGCCCGCTCGGGCAGGTCGGGAAAGGAGGAGCGGCGCTTTTTCGCGCCGCTCCCGATCGTTGCGAAGCCTCAGTTCTTCTTCAGGAACTTGTCGATGTTTGCCGGGGTGACCAGCTGGAAGGGGATGTAGACCTTGTGTTCCACCTTCTCACCCTTGGCGAGCTTCAGCGCGGCGTCGAGAGCACCGGCACCCTGGCCGGCGGCATCCTGGAACACCGTCGCGTCAAGGTCGCCCGCCTGCATTGCTGCAAGCGCGTCCTGAGTGGCATCGACGCCGCCGACGACAACCGTCTTCATGTCGATGTTGGCGGCTTTCATTGCCTGGATCGCGCCGATGGCGCTTTCGTCGTTGTTGGCGATGACGCCGTCGAACGGCTTGTTGGTCGACAGCCAGTTGGTCATCAGGTTCTGGGCTTCGTCACGGTTCCAGTTCGACGTCTGCTTGTCGATGATCTTGATGAAGCTGCATTCCGGCGTGGCGATCACATCGTCGATGTCCTTGGTGCGCTGCACCGCGGCCTGGTTCGACAGTTCGCCCATGATCACATAGACATTGGCTTCTTTCTTGCCGGCTTCGGTGAACAGGCGGCAGACTTCCTTGGTCTCGAGTGTGCCGGAATCGGCCTCATTCGAAGCGACGAAAGCCTGGTTGTCCGGCAGCGTGTCGACATTGACCGGCTCGCGGTTGACGTAGACCAGCGGGATCTTGGCGGCGGCGGCGGCGTCGGACATCGCCTGCGTGGCCGAGGTGTCGACCGGGTTGACGATGATCGCGTCGACGCCCGAGGCGGCGAAGTTCTTGATCTGGTCAAGCTGCTTGGCAACGTCGTTCTGCGCGTCCTCCACTTGCAGCTCGACACCGCTCATGCCCTTGGCTTGCTCGATCATGCCGTTGCGCAGCACGGTCAGGAAGTTGTCGTCGAATTTGGCCATCGACACGCCGACCTTGGCCGCGAGAGCCGACGAACTCATCAGCGCCGCAAAGGCGACGCCCAAAAGCAGTTTCTTCATTTTCGTTCTCCTCCACACATTGGTGTCCGGCTGCACCGATTCTACCCGGAATCCCCGATCTCCCAGGGAATCTCTCCCGATTGTCGTTTCAGTTCCGGATGGCCTTTTGCGCGCAATTGGAACGCCAGGCGCTCAGTTTGAAACAGATGTTCCGGAACGAAAGAACCAAAATGCCCAGTTGGTGAAATTTTTATTCCATTTTCTGTCAGGACGTCAAGGGTGATTCCGCGGTCGGATGGCGGATTTTCGGCCTGCTCTGATAGATTCTATCATTTCCGGCGGCCGACTCGCGCCGGCGAGGGGTCAAATGTTTTCCGGAAGATAGATGTCGAAGGGCAGAAAGGTCTGGCCCGGCGCGTTGGCGGCGCCGGCCTCGATGGCATGCGCCATCAGACCGACCAGCTCGCGGCACAGTGCGGCGAGCGGCGTCGAGATCACCATCGTCAGGATGTTGTCGGCAAGTGCCGCGCGCGATTCGGCGTTGATCTCGTTGCAGACGACCACCGGCATGTTTGCCGGCTTCGCCGCCCGCAGCGCCGAGACCGCGCCTTCCATGCCGCCGCCGGCGACGTAGCAGCCAGCAAGATCCTGATAGCGCGCCAGGAGATCGATCATCGCATCGTGGGTCACCTGGTTGGCTTCCAGATTGACCAGCGTTTCCATCACCGTGAACTCAGGCGCATGTTCGCGGAAGAAGGAGCGAAAGCCGATCTCGCGCAGCTCATGGCCGTGAAAGCGATGGCTGCCGACGAAAAGGGCTACCTTGCCGGGCTTCGGCGCCGCCTTGGCGATCATCCAGGCCGCGCTGCGACCGACCTTGCGGTTGTCGAGGCCGACATAGCCCTCGCGAATGCCGGCGGCAAAGTCGGACAGCAGGGAAAAGACCGGTTGCCCCCTCGCCTTCAGCGCCTCGACGGCTGCCGTCAGCGTCGGATGGTCCGGGCCGACAACGGCGATGGCCCTGGATTTCGCCGCCAGCTTGCGCATCTGGGCGGCGATCTCGTCGGCGGCGAGCGAAGTGGCAAAGTCGATGGTGGCGACGCCGCGGAAGCGCTGCGACTGCGAGACCGCCACTTCCAGTTCCCGCGCGAAATCGCCGTAGAAGACATCATTGCCGCGCAGCAGCAGAAAGCCGAGGCGGTATTCGGGCAATTCCTGGCGCATGCGCTGCTTGATCAGACCGGCAGCGTGATAGCCGATACCGGTCGCTGCCTCATAGACGCGGCGCGCGGTTTCCTCGCGCACCGGCAGCCGGTTGTTCAACACCCGGTCGACGGTGGCGACGCTGACGCCCGAGATGCGCGCCAGATCGGTGATGGTTGGCCGCTTTGCCATGGATCCTCCACTGCTTGAGGACAAAGAGTACCTCATTCTGATATGAAATGATAGAAACTATCTTTGTGATATTGAGACTATCATGGCTTGGCGCTATTTTGGAATCCGACGCCAGCCATTGCGCCCGAGCTTCCGTTGTGGGCTGATCGCAAGGCGCGATGGAGGAACCTCGATGACGGCAGTGATGGAAGCAGCACCGTCCCGGCGCGACTACAGCCTGATCGGCCGCGACGCCAGGCTCGCCGTCGAGACCGGGCTGTCGGCGGCGGAGTGGTATCACACCGATGTCTCGCGCAAGCAGATGAAGGAGCTGATGCAGCGCTCGGACCAGCCGGCGATCCGCGACACCATCATCTGGCTTGCGGCCCTTATCCTCAGCGCGGCCGGCGGCGCCTGGTTCTGGGGCACATGGTGGTGCGTGCCGTTCTTTTTCGTCTACGGCACGCTTTACGGCTCTTCTACCGATTCCCGCTGGCACGAATGCGGCCATGGCACGGCCTTCAGGACGCAGTGGATGAACGATGCAATCTATCAGATCGCCTGCTTCATGATCATGCGCAATCCAGTGACCTGGCGCTGGAGCCACACGCGGCACCATACCGACACCATCATCGTCGGCCGCGACCCGGAGATATCGGTGATGCGGCCGCCGGACCTGATCCGTACGGCGCTGGCCTTCGTCGGCGTGCTGGATGCCTGGCATGCGATGAGCGACATGCTGCGCAACGCGGCCGGCAACATCAGCCCGGCGGAAAAGACCTTCATTCCCGAGCAGGAGCAGCCGAAGGCGATCCGCATTGCCCGCATCTGGACGGCGATCTATGCCGCCACCATCGCGCTGGCGCTGTACTACGGCTCATTCCTGCCGCTGATGCTGGTCGGCCTGCCCAGGCTCTACGGCGCCTGGCACCATGTGCTGACCGGCCTGCTGCAGCATGGCGGCCTCGCCGACAACGTCATCGACCATCGGCTCAACAGCCGCACCGTGCTGATGAACCCGATCAGCCGCTTCATATACTGGAACATGAACTACCATGTGGAGCACCACATGTTCCCGATGGTGCCCTATCACGCACTGCCGAAGCTGCATGAGCTGATCAAGCACGATCTGCCGGCGCCAACGCCGTCGATCCTGGCCGGCTATCGCGAGATGATACCGGCTTTCCTGCGCCAGTTGCGCAATGAAGACTATTTCCTCAAGCGCGAGCTGCCGCCGACGGCGCGGCCCTATCGTGGCGAATTCCACAGCGACCCTGCTGCTGCGAAGGCAGCGGAATGACAGCAGCCCGTAACGGGCAGCTGACGGGCCAAATTCTACCGGGAGGAATTAATGAGCGACTGGGTCGAAGCCTGCGCGGCCGGAGACATCGACGAAGAGGATGTGATGCGGTTCGACCACGGCGGCCGCACCTTCGCCATCTATCGCAGCCCCGATGACGACTATTTCGCCACCGACGGGCTGTGCACGCACGAGAAGGTGCATCTGGCCGACGGGCTGGTGATGGACGACATCAT
Source organism: Mesorhizobium sp. P3_B5 (assembly GCF_056402815.1). Lineage (NCBI taxonomy): Bacteria > Pseudomonadati > Pseudomonadota > Alphaproteobacteria > Hyphomicrobiales > Phyllobacteriaceae > Mesorhizobium > Mesorhizobium sp. P3_B5. The sequence goes on along the minus strand of NZ_JBFUGR010000002.1, from coordinate 114,989 downwards.
CGAATGCCCGAAACACAATGGCCGCTTCAACTACAAGACGGGTGACGCCAGGGGCGCGCCGGTCTGCGTCAACCTGAAGACCTATCCGGTCAAGGTCGACGCCGGCAAAGTGCTGATCCAGATCGGATGATGGCGATGACAAAAGGCATGGTCATCATCGGTGCCGGCGAATGCGGCGGGCGCGCGGCGCTGGCGCTGCGCGACCTTGGCTATGACGGCCCCGTGACGCTGGTCGGTGACGAACCGCATCTGCCCTATGAGCGGCCTCCGCTGTCGAAAGACGCGATGGTCAGCGACGCGCCCGAGATCAAGGCGATTGCCAGCGAGGCCTTGCTGGCCGAAAAATCGATCAGACATATCCATTCGGTCCAGGCCGTGTCGATCGACCGCACAGCACACAGCGTGCGCCTGTCGGACGGTTCGGTGCTGCCTTATGACAGACTGCTTCTGGCAACCGGCTCGACGCCGCGCAAGCTGCCGATGCCGGGCCTTGGGCCGCGCTGCGTCTATCTCAGAACTTTTGCCGACGCGCTGGCCATTCGCGCCCATTTGCGGGCCGGCAACCGCATCGCCATCGTCGGCGGCGGCTTCATCGGGCTCGAGCTTGCCGCAGCAGCGCGCAAATTGGGCGCCGATGTCACCGTCATCGAGGCGCAGCCGCGCATTCTGATGCGCGGCGTGCCGGCCGAAATCGCTAAGGTGATCCACGCGGCGCATGAAGCCGAAGGCGTGACCATCCTGTGCGGTGACGGCATCGCGGCCATCGCCGACGACGGTGCGCAGGTGCGCATCACGCTGGCCGGCGGGCGCGACATCGTCGCCGACCTTGCGGTGATCGGCATCGGCGCCGTACCGGTGACCGGACTTGCCGCGGAAGCGGGGCTGACGATCGACAATGGCATCGCGGTCGATGGCGAATTGCGCAGCAGCGATCCCGACATTTATGCCGCCGGCGATTGCTGCTCGTTTCCGCTGGCCGTCCATGGCGGAAGGCGGGTGCGGCTCGAAGCCTGGCGCAACGCACAGGAGCAAGGCGCGCTTGCCGCGAGAAACATGCTGGACGCCCGCGAGGCGCATGCAGCGGTGCCGTGGTTCTGGTCGGATCAATATGGCCTGAGCTTGCAGATCGCCGGCCTTTCGGATGAAGGCCGCAGCGTCGTGCGCCGTGATCTCGACGACGGCGCCTTCATCCTGTTCCACCTGGCTGAGGACGGCAGGCTGGTGGCGGCGAGCGGCATCGGCCCCGGCAATGCGGTCGCCCGCGACATCAGGCTGGCCGAGATGCTGATCGGCAAGCGGGCAAAGCCGACGCCGGAAGCGCTCGGCTCGCAGACCGTCAAGCTGAAGTCGTTGCTGGCGGCGTAGACCGCATCAACGCATCCTAGAACAGCGCCTTGAGCTCCGACAGTTTGTCGTTGACCAGCCAGCCATAGTAATTTTCCTCGGGCAGCTTCACCGGCTCGCCGGCGGCGCGGCGCCTGTCATTCTCGACCTTCAGCTCATAGGCGTGCTGTTCGGGATTGCCGATATTGTACAGCGTCGAGGTGACGCCGGGATTGCCTGAGATGTCGAAGCCGGCAATGCCCTTGTAGGCGTCGATCGATTTCTTGATCGTCGCCGCGACATAAGGCAGCGTCAGGTCCGGATCCATGATGGTCTTGTAGACGGCGTTCGGATCGCTGACGTCGAGCTTCGGCAGGCCGGACACCTTGTGCACGAGATCGCTCATCTGCAGCGCGGTCAGCGGGTTGAGCTGGCCAAGGCCAAAGGTCTGGCCTGCATAATAGGGCTGGAAGAAGGTGGCGCCGAAGCGGTCGTTGGGAAAACTCTCCCCGCCGACGCTCTTGCCGCGAAAGGACCGGTTCCACACCTGCTCGCGGCATTCCCACAGATCGTAACTGTCCGACTTGGCCGCGCATTTGGCGAATTCCGGCCGCTGCACGAAATCGGTGATGTCCTCGCCGTCATAGGCAAAGGAGAGCTTGCTGGAGAGATAGGAGATCGCCTTGACGTAGTAGGTCTGCAGCCGGTCATAGGCGTCGACATTGTAGGTGTGCTCGCCGACGATGGCGCCGACGATATGCATCGGGTCGATGCCGTAGGCGGAGGCCGCCTGCTTGATCTTGCCGCGCAATTCGGCGTCGCTCTGCAGCAGCGCGTAGACCTTGCGGTATTTCGCCTGGAAGGTGGTGTTGGTGGCTTGGGTGCGTCGGCTGGAAGCGCCCGGTATGTCGGGTTGTTCGACGTTGCGGTTTCCCGGCGGCACCATGGTTGCCGCATGGGCAGCGAACATGGTTGTCGCCAGCGCCAAGCCGAGAATGACGAAGATCAGTTTTTTCATGCACCGCCGCCTAAATAGTCGGGGGGCAAACTAGGTAATGCTCCTAGGGGAGTCGATAGACCCCTTGGCCCGGCAGGTCGAAAGCTGGCCAGATGCTTCCATTTGGCCACACCTTCGCAAATCCTGCCGGCAGATTGCGCGCCGCCCCGGCCCGCCCTTTACGAGATGAATTGCCCTTTAAAGGATGAATCGCGACAAATCTGTGTTTCTGGAGAGGTCACCGACGTGCTTTTCCACATAGGCGGCGTCGATGGTCACCGAGGTGCCGTTACGGTCGGGCGCATCATAGGAAATCTCGTCCAGCACCCGCTCCATCACCGTCTGCAGGCGCCTGGCGCCGATGTTCTCGACGCTGGCGTTGAGGTCGACGGCGATGCCGGCAAGCGAATCGATGGCATCGTCAGTGAAGGTCAGGTCGACGCCCTCGGTCTTCATCAGCGCGATGTATTGCTTGATCAGACTGGCCTCTGTCTCGGTGAGGATGCGGACGAAATCATCCTTCTCCAGCGCCCGCAATTCGACGCGGATCGGCAGGCGGCCCTGCAGTTCCGGCAACAGGTCGGACGGCTTCGAAACGTGGAAGGCGCCGGAGGCGATGAACAGGATGTGGTCGGTCTTCAGCGGTCCATACTTGGTCGCCACCGTCGTGCCTTCGATCAGCGGCAGCAGGTCACGTTGCACGCCTTCGCGCGAAACGCCGGCCCCCATGCCGCCTTCGCGCGACGCGATCTTGTCGATCTCGTCGAGGAAGACGATGCCGTCATTTTCCGTCGCATCGAGCGCCTGGCGCACCACCTCGTCCTGGTCGAGCAGCTTGTCGGACTCGTCGTTGACCAGAAGCGCGTAGGATTCCTTCACCGTCGTCTTGCGCGTCTTGGTCTTCTTGCCGCCCATCGCCTTCGACAGCATGTCGTTGATGTTGAGCACGCCGATATTGGCGCCCGGCATGCCGGGGATCTCGAAGCCGGGCATGCCGCCAGTGCCGGTATCGGCCACTTCGACCTCGATCTCCTTGTCATCGAGCTCGCCGTCGCGCAATTTCTTGCGGAAGCTATCGCGGGTGGCCGGGCTCGCCGTCTTGCCGACAAGGGCTTCCAGCACTCGTTCTTCGGCATTGATATGGGCGCGCGCCTTGACGTCTTCGCGCATCTTATCGCGCACCAGGCCGATGGCTATCTCGACGAGGTCGCGGATGATCTGCTCGACATCGCGGCCGACATAGCCGACCTCGGTGAACTTGGTCGCCTCGACCTTGACGAAGGGTGCTCCGGCCAGACGCGCCAGGCGGCGCGAAATCTCGGTCTTGCCGACGCCGGTCGGCCCGATCATCAGGATGTTCTTCGGCATCACCTCTTCACGCATCTGGCCTTGGAGCTGCTGGCGGCGCCAGCGGTTGCGCAAGGCAATGGCCACGGCGCGCTTGGCGTCTTTCTGGCCGATGATGAAGCGGTCGAGCTCCGAAACAATTTCGCGGGGAGAAAATGTCGTCATGTCACTAAATTCCACTTTGCCACTGCTTGATGGCCTCGAACGGATGCAGCAGCATGATCACGTTGAGTGTCAGATTGTCCCGGATGAGGTAGCCGGTACCGAGTTCGAAGATGATGGCGAGGCTGACGATCACCCATATAGGTAGCCTTCGCGCCATCACAAATCCCAGCACCATGGCCAGTGTGTCGGACACCGAATTGATGATGCTGTCGCCGTAGTAATCGAGCGAGATGGTGCCGGCGCGGTAGCGGTCGATGATGAACGGGCTGTTCTCGAGCAATTCCCAGCCACCCTCGATGAGGACGGCAAAGGCCAGCCTGAGCCCGATCGGTGAACGCGGGAACAGGAACCGCGCCAGCGCGTAGAACAGGAAGCCGTGGATGATGTGCGAGAAGGTGTACCAGTCGGAAATATGCTGGGAATTCTCCGAACTCTGCACAACACCATGCCAGAGTTTGACATAGCCGCAGGTGCAGATCGGCGTTCGCCCCATGCCGTACAGCGCCCCGGCCTGGAAGACGATCAGAGCGAGGACGAGCAGCAACCCCATCCGCCAGGAGTCTTCATAGGCCGAATAGCTGTCGTCCTTGACCGGTGTCGTCATCAGGTCATTTCCCCTCTTCCGTGTCGCTCTCTTCGGCATCGACGGCCATCAGAACGACGTCCCCATATCTAGAGTGCCTGCGATCGATGGCTCTGAAACCGGCCTTCTCATAGGCGCGAATGGCCCGTCCATTGGACGGATCCGGGTCGATGATGACGCGCGGCGCGCCTTCCTCGAACAGCTGCTCGACGAACTGGCGGACAATGGCCGAGCCATGGCCGGCCCCGACAAATCCCGGCACGCCGATCGACAGGTCGATGCCGAGCGTGCCGAATGGCTGGTCGGCATAGGGATGGCCGTCCTCCAGATGCGGGTCGTAGCTCTGCAGATAGGCGATCGGCTTGCCGTCGAGCTCGACGATCAGCGGTTCGACGGAAATCGAGTCGATATGCTCACGAATTTCAGCGATTTCCGTTTCGGGATCGTCCCACCACTCAGCCACATGCGGCTCGGCGAGCCATGCCGCGATCATCGGCAGGTCCTTCTCGGTCACCGGCCGAAAATCGTAGAGCAAAACCGGATCAGCCGGCATCGAGCGTTTCGATGACGAAATTGTTGTTGGTGTAGACGCAGATGTCCGACGCGATCTGCATCGCCTTGCGGGCGATCTCCTCGGCATCCTTGTCGCTGTCCATCAGCGCGCGCGCCGCGGCCAGCGCGTAATTGCCGCCCGAACCAATGGCCATGACGCCGAATTCGGGCTCGAGCACGTCGCCGGTGCCGGTCAGCGCCAGCGAAACCGACTTGTCAGCCACCAGCATCATGGCTTCGAGACGGCGCAGATAGCGGTCGGTCCGCCAGTCCTTGGCGAGTTCGACGCAGGCCCGCGTCAGTTGGTCGGGATATTGTTCGAGCTTGGCTTCCAGCCGTTCCAGCAAGGTGAAGGCGTCGGCGGTGGCGCCGGCGAAACCGGCAATGACATTGCCGCCCTTGCCGATGCGGCGCACCTTCTTGGCGTTGCCCTTCATGATGGTCTGGCCGAGGCTGACCTGGCCGTCGCCGGCGATCACCACCTTGTTGCCCTTGCGCACCGTCACGATGGTCGTGGCGTGCATGGTCAGTTCATTCGACATTTCTTGGGCTCCGAGCAGCGCCATCCCAAAAGGCGATTGGCGCGTTACGAGTGACTTGATCGGCCATATGTATGCATAGGCCCGGCGATTGCAAACCGGCCTCGATGCGGCTTGGCATGGCAACTGGCAATCGCTGGATCATGCTGCTAGAAGGCTCTCGTTTTCAAGCAGTGAAGGCTTGGAAAGCCTGCAAACTCCAAGACAAGGACAAGGTCATGCCGACCCGTTCCGCGCAAGCAAGCCGCAAGACCAAGGAAACCGATATCTCCGTATCGGTCCATGTCGACGGCTCGGGCAAGTCAGACATTGCGACTGATATCGGCTTCTTCGACCATATGCTGGATCAGCTGTCGCGCCATTCGCTGATCGACATGACGGTCAAGGCCACGGGCGACCTGCACATAGACGACCACCACACGGTCGAGGACACCGGCATCGCGCTCGGCCAGGCGCTCAGCAAGGCGCTGGGCGAACGGCGCGGCATCATGCGCTATGCCTCGATCGACCTCGCCATGGACGAGACGCTGACGCGGGCGGCGATCGACGTCTCCGGCCGCCCTTTCCTGGTGTGGAATGTTGCCTTCTCGTCGCCGAAAATCGGCACCTTCGACACCGAACTGGTGCGTGAATTCTTTCAGGCGCTGGCGCAGAATGCCGGCATCACGCTGCATGTAACCAACCATTACGGCGCCAACAACCACCATATTGCCGAGACCTGCTTCAAGGCGGTGGCGCGGGCGCTGCGCGCCGCCCTTGAACCCGACCCGCGCCAGCCGGACGCGGTGCCCTCCACCAAGGGATCGCTGAAGGGATAGTATCATGGCCATCTATGTCGTGATGGAGCCACCGGGCCGCGGCGAAAAGGCCGATACGACCTTTGTCCGTGACGGCTTTTCCTGGCTCGGCTTCCTGGTGACGCCGTTGTGGCTCGCCTGGCACCGGCTGTGGATCGAGGCGGCGCTGGCCTTTGTCGCCATGGCCGCGCTGTCGATGCTCGGCGAGAAATTAGGGCTCGAATGGGCCGGCTCGGCTCTCTCGCTGCTGGTCTCGCTCTATGTCGGGCTGGAGGGGCAGGGTCTGCGGATCGCGGCGCTGCGCCGGCGGGGCTGGCAGCAATGGGGCGTGGTCGAGGCCGATGGGATCGACGATGCCGACACCCGCTACGCGCTGGAAACCGAGGCGCCGTCGGATGAAGGCGCGCCGGTGCATCGCATCGTTCCGGACGCCGCCCAGGCGCGGCCGGCGCAGCCGGGCATGGCGCTGGGGCTGACCCACATTCCGGGAAAGACCTGAGATGCGTGTTGCCATCATCGACTACGGGTCGGGCAATCTGCGCTCGGCCACCAAGGCTTTTGAGCGCGCCGCGCACGAAGCCGGCATTGCTGCCGCGATCGAGCTGACGGCGGACGCCGAACGGGTGCGCACCGCCGACCGCATCGTGCTGCCCGGCGTCGGCGCCTATGCCGATTGCGCGGCGGGCTTGCGTGCCGTTGCCGGCATGTGGGAAGCGGTGGAGGAGGTGGCCATCGCCAAGGGGCGGCCGTTCCTCGGCATTTGCGTCGGCATGCAGCTGATGTCGGAACGCGGCCTGGAAAAAACCGTTACCAAAGGCTTTGGCTGGATCGCCGGCGACGTCAAGGAGATCAAGCCCTCCGATCCGGCGCTGAAGATCCCGCAGATCGGCTGGAACACGATCGATCTGGAGCGCAAGCATCCGCTGTTTTCCGGCATTCTCACCGGACCCAAGGGGCTGCACGCCTATTTCGTGCATTCCTACCACCTCGATGCAACGAAGCCGACCGAAGTGCTGGCCGTCGCCGACTATGGCGGCCCGGTGACGGCCGCTGTCGCCCGCGACAACCTCGTCGGCACCCAGTTCCATCCCGAAAAGAGCCAGGCGCTCGGCCTGGCGCTGATCACCAACTTCCTGCGGTGGAAGCCATGACCAAGAAGGGCTACTGGATGGCGATGATCGAGGTGACCGATCCGGAAAACTATCCGCTCTACATCGCCGCCAACAAAGCGGCTTTCGACAAATACGGCGCAAGATTCCTGACCCGTGGCGGCCAGTCGTCGAGCCCGGAAGGGCCGTCCGGCAGTCGCCACATCATCATCGAGTTCGAGAGCTACGCGGTCGCACTCGCCTGCTTCCATTCACCCGAATACCAGGCGGCGCTAAAACTCCGGCGGCTTTATTCGACGTCGCATTTCGCCATTGTGGAAGGGGCGTGAACCGTGATCCTGTTTCCGGCCATAGACCTCAAGGACGGCCAGTGCGTGCGGCTGAAGCACGGCGATATGGCGACCGCGACGATCTACAATGACGATCCGGCGGACCAGGCCAGAGCCTTCGAAAGCCAGGGCTTCGAATGGCTGCATGTCGTCGACCTCAATGGCGCCTTCAAGGGCCAGAGCGTCAACAGCGCGGCAGTCGGCGCCATCCTCAAGGCAACGAAGAACCCGGTGCAGCTCGGCGGCGGCATCCGCACCCTGGAGCAGATCGAGGACTGGCTCGATCGCGGGCTCGCCCGAGTCATTCTCGGTACGGTGGCGGTGCGCGATCCCGACCTGGTCAAGCAGGCCTGCAAGGCGTTTCCGGGCAAGATCGCCGTCGGCATCGACGCCAAGGGCGGCAAGGTGGCGGTCGAGGGTTGGGCCGAGGCCTCCAGCCTCGGCGTCATCGAATTGGCGAAGAAGTTCGAGGGCGCCGGTGTCGCTGCCATCATCTACACCGACATCGACCGCGACGGCGTGCTGACCGGCATCAACTGGGATGCCACGATCAGCCTCGCCGAAGCGGTGTCGATCCCGGTCATCGCCTCGGGCGGCCTGGCCTCGATCGCCGACATCGTGCGTATGACCATGCCCGATGCGCAAAAGCTCGAAGGCGCGATCTCCGGCCGCGCGCTCTATGACGGGCGCATCGACCCGACCGAGGCCCTGGCAATCCTGCGCGGCAGGCCCGTAGCGGAGGCGAGACCGTGAAAGTCTCGATCATCCTGGCCTCCTATGACAGCGGTCAATATCACGGCGGCATGGGCCAGGGACCGGACGCGCTGATATCAGGCGGGCTGGTCGAAGCGCTGACGCTGGCCGGTCACGACGTTGCCGTCGAGGACATCGGCAAGGTCGGAGATGAGCAGGAACGCGAGATCGCAACAGGCTTTGCCGTCTGCAACGCCGTCTCCGGCGAGGTCCGCATCGCCCGTGACCGCGGCCGGTTTCCCATTGTGCTCGCCGGCAATTGCCTGACCAGCGCCGGTGCGGTCGCCGGCGGGGACGCCGATTCGATCATCTGGGCCGACCAGCATGGCGACCTCAACACGCCCGAGACATCCGTTTACGGCTTTCTCGACGGCATGGCGTTGGCGACGGTTCTGGGGCTCTGCTGGCGGGCGATGGCGAAAGCAATTCCCGGCTTTCATGCGATCGACCCGTCCCGCTGCGTGCTGGTCAACGCCCGCGACCTCGATCCGGCGGAAGAGCTGCTGCTGGAGACATTGCCGGTCATTCGAGCGGAATGCCCGGATGTGGCAAAGGCAGCCGGAAGGCTGAAGGCCACCGGCGTCAAGCGAACGCATATGCATCTCGACCTGGATGTCCACGACCCCAACGAATTGCAGGCCAATCGCTATACGCATTCGGGCGGGCCGAGACCGGCGCAGTTGCGCCAGGCGGTGTGCGGCATGGCCGGTTTGCTGCCGATCGTCGGCATCACCATCTCTGCCTACGATCCGGCGTTCGACGCGCAAGGCGATGTTCCGCCGCTGGTCGGCCAATTGCTGACCGATCTGCTGGCAACGGTGGAGAAAAGCTGATGCTGAAGGCCCGCGTTATCCCCTGTCTCGACGTGAAGAACGGCCGCGTTGTCAAGGGCGTCAATTTCGTCGACCTGATCGACGCCGGCGATCCGGTCGAGGCGGCCAAGGCCTATGACGCGGCCGGCGCCGACGAGCTCTGCTTTCTCGACATCACCGCCTCGTCCGACAACCGCGAGACGATCTTCGACGTCATCGCCCGCACCGCCGAACAATGCTTCATGCCGCTGACCGTCGGTGGCGGCGTGCGCCAGGTCGCCGACATCCGAAAACTGTTGCTGGCCGGCGCCGACAAGGTGTCGATCAACACGGCGGCGGTGAAGAACCCTGATTTCGTCGCTGAAGCGGCCGATAAGTTCGGCAACCAGTGCATCGTCGTCGCCATCGACGCCAAGAAGGTGTCGGCAGCCGGCGAGGCCGACCGGTGGGAGATTTTTACCCATGGCGGCCGCGAAAAAACCGGCATCGACGCAGTCGAATTCGCGCGAAAAATGGTCGATCTCGGCGCAGGCGAAATCCTGTTGACGTCGATGGACCGCGACGGCACCAAGGCCGGCTACGACATCGCGCTGACCCGCACCATCGCCGACGCCGTGCGTGCGCCGGTGATCGCATCTGGCGGCGTCGGCACGCTCGACCACATGGTCGAAGGCATTCGCGACGGCCATGCCGGGGCTGTGCTGGCGGCATCGATCTTCCATTTCGGCACCTACACGATCGCGCAAGCCAAGGCGCATATGGCGCTTGCCGGGCTGCCGATGCGCCTGGACTCGCCGTTTCACTCCAAACCACAAAGGCTGTAGGCTGCGTCATGGCTGAGTTCTCGCTCTCCGATCTGGAGACCACCATCCGCGAACGCGCGCAGTCCGGCGACTCGGACTCGTGGACGGCAAAGCTGTTTGCGCGCGGCATGGACAAGGCGGCGCAGAAACTCGGTGAAGAGGCGGTCGAAACCGTCATCGCCGCCGTCAAAGGCGACAAAAAAGCTCTCGTTTCGGAAAGTGCCGATCTTCTATATCATTGGCTCGTCGTTCTCGGCATCGCCGACATTCCGCTGAGCGACGTGCTCAAGGAGCTCGAAACCCGCACCGGGCGCTCGGGCATCGCAGAAAAGGCGTCTCGGTCCTGAGACGCTGACCGCTGAGGAGGGCAGGAAACTCGATGGACCAGCTCGCTCCCACCGAGAAATATTCACCCTTTCGTTTCTTCTCGGCCGAGCAATGGTCGCAGTTCCGCGCCGACACGCCGCTGACGCTCGGCGAAGATGAAATCAACCGCCTGCGTTCGCTGAACGACCCGGTCGATCTCGAAGAGGTCAAGCGCATCTATCTGTCGCTGTCGCGGCTCTTGTCCGCGCATGTCGAGGCGAGCCAGCTCCTGTTCCGCCAGCGCCAGGCCTTCTTCAACGCGCTGGATGTGGTCAAGACGCCGTTCATCATCGGCATTGCCGGCTCGGTTGCGGTCGGGAAGTCGACCACGGCACGCGTGCTCAAGGAACTTTTGGCGCGCTGGCCGTCGAGCCCGAAGGTCGATCTGATCACCACCGACGGTTTCCTGCTGCCCAACGAGGTGCTGCGCCGCGACAATCTGATGGAGCGCAAGGGCTTTCCCGACAGCTATGATGTCGGCGCGCTGCTGCGTTTCCTGTCGGGCATCAAATCGGCGCAGCGCAATGTCCGGGCGCCGGTCTATTCGCATTTGACCTATAACGTCATCCCCGGCGAGTTCGTCACCATCGACCGGCCGGACATATTGATCTTCGAAGGCATCAACGTACTGCAGCCGGGTAAATTGCCCAGGGATGGCAAGATCGTGCCGTTCCTGTCGGACTTCTTCGACTTCGCCATCTATATCGATGCCGACGAAAAGCTGATCCACCAATGGTACATTGCCCGCTTCATGCGGCTGCGCGAGACCGCCTTCCGCAATCCGGACTCCTTCTTCCACCGCTATTCGCAACTGTCAGAAGGCGCCGCACGCGCCATTGCCGAAGGGTTGTGGGCCAACATCAATCTGAAGAATCTGCGCGAGAACATCGTGCCGACGCGGGCGCGCGCCGATCTCATCCTGCGCAAGGGCGCCAATCACCTGGTCGAGGAAGTGGCGCTCAGGAAGTTGTGACGGCAGCCCCCGGGCGGTCCACGATATCGGTCGACGGCTCGTCCTGTGTCTGTAGCCGCAAATAGGGCCGATCCGCGGGGACGAGTTTACGCGCCACGACATAGACCACGATCGCGACAGCGGCGGCGGCATAGCCGTCGATGGCATAGTGCCAGGCCAGATAGACCGAACTGACGGCGACAAAGGCCACATAGACGAACGCCACAGCGCCGAGACGGCGACTATACTCCCACACGAAAAGCGCATTGAGCATCACCAACCCGACATGCACGCTGGGAAAGGCCGAAATACCTGAGGCGAACCCCGTCTGCCTGGCTTCATGGAGCGTCCACAAATATTGCTGATAGGAAACAGCGGAGTTGGCGGATTCGGCGCCGTGGGCCAGGAATGCCAGCTGTTCGCCAAACCGCGCCGTGTCGCCCGTGACGGCACCATAGAACGCCGGACCGGCCGACAGGAACAGCCCAGCCAGGATGTTGCCTACGACAACCCAGACCACCATGAAGCAGGCGACATAGCGCGTTCGAACCGACGCCGTCCGCGGCGATGTCGCGACAAAGAACAAGGCGCCGAAATTGAGGACGAACCACAAAACGTTGTAGTTCCACTCGACGGCGGTCCGCACGAAATCATTTTCAGCGACCACGTAGAGCCAGCGCCACGGATCGGCGCCGAAATGCAGGAAGGCGTCGATGTCGGCATGTGTCACATCGAATGGAAAGCCATCCTGCCAGACCGGCATGCCATTTTTCACGGAGGTGAATGTGCCTTGAAAGATCATGAGCGCCATGAGGAGGCATAGACCCGAGAGCGAGTATGCCAGCCGTGATGTCGAAAAGACCTGTTTCGCTGCCAGACGGCGCCTGCCATCGAAGCGATGCATGAGCAGGCTCACGTCGACAAGAATGGCGAAGACCGGCAGCATCACGCCGTTCAGCAATATCCAGCGCCCGAAATATATCGAATACGCGCTGCGGTCGGCCGCGCCGATCGCATGCAGAAAGACCAGGCCGGCCAAGGTGTAGATGGCAATGAACAGATAAAGGCCGGAATCCCGGCGGACCAGCGGGATTGCTCCGTTGGCGGCAGCCCACAGTTGGCGCAAGATTACACTGCTGTCTGTCATGATCCCCGAGCCGACGTTGCAATGCCCAGGCACGTTTACGAGGAAAACCTGTAGAATCGGTTAGTGTCCCGCCCGCGTGACCCGCCGCAGCGTCAGATTGATGCGCCCGCCGTTCTTGAGCAGCGCCGAGGTCGAGGGATAGATACGGTCGACGCCGTGGAAGCAGAGGCGGCCCTCGCCGCCAAGCACGACGACATCACCGCTTTTCAGCCTGAATGATTTGGTCGCCCCGTCGCGCGTGGTCTGGCCGACCCTGAACAGGCAGTCGTCGCCGAGCGAGACGGAGACCACAGGCGCCGCGAAATCGGCCTCGTCGCGGTCCTGATGCAGGCCCATTTTGGCGTCCTGCGCATAGAAGTTGACCAGGCAGGCCTCCGGCGGCTGCGGATAGGCGGAGACCTCGCGCCATAAGTGCAGGAGCACCTCGGGGATCGGCGGCCACGGCGCTCCGGTCACCGGATGGGTCGGCTGGTAGCGATAGCCGTGCTCCTTGTCGGTGACCCAGCCAAGCGTGCCGCAATTGGTCATGCGCACGCTCATCTCCTTGCCGGTGCGCGGCATGGCGGGCACGAACAAGGGGGCGGCCTGCACCACGCTTCTGACATCCTCGACCAGCGCCTCCTGCAGGGCGCGCGACAGATAGCCGGGCATGTGGCGAACGCCATTGGGCAGGACGAGCATCAGATTGGCCGCTTCATTCGGTTCATCCGGCAACAATGCCATCCCCAGGCAAAAACGGCGACCCGAAAGCCGCCGATCTTGCGTTGCGCCGCTCCGGCCCGAAGGAAATACAGGCGGGCCGCACTCAGTCGTCGCCGACGCGACCGCGCAATTTCTTGATCGTGCCGCGCCCCGCCTTGCTCTTCAGGCGCCGCTCGACGGCGCCTTTCGACGGCCTCGTCTTCTTGCGCGGCGGCGGCGGCGGCTCGGCTGCCTTGGCGACCAGCGCCGTCAGCCGTGCGCGTGCGTCCGCCCGGTTCTGCTCCTGCGTGCGGTAGCGGCCGGCCTCGATGACGATGACACCGTCCTTGGTGGCGCGCTGGCCGGCGAGCTTGATGGTCCGCTCGCGCACGCGCTCCGACAGGCCCGCCGCGTTGGCGGCATCGAAACGCAACTGCACGGCCGTCGCCACCTTGTTGACGTTCTGGCCGCCAGGGCCGGACGAGCGGATGAAATCCTCGTGCAGGTCGCCCGGGTGGATTGTCGCCTCGTCGGCAATGATGATCTTGTCGTCGGCAGTCATGCCGCACTCATGGCGCGGCGGATGAAAAAAGAAAAGGCCCGATCACAACCGGGCCTTCCAATGTTGGGTTGGGGCGACTGCCGGCCCTACTCCGCTGCTTCCTGCAGGCGCGGCGCGGCGCCCAGCACGTTGGCGTCGACATGCGGTTCGAATTTTTCGAAATTGACGGCGAACATGCCGACCAGCCTTGCCGCCTGCCGGTCGTAGGCAGCCTTGTCGGCCCAGGTCGAGCGCGGATCGAGAATGGCACTGTCGACGCCGGCAACCGCCACCGGCACCTCGAAGCCAAAATTGGCGTCGGTGCGGAAATCGGCCGATTTCAGCGAACCGTCGAGCGCCGCGGCAAGCAGCGCCCGCGTCGCCTTGATCGGCATCCTTTTGCCGGTGCCGTAAGCGCCGCCGGTCCAACCGGTGTTGACCAGCCAGCAATCGACGTCGTGGCGGGCGATCAGCTCGCGCAGCAGATTGCCGTATTCGGAGGGGTGGCGCGGCATGAACGGCGCGCCGAAGCAGGTGGAAAACGTCGCTTCGGGCTCGGTGACGCCCTTTTCGGTTCCCGCAACCTTGGCCGTATAGCCTGAGAGGAAATGATACATCGCCTGCGCCGGGGTCAGCCGCGCGATCGGCGGCATGACGCCAAAGGCGTCGGCGGTCAGCATGATGATGTTTTTCGGGTGACCGGCGCGACCGGTCTTCGAGGCATTGGGGATGAAATCGAGCGGATAGGCGCAGCGCGTGTTCTCGGTCAGCCTTCCGTCATCGAAATCCGGCACGCGGTTGGCATCGAGGATCACATTCTCCAGCACGGTGCCGAAGCGCCGTGTGGTGGCAAAGATTTCCGGCTCGGCTTCGGCCGAAAGCTTGATCGTCTTGGCATAGCAGCCGCCTTCGAAATTGAAGATGCCGTGCGGACCCCAGCCGTGTTCGTCGTCACCGACCAATGTCCGCGACGGATCGGCCGACAGCGTCGTCTTGCCGGTGCCCGACAGGCCGAAGAAGACGGCCGCGTCCCCGGCCGGGCCTTCATTGGCCGAGCAATGCATCGGCATGACGCCCTTGGCCGGCAACAGATAGTTGAGCATGGTGAACACCGACTTCTTCATCTCGCCGGCATAGGAGGTGCCGCCGATAAGCACGATCTTGCGCGCCAGATCAACCGCGATCACCGTTTCGGTGCGGGTGCCGTGACGGGCCGGATCGGCGCGGAACGACGGCAGGTCGATGATCGTCATCTCGGGCACGAAATGCTCGAGCGCGGCGGCTTCAGGACGGATCAGCAGATTGCGGATGAACAGCGAGTGCCAGGCGAGTTCGGTGACGACCCTGGTCGTCAGCTTCAATCCGTCGTCGGCGCCGCCGACCAGATCCTGCACATAAAGGTCCTTGTCCGCCGCATGGGCGCGAAAATCGGCAAGCAGCGCCTCGAACTGGGCCGGCGAGATCGCCTTGTTGTTGTCCCACCAGACATGCGGCGTGGTCGCCTCGTCGCGCACGACGAATTTGTCCTTGGGCGAGCGACCGGTGTGCTGGCCGGTCTCGGCGACAAGCGCGCCATGCGCGGTCAGCCGGGCCTCGCCGCGGCCGATTGCCTGCTCGTAGAGCTGAGCCGCGCCGAAATTGTAGCGCACCACGCCTGACGTCAGGAGGCCGATCCGATCGATCGCGCATGCGGGATTGCGTTTGCCGGCTTCCAACATGGGTGTCCCTTCTTCGATTTGCCGCATCTTGCCGGCGAATTTTCCGGAGCCCACTTGCCAGGGCTGAAAGGCTCAGAACCAGAAAACCCGAATGATATCAAATCATTAATCGATTTAAAAATTTTAAAAGTTGTTTAAATCGTTTATATGTGCAAAAAGTCGGGTGGTTGCCCAAAGGATTGGCAGTCTTTGTTCGTCCAATCCGTGTAGTGGTGTGATTGTGGCCGCCGGCATGCCGCTCGTGACAGCGGTCTGAGCCTATGCCACATTTTGTACCTAATTTGTCCTGCAAAAGCCCCTTCTCTACGAAAGAAGGGACAGCTCATGAGGGAGCCGCTTGAAATGGCAACGATCGCGCTTGTCGATGACGACCGCAACATTCTGACTTCGGTGTCGATTGCCCTCGAATCCGAGGGCTACCGCGTCGAAACCTACACGGATGGGGCGTCAGCGCTGGAAGGCCTGGCGGCGCGCCCGCCGAACCTCGCCATCCTCGACATCAAGATGCCGCGCATGGACGGTATGGAACTGCTGCGCCGCATGCGCCAGAAGTCCGACCTGCCGGTGATCTTCCTGACCTCGAAGGACGACGAGATCGACGAGCTCTTCGGCCTCAAGATGGGCGCCGACGATTTTATCCGCAAACCGTTTTCGCAGCGTCTTCTGGTCGAACGGGTCCGCGCCGTGCTGCGCCGGGCCAGTGCCCGCGAGGCCGCGGCGAAGACACCCAGCCAGCAGGCCCGCTCGCTCGAGCGCGGCCAGCTTGTCATGGACCAGGAGCGCCACACCTGCACCTGGAAGGGCGAGCCGGTGACGCTGACCGTGACCGAATTTCTCATCCTGCACTCGCTGGCGCAGCGTCCCGGTGTGGTAAAAAGCCGTGATGCGTTGATGGATTCAGCCTATGATGAGCAGGTCTATGTCGACGATCGCACCATCGACAGCCACATCAAGCGGCTGCGCAAGAAGTTCAAGGCCGTCGATGATGACTTCGAAATGATCGAAACGCTTTACGGAGTCGGGTACCGGTTCCGCGAAGCTTAAGAACGGACCGGGAGCTGCTATTCTATGGCAGTTGACGTAGAGCGAGGCAGACGGGCGGGCGCCGGCAGGCGGCCGTCCAGGATTCTGCCCGCATTTCTGTCGAGGCTGACGGTGCCGATGCGCCGTTTCCTCGGCCACCATATCTTTTCCAGCCTGACCCGGCGCATCCTCTTCCTCAACCTTGCCGGCCTCGCCGTCCTGGTCACCGGCATCCTCTATCTCAACACGTTTCGCGACGGGCTGATCGATGCCCGCGTCGAGAGCCTGATGACGCAGGGCGAGATCATCGCTGGCGCGATTGCGGCGTCGGCGACGGTCGAGACCGATTCGATCAGCATCGACCCGGAAAAGCTGCTGGAGCTGCAGGCCGGCGAAAGCCTCGGCCCCGGCTCCGACCAGCTCGACAATCTGGATTTCCCAATCAATCCGGAGCGCGTGGCGCCGGTGCTGAGACGGCTGATTTCGCCGACGCGCACCCGCGCCCGCATCTACGATCGCGACGCCAATCTGCTGCTTGATTCACGCCATCTCTATTCGCGCGGCCAGATCCTTCGCTACGACCTGCCGCCTGTCGAGGAAGAAGAGCCCGACCTTGTCGAGCGCGTGCAGAAATTCGTCTTCGATTTGTTCCGCAACACTGAACTGCCGGTCTACCACGAACAGCCGGGCGGCAATGGCGCCGCATTTCCGGAGGTGGTCAAGGCGCTGACCGGCAGCCCGTCGACCATCGTGCGGGTCTCAGAGCAGGGCGAGCAGATTGTTTCGGTGGCCGTGCCGATCCAGCGCTTCCGTGCCGTGCTCGGCGTGCTCATGCTGTCGACGGAAGGCGGTGACATCGACAAGATCGTCGCTGCTGAACGCAAGGCGATCCTGCGCGTCTTTGGCATTGCCGCCCTGGTCACCGCCATCCTGTCGATGCTGCTGGCCTCGACCATCGCCAACCCTCTGCGCCGGTTGTCGGCGGCGGCAGTGCGGGTGCGGCGCGGCGTCAAGAACCGTGAGGAAATCCCCGACTTTTCCGACCGGCAGGACGAGATCGGCAATTTGTCGATCGCCATACGCGACATGACCAATGCGCTCTACGCCCGTATCGAGGCGATCGAGAGCTTTGCCGCCGACGTGTCGCACGAATTGAAGAACCCGCTGACGTCGCTGCGCAGCGCCGTGGAAACCCTGCCCTTGGCGAAGAACGATAATTCCCGCGCGCGTCTGATGGAGATCATCCAGCACGATGTCCGGCGGCTGGACCGGCTGATCACCGATATTTCCGACGCGTCGCGCCTTGACGCCGAGTTGGCGCGTGAAGATGCCGGAACGGTGGATCTGAAGAAATTCATCACCGACCTCGTCGCTGTTTCACGTGAGGCGACGCGCAACAAGAAGGCGGTCGAGATCGAGTTCAAGGTCGCCAAGCTGCCGCAAGGCGTCAAAGGCTATTTCGTCGTCGGCCATGATCTCAGGATCGGCCAGGTCGTCACCAACCTGATCGAGAATGCCCGCTCCTTCGTTCCCGAAGAGCACGGCCATATCGCGATTTCCCTTGCACGCGCGGGCAAGTTCAACATCGTCACCGTCGACGACAATGGCCCCGGCATCCGGGCCGACAACATCGACCGTATCTTCGAACGCTTTTACACCGACCGGCCGGCCGGCGAGGCGTTCGGCCAGAATTCAGGCCTCGGCCTGTCGATCTCGAGGCAGATCGTCGAAGCCCATGGCGGCACGCTGACCGCGGAGAACATCCCGGGTACCAAGCCCGGCGAGATCAAGGGTGCGCGCTTCGTGGTGACGCTGCCGGCCGAAGGCTGATCCGTGCAAGCGGAAAACATTCATGGAACGGCGCTGCTCATCGGCGAACGCGGTGTGCTCATCACCGGACCGTCCGGCGCCGGCAAGACGACGCTGGCGCTGGTGCTCATCGACCATTGCCGGGCACGCGGGTTGTTTTCACGGCTGATCGGGGACGACAGGCTGCTTGCGGCCACGCGCGCCGGGCGGCTGATCTGCCGCGTTCCCGCCACCATTGCCGGCCTCGCAGAAGTGCCAGGATTCATGCCACGGCCGCTGTCGTTCGAGCCAAGCGGGGTGATCGACCTCCATATCCGGTTGGTACCGAAGCATGCGAGGGACCGCTTTCAGGAAGACTTCAGCGAGCCGATCGCGGGCTGTCCGGTACCGCGGATCGATCTGATCGAGCGCAACGTTGCGACAGCCTTGCCGGCCGTAATGGCGCGGCTGTCGATCGCGGCTTTCGCATGATCCGGTTTCGATTTCTTGCTGCAATGCGTCAAAATGGCGTCGGTCGGCGCAATTTTGGGCTTGTCAACGCGCCTCGCGTCGACAAGATAGCGCTCCCGCCGCCTGGAATGGCCGGCGAGCATAAAATACGCCTGTGAAGCGGCGATGACGGGAGCCACCAACGAATGATCGGACTCGTGCTTGTAACGCACGGTCAACTGGCCGCCGAGTTCCGCCATGCCGTGGAACATGTCGTGGGGCCACAAGACAATTTCGAAACCGTGGCGATCGGCGCCGATGACGATATGGAGCAGCGCCGCAGCGACATCGTCGAAGCCGTGGCGCGCGTCGACACCGGGTCGGGCGTCATCGTGCTGACCGACATGTTTGGCGGCACGCCGTCCAACCTCGCCATCTCGGTGATGGAATCCGGCCGCACCGAAGTCATTGCCGGCATGAACCTGCCGATGCTGATCAAGCTGTCGAGCATTCGCAAGGGCGACAATATGAGTGCGGCGCTCGACGAGGCGCAGGCCGCGGGGCGCAAATACATCAACGTCGCCAGCCAGCTGCTGAGCAGCAAATGAACGCGCTGTCGCCGGAAAAAGACCACATCGTCCGCGAGTTTCCGATCGTCAACCAGCGCGGCCTGCACGCGCGTGCCTCGGCCAAGTTCGTCCAGGTCGCCAGCGGCTTCGACGCCGCGGTCCATGTCGAGAAGGACGGCGTCAAGGTCGGCGGCACCTCGATCATGGGCCTGATGATGCTGGCGGCAAGCCCAGGCTATTCGATCCGCGTCACCGCCAGCGGGCCTGAAGCCCTGGAAGTCATCGACGCGCTGGAGCAGCTGGTCGCTTCGCGCTTCGGCGAGGAGTCCTGAAGTTTTTGGTTCGATGCATGCCGTTGTCCCAAAACCGCGGGGCACTTTTGGGCGGCACGCATCCCCTCCAAAGACATGCACGAATAAAGATTTCTTTATATCCCATTGTCGTGCGACCGGCGATCTGCTAGTCAGGCGCGGCAATCCGCGCCCTTCGACGCGCCTTCCGGCGTGGGCGCATCCCTGAGATTTTTCACACCGGAGTACTGCCATGACGGGTAGCAAGGACTATGTGGTCGCCGACATTTCGCTTGCCGGCTGGGGCCGCAAGGAAATCGAGATCGCCGAAACCGAAATGCCGGGCCTGATGGCCTGCCGCGAGGAATTCGGCGACAAGAAGCCGTTGAAGGGCGCACGCATCACCGGCTCGCTGCACATGACCATCCAGACGGCGGTGCTGATCGAAACGCTGAAGGCGCTCGGCGCCGACATCCGCTGGGCCTCCTGCAACATCTTCTCGACCCAGGACCACGCCGCTGCCGCGATCGCCGAGGCCGGCATCCCGGTGTTCGCCATCAAGGGCGAGTCGCTCGAGGACTACTGGGACTACACCGACCGCATCTTCCAGTGGACCGATGGCGGCACCTCCAACATGATCCTCGACGACGGCGGCGACGCCACCATGTACATCCTGATCGGCGCCCGCGCCGAGGCCGGTGAAGACGTGCTGTCCAACCCGCAGAGCGAGGAAGAAGAGTACTTCTACGCCCAGGTCAAGAAACGCCTGAAGGCCTCGCCCGGCTTCTTCACCAAGCAGAAGGCGGCGATCCGCGGCGTTACCGAAGAGACGACGACCGGCGTCAACCGGCTCTATCAGCTGCAGAAGAAGGGCCTGCTGCCCTTCCCGGCGATCAACGTCAACGATTCGGTGACCAAGTCGAAGTTCGACAACAAATATGGCTGCAAGGAATCGCTGGTCGACGGTATCAGGCGCGGCACCGACACGATGATGGCCGGCAAGGTCGCGGTCGTCTGCGGCTATGGCGACGTCGGCAAGGGTTCGTCGGCCTCGCTGAAGGGCGCCGGCGCCCGCGTCAAGGTCACCGAAGTCGATCCGATCTGCGCGCTGCAGGCGGCGATGGACGGCTTTGAAGTCGTCACGCTGGAAGACGCTGCCCCGACAGCAGACATCATCATCACCACCACAGGCAACAAGGACGTCGTCACCCTCGACCACATGCGCTCGATGAAGGACATGGTGATCGTCGGCAACATCGGTCACTTCGACAACGAGATCCAGGTGGCTGCGCTGCGCAATCTGAAATGGACCAACGTCAAGCCGCAGGTCGACCTGATCACCTTCCCGGATGGCAAGCGGATGATCCTTCTGTCGGAAGGACGCCTGCTCAATCTCGGCAACGCTACCGGCCACCCCAGCTTCGTCATGTCGGCGTCGTTCACCAACCAGGTGCTGGCGCAGATCGAGCTCTACAGCAAGCCCGGCCAGTATGAGAATCAGGTCTATGTGCTGCCCAAGCATCTCGACGAGAAGGTCGCGCGCCTGCATCTCGACAAGCTTGGCGCCCGCCTGACCGAACTGTCCGGCGAACAGGCTGCCTATATCGGCGTGACCCCGCAGGGGCCGTTCAAGCCGGAACACTACCGCTATTAACCAAAGCGGAAATCACCACTAGATATTGTAGCCGGGCGATTGACTTTTCGCCCGGCTTAATTTTTGCGCTGAATGATTCTTCACGCCGATTCGCGCAAGCGCTATGGTGCTGATTCGGTCCGGGGACGAGGACCGACGCACGCATTTTGGGCGGTCTTGCATTCAGGCGGCGAAGAGGACCAAGACATGCCGGGGGAAAACCCGCCTCGCGCGGGACAGGCCGTTTCCGGCGGCCGCAACGATTCGGGTGTCACCGGCTCCGCTGTCACGGGCGGCGGCCTTTCATGGCGCCTTGGCGCACGCGTCGGGACATGCCTTGCCACTTCCGCACTCGCCGGTCCGCTGCTTGGCTTTGCGGCGCATGCCGAGCCTAGCATTGCCCAAAAAGCCGGACTGTCGGTCAGCACGGTCGAGGTCATGCAGCTGGCGATGTTTGTCGGCGTCATGGGCGCGGCACTTGTCTCGGCGATCTTCCTGATCCGCGAACGGGCGCGCACCTCGGCGCAGAATGTCGAACTCAGGGCCCGCATCGCCGATGTCAACGTAGCGCTGCAGCGTTCCGAAGCGATGCTCAACCTGCGCGACCAGCGCGTGATCGTTTGGACCTCGGAAAACAAGAAGCCCGAGCTGATCGGCACGTTGCCGATCGAGAGCGGCGCCCCGGAAGATCGCACCGCTTTCCTGGCCTTCGGCCGTTGGCTGATGCCGCGTTCGGCGGCAGCGCTGGAGAACGCGGTGGCGGGATTGCGCGAAAAGGCGAAGTCCTTCGACCTGGTCATCGAATCGCAGGCCGGAGCGCCGCTCGAAGTGCACGGCCGCAAGAGCGCTGCCCATGTGATCGTGCGTTTCGTCTCGCTTTCGGAAACACAGCGAAGCCAGGCCAGGCTGAAGATCGACAACCAGCGGCTGGCCGCCGACTACGACACCGTGATCGGGCTTCTCGACGTGCTCAAGATGCCGACATGGCTGCGCGCCGCCGACGGACGACTGAAATGGGTCAACCGCGCCTATGCCGAGGCGGTCGAAGCAAAGGACGCCGAAGCCGCCGTTCGCGACGCCAAGGAATTCCTCGGCGGCCAGGCGCGCGATGCAATCGCCGAGCAGCACAAATCGCGGCCGGTGTTTGAACAGACACTGTCGACGGTGATCGAGGGCGACCGCCGCATGTTCGCGGTGACCGACTTCGCCGGCACTGAGGGCTCCGCGGGTATCGCCAGCGACACCAGCGCCATCGAAACCATTCGTGGCGAGTATGAGCGCACGGTGAGAAGCCACGCCGACACGCTCGACCAGCTGAACACCGCCGTTGCGATCTTCGACACCGACGAGAAGCTGCGCTTCTTCAACCAGGCCTTTCAGAAACTGTGGAGCCTC
Source organism: Mesorhizobium sp. P3_B5 (assembly GCF_056402815.1). Lineage (NCBI taxonomy): Bacteria > Pseudomonadati > Pseudomonadota > Alphaproteobacteria > Hyphomicrobiales > Phyllobacteriaceae > Mesorhizobium > Mesorhizobium sp. P3_B5. Next base: position 92,327 of record NZ_JBFUGR010000002.1, on the reverse strand, counting down.
GACAGCGGCTTCCTGCACAGCGCCCCCGACAACGCGCTGCTGCTCGACCGGCTGCGCAGCGAAGGCAAGATCGCCGAGCAGCCCGAATGGCGGCGCTGGAAGGAAAGCCTGCTCGGCGCCTACCGCGCCGTCGAATCGCAGGAGCATTGGTGGCATCTGCCCGACGGCAAGACCATCCGCGTGGTGGCCAACCCGCAGCCGAAGGGCGGCGTGACCTGGGTGTTCGAGAACCTGACCGAGAAGATGGACCTCGAAAGCCGCTACCAGACCGCGGTGCGGGTCCAGGGCGAAACGCTCGACAACCTTGCCGAGGGCGTGGCGGTGTTCGGTCCTGATGGACGGCTGCGTCTGTCCAACCCCGCCTTCGTCGCGCTGTGGGGGCTGGGCGCCGATGTCGTCAAGCCCAACGTCCATGTCTCGGCCATCCGCGATCTCAGCGACCAGCGCGCCGCGGACAGCCCATGGGGCGGGTTCGTTGCCGCCATCACCGGTTTCGATGACGAGCGCCGCGACCGTCACGGCCAGACCGAACTCAACAACGGCAATGTGCTGCGCTATGCCGTCATCCACCTGCCCAACGGGCAAGTGATGATGACCTTTGTCGACGTCACCGACAGCGTCAATGTCGAGCGGGCGCTGAAAGACAAGAACGAGGCGCTGGAAAAATCCGACCAGCTCAAGAACGAGTTTGTGCAGCACGTCTCCTACGAGCTGCGCTCGCCACTGACCAACATCATCGGCTTCACCGAGCTTTTGTCGCTGCCGACGACCGGGCCGCTCAGCCCGAAGCAGCGCGAATATGTCGAGCATGTCGGCTCGTCTTCGTCGGTGCTGCTGACCATCGTCAACGACATACTCGACCTGGCGACGGTCGACGCCGGCATCATGCAGCTCGACATCTCCGAAGTGAGTATCGACCGGACCATCGCGGCCGCGGCCGACCTGGTTGCCGACCGGCTGGAAGAGCATTCGATCAAGCTCAGCATCGATGCAGCCGCGGCGCCCAAAAGCTTCCACGGCGACGAGATCCGCATCCGCCAGATCCTCTACAATCTGCTGAGCAACGCCGCCAACTATGCGCCGGAGGCGAGCACCATCACGCTCGCCTGCCGCCAGCTGGCGCAAGGCGTCGAGTTCTCCGTCCATGATGATGGCCCAGGCATGCCGCCGGACCTGCTCGATTCGGTGTTCCGCCGCTTCGAGCCAAAGACCAATGGCGGCCGCCGGCGCGGCGCCGGGCTTGGCCTGTCGATCGTCAAGAGCTTTGTCGAATTGCATGGCGGCAGCGTCCGCATCGAGACTGGCAAGGACAAGGGCACCACCGTCATCTGCACCTTTCCCGACGCCCCGTCGGGCGTTCGCGCCGCGGCCGAGTAGCGCCTACGATGGCAGGCGTGGTGCTGGAGCGTTTTCTCGCTGACGAAGCGGCGACGGCGAGGCTCGGCGAAGACCTCGCCATGGCGCTCCGGGCCGGTGACGTTCTGGCCCTCAAAGGCGATCTCGGCGCCGGCAAATCGACCTTGGCGCGGGCGCTGATCCGGGCCCTGGCCGACGATGCCGGCCTCGACGTGCCGAGCCCGACCTTCACCCTGGTGCAGAGCTACGACACACGCATTCCGGTGCATCATTTCGATCTGTATCGCCTGTCTTCGGCCGGCGAGATCGACGAGCTGGGTTTCGACGACGCGCTGCTGCAAGGCGCTGCCCTGGTCGAATGGCCGGAACGGGCACAGGCCTATCTGCCGAAGACGTCGCTCTGGATCGAACTCATCCATGATGGCGACGGCCGCCTTGCCAGATTGTCCGGGCAAGGTGCGGCCTTCGAACGCGCGGCGCGATCGCTGGCGATGCGCGACTTTCTTGCAAAGTCCGGCTGGGGTGACGCGCAGCGGCGCCATTTCGTCGGTGACGCCTCCGCCCGCTCCTATGAAATCGTCTCGCTTGCCGGCTTTGCGCCACGGGTGCTGATGAACTCGCCACGGTTGGTGCTCGGACCACCGGTCCGTGACGGCAAGCCCTATGCCTTGATCGCGCATACCGCGCAGTCGGTTTCGGCTTTCGTCGCCATCGACAGCGCCTTGCTGGCCGGCGGTGTCAGCGTCCCGGAGATCCATGCGCAGGATCTCGATCAGGGATTTCTGTTGATCGAACATCTCGGCTCGGAGGGATTTCTCGATCAGCATGGCGAGCCGGTGGCCGAGCGCTATGCGGCGGCGGCCGAACTGCTGGCGATGATGCATGGCAAGGCATGGCCTGCCCGCATGGAGGCCGCGCCAGGGGTCTTTCACGACGTGCCGCCCTTCGACCGCGACGCGATGATGATCGAAGCCGATTTGCTGGTCGACTGGTATGTGCCGATGGTCATGGGCAGTCCGGCAAGCGATGCCTTGCGGGCCGGCTACCACAGCGCGTGGAACGCGGTGCTCGACCGGCTGGCGGCCAGTGAATACACGCTGATGCTGCGCGACTACCATTCGCCCAACATCATCTGGCGCGGTGATCGTGCCGGCCACGACCGTCTCGGTATCGTCGATGTCCAGGACGCGTTGATCGGGCCTTCAGCCTATGATGTGGCGTCGCTGGCCATGGATGCCCGTGTCACCGTATCGACTGACATCGAGGCACAGACGCTCAAGGCCTATATCGCGGCGCGCCATGCGGCGAGCGCCTTCGATGAAGACAAATTCACCGAAGCCTATGCAATCATGGCGGCGCAGCGCAATTCGAAGATCCTCGGCATCTTCGTCCGGCTCGAAAAGCGCGACGGCAAGCCCTATTATCTCAAGCACCTGCCGCGCATTCGCGACTATCTACGGCGGGCGCTGGCGCACCCGGCCTTGGGCGGACTGCGCGACTTCTATGTCGCCAATGGCCTGCTGGAGGAACGAACACCGTGACGGCAAAGCCCAGGACCGCGATCGTGCTCGCCGCCGGGCTTGGCAAGCGCATGCGGCCGATCACCGACACCATCCCCAAGCCGCTGGTCAAGATAGCCGGCAAGACACTGCTCGACTGGGGCCTCGACAGCCTGGCCGCCGCCGGGGTTGGCAAGGCCGTGGTCAATGTCCATTATTTTCCCGAGCAGATCGTCGCCCATGTCGCCGCGCGCCAGGCGCCGCACATCCTGATTTCCGACGAGAGCGAACAGCTGCTCGATTCCGCCGGCGGTATCGTCAAGGCGCTGCCGGAACTGGGCGAGCAGCCCTTCTACATCCTCAACGCCGACACCTTCTGGATCGACCACGCGCCGCTCAACCTCGATCGCCTCGCCCTTGCATGGGACGCGGCGAAAATGGATATTCTGCTGATGCTGGCTGATCTCAATCAGGCAACCGGACATTGCGGCAGCACCGATTTCCTGGTGGCGGCGGATGGCGCCTTGCGGCGTTCAAAAGGCGATTCGGCCGGGTTGATCTATGCCGGTGCCGCCATCGTCCATCCGCGTTTGTTCAAGAATGCGCCGGCCGGGCCGCACTCGCTCAACGCCTATTTCGACACGGCGATCGCCGATGGGCGCCTTTTCGGCATGCCGATGCACGGCCACTGGATCACCGTCGGCACCCCCGACGCCATTCCGCTTGCGGAAGCGGCAGTCGCCGGCGCGCTCACCGAGTCGCAATGAGCGGCTCCCGCCGCGTTTTCTCGATCCCACCCGGAGCGCCGTTTCTGCCGACGCTGGCCGATGCGCTGCTTGCCGGCACACTGGTTCCCGGTTTTCGTTTCGACGGCGACCCGCTGGCGCTGGCCGACGTCACCATCTATGTGCCGACGCGCCGCGCCGCCCGCGCGTTGCGCGGCGCCTTCGTCGACAGTCTGGGTGGCCGCTCGGCGATCCTGCCGGTCATCCGCCCCCTTGGCGAATTCGACGAGGACGAGGCCGCTTTCGAGGCCGAGGCATCGGTGGCAATAGACCTTGCACCGCCAATCTCGGCAATAGAGCGGCTTTTGCTGCTGGCGCCGCTGGTGCGCGAATGGAAACGCAACCTGCCGGCGCATGTCGCTGCCATGTTCGACGAAGAGATCGTCGTGCCGGCCTCGGCTGCCGACGCCATCTGGCTGGCGCGCGACCTTGCCCGACTGATGGACGAGATCGAGACCGAGGATTCCGACTGGACGCGGCTGGCCGACCTGGTGACCGGGAACCTCGCCGGCTGGTGGCAGGTGACGCTGAGTTTTCTCGGCATTGTCACCGACGCATGGCCTAACTTCCTGGCAGAGCGCGACCGCTCCAACCCGGCCGCGCATCGCAATGCGCTGATCCGGCTGGAAGCGGCACGGCTGAAGCGCAATCCACCCGCCGGGCCGGTAATCGCCGCCGGCTCGACCGGTTCGATCCCGGCCACCGCCGAACTGCTGACCGTGGTCGCCAGCCTGCCCAACGGTGCCGTCGTGCTGCCTGGGCTCGACCGGATGCTGGACGAGCCGTCCTTTGCGGCGATTGCCGCACCGGGCGCCCGGCCGGCGCTGCTTGGCCATCCGCAATACGGCCTGGCAAAGCTGATCGGCAAGATCGGCGTACTGCGAGCCGACGTCGAGGAGGTCGTTGCCGCCGAAACGCCGCTGGCCATCCGCACGGCTCTTGTCGGCGAAGCGCTGCGCCCGGCCGAAACCACCGAACTGTGGGCCGAAACGCGCGCCCGCTTCGACGCCGCGGACATTGCCGAGGCCTTTGCCGAGGTGACGTTGGTGGAGGCGGCCAGCGAGCGCGACGAGGCGGTGGCGATTGCCGTGGCGCTGAAGACTGCCGTCGAAGAGCCGGGGCAGCGGGCAGCGCTGGTCACCGGCGACCGCGCGCTGGCGCGGCGCGTCTCGGCCGAGCTGTTGCGCTTTGGCGTTGTTGCCGATGATTCCGGTGGCACGCCGCTGGCCAACACACCGGCCGCCAGCCTGCTGAGGCTGGCGCTGCAGGCCGCGTTCCGCCCCGGCGATCCGGTCGGGCTGCTGTCGCTGCTGAAACACCCGTTGCTTGGCCTCGGCCTGGAACGGGCAAGTGTGCGCCATGCGGCCGAGCTCATCGAACTGGTGGCGCTGCGCGGCGGCACTGGACGCCCCGACATCGCATCGCTGCCGGCGCTGTTCGAGGCGCGTCTTGCCGGGTTGAGCAGCGACAAGCGCCAGCCCTTCTGGTTTTCACGGCTGACCGTTGGCGGCATCGAGACAGCGCGTGATCTGCTTACCCGTCTAACCGGCGCGCTGGCGCCGCTGACTGCCTTTCGCGGGCAGGACGATGCCGATCTGGTCGCGCTGACCCGAGCCAGCGTTGCCGCGCTGGAAAATCTCGGCCGGGCTGCGGATGGCAGTCTGAGCGAACTCTATGCTGGAGACGCCGGCGAAAAGCTCGCCGAGCTTTTGCGCGGGCTGGTCGCCGCCTCGGCGTCGTTTGCCTTCGCCGCGGACGAATGGCCCGATGTGATGGACGCATTGATTGCACCGGAAACGGTCAAGCCGGGGCAAGGCACCGACCGCAACATCGCCATCTGGGGCGCGCTGGAAGCCCGGTTGCAGAGCGTCGACACGCTGGTGATTGGCGGGCTCAACGAAGACGTGTGGCCGCGCAAGCCGGAAAGCGACCGCTTCATGTCGCGGCTGATGAAGACCGGCATCGACCTCGAGCCGCCGGAACGGCGTATCGGCCTTGCCGCGCATGATTTCCAGATGGCGATGGGGGCGAAAAAGGTGGTGTTGGCGCGCTCCGCCCGTTCCGGCGACGCGCCGGCGGTGCCATCGCGCTGGCTGCAGCGTATTCTCACTTTCGTCGGCAAGGACCACGCGGCCACGCTGCGCCGGCGTGGCGATGAATTGCTGGCCTGGGCCCGCACGCTCGATGCCGGCGAGAAGGAAAATTTCGCGCCACGGCCACAGCCAAAACCGCCGCTCGATGTCAGGCCGCAGCATTTCTCGGTCACCGAGATCGAGACGCTGCGCCGCGACCCCTATGCGGTCTACGCCAGGCGTATCCTCGGCCTGATGCCGCTCGATCCGGTGATCCGCGATCCGGGTGCGGCCGAGCGCGGCACGCTGTTCCACGCCATCCTGCATCTGTTCTCGGCGCGCGTCGCCGACCCGCGCGCGCCGGAGGCGTTGGCCGGCCTCATTGCCGCCGGTCGGGCCTGCTTTGCCGAGGCCGCACTTCCCGCCGATGTCGAAGCCGTCTGGTGGCCGCGCTTCGAAAAGCTGGCCACCAGCATCATCGAGTGGGAGCGCGGCCGCGCCGCCGCCGTGGTCCGGCGGCATGCCGAGGAGCGCGCCGAAAGGACCGTTGTCGGCCAATCCGGCGTGACCCTGTCCGGCTATGCCGACCGCGTCGACCTGCTGGCCGGCGGCATGGCCGACATTCTGGACTACAAGACCGGCTCCTCGCCATCCAAGGCGCAGGCGCACACGCTGCTGGCGCCGCAACTGGCCCTGGAGGGCGCGCTGCTCAGGCGCGGCGCCTTCAAGGGGCTTGGCGCGCGCGAGCCTTCGCAGCTGGCCTTCGTCAGGCTGAAGCCGAATGGCGAGGTGTTCGAGGAATCCATCCTCGAATACAACCGCAAGCCGCGGACCGCCGCGGATCTCGCCGAAGAGGCCTGGGCGCGGCTGGAAAAGCTGCTGATCCACTATGCCGATCCGGCAGCCGGCTATCTGTCGCGGGCACTGCCGTTTCGCGAGGGCGAGACGGATGGCGATTACGACCATCTCGCCCGCGTGCTCGAATGGTCCGCTGGCGGCGACACCGACGACGAGGGAGGGGAGGCATGAAGAAGGCCTATCCCATCTCGAGCGACACCGCTTCCAGCCAGGCGCGCGCTTCCGATCCGCAGAATTCCGCCTGGGTGTCGGCTAATGCCGGATCGGGCAAGACCCATGTGCTGGCCCAGCGCGTCATCCGGCTTCTGCTGCGTGGCACCGATCCGTCGAAAATCCTGTGCCTGACCTACACCCGCGCCGCCGCCGCCAACATGTCGAACCGGGTGTTTTCGACACTGTCGGAATGGACGGCACTTGGCGATCCGGAGCTGGCGGCAAAGATAGAGGCGCTGGACAATCGCCGGCCCGATCGTGACACGATGCGCCGTGCGCGGCGGCTGTTCGCCGAAGCGCTCGAGACGCCCGGCGGCTTGAAGATCCAGACCATCCACGCCTTTTGCGAATCGGTGCTGCACCAGTTCCCGCTGGAAGCCAACATTCCGGCCCATTTCGAAATGCTCGATCCGCAGATGGAGGCGTCGCTGTTCGCTGCCGCGCGCCGCGACATGATTACGGGCACCGCTGCGGGCGACACGACATTGGCCGAGGCTTTCGCAGCCGTGCTGGAACGCAGCGGCGAAGGCGGGCTCGACGCGCTGCTGGGCGAGATCGTGCGCAAGCGCGACGGTCTGCACGCCTTCATCCATGCTGCCGGCCGCGACCGCTTCCAGGCGCTGTTCGACGAGTTTCAGTTCAGCGCCGGGCAGACGGCTGAAAGCATAGCGGCGTCCGTCTGGCCGCTGCCGGGCTTTTTGCCGGATTATTTTGCCGGCTTCGCCCGTGCCGCCGAGGACGCCGATGCCCGCACGGTGCTGAACAACATTCTGCCCTATGCGCGGCTTGCCTTCGCCGAGGGTGATGCGGTGCGCAGGCTTGGTCTGCTGTCCCGGGCTTTTCTGAAGGCGGATGGCGACCCCTACGATCCGCAAAAAACCTTCAAGAAGGCGTTGCTCGACCGGCTGCCCGATCTGCCGGAACGCTATCTCTCGGCGGTCAAAGCCATTCTCGAGATCTCCGACCGGCTGGCGCTGTTCCGGATGCTGGAAGGCACGGCTGCCGCGCTGACCATCGCCGACTGGCTGATCGCCCGCTACGAGACGCTGAAGCGCGGCCGCGGCTTTCTCGATTTCAACGATCTCATCACCCGCACGGTCAACCTCCTGGCGCGGCCCGATGCCGGCCCCTGGGTGCAATACAAGCTCGACCAGGGCATCGACCATATCCTGCTCGACGAGGCGCAGGACACCAGCCCCGACCAGTGGGAGGTGGTGAAGCGGCTGACGGAAGAGTTCTTTGCCGGGCAAGGCGCGCGCGACACGACGCATCGTACGGTGTTTGCCGTTGGCGATGAAAAGCAGTCGATCTATTCCTTTCAGGGGGCGGCGCCGGATTCTTTTGCCGACAGCCGACTGTTGTTTGCCGGCCGTGTGCGCGATGCCGAGGCCGCCTTTGCCGATCTCAAACTGACCTGGTCGTTCCGTTCGACCGACGACGTGCTGGCCGCCGTCGACCGCGTCTTCGCCGAGCCGGGCGTGCGGCGCGGCATCAGCCATGATCCCGATCCGCTCGACCACAAGGCGATCCGCACCGATGCGCCGGGCTATGTCGAGGTGTGGCCATCGATCGGCACCGATGCCGTCGATGAGCCCGACGACTGGACGCAGGCCATCGACCACGCCCATGCGCCGGCGGTGCGGGTCGCCGAAAACGTCGCCGCGACCATTGCCGGCTGGATCGGCAACCGCGAAATCATCGAAGGCCGCGGACAGAAACTGCGACCCGGCGATGTGCTGGTGCTGGTGCGCAAGCGCGACCGCTTCGTGCACGCGCTGACGCGGGCGCTGAAGCGCCGCGACATCCCTGTCGCCGGTGCCGACCGGCTGAGCCTGCCCGGCCATATCGCGGTGAAGGACCTGATCGCGCTCGGCCATTTTCTCATCCAGCCGCAGGACGATCTGTCGCTCGCCGCCGTGCTGCGCAGCCCGATCTTCGACGTGTCGGAAGAGACGCTGTTCGCGCTCGCCGCGGCGCGGCCGTCCGGATTGTCGCTGATCGCCTCGCTCAGGCAGCATGCCGGCGAAAGCACTTTGCTGGCTAATGTACTTTCCCGGCTAGACGGCTGGGCCAGCGAAGCGGCGTTCAAGCCGGTGTTCGAATTCTATGCCGGCGTGCTGGCCCGTGACGGGTTGCGCAAGAAGATGATCGCCCGTCTCGGACCGGAAGCCGGCGACATTCTGGACGAATTCCTCTCCTTCTGCCTGGCCGAGGAGCGGACCGGCCTGCCCGGGCTGGAAGCCTTCCTGTCGACGCTGGAAAACACCGGCCCCGAGATCAAGCGCGAGATGGACCAGACGCGCGACGAGGTGAGGGTCATGACCGTGCACGCCGCCAAGGGCCTGGAAGCGCCGGTGGTGTTCCTGGTCGATGGCGGCTCAGCGCCATTCAGCGACCAGCATCTGCCGCGATTGATGCCGTTCGAGGGCACAGGCCAGTATTGGGCCGGCAAGGGTTATCTCTGGCGCGCCGCCAGTGAGGTCGCCAACGGCTTTTCGCGCGCAGCCGCGGCGCGGGCGCGGGAGCTGGCCGACGATGAATACCGCCGGCTGCTCTATGTCGGCATGACGCGGGCCGAGGACCGGCTGATCGTCTGCGGCTACCACGGCAAGCGGGCGCCCAGCACCGGCACCTGGCATTCGATCGTCAGCCGGGCGCTGATCGGCGCGCCTGAAAGTGCGGAGCGCCGGCACCCCGCCATTGACGAGCCCGTGCATCGCTTTCGCGTGACAAAACTGTCGCCCGTCGCGCTGGTTTCAGGCGACGACGCAAGGCAAAGGGAGATCTTCAGGCCACTGCCGGCCACGCTGTTCCGGCCCTTGCCGCCTTACGAGGACCTGCCGCGACCGCTATCGCCGTCCGGCGCCTCGGCGCTGATCGACGAGGCCAAGGAAGCGGTGGTCGATACACGCTCGCCGGTGCTGGACGGTGAGGCGGAGCCCGGCTTTGCGGTGATGCGCGGACTGGCGCTGCACAAGCTGCTGCAAATGCTGCCCGGCCTGGCCGAAAGCGAACGCCGGGCGGCGGCGGAACGCTATCTCACCCGCGCTGGCGCGGAATGGCCTGCCGCCGAGCGCGAAAAGGCGCTGGCCTCGGTGGCGGCGATCCTCGCCGACAGCCGCTTCGATAAGCTGTTCGGGCCGTCATCGCGGGCCGAAGTGGCAATCATGGGCAGCCTGGAGGTGAAGGGCAGGATGCGCTCGATCTCCGGCAAGATCGACCGGCTGGCGGTGACCCCCGACCGCGTCTCGATCGTCGACTACAAGACCAACCGGCCGGCGCCCGCTGGCCTCGCCGATGTCCCGCCGGCCTATGTCCTGCAGCTGGCGCTCTATCGCGCGCTGCTGCAGCCGCTTTATCCCGGCCGCGCGGTCCAGGCGGCGCTGCTGTTTACCGAAGCGCCGCGGCTGATCGAGTTGCCGGCGGCGGCCATGGATGCCGCCCTTGCCCGACTCACAGGAGCGTGACACAACACCTGCTTGAAGAAGGGCTCGATCACCACCACATTTGGTGGGACAAAAACTTTCGAAAGGATTTTCCCATATGGCCACCGTAAAGGTCGACAAGAGCAACTTCCAGACTGACGTGCTTGACGCCAACGTGCCGGTCGTCGTCGATTTCTGGGCCGAATGGTGCGGCCCTTGCAAGATGATCGCGCCGGCGCTTGAGGACATCGCCACCGAGCTGGGCGCCAAGGTGAAGATCGCCAAGCTCAACATCGACGAGAATCCCGAGCTTGCCGCCCAGTTCGGCGTGCGCTCGATTCCGACGCTGATGATCTTCAAGGGCGGCGAAATGGCCGACATGAAGGTGGGTGCCGCGCCGAAGACCGCGCTGTCGCACTGGATCAACGGCAACCTCGCCTGATCCATCCAGGATTCCGACCATCAAGCCCGGCCCTCGCGCCGGGCTTTTTGTTGGCGTCATCGCTGAGCCGCTCTGGCCCTCGCGCCCGCGCACGCCATGTCCTCTGTTTTGGCAAACAGGAGAGCGACATGACCGGATCCGCCAAAGCCACCGTCTTCATCGACAATGAGCGCGTCATCGTCACCGAGTATCGCTTCGCCCCGGGCGACAACACCGGCTGGCACCGCCACGGCCACGACTATGTCGTGGTGCCGCTGATGGACGGCAAGGTGAAGCTGTTGACCAAGGACGGCGAATCCTTCGCCGAGATGAAGAAGGGCGCGCCCTATTTCCGCAAGGAGGGCGTCGAACACGACGTCGTCAGCGCCAATGAGGGCGAATACGCGTTTATCGAAATCGAGTTGAAGTGATGGCCTGCCGTCAGATGCCATCTTGATGGCAGCTGGTGGAGAGGCTATATCTTTCTCAAAAGGGAGTTTGAGATGGCAGAGCCTCAGCTGTCCGTTCGCAGCGCAAAAGCACGTGATCTTGCTCATCGACTGGCCCGTCGCGAAAACCGCTCAATAGCTGATATCGTCGAACGCGCGCTCGAATCCTATGAGATTCGGGAGGCCGGGCGAGAACCGGCCTCCGCCTTCTACTCCCGCCTGACGGCAAGCATTGGCGTCGACATCGATCTGGAAGAAATCATCCGCGAAAGCCGCAAGATCCATACAGGGCCGGAGCTTTGATTTTCGTCGACACCAATGTGATTTCGGAGACCCTTAGAAAGGCGCCCGACGCAGCCGTGCTGGCTTGGCTGGTCCGCAACGATGCCGAATTGGCACTTCCCACAGTGGCGATTGCCGAAATCGCTTTCGGCATCCAAAAAATACGACCTGATGAGCGCGCCGATCGCCTGGAGCAAGGACTCTCCCAATGGCGCCGTCGCTTTGCTGGCCGCATTTTTGGGCTGACGGAGGAGGCGGCTCTGGCTTATGGCGAGATTATGGGAACCGCCACCCGCCAGGGCCGAGGCATGTCGGCACCCGATGGCATGATTGCAGCGATAGCACGTGTGAATGGTGGTCGACTGGCAACACGCAATCTCAACGACTTCGGCCCGGCCAACCTCGAGCTGATCTCACCCTGGGATTTCTAGAGCCCTGTTCCCTGGTCACCAGTCGGCGATGCGGTCGCCGCCGGCGAATTGCGCACTTTTGGCGGTGTATTCGAACAGCTCGATCTTCACCCCGTTGGGATCGCGGATCCAGGCCTGGAAGGTGTCGTCGCAGGCATGCTTCTTGGCTGTCACGTCGATGCCCTTCGACTTGATATGGGCGATCGCCGCGTCAATGTTTTCCACCTCAAGGCAGAAATGGTTGATCTGGTTGAGCTCGCTGAAGCTCGTGCCGTCCTTCTGGAACACCTCGACATGGCTGCGGCCGCCGCAATCGAGGTAGAAGCCGAAGACCTTGCCGTCGCGCAGGAAATTGAATTTCGTGTCCATGCCCAGCACGTCGCGGTAAAAACTGCGCGTCGCTTCCAGATCATGCGCGAAGATGCAGGCATGGGCGAGCTGCTTGACCTTGATCATCCCCGCTCCTTGCGTTGGCCTTGGTGCTCAGGTCGGCGGCGTGCCGTTTTCGGCCAGCACGGCGCCGACGAAATAAAGCGATCCGCCGATCAGGATGCGCGGCGGCGGTCCGTCCCAGGTGTCGCGCAACAGCATCAGCGCGCTGGCGACGGAACTCACCGGTTCGGCCGTCAGCCCTGCCTCCGTGGCGCGGATCGCCAGTTCGTCATTCGGCACGCCGGCCTCGCTCATGCTCACCGGCACCGTGTAGACATGCCGGACCAGGCCCTTGAAGGCGCTGAAATAGCCGCTCTGGTCCTTGGTGTTGATCATGCCGGCGATCAGGAACAGCGGCCGCGGGTGCCTTTCCTCCTGCTCGGCCAGCGCTTCGGCAACGACGATGCCGGCGCCTGGATTGTGGCCGCCATCGAGCCAGATGTCGGCGCCCTTGGGCGCCAGATCCACCAGCCTGCCTTGCGACAGTTTCTGCATCCGGCCGGGCCAGACAACGCTCGTCATCGCCTTTTCCGCGGCGCGGTGGCTGATCTCGAAACCCGCCGCCTTGACCGCGGCGATCGCCGCCGCCGCATTGGCGAACTGGTGGCGCCCCGGCAGGCGCGGCGGCGGCAGATCCATCAAGCCGTCTTCGTCCTGATAGACCATCCGGCCGTTTTCCTCATAGGCGAGGAAATCCTGGCCATAGACGAAGGACGGACAGTCAAGCCGCTCGGCGGTTTCGATGATGGCCTGCAGCGCCGGCTCGCTTTCCTGGGCGCCGATGACCACCGGACAGCCGCGCTTGATGATGCCGGCCTTTTCGACCGCGATCACCTCGACCCGATCGCCGAGATAGGCCTGATGGTCGAGCGAGACCGGCATGATCACCGAGACGGCCGGTTCGCTGATGACATTGGTGGCGTCAAGGCGGCCACCGAGGCCGACCTCGATGATCGCTACGTCGGCCGGATGTTCGGAAAACAAAAGGAAAGTCACCGCGGTCAAAATCTCGAAGACGGTGATCTTCTCGCCATTATTGGCCTTGGCGACGCGGGCGATGGCATCGGCGAAGACCTTGTCTTCGACCAGCCTGCCGCCGCCATCGGCGGCCAGACGGTAGCGCTCATGCCAGTTCACCAAATGCGGGGAGGTGTGGACATGGACGCGGTAGCCGGAGGCTTCGAGCAACGCACGCGAAAAGGCGGCGCAGGAACCCTTGCCGTTGGTGCCGGCGATGTGGATGACCGGCGGCAATTGGTCCTGTGGATTGCCCAGCCGTTCCAGCAGCCGCGATATGCGGCCGAGCGAAAGGTCGAAGCCCTTCGGGTGAAGCGCCATCAGGCTTTCGATTTCGCGGTCGGCGGCAAGCGTGGTCATGGACGAATCCTAAGCGCGTCGCAAAGCGCGCGCAATCGCGGTTCGCGGCTAACGATGTCGCGTCAGGCTTGCGGACGGGCTTCCGGCGGGATCAGCGCCGGCGGCAGGATTTCCGGCTCCAGCGGCTTTTGCTCTTCCGGCAGCTTGAGCAGCATTTTCAAGAGTCTGGAAATCGTTCCGCGCAATTCCAGCCGCGACACCACCATATCGACCATGCCGTGCTCCATCAGATATTCGGAGCGCTGGAAGCCGTCGGGCAGTTTTTCGCGGATGGTCTGCTCGATGACGCGCGGGCCGGCAAAGCCGATCAGCGCGCCGGGCTCGGCAATGTGCACGTCGCCGAGCATGGCATAGGACGCGGTGACGCCGCCGGTGGTCGGGTTGGTCAGCACGACGATGTAGGGCAGACCGGCTTCCTTCAGCCGGTCGACGCCGACGGTGGTTCTCGGCAATTGCATCAGCGACAGGATGCCTTCCTGCATGCGGGCGCCGCCGGAGGCGGCAAACAGGATCAGCGGCCGCTTGCGCTGCAAGGCGACTTCGAAGCCATGCACGATGGCATCGCCGGCGGCCATGCCGAGCGAACCGCCCATGAAGGCGAAATCCTGCACCGTCACCACCACCGGCAGGCCTTCGACGGAGCCCAGCACGTTGACGATGGCGTCTTCGAGGCCGGTCTTGGCCTTGGCGTCCTTCAATCGGTCGGTGTAGCGCTTCTCATCGCGGAACTTGAGCGGGTCCTGCATGACCTTGGGATTTTCGAGCTGCTCGTATTTGCCGTCATCGAGGAAGAAGCGCAGCCGCTCCTTGGCCGAAATCTTCATGTGATGGCCGGAAGACGGGATGACGAACTGGTTCTGCTCCAGATCCTTGTGGAACACCATCTCGCCGGTCTCCGGATCCTTGATCCAGAGATTCTCGGGCATGTCGGTGCGCCGGCCGAGCATCGAATTGATCTTCGGGCGAACGTAGTTGGTGATCCAGTTCATCGCTTCGGCTCCTGTCCTGACGAAGACGTAGGAAGATTATTCGGCGGCAGCAAGGCGGGCCGAGCGCACGCCTTGCGCCAGGCCGCTGACCAGCGTGGCGACCGCTTCGGCCGGGTCGGCGGTTTTTTCGCCCTTCGGCCCCAGCACGTTGGCGACCGCATTGACGATCGCGGTGCCGACGACGACGCCGTCGGCATTGGCGCCGATGACGCGGGCCTGCTCGGCGGTCTTGACGCCGAAGCCAACGCAGACCGGCAGGTCGGTGTGGCCCTTGATGCGCTTGACCGCCGCCGCAACCTTGCCGGTGTCGGCCAGCGCCGAGCCGGTGATACCGGTCATCGACACGTAGTAGACAAAGCCCGAGGTGTTCTGCAGCACCTTGGGCAGGCGCTTGTCGTCGGTGGTCGGCGTCGCCAGCCGGATGAAATTGATGCCGGCCTTGAGTGCCGGAATGCAGAGTTCCTCGTCCATCTCCGGCGGCAGGTCGACGACGATCAGCCCGTCAATGCCGCTGGCAATCGCGTCCTTCAGGAAACGGTCGACGCCGTAGATGTAGATCGGGTTGTAGTAACCCATCAGCACGATTGGCGTTTCGTTGTCGCCGGCGCGGAAGTCCGCCGCCATTTTCAGCGTCTTGACCAGCGTCTGGCCGCCTTTCAGCGCCCTGAGGCCCGCCGCCTGGATCGCCGGGCCATCGGCCATCGGATCGGAAAACGGCATGCCGAGCTCGATGATGTCGCTGCCGGCGCCGGGCAGCGCCTTCATGATCGACAGCGAGGTGTCGTAGTCCGGGTCGCCACCCATGAAATAGGTGACCAGCGCCGGGCGGCCTTCAGTCTTCAGTTTCGCCATGCGGCGGTCGATGCGGGTCACCATGATCAGATCTCCATGCCCAGCATCGAGGCCACGGTATGCACGTCCTTGTCGCCGCGGCCGGACAGGTTGACGATGACGATCTGGTCCTTGTCCATGGCGGGCACGATCTTCACCGCGTGCGCAATGGCGTGCGCGGATTCCAGCGCCGGAATGATGCCTTCGACCCGCGTCGTCAGCTTGAAAGCCTCCAGCGCCTCGTCGTCGAGGATCGGCACGTATTCGACACGGCCCGAGTCGCGCAGCCAGGAATGCTCTGGGCCGACGCCGGGATAATCGAGTCCGGCCGAGATTGAGTGGCCGTCCATGATCTGACCATCGGCATTCTGTAGCAGATAGGTGCGGTTGCCGTGCAGCACGCCCGGCGCGCCGGCATTCATCGAGGCGCAATGCTCGATGCCGTCGAGGCCGCGGCCGCCAGCTTCGATGCCGATGATGCGGACCTCCTTGTCGTCGAGGAAAGGATGGAACATGCCGATAGCGTTCGAGCCACCGCCGACACAGGCGATGATGGTGTCCGGCAACCGGCCTTCCTGTTCGATGATCTGGGCGCGGGCTTCCGAACCAATGACCGACTGGAAATCGCGCACCAGTTCCGGATAGGGATGCGGCCCGGCGGCGGTGCCGATCAGGTAATAGGTGTCCTCGACATTGGTCACCCAGTCACGCAGCGCCTCGTTCATGGCGTCCTTCAGCGTGCCGTGGCCGGCGGTGACCGGCCGCACCTCGGCGCCCAACAGCTTCATGCGGAAGACGTTGGGGCTTTGGCGGGCGACGTCGGTGGCGCCCATATAGACAACGCATGGAAAGCCGAAACGCGCCGCCACCGTGGCCGACGCCACGCCATGCTGGCCGGCGCCGGTTTCGGCGATGATGCGCTTCTTGCCCATGCGCTTGGCCAAAAGGATCTGGCCAAGGCAGTTGTTGATCTTGTGCGAGCCGGTGTGGTTCAGATCCTCGCGCTTGAAATAGACCTTGGCGCCGCCGAGATGCCTGGTCAGGCCTTCGGCGAAATACAGTTTTGAGGGCCGCCCGGCATAATGGGTCGACAGGTCAGTGAGTTCAGCCCTGAAATCCGGATCGTTCTTGACCTCGTTCCAGTTCCGCTCGAGGTCGAGGATCAGCGGCATCAGCGTCTCGGCGACGAAACGGCCGCCAAAGATGCCGAACATGCCCTGCTCGTCGGGTCCGGTGCGGAAGGAATTTGGTGTCGCCGGCTTGTCCATCGCCGATCTCCTAGTCTGTGGTTTGAAGCACTATCAGGCTGCGCGGTTGTCGCGTGCTGCCCTGACGGCCCGGAAAAACTGTTCGATCAGCGCCGGATCCTTGACGCCCGGCGCGCTTTCCACGCCTGAGGAAATGTCTATTCCGGGCGGGTTGGCAAGCCGAAGGGCGTCACCGATGTTGGCGGCGTTGAGCCCACCGGAAAGCATGTAATCGACGCTGGCGTCAAGGCCGGCCAGAATATGCCAGTCAAAGGCGACGCCATTGCCACCAGGCAATTCCGAACCCTTTGGCGGCTTGGCATCGAACAGGAAGCGGTCGGCAATGCCGATAAGGGGTTTTATCCGTTCGAGATCGGCAGCCTCGCTGACCGACAGCGCCTTCATCACCGGCAGGCCATAGCGCGCCTTCACCTGCGCCACCCGCGCGGGCGTTTCCGAGCCGTGCAGCTGCAGCATGTCGGGATGCATTTTCGCGACGATCTCATCGAGGAACACGTCGCTGGCATCGACGGTGACGGCCACCGCCTGGGCCTTGCCCGTTGCTCCCTGGCGCAAGCGCCCGGCTTCCGCCGGTTCGACATAGCGCGGGCTCTTGGCAAAGAAAATGAAGCCGACATGGCTGGCGCCGCCGGCCAATGCCGCGGCCAGTGCCCCGTCGGTCTTCAACCCGCATATCTTGATGTCGAGCGCCATGGCGCGGGGATTGGCACGAAACGCTAAAAGAGTCGAGAAAAAGCATCCTGTTTGCCGCCGGGGCGGAAAGCGCTACCTTTCCCTGTAGCGATACAGGCGGGAGCAAAACAATGGCAGACGAAACCGCTGATCAACTCAGGCAAAAGATCGCCCAGGCCCGCGAGGTCATCGCGCATCTGATGGACAAGGCCGCCTTCAACGGCGCCGAGGCGCACCGCGCGCTCGACTATTTCGGCGGTGACAAGTTTGAGAAGAATTTCTTGCCGTGGCCGCGCCATGGTGATGAAGGCCTGCGGCCGGAAGATCTCAACGCGGCGAATGACGATTGATCGGACCAGTCGCCGCCACTCCGACCAGGCGCCCTACTCGAACACGATCGCCTGCAGCGCGCCGCCGTTGCGCTTCAGCCAGTCCTTGCAACGGTCGGTGTCGGGGCAGAGTTTTTCACACAATTTCCAGAATTTCGGGCCGTGGTTCATCTCCTTGAGATGCGCCACCTCATGCGCGACGAGGTAGTTTATGACCGGCTGCGGCGCCATCATGATGCGCCACGAGAAGGACAGATTGCCTTCGGACGTGCATGACCCCCAGCGGCTGGACGTGTCCTTGTAACGGATCGCCTTGGCGCGCTTGCCGAGCGCCTCGGTGTGTTTGATCACCAGCTTCTCGATTTCCTTCTTGGCCTCGCGCTTCAAGAAATCGGCGATGCGGCGCGGCAGATGTATCCGGTCGCCATGCACGATCAACAACGGGCCGCGCTCGTCGCGCGACAGGCTGACGGTGCCGCGTTTTGCCGGTTCATGGACGATGCGATGCGGCACGCCGCGTAGCGGTATCTTGATGCCGGGCCGCACCTGCGGCCGGTTTGGCACCTTGGCCAGACGCTGCTCCAGCCAGTCCTGATGGCGATGTAGGAATTTTTCCACCTCGCCGCGGCGCAGGCCCGGCGGCACGGTGATGCGCAGGCCGCGGCCACCAGAATCGATGCGCAGCGTCAGCCGCCGCGCCCGGTCGCTCTCGACGATCTTGAGCGGCAACGAGCGGCCGGCGACGACATGCTCACGCTCTTCAACGGGGGAAGGCGTGGGTTTCGTCAGGTTGCGGAAGAAGCCGAAGGACATAGCGAGACGATACGCGATTCGAGGAAAACGACCAGAACAAAAAAGAAACGGCGCCGCTTGCGCGACGCCGTTTTTGCATGCCGGGCCCTGTCGCTGGGGCTCAGTCGTCGAGCAGGTTCGAACCCTTGCCGCGCTTCGCCGGCTTGCTCGGCTCGGTCGTCGTCGTCGGAGCGGTCGCCTTGTTGCGGTTGGCCATGAAGCGGTCGAACTCGGCCTGGTCCTTGGCGCGGCGCAATTCGCGGGCGTATTCGTCGAACTGGGTCAGCATCTCGTCGAGCTTGTTGCGCTCTTCATTGAGACGCTCGAGTTCCTTTTCGCGCCAGTCGTCGAAAGCGACGTTGCCGGTCCGAGCCGAACCGTGGCCCCAGCGGGCGGCCTTGTCGGAACCGCGGCGGCAGCCGGCGAAGACGCCGTCGGTGGCGCGGTTGACGTCACGCTTGAAGCCGTCGAGCCGGTCGCCCCAGATGATGTAGGCAAGCATGGCGAAGCCGAGCGGCCAGAACACCATGAAACCCACAACCATCAACGCGATGGTCGCCGGCGTCCACGCCGGACGGATCAATGCAGATGTGTTCATTTTCTCCCAATCCTTCAGTTGGAGACAGCCAGATACGGCTGCGTGGATTCGAAATGGGATGGGAAAAACGGCGATTCAAGACAATGCCGGCCAAAACCGGACAAGGCTCTGAAATGATTATCGCTTTTTGAGCATTTCCAGGAAGAGCACGACCAGTCCGGCGATCAGGCCCCAGAAGGCGGCACCGACGCCGAACAGCGTCAGCCCCGACGCGGTGACGACAAAGGTGACGGTGGCGGCCATGCGCTCGCCCTCTTCCTTCAGCGCGATCGACAGCGCGTTGGCGAGCGACGCCATCAGCGCCAGGCCGGCGACCAGCACGATCAGGCTCTGCGGCAGGACGGCGAAGATCGCCACCAGCGAAGCGCCGAACATGGCGAAGACGAGATAGGCAAGCGCGTAGAACGGGCCGGTCTTCCAGCGCTCGGCCGGGTCCGGATGGACGTCCGGCCCGGTGCAGATCGCCGCCGAGATCGCCGCCAGATTGGTGGTCGAGCCGCCAAACGGCGCCGACAGCAGCGAAAACAGGCCGGTGACGCCGATCAGCGGGCCGGGTTCGGGGTGGTAGCCGGCGGCCCTGAGCACGGCGAGGCCGGACAGGTTCTGCGAGGCCATGGTGACGAGGTAGAGCGGCAGTGCCAGGCCGATGATCGCCTTGGCAGTGAAATCGGGCGCAATCAGCGTCAGCGTCGATATCTCCGGTGTCGGCAGGCCGCCGACGCGGCCGGTAAGGAAAGCCGCGAGGCCGCCGCCGATCAGCACTGCCAGCACCGACAGCGCCGGATTGAACAGGCGGATGACGAAGAAGGCCGCGATCAGCGGCAGGATCAGCCATGGATCGACGGGAACGGTCTTGACCGCATTCAGCGCGAAGGTGACGACAATGCCGGCCAGCATGCCCGAGGCAACGGAGGGCGGTATCCTGGATATCAGCTGCGTCAGCGGCCGAAACAGGCCGGTGGCGATCAAAAGGGTGCCGGTGACGATAAAGGCGGCGACGGCCTCACCCATCGAAAAACCGGTCGATGCCGCGATCAGCGCCAGGCCCGGCGTCGACCAGGCGGTGATGACAGGCATTTTCGTGCGCCATGACAGCCACAGGCTCTCGATGGCCATCGCCAGGCAGATGGTGGTGACCCAGCTCGCGGTCTCGACCTGCGTCGCGCCGACCGCCTTGGCCGCGGCAATGACGATGGCCAGCGTGCCGCCGAAACCGACAATCGCCGCGACGAAGGCGGATATGGGAATGGAAATGCGCATTTTCCTACCCTGCCTGCTGGACCATGGCGCCCACGGCTCGCAGCAGCATGTCGAGATCCTGTGGCCGCGACAGGCGGTGGTCGCCCTCGGGAATGAGCGATAGCGTCACGTCGTCGGCCGGCAGCAGGCCGACCAGCTTCAGCGCATGGCTTGTCGGCACATCCGCGTCAGCCAGGCCTTGCAAGATGTGGACAGGGCAATGGGTGTCGATCGGCCCGGTCATTGTCCGGTTGCGGCGGCCGTCCTCGATCAGCGCGCGGGTGTAGATGTAAGGCTCGGCGGAGTAGTCCGACGGCTCCTCGAAGAAGCCCTTTTGCGCGAGGTCGCGCTTCTGTGCCTCGGTCAACGCCGGTTCGACCAGTTCGGCGGTGAAATCCGGCGCCGGCGCCAGCAGCACCAGGCCGGCGACGCGGTCCTCGCCCGCCTTGCGCAATTCCTGCACCGTGCGCAGCGCGATCCAGGCGCCCATCGAGGAACCAACCAGGATCTGCTTGCCTTGCGTGAAATGGCGGAAGACGGCGAGGCTTTGCGCCAGCCATTTCGAGATGGTGCCGTCGGCAAAGGCGCCGCCCGATTCGCCATGGCCGGAATAATCGTGGCGCAGGAAGGCGCGGCCTTCGCGATCCGCCCAATCCGACAGCGTTTGCGCCTTCGTGCCCAACATGTCGGATTTGTAGCCGCCGAGCCAGACGATGCCGGGCTCGGCGCCTGCCCTATGCCTGACGGCGATGGCGGTTCCTTCGACGTCCAGAAAAACCGGGGCGGTGGCGGTCATGGCTTTGTTCCCTCGCGCCGGTCTCTTGGCACGCCGGTCTTTTGGCACAGCCGAGGGCTCAACGAAAAGTGCTTGGCGCGTTTCTTCGCTTGGCGCAGCCGAAGGTGGCGGACGCAGGGTGATTTCCTGTCAGCGCTGTGCTATTGACTCCGCCCGCGCGCTCACCACATTGGCGCGTTCACCGATTTGAACTGAAGAACCCTGAACGAAACGGCTCAAGGAGACCACGACCATTCGCAGACCTTTCAAAGCAGCGGCGCCCACCAAGGATGGCCCGCGCTCCAACCGTGATATCCGGGTTCCCCGGGTCCAGCTCATCGACGCCGAAGGCCAGAACCGAGGCGATGTCTCCATCAACGACGCATTGCTGCTTGCCGAAGAGGCCGGGCTCGATCTGGTCGAGATATCGCCCAATGCGGTACCGCCCGTCGTAAAAATCCTCGATCTCGGCAAGCTGAAATACGCCAACCAGAAGAAGGCGGCCGAGGCGCGCAAGAACCAGAAGGTCATCGAGATCAAGGAGATCAAGATGCGCCCGAACATCGACAGCCATGACTACGAGACCAAGATGAAGGCCGTGCGGCGCTTCTTCGAGGAAGGCGACAAGGTCAAGCTGACCCTTCGCTTCCGTGGCCGCGAGATGGCGCATATGGAACTCGGCATGCAGCTTCTGAACAAGGTCCGCGAGGAAGTGGCGACCATCGCCAAGGTCGAAGCGGAACCGAAGCTCGAAGGCCGCCAGATGATGATGGTGCTGGCGCCGCGCTAGATCACGATAAGTTCAGCGTGATGATGGCGCTCTAAATCCGCCTTGATGATATTCCACGGCGTCCCGGCGATCGGCGGGACGCCTGTTTCTTGTCCAGATGCTGCGATCGCCGGCAAAGCTTTTCGACGATCGGATTCCGACATGGTCAATGAGGTCAAATACGCCACTGGCGACTATCAGCACACGCGCAGGATGGTGCTTGCGGTACTGGTCGTCGTGCTGTTCGCGGCGCTGCTGTTCGGCCAGTCGACGTTTCCGCCGGATACACCGGTGCACGAAACCATCGAGATGTTCGGCGTGCTTTTGATCTTCCTCGGTGTCGTCGGACGCTTGTGGTCGACGCTCTATATAGGCGGGCGCAAATCCTCCGAGGTGGTGACCGGCGGACCCTATTCGATCACCCGAAACCCGCTCTATGTCTTCTCGAGCGTCGCTGCCGCCGGCGTCGGCGCGCAGATCGGCTCGATCACGGGCACGATCGGCTTCGGGTTGCTTTGTGCGGGAGCCTTTCACATCGTCATCCGGCACGAGGAGAAATTCCTCAAGGAGGCGCTTGGTGCGCCATACAAGGCCTATCTGGCAAAAGTGCCGCGCTTCTTCCCTAATTTGTCTCTCTACGAGGAAGGCGATACCGGCAGCTTCAAGCCGCGCCTGCTGTTGACCACGCTGCTGGACGGGCTGGTGTTCCTGGTGGCGCTGCCCGTCTTCGAAACCATCGACGGCGCCCAGCAATCTGGGATACTCCCGGTGCTGTTCCGCATCCCTTAGGCCACGCTCGGGTCCGGACAGAGCGTCGCATCCCCTGAGGTGTTGCGCCCCGGCCCGCTTTGACGTATAGGACCGCCGTTCCAAGAAAACCGCCCGGCAGGGCATGCCGTGGCGGTTTCATTTGCTTTTCGGGCTTTGGTCGGCCTGAAGCGAACAAAAAGCGCGATCGTGCGCACATAAACGGAGTAGCAAAATGCCCAAGATGAAGACCAAGTCGGCCGCCAAGAAGCGGTTCAAGATCACAGGTACGGGTAAAGTCCTGTCGGCTGCGGCCGGCAAGCGTCACGGCATGATCAAGCGTTCCAACAAGTTCATTCGAAATGCCCGCGGCACGATGGTTCTGGCTGAACCGGATGGCAAGAAGGTCATCAAGAATTTTCTGCCGAACGGCCTCTAAGGCATTCGGTCCGGACACGCATTTGTTTTACGCAATTCCGAACGGAAAGCCGCCAGGCACTTGGAATTGCTTTTAAGGAGATCATGACATGGCACGCGTAAAAAGAGGCGTCACCTCGCACGCCAAGCACAAGAAGGTCCTGAAAGCCGCGAAAGGCTTCTACGGCCGCCGCAAGAACACCATCCGCATCGCCAAGCAGGCGGTGGAAAAGTCGATGCAGTACGCGTATCGCGACCGCAAGAACCGCAAGCGCTCGTTCCGCGCGCTGTGGATCCAGCGCATCAACGCCGCGACGCACGAGCATGGCCTGACCTATGGCCGCTTCATCGACGGCCTCAACAAGTCGGGCATCGAGATCGATCGCAAGATCCTGTCGGACATGGCCATCCACGAGCCGCAGGCTTTCGCAGCCCTGGTCGCCAAGGCCAAGGTCGCGCTCGAATATCTGAAGAACACCACGCCGAACGCTTTTGAAAGCGCTGTCGCCTAAGACCAGCGCTTCCCAAGCATTCGCTATTCTGATTTGGGGAACCCGCGCTGGCACGGCTGGCGCGGGTTTTTCTTATGCCTGATGTAACCAAATGGTGACGACGAACCAAAATGGTGTCGGTCGCCCGATCGAGAGAGCTTCGCCGTGAACGCCACTGCTGGAAATCTTGAAGCCCTGGAAGCTTCGCTGCTTGCCGACATAGCGTCGGCCGCGGACGAGGCCGCTATCGAAGCCGTGCGTGTTGCCGCCCTTGGCAAGAAGGGATCGGTTTCCGAAATGCTGAAGACGCTGGGCGCTATGAGCGCCGAGGAGCGCCAGCTGAAGGGGCCGGCGATCAACGGCCTCAAGAACCGCGTCACCGACGCGCTCACCTCGCGCCGGGCCGAACTGAAGGATGTGGCGATCACCGCCCGCCTTGCCGCGGAAAAGGTCGATGTGACGCTGCCGGTGCGGCAATCGCCGGCCGAGCGCGGCCGTATCCACCCGATCAGCCAGGTCATCGACGAGATCGCGGCGATCTTCGGCGATCTCGGCTTTGCCATCGCCGAAGGTCCGGATGTCGAGACCGACTATTACAATTTCACTGCGCTGAATTTCCCCGAGGGACATCCGGCGCGCGAGATGCACGACACCTTCTTCTTCCAGCCGGACGAGAAGGGCGAGCGCAAGCTTTTGCGCACCCACACCTCGCCGGTGCAGATCCGCACCATGGAAACGCAGAAGCCGCCGATCCGCATCGTCATCCCCGGCAAAACCTACCGGCAGGATTCGGACGCCACCCACTCGCCGATGTTCCATCAGGTCGAGGGGCTGGTGATCGACAAGACGGCTAACGTCGCCAACATGAAGTGGGTGCTGGAAGAGTTCTGCAAGGCGTTCTTCGAGGTACCCTCGGTCAAGATGCGCTTCCGGCCGTCCTTCTTCCCGTTCACCGAGCCGAGCCTCGAGGTCGACATCCAGTGCGACCGTTCGCGGCCGGGCGAAGTTCGCTTCGGCGAAGGCTCCGACTGGATGGAAATCCTCGGCTGCGGCATGGTGCACCCCAATGTGCTGAAGGCTGGCGGGCTCGACCCTGACGAGTACCAGGGCTTTGCCTGGGGCATGGGCATCGACCGCATCGCCATGCTGAAATACGGCATGCCGGACCTGCGCGCGTTCTTCGACGCCGATGTGCGCTGGCTGGCGCATTACGGCTTCAGGCCGCTCGACATGCCGACGCTGTTCGGAGGCCTCTCCGCATGACAGCGCCACACACCGGCGGCTGTCGCTGCGGCGCCGTGCGGTTCGAGGCTTCGGCCGAACCGCACCATGTCAGCTATTGCCATTGCGGCGATTGCCGGAGGGCCAGCGGCGCGCCGGTGTCGGCCTTTGTCGGCTTCCTGACCGAGCAGATCGCCTTCACCGGCAAGGCGTTGAAGATGTACGAGAACGGGCCGGTGACGCGCTCGTTCTGCGGCATTTGCGGCTCGCCGATCGCCTATGTCGATGAGCGGCTGGAAGACCACATCTATTTCATGCTCGGCGCCATGGACGCGCCGGCCGATTTCGAGCCGACGCTGCATGCCTATGTCAGCGAGCAGCTTGCCTTTCTGCATTTGCAGGACGACTTGCCGAGACATCCCAAGACCAGCGTGCCCAGACCACACGGAACACAATCATGAAATTCACCCTCTCCTGGCTCAAGGATCACCTCGAGACCGACGCAACGCTCAACGAGATCGTCGAGCGGCTGACCTCGATCGGCCTCGAAGTCGAACATGTCGACGACAAAGCTGGCTTAAAGCCCTTCGTCATCGCCAAAGTGCTGACGGCGGTGCAGCACCCAGATGCCGACCGGCTGCGGGTGTTGACCGTCGACACCGGCGACGGCAAGGCCCCGGTGCAGGTCGTCTGCGGCGCGCCGAACGCCCGCGCGGGCCTGATCGGGGCCTTTGCCGCGCCCGGCACCTATGTCCCCGGCATCGACGTGACGCTGACGGTCGGCAAGATCCGCGGCGTCGAAAGCCATGGCATGATGTGCTCCGAGCGCGAGCTGGAACTGTCCGACGAACACAACGGCATCATCGATCTGCCTGCGGATGCGCCTGTCGGCACCAGCTTTGCCGCCTATGCGCATCTCGACGATCCGCTGATCGAGATCAATCTGACGCCGAACCGGCCCGATGCGACCAGCGTCTACGGCATCGCCCGCGACCTGGCGGCGAGCGGGATGGGCCGCCTCGTCGGTGGCGCCATCATGCCCCATGTCGGCAGCGGCATGTGCCCGGTCAAGGTGACGATCGAGGCGCCGGAGCTCTGCCCCGGCTTCGCGCTCAATCTGGTCAAGGGCGTCAAGAACGGCCCGTCGCCGAAATGGCTGCAGCAGCGGCTGATCGCCATTGGCTTGAGGCCAATCAGCGCGCTGGTCGACATCACCAACTACGTCACCTTCGACCGTGGCCGGCCGCTGCACGTGTTCGACGCCAGCAAGGTCGCGGGCAATCTGGTCGTGCGCCGCGCGCGCGACGGTGAAAAGGTGCAGGCGCTCGACGGTCGTGAATACACGCTGACGCCGGAAATGTGCGTCATAGCCGATGACAATGGCGTCGAATCGATTGCCGGCATCATGGGCGGCGAACATTCCGGTTGCGACGAGAACACCACCGACGTGTTGATCGAATCGGCCCTTTGGGACCCGATCGCCACGGCCCGCACCGGCCGCACGCTCGGCATCATCACGGACGCGCGCTACCGGTTCGAGCGCGGCGTCGACCCTGAATTTATGGTCCCCGGCGTGGAGCTGGCGACCAGGCTGGTGCTTGATTTCTGCGGCGGCACGCCGACGGAGATCGAAGTGGCAGGCTATGCCGGCCACACCCCAAAGATCGTCTCCTTCCCGCTGTCGGAAGTGAAGCGGCTAACCGGCGTCGAGGTGCCCAGGGAAGAAAGCCTCGACATTCTGTCGCGCCTCGGCTTCAAGCCCAAAGGTTCGGGCGATGTCGTCAAAGTCGCCGTGCCGTCCTGGCGGCCGGATGTTGCTGGGAAGGCCGATCTGGTCGAGGAGGTCATGCGCATCCACGGCGTCGACAACATCGTCCCGCAGCCGCTCGGCGCGCATGACGCGGTCAATTCAAAGATCCTGACGACGCTGCAGATCCGCACCCGTGCGGCCAAGCGCGCGCTTGCGGTGCGCGGCATGATGGAGGCCGTGACCTGGTCGTTCATTCCCGCAAAACACGCCGAATTGTTCGGCGGCGGGCAGACGGCGCTGAAGCTTGCCAACCCGATCGCCGCCGACATGTCCGACATGCGGCCGTCGCTGCTGCCGGGCCTGATGGCGGCTGCGCAGCGCAATGCCGACAAGGGCATCGGCGATGTGGCGCTGTTCGAAGTGTCGGGCACCTATGAAGGCGACGGCGCCGACCAGCAGCGGCGAGTCGCCGCCGGCGTGCGGCGCGGAACCGCAAAGCTTGACGGCTCCGGCCGCAATTGGGCCGGCAATTCCCAGAATGTCGGCGTGTTCGACGCCAAGGCCGATGCAATCGCGGCCCTGGAAGCCTGCGGCGCACCGGTCGAGCGGCTGCAGATCGAGGCCGGCGGTCCGGCCTGGTATCATCCCGGCCGTTCCGGCACGATCAAGCTCGGCCCGAAGACGGTGCTCGGCACATTCGGCGAATTCCATCCGAAGACGCTGGAGGGGCTCGATGTCTCCGGACCGCTGTGCGGCTTCGAGGTGTTCGTCGACGCCGTGCCGGAGTCGAAGGCCAAGCCGACGAAGACCAAGCCTAAGCTGGAGCTCTCCGCTTTCCAGGCGGTGAAGCGCGATTTTGCCTTCGTCGTCGACAAGACGGTCGAGGCCGGCACGCTGGTGCGCGCCGCATTGGCCGCCGACAAGAAGCTCATCACCGCCGTCTCGGTCTTCGACGTCTTCGAAGGCGCTTCGCTTGGCGCGGCCAAAAAATCGATCGCTATCGAAGTGTCGATCCAGCCGGTCGAAAAGACGCTGACCGACGAGGATTTCGAGGCGCTGGCCAAGCGCATCGTCGAGAATGTCGGCAAGCAGACGGGCGGCGTGCTGCGCGGCTAGAGTTTCTTTCTTGACGCAATTCCGGACGGAAAACCCCTTTCACACTTTTCCTGGAATTGCTCTGAGACTTGCGAGCAGATGCAGACGCATGAGGCGAAGGGGGCGAGGGCAAGAGAGAACTGGCCGGAGATATCGGTGGTGCCTTGGTAGGAAATGTCGGCGCGAGACACCCCCCTCTGCGCTGCCAGATACGAAAAAGGGGCGCCGAAGCGCCCCTTCCTCTGTTGATCATCGCTCACCCATTCACCAGCGCCAACAGCTCCTCGGTGTAGCGCTTGCCAACCACCTTATCCGGCGACAGCGCATCGCCAATCGCCGCCACCTCAGCCGCGCTCAACTCGATCGCGGCTGCCGCCGTGTTCTGCTCCAGATGGTGGATTTTTCTCGCACCCGGGATCGGCACGATGAAATCGCCCTGGTGCAGCACCCAGGCGAGCGCCAGCTGTGCCGTGGTCACGCCCTTTTGCGCCGCCATCTTCTCCAGCGTGGCGATGACAGCAGCATTGGCGGCCATGGCGTCGGCCTGGAAGCGGGGCAGCGTGCGGCGCCAATCGTCGTCGCTCAAGGCCTCGGGTTTGGCGATGGTGCCGGTCAGCAGGCCACGGCCGAGCGGGCTGTAGGGAACAAAGCCGATCCCGAGTTCGCGGCAGACGGCAAACACCTCGTCCTCCGGATCGCGGCTCCACAGCGAGTATTCGCTCTGCACGGCCGCGATCGGGTGCACGGCATGGGCCCGGCGGATGGTTGCGGCACCGGCCTCCGACAGGCCAAGCGCCCGCACCTTGCCCTCGCGCACCAGCCCGGCCATGGCGCCGACCGTGTCCTCGATCGGCACGTTGGGGTCGACACGGTGCTGGTAGTAGAGGTCGATGACCTCGGTGCCCAGCCGCTTCAGCGACGCCTCGGCCACCGCCTTGACGTGCTCGGGACGGCTGTCGACGCCGGCCATGCGCTGCATGCCGGTGCCCTCTTCCAAAATCCTGAAGCCGAACTTGGTGGCGATGGTTACCTTGTCGCGCACCGGCTTCAGAGCCTTGCCAAGCAGGATTTCGTTCTCGAAGGGGCCATAGACTTCCGCCGTATCGAAGAAATTGACGCCGATGTCGACGGCGCGGCGCAGCGTGGCGATCGCGTCGGCCTCTGCCTGACCGCCATAGGCGAAGCTCATGCCCATGCAGCCGAGGCCGACGGGATAGACCTTCAATTCTGTTCCTAGCTTGCGGGTTTGCATCACGTGTCTCCTTGTTGCGATGCGACAGAGATAGGGCCTTGCCCTATGTTCGATAATCAGCTCTCATTTGCACAGGCTGTTCTAATAGATAGATCAATGAACCGAGCGCATCTTTCCCAATTGGCCGTGCTGGCGACGGTCGCCCAATGTGGGAGCTTTCGCGGCGCCGCCAGGGAATTGGCCATCGCGCCGTCGGCGGTGAGCCATGCGGTGTCCAGCCTGGAGGCACGGCTTGGCGTTAGCCTCCTGGCGCGCAGCACACGCAGCGTCGCGCCGACCGAGGCTGGAGCACAGCTGCTGGAGCGCCTGCGGCCGGCGCTGTCGGAAATCGATCTGGCGCTGGAGACAGCGATCGAGGCACGCGACCGGCCGGCCGGCAACCTTAGGCTGACCGTGCCGCGCACCGCGGCCCACCTGGCGCTGACACCCAGGCTCGGCGCCTTCGCCGCGGCCTACCCCGACATCGTGCTGGAAATCGTCATCGAGGATCGCTTCACCGATGTCGTCGAAGGCGGTTTCGATGGCGGCGTCCGGCTCGGCGAGAGCCTGCAGCGCGACATGATCGCTGTGCGCATAGGGCCCAACCTTCGCGGCGCCGTCGTCGGCGCTCCGTCCTATTTCGCGACCATGCCCAAACCATCGCATCCGCACGATCTGGCCGACCACCGCTGCATCCGCTTCCGCTTCTCCAGCGGCATTCTCTACCGCTGGGAGTTCGAGAAGGACGGCGAGGAGATCGAGTTCGCTGCGCAAGGGCCACTGATCCTCGACGAGGACCATCTGATCGCCCAGGCAGCGGTCGATGGCGCCGGGCTCGCCTTCGTGTTCGAGGATTATGTTCGCGCACCGCTCGCCGACGGCAGGCTCATCCGTGTGATGGAAGACTGGTGCCCGCCCTTCGACGGTTTCTTCGTCTACTATCCGAGCCGCCGCCAGATGCGGCCGGCACTGCGGGCGTTCGTCGATTTCTTCAAGGTGAGAGGGTGAGGACCACCCTCCCACGAGGGGAGAATGGAAGAAACCCGCCCCTACATTCGTTCACCGTCAATGCCTGCACTGATCACCAACAGCACCACCCGCTATGGCTGGGCGGCGATACTCCTTCACTGGCTGATCGCGATAATCTTCATCGGCCAGTTCGGGCTCGGCTTCGTCATGGTACGGCTGACCAGCCAGCGCACCGCCTTCGAGCTGATCCAGTTGCACAAATCTTTCGGCTTTCTGTTGCTTGGCCTGGTTGTCCTGCGCATCGCCTGGCGGCTCGGCAATGCCGCGCCGGTGCTGCCGCGCTCGGTCGGCGCCCTGGAGCGCCGGACAGCGCCGCTGGCGCATCTGGTGCTGTATGCCTTTCAACTGGCTCTACCGTTGTCCGGCTGGGCGCTGGTCTCGGTGTCGATGCTGGAGATCCCCAGCATGCCGTTCAACCTGTTCGTGATGCCGAACCTGCCGCTGGCTGAATCGGATGCGAGCGAAAGCTTCTGGACGTCGGCGCACTGGTATCTCGCCTATGCCGGCATCGGACTTGTCGTCTTGCATCTCGCTGCTGCGCTGCGCCATCATTTCTGGCTGAAGGACGCAGTGCTCACGCGCATGATCACGCCTTCGTCAGATCAGGAATAGAGCGGGCGGCTCATTCGTTTGTTGGGTGAGGACGCGAAAGCGTTGCCTCCAAAAAAGGAATAACTCCATGTATGCGCGCATCATCGGATTCGCGGCGGTCGCCGCTTGCCTTGCCATGCCTGTCTCCGCCGCTGTTGAACTCGGCGAAGCCGCCGGCAGCTACACGATCAACCCGGGCAGTTCCAGCATCCACTTCTCCATCGGCAAGGTCGGTGGCGGGGGGTTGAACGGCGCCTTCGGTCGTTTCAAGGGCTCGATCCGCATCGACAACAGCGATGTCGGGCGCTCCCAGGTCAACTTCACCATCTTTCCCGAAAGCGTCGGCACCGGCCAGGGCCGCATCGACGCCTTCCTGCGCTCCGACGCGGTGTTCGACGCGGCCAACAGTCCGGAAATCCAGTTTCGCTCGACCAGCGTCAAACGCACCAGCGACACCACAGCCCTGGTCACTGGGCGGCTGAAGGCGCGCGGCAAGACGTTTGCGGAAAAGTTCACCGCCGAACTCGGCGGCCTCAAGGCCGGCACGATCAAATTCCACGTCACCGGCAAGGTGCTGCGGTCACGCTACGGCATGGATGTCGGCACACCGATCTATTCGAATGTCGTCGATTTCGACATGACGCTGACGGGAAAACGGAGCTGAGTCTTCAATTGGCTTTTCCATCGATTTCGGGCAAACCTCGTCGCCTGTAATCGAGATGGAGAAGCGTGATGTTCCGATGGGGTGTTTTGTCGACCGCCAAGATCGGGCGCGAGCAGCTGCTGCCCGCAATCGTCGATGCAGAGAACGGCGTGCTGTCGGCGATCGCCAGCCGCGACCTGTCGAAAGCCAAGGCGCTGGGCGACCGTTTCGGCGCGCGCCATGCCTTCGGTTCCTATGAGGAGTTGCTCGCCTCCAAGGACGTCGACGGCGTCTACATCCCGCTGCCGACCTCGCAGCACGTCGAATGGACAGCCAAGGCCATCGAGGCGGGAAAACATGTGCTGGTTGAGAAGCCTCTCGCGCTCGACGCCAAGGATATATTACCACTGATCAAGCTGCGCGATGCCAAGAAGGTGCTGGTCTGCGAAGCCTTCATGGTCATCTACCATCCGCAATGGATCAAGGTGCGCGAACTCATCGCCAGCGGCGCCATCGGCCGGCTGCGCCATGTGCAGGGCGCGTTCTCCTACTACAATGTCGACCCCAACAACATGCGCAACCAGCTTGACCTCGGTGGCGGCGCGCTGCCCGACATCGGCGTCTATCCGACGGTGTCGACACGCTTTTCCACCGGCAAGGAGCCTAGCCGTGTGCAGGCGACGATCGAGCGCGACAAAAAATTCGGGACCGACATCTACTCCTCGATCCGCGCCGATTTCGGCGACTTCGAACTGTCCTTCTATCTGTCGACGCAGATGGCGGCGCGCCAGGTGATGGTGTTCCACGGCGAGAAGGGTTTCATCGAGGTGTTCTCGCCCTTCAATGCCGGGCTCTACGATCATCACCGCGTCGAGCTGCACAACCAGAACCATACCGAGGCGCAAGTGTTCCGCTTTCCCGGCACGCAGCAGTACCGGCTGGAGGTCGAGACTTTTGCGCGGGCGGCACAGGGCGGCAAGGAGCACGTCTTCACGCTGGAAGAATCCGTGCTCAACCAGAAGGTCATCGACGCCATTTTCCGCGCCGGCGGCAAGGACGGCTGGGAAGCGGTCTGACGATTTTATCGAAGCCCGGGGGAGCAAAAAATGGCTGACGACGCGGATGTGATCATTGTCGGCGCCGGCCTCGCCGGGCTGGTTGCGGCGGCCGAGCTGACTGATGCCGGCAAGAAAATCATCATCGTCGACCAGGAGCCGGACCAGTCGCTCGGCGGCCAGGCCTTCTGGTCGTTCGGCGGCATTTTCCTGGTCGATTCGCCCGAACAGCGGCGCATGCGCATCCGCGACACCTATGATCTGGCGCTTGAGGACTGGCTGGGCACCGCCGCCTTCGACCGGCCGGAAGATCTTTGGCCACGCCGCTGGGCCGAGGCCTATGTCGGCTTTGCCGCCGGCGAGAAACGCTCGTGGCTGATACAACGCGGCCTGAAATTCTTTCCGGTGGTTGGCTGGGCCGAGCGCGGTGGCGGCAACGCCCTCGGCCACGGCAATTCAGTGCCGCGCTTCCACGTGACGTGGGGCACCGGTCCCGGCGTGCTCGAGCCTTTTGTCCAGCGCGTGCGCGAGGCGCAAAAGCAGGGGCTGATCCGCTTCAAATTCCGCCACCGGGTCAACGAACTGATCCGCACCGGCGCTGTCGTCACCGGCGTGCGCGGCGACATCTTGCAACCGAGCTCTGTCGAGCGCGGCCAAAAAAGTTCGCGCGACGTCGCCGACGATTTCGAGTTGAAGGCGCAAGCGGTCATCGTCGCCTCCGGCGGCATCGGCGCCAATCACGAGCTGGTGCGCAAGAACTGGCCGCAACGGCTGGGCACTCCGCCAAAACACATGATCACCGGCGTTCCCGACCATGTCGACGGCCGCATGCTGGCGATATCAGAGGCGGCTGGCGGTTCGATCATCAACCGCGACCGCATGTGGCATTATGTCGAGGGCATCAAGAACTGGGCGCCGATCTGGACCGACCATGCGATCCGCATCCTGCCCGGCCCATCATCGCTGTGGCTCGATGCGCGCGGCAAGCGCCTGCCGGTGCCGCTCTATCCCGGCTTCGATACGCTGGGCACGCTCAGCCACATCATGGCTACTGGCTTCGACTATTCCTGGTTCATTCTGACCAAAAAGATCATCCAGAAGGAGTTCGCACTGTCGGGCTCCGAGCAGAACCCCGATCTCACCGGCAAGAGCTGGCGGCAAGTGATTGGCCGCGCCACGTCGGGCATTCCCGGCCCGGTCAAGGCGTTCATGGAAAAGGGCGAAGACTTCATCGTTGAAGCCGAATTGCCGGCGCTCGTTGCCCGCATGAATGCGCTGGCCGGCGGCGAGCCGCTGCTTGAGCTCGCCCAGGTCGAGCGCGAAATCCGCGCCCGCGACCGGCAGCTCGACAATCCGTTTTCCAAGGACATGCAGATCACCGCGCTGCGTGGCGCGCGCGCCTATCTCGGCGACCGGCTGATCCGCACGGCCAAGCCGCACAAGATGCTTGACCCGGCGAACGGCCCGCTGATCGCGGTTCGGCTCAACATCCTGACCCGCAAGACGCTGGGCGGCCTGCAGACCGATCTCGACAGCCGCGTGCTTAATGCCGACGGCCAGCCGGTCGAGGGGCTCTATGCAGTCGGCGAGGTCGCCGGCTTCGGCGGTGGCGGCGTGCATGGCTATGCCGCACTGGAAGGCACGTTTCTTGGCGGCTGCATTTTTTCGGGCCGCAGCGCGGGTCGGGCAGCGGCGGCTTCAGTGGGATAGACGCGAAAAGCACCTGCATCCGTTCGGGGGTGCCGTAGCTCCTCTCATCGGCTGGCAACCACCATCCGGTTGCCCTCGCTGTCGCGGAACTCGGCGACGGTGCGGCCCCGTTGCCAGGGCGCTTCCTGCGGCTCGGTGATGATCTCGACGCCGCGAGACTTCAAAGTCGCGATGGTCGCTTCGACGTTCCAGTCGACCAGCACCAGCACTGGCTCGGCAGCTGGCGCTGCATCGGCCCGCCTGACGAAATGCAGGTTGGTAACGGCATGAGGAAACGCCAGCTCGATCCAGCGCCAACCCCCGTCGCCCATCGGCTGGTCGGCTATGACCTGGCAGCCGAGATGATCGGTGTAGAACGCCTTGGCGCGGTCCTGGTCGAACACCGGCAATTCGGCAAACTGGATGTGCATGACATGTCTCTCCTGCTCTCTGATGGCCACGGCGCAGCCCCCACCGGTGAAAGACGATGTGGGTGGTCAAAAAGATTCTCAGGGGTGCGAGAATCTTTTCGGCACCGCGAAACGTCCTTTGAGCAGACCAACCAACAGGAGACGGACGATGGGCTACACGATCATTCGCTATGGCGTGAAGGACGCTGAGCTGGCGGAGAACCGCGCGCTGGTGACCAAGGTGTTCGAGGCGCTGGCCGAGGCGGCGCCACCAGCCGTGGGCTATCTCGTGCTCGAACTGGACAATGGCGAGTTCATCCACATCGTCGGTCAGGACAAGGAAAGTTCCGCGATTACCGGGCTGGCGGCCTTCAAGGCCTTCAGTGCGGATCATGCGGATCGGCGCGCGACGCCGGTTGTCAGATCGCCTGCCAGGATCATCGGCAATTACCGTATGCTGGCTGGCGAACGTTGAAATTCGGATCAACCGCGCGGGACCAACCATGAGCACAGCAAGACTCGACCGGCCGGCCCTGGAAGCAATGCTGGCCGGGCTGCGGCCAAAACTGCATCGCTATTGCGCCCGCATGGCCGGCTCGGTGATCGACGGCGAGGACATCGTGCAGGAGACGGTGGTGAAGGCGCTGCAGGCCATCAACGGCCGTGCCGCCGTCGAGCGCCCCGAGCAATGGCTGTTTCGCATCGCCCACAATGCCGCGCAGGATCATCTGCGCCGGCGCAACCGGGAAAGGTTGCGCATCACCGAGGCCGACATGACGACGATCGAGGACCCCTCCGGCAGCGCCGACGCCAGGCTCGCCGCGGCGACCGGCCTGCGCTCCTTCATGCAGCTTTCAGTGGCGCAGCGCAGTGCGGTCATCCTGGTCGACGTGCTCGGCCTCAGCCTGCACGAGACCTGCGACGTCTCCGGCGCGACGCTGGCCGCGACCAAGGCGGCCCTGCATCGCGGGCGGGCGCAGCTGCGCTTGCTGGCGTCAGCGCCGGACGAGGCACCCGTGCCCAGGCTCGATCCCGACGATGAGCGGCGCCTGCGCCACTATGTCGATCTGTTCAACGCGCGCGATTTCGACGCCGTGCGGGCGCTGATCGCCGAGGATATCCAACTCGAAGTCGTCAACCGCACGCGGCTGCATGGCAAGGCGCAGGCATCGACCTATTTCGGCAATTACGACCGCGTCAGTGACTGGGTGCTGTCGCTCGGCTTCGTCGAGGACCGGCCGGCCATCCTGATCCGCGACCCGCAGGCGGCAGATGCTGCCGTGCGCGGCTTCATGCTGGTCGAATGGCTGGACGAGCAGGTCATCGCGATCCGCGATTTCCGTTATGCGCCTTATTGCGTCGTCGATGCGGATATCCGGTTGATCGACGGGTGAGTGGAAACCTCTAGCCGTTGAACTTCTTGATCGCTTCGGCGCTGACCGGCGTGAAGAAATTGATCAGATTCCCGTCGGGGTCACGAAACAGCAAGGAGCGGTTTCCCCATGGCATGGTTGTCGGCTGCTGGACAAATTCACTGACGACCTTGCCCAGTCTCGCAAAATCCTTGTCGACGTCATCGACGCGGAACTCGATGATGCAGCTGTGGTTGGCGGCAGGGCGCGCGGAGCCGGCGCCGAACAGGGCCACGGTGCGCTCGCTGCCTATTGCCAGGGTACAGGCTGGCGTCGCCAACTCGGCAAAATCGTCGGTGTAGCGCGTCGCCGACAGGCCTGTGATGGCTTCATAGAATTCAACCAGGCGGCCGACGTCGCTGGCAATTATGCGCACCGAAACGAAATTCATGGTGTTCTCCTTCTGCGGGGCGATGTTCCCGACTTTTTGCCGCGGGGGTGCGGCGCTGGGCGGCTTGTGGCAGGGTCCTGCTGACAGCTTCCCGTCAGCAGCGAGACCGCCATGCGCCGAGCCGACCGCCTGTTTCAGATTATCCAGATCATGCGGCGCTCCACCCGCCCGATCACCGCCGGCATGCTGGCCGAAGAGCTGGAGGTGTCGAAGCGGTGCGTCTACCGCGACATGGCGGACCTGATCGGGCAAAGGGTGCCGATCCGCGGCGAGGCTGGACTCGGCTATGTCCTCGACAGCGATTTCGACATGCCACCGCTGATGCTGACACAAGATGAGATCGAAGCCGCGGTGCTTGGCGCGCAACTGGTCGCCGAGCGCGGCGACCCCGTGCTGGCGCTTGCGGCGCGCGACCTGATTGCCAAGATCGCCACCGTCGTGCCAGAACGTCTGCGGCCGTTCATCGCCGAGCCGGCCACCGGGGTGGCGCCGGCCAGGGTGCTCGCCCCCGACGTCCTGGATATTGCGAAAACCCGTCTATGGATACGCAACGGGCGCAAGATACGGATCCGCTATCGAAACCAGGAGGCGCAAGACAGCGAGCGTGTCATCTGGCCGGTCATTATCGGCTATGCCGAGACAGTGCGCCTGCTGGCTGCCTGGTGCGAGCTGCGCCAGGCGTTTCGCAACTTCAGGACGGATCGCATCGTCGCCGCCGAATTTCTTGACGAGAATCACGGCAGTCGTCTCGGCGAGCTGAGAACCCGATGGAAACGCCATATGGAGAGCGAGCGCGGTGTGCGGCTGTCATAGCGGGCGGGTTCGGCACGGGCGCGGCTGCGGACTTCGCGCAGATGCGCCGTCTGGCGTCAAAGGAACAAAGTTGAGGAGAATTCAATCTAAAGCGACTTCGCCAAGGTCGCGGCCGCGCACGGACAGCCGTTCACTCCGGCAACCCGGCGAACCGCATCTGCGTGATCCAGCGATCGAGGCTTCCGGGTGCGGTCCAAATCTTGTCCCACTCCCTGCGTTCTTTGCTGATGGATTCACCAGGAGTGTTCTGGAGGAAAACTGCAAGCGCTTCCTTTGCCTCTCGCTGGTTTCCCAGGCAGGCGTGGATCCCCGCAAGCATGCGCTGTGCGCCGCTCGGGATTCTGGCCATTTTCCGCATCGCTGCCAGCGCCGCCCCACAATCATTCTTTTCCCAGAGCGCCCAGCCCATCTGCCAGTGAAAAAAGTCAGGGTGGAAGGGATCGATGCCCTTGGCCTGCTCGATCCGATCGATCGCTTCGTCGGCGCGGCCAACATACAGCAGCACGTCCGTACTCATGACGAGGATATGCGAGGCGCTGGGGTTCAAGGCGATCGCCTGATCGTACTGGGCAAGGGCCTGCTCGACCTCTCCGGCTTCGGTGTGGATGCTGGCGCGGACCTCATGCGCTGCAGCGTCATCAGGGGCGAGCAGGATGGCCTTGTCGGCGTATTCGGCCGCGAGTTTCAACGCCTCGTCCCGGTTGTGTTCCTGCGCGTGCCAGCCGAATACCGCGTCATTGCGATCGGACCAGGCCAGCCCGATATAGCCGAACTGGGCGTTCGGATCCGCTTCGACCGCCTTGAGGCTGAACTGCCTTAACAGCTCGGTCCCCTCGGCTGTGATATCCTCTCCGATCAGGGCCCTCCCCGTCAGGTAATAGCTGAGCGCGCTGACCTGCGCGGCATCGCTCTGTGGCAAGGGTCGCTCGATCCTTACTCCGACCCGATCCGCAAGCGTGCGGATGATTTCCTCCTGGACGACGAAAAGATCGCCGATCTCCCGGTTGTAGGAGTTGGCCCAGACATGTGATCCGTCATGCGCATTCAGCAACTGGGCGGACACTTTCAGCCGATCTCCGATCTTCTGCTGGCTGCCTTCGAGCAGGTAGTCGACGCCGAGTTCATCTCCAATCTGCCTGGTGTCGATGGGTTTATCGCGGTACCTGAAGCTCGAGTTCCGCGCGATGACGGCATAAGTCTTGCTCCGCGCCAGCGCGGTGATGATCCCCTCGGCAACGGCATCGCTGAGATATCCCTTGTCCGCACCGGCACTCATGTCGTCGAAGGGAAGGACCGCAATCCTGGGCATGTCGCCCGAACGAACGGGGGCGGCTCGCCATGCTTCCGCGCCGTAGTATGCGCCGATCGCTGCCGCGACGAGAACGATCGCAGCAAGAATGAACCCGCGTTGCGAAAACCGTGTCCTGGCTCGTTCCGTGACCACCGCGGCGTTTGCTGTGTCCGATGGATCGGCATTCAGCCGGTAACCTCTCCTGGGGAGGGTTTCCACGATCGCATGCGCGTCGTCCCTCAATGCGCGGCGAATATCGGCAATGCATTGGGTAAGGCTGTCGTCGGTCACGAACGTATCGGGCCAAACCGCCTCCATCAGCGCATCCTTGGACGCGATCTCGCCCGGTCGCGCCGCGAGCACGGAGAGCACCTCGGCGGACTGGCTGCGGAGATCGACAGCCTTGCCTTCAACCGTTCGGAGTTCGTTGATTCTGGTCAGGAAAACAAAACCGCCGAACGTGATCGTTTCGGCAGATTTCGGGTCAATTTCAGGAGCCTTTCGGGACATTTCACCCTCATGGCGCGCTCCCTAGCCTAGCCCATTCGGTCGCAGCATCCAAGCGATCCCCGCGGCTCTGGATTGGACAGGAGGCTGACATGAAACGGACCAGGTTCATCATCGCTGTCGCCCTGCTTTTGACAGCGCAAACGGCTGCAAAAGCGGACTCCCAAATTATGAATGCAACCGCGCATGTTGTTTCTCTTGCATTTGCAAATGGCGGTATCGACGAACGGCGAGAACAGAAACCCTTCGATACATACGCGCTCTGTCTGGCATGGAAACATCAGAAGGATTTCCTTCCTCCCGATCCGCCCGCTTTTGTCTCTTTCGTATATTGTGCGCAAACAGAGGCGACGCCCGCATCATCCTGAGCGCGAATGACAGAGCCGGCGTCTCGCGGCGTGTCGCGAATGTTTGGTATGAGCTGAGGCGGCGCCCCGGCGAAGAACCAGACGAGAATAGACGGACTGGGCAACTGCGAACTGATGTGGGCTCGAAGGCTTCCCAGGGCAAATCAGTGAATTGCGAATGGCGCGCCCGAAGAGATTCGAACTCCTGACCCCCAGATTCGTAGTCTGGTGCTCTATCCAGCTGAGCTACGGGCGCGCAACAGGCCATGCTTGGCATAGCCCCGCAAACCGATCCTGACGACCGGCCGCGACAAGACGTGTTCCCTAGCGACTGAATTTCCGAAAAGCAAGCCGATCCGACAAAAGTTTTGTCGCAGGCAGATCGAGGTGTGTTGAGATTCAGCTCAAGCCGCGTCGAAAATGGCTGATACCGAGAACCGGAGCGGAGCGTACTTTTGGTACGTGAGCACCGGAAGCGCAGGTATCAGCCATTTGCAGGCCAGGCTCAGCTGAATATCAACACACCTTAGGCCGGGCGGCGCAGG
Organism: Mesorhizobium sp. P3_B5; assembly: GCF_056402815.1. Classification (NCBI taxonomy): domain Bacteria; kingdom Pseudomonadati; phylum Pseudomonadota; class Alphaproteobacteria; order Hyphomicrobiales; family Phyllobacteriaceae; genus Mesorhizobium; species Mesorhizobium sp. P3_B5. Next base: position 52,811 of record NZ_JBFUGR010000002.1, on the reverse strand, counting down.
CCGTTGCGGGCCTGGTCGAGGCGGACCGGCTGGTCGGGAATGGTGACGGCGAAGGTGGTGCTGCCGCCGATCGATTCGACAAGCTCGACCGTGCCGCCATGCGCGCGGATCAATTCATGGGCGATCGCCAGGCCAAGGCCGGTGCCGCCGCTGCGGGCCGAACCGCGAAACGCGGCGAACAGGTTTTCGCGCGCTTTCGGCGGCAGGCCGGGGCCGGTGTCGCTGACGGCGATGCGGCTGACGCTGCCCAGGCGCACCGCCGACACGGCGAGGCGCCGCACCAGGGCGCTTTCGGTGTCCGCCGCCATCGCCTGCACGGCGTTGCGGCAAAGGTTGGTCAGCACCCGGAACAACTGGTCGGAATCGGCGTCGACCTCGAAGGTCAGGTCGACGGCGTTGACGAATTCGATGCCGTCCTCGATGTCGAGCAGGCCGTGCACGTCCTCGACCAGCTGGCGCAGCCGCAGACGGCGGCGCGACGGCGGCGGCTCCTGGGTGCGGCCATAGGCCAGCACGCCTTCCGAATAGGAGACGGCGCGGTCGAGCGCACGCAGCAGTTTCGGCGCGAAGGACTGCACGGTCGGATCCTTGACCTGGCGCAAGCGGTCCGACATCAGCTGCGCCGAGGCCAGGATGTTGCGCATGTCGTGGTTGATCTTCGACACGGCGAGGCCAAGGTCGACCAGATGCTTCTGCTCCGACAGCATCTTCTGCAACCGCTCCTGCATCAGCGACAGCTCGCGTTCGGCGACGCCGATCTCGTCGGCGCGGGCGGCGGGGCGAATGATCCGCCCGGGGTCGTCGGGCGCCTCGGAGAAGGCCAGCATCGAGCGCGTCATCGTCCTGATCGGGCCGATCATGATCAGGTCGATCGCGGCATAGACCAGCATGGCGGTAAACAGCGAGATCAGCAGCGAGACGAAGGCGACGTTGCGCGAATAGACCAGCATGGCATCGCGTAGGCTGCGGTCGGGCATGATCAGCTCGAATTCCTTGTCGCTTTCGCCAACCGGCCCAAACACGCGCAGCATGCGCCTGCCGCCGAAAAACAGCGTGTCGAGGGCGCCGCTCATGCCCTTGATCATGCCGACACTGGCGATATCGATATGTTCATCGACCTGCGGCGGCATCTCGGCCACCACCAGAAGCCGCGAGACACCACCGTCGCGCACGGCGATCGCCTTGGCGCCGATCGCCATCAGCACGTCGTTCTGGGCGGCGCGGGAGAGCGAATTGGGTTCGCCCTGCACCAGCACGATCGACACCGCCGCCGCAGTGCTCAGCCGCTCCTTCAGCCAGCTCAGCCGGTAGCTGGCAATCCAGGGCAGGAAAATCAGCACTTCGGCCAACAGCACGAAGACGATGGTGAGCAGCAGCAGTTTCGTCGACAGTCCGCGCGACAAAGGCACCGTGCGGACGGCAGTGTTGGCCGGTCCGGTCCCCTCATCCACGGATGAAACTTCGCTCATTGAGACCTGTCTTCACGATCACTTGATCGCCCGAGACTAGGCGATCACGGCTTTTTTGCCAATTTCATCCTTCGTCGCACGGCGGCAGCGGCACAAAAACCGCGTCCATCCGCCCGACAGCGCCGCGACGAACTGCGAGTTCGCGCTGCGACGAACTGCTGGCTCGCGCTGGATTGACTCCCAAAAGCCTTCTTTCTATAAGCCGCTCACGCTCGGGCCATTCGTCCCGGCGCGGTTTCGATCGCGCCAAAACCGGCCCGGCAAAGCTCCTGTTACAAAGTGACAGAATCAAGAAGGGCCGCACCCCGCGGTATTAAAACAAATGAAGCGTACCTACCAACCGTCTAAACTCGTCCGCAAGCGCCGGCACGGTTTCCGTGCCCGCATGGCCACCAAGGGTGGTCGCGGCGTCGTCGCAGCCCGCCGCAACCGCGGTCGCAAGCGGCTGAGCGCCTGAACGGAAGACGAGATCGTTGCCCGCAACCGGCAAGCCAGTGGGACCACATCCCAAGCGGCTTCTGAAGCGCGCGGAATTTCTGGCCGTCCGCCGCGGTGAAAAGCGGCGCGGGCGGCTTTTTCTCGTTGAGGTTCTCGACCGCGGCGACGGCCTGTCGCCGCGCGTCGGCTACACCGTCACCAAGAAGGTCGGCAATGCTGTCGTGCGCAACCGCGTCCGGCGGCGGCTGAGAGAGGCCGTGCGCACGCATGCGGCCAGTGACATGGCGCCTGGCAATGACTATGTCATCGTCGGGCGCGAAGACGTGCTGACCATTCCGTTCGGCCAGTTGAAGGCCGAACTCTCCCGCCGTCTCAGCGGAACACGATAGGCCAAGGGCTTTCGATGGAAAACAACCGGAACTTCTTCATCACCATCGCACTGTCGGTGCTGATCCTGGGGCTGTGGCAGTATTTTTACGTGCTGCCGCGCGGCGAGCAGCAGCGCGAGGCAGCCCGCATCGAAGAGCAGCGGGTGGCGGAGCAGAAGAAGGCCGCCGAGGCCGCCAAGCCTGGCGACACCACAGCGCCCGCAGCGCCGGGCGCCATTCCCAACGCGCCGGGCACCGACGCCGTGACGCCGGCCGGCCGCGAGCAGGCGCTGGCGACCAGCAAGCGCGTCAAGATCGACACGCCGAGCCTGGAAGGTTCGATCAACCTGACCGGCGCGCGGCTCGATGACCTCAGGCTCAAGCACTACACCGAGACGGTCGACAAGAACTCGCCCGAGATCAGCCTGCTCAACCCGGCGGCGCTGCCCAATGGCTATTATGCCGAGATCGGCTTTGTCGGCAACGACAAGACCGGTGCGGTTCCGGGTCCCGAGACTGTGTGGGCCGTCGACGGCAATGCGACACTGACGCCGGCAACACCGGTCACGCTGACGTTCACCAACGACAAGGGCCTGACCTTCAAGCGCACCTTTTCGGTCGACGACAACTACCTGTTCACCGTTTCCGATACGGTGCAGAATTCGGGCGCGGCTTCGGTCTCGCTGTCCAACTACGGTCGCGTCACCCGTTTCGACAAGCCGGCCGTTGCCAGCACCTATGTGCTGCATGAAGGCCTGATCGGTTTCACCGGCACGGAAGGCCTGCAGGAACACAAATACGCGTCCATCGAAAAGGACAAGCAGTTCACGCCGGGCAAGTCGACCGATGGCTGGCTCGGCATCACCGACAAGTACTGGGCGGTGACGCTGGTGCCGACCGAGAAGCAGCCGTTCCAGCCGCGCTACGCCTATTTCGAAGACGGCCGTCATCGCTACCAGTCCGACTTCCTGACCGACCCGATCACGGTCGACGCCGGCCAGTCGGCGACGGTGGAGAGCGAAATCTTCGCCGGCGCCAAAGAGGTCGGCAAGATCAACGCCTACGCGGAAGACCGCCACATCAAGCGGTTCGATCTGTTGATCGACTGGGGCTGGTTCCACTTCATCACCAAGCCGATGTTCTGGCTGATCGACACGCTCTACAAATTCTTCGGCAATTTCGGCCTGGCCATCCTCGCCACCACCGTCATCGTCAAGGCCATCTTCTTCCCGCTCGCCAACAAATCCTACGCGTCGATGGCGAACATGAAGAAGGTGCAGCCCAAAATGCTCGAGATCCGCGAGAAATACGCGGACGACAAGATGGCGCAGCAAAAGGCGATGATGGAGCTCTACAAGACCGAGAAGATCAATCCGTTGGCCGGCTGCTGGCCGGTGGCGCTTCAGATCCCGGTCTTCTTCTCGCTCTACAAGGTGCTTTACATCACCATCGAGATGCGGCACGCGCCGTTCTTCGGCTGGATCCAGGATCTGGCCGCACCCGATCCGACGTCGCTGTTCAACCTGTTCGGCCTCATCCCGATCACGCTGCCGCATATGCTGATGATCGGCGTTTGGCCGCTGATCATGGGCGTCACCATGTTCCTGCAGATGCGCATGAACCCGACGCCGCCGGATCCGACGCAAGCCGCGATCTTCACCTGGATGCCGATCATCTTCACCTTCATGATGGCAAGCTTCCCGGCCGGCCTGGTCATCTACTGGGCCTGGAACAACTCGCTGTCGATCCTGCAGCAGGGCGTGATCATGAAGCGCCAGGGCGCCAAGATCGAATTGTGGGACAATCTGGTGGCATTGTTTCGGAAGAAACCGTCGCCGGCTGAATAGCCGGCGCCCCGCTCGCTAAATCAAAAAAGCCCCGGTCCGTCCGGGGGTTTTTTTTGGGGCGAGCGCTCGATCACGTTCCCGTGAGCCGCGAAACTAGCGCCGCCCGGCCGGCGTGACTGCCTCTGACTTTCCAGGGCGCTCGAAATCGCTCAGCCCCCATCCGGAGACCGCTTCGTTTGATCCTATAGCCTCGCGGCTTGCGTCGCGGGGACGCTGGCCGTGGGCCGGCGCAGTTCATATAACTATTTGTTTTTATTGTATTTTTTCTTCCGCTGACGGAAACTATCCTTTCGCCGCCGCGTAACTCTCTCCGACAATCGAATCAACAATTGTCGCATCAGAAGGGTTCTCCAATGGCAAAGTCCATCCTCAAGGCATTCTGCATTTCCGCTGGTCTCGCGCTGTCCGGCCTCGCTGCCACGACGGCCTATTCGCTCGCCAACCCCGCCGTCGGCGGCGCCGCGATGCTGACCTCGAAGAACATCGTCGAAAACGCCGTCAACTCGCCGATCCACAAGACCCTGGTCGCGGCCGTCAAGGCAGCCGGCCTGGTCGAAACGCTGGAGAGCGCCGGCCCCTTCACCGTATTCGCGCCGACGGATTCCGCCTTCAAGAAGCTGCCCGCCGGCACCGTCGCCACGCTGGTCAAGCCCGAGAACAAGGCCCAGCTCACCAAGATCCTGACCGCCCATGTCGTGGCCGGTAAGATCTCCGCCAAGGACATGATGACCAAGGCCAAGGCGATGGGCGGCAAATACGAGATGAAGACGGTGAGCGGCGACACGCTGACCGCCGAAGTCAAAGGCGGTTCGCTCTACATCGTCGACGAGTCCGGCGACACCGCCAAGGTTACGGTGGCCGACGTCAACCAGTCGAATGGCGTCATCCACGTCGTCAACAAGGTGCTCTTGCCGAAGTAACGGTTCCGACAATGGAAAAGGCAGCTGTCCCGTCGGCTTTCTGGGATCCTGCCTTTTCAACCTCATGAGAGGTCAAGTTTCGGAGCTCTCTCGGCACGGCCGGGGTCCTGCAGTCCCTCGCAGGGCCCCGGTTTTAGCTTCGAAGAGACCCCCGGTTCATTCGGAGTTTTTTGCCCGGCGACCCAGCCGGCGAAACTTTGGCCTGCCACGCGCCGTAACTGCGCCGTTGCCGCGGTGTGTTCGCGACGACGCCAAGATACCCTTGCCATAACGGCTTCCGGCGCACAGGCGCCGGTGTTTGGGAGGCCGTGGCGGCAGACCGGGGTCCTGAAGGTCCTTCTCAGGACCCCGGTTTATCTGCGAAACCGGCCGGCATTCGGCAATTTCGTGCGGCTTCAGGACAATGCCGACGGCGCGGTAGACGCAGCCGCGGCGCGCCCCTATAAGCGCCCTTTCGTTTCAGGAACGCTCCATCGATGAACAGCCAGGGTTGATCCGTTCCGCAGGCCGTTGGTGCCGCCGGGCGGATCGCGCTATTTTGACCTTGCCTGTTACCGGATTTGACGGAGCCAGACCATGATCGGACCCAATCCCAACATCAAGCATCCGATCCCGATGCATATGCGCGTCGGTTTCCTGAAGGGGCTGGTGACGGCGCCGAACATCGAGATCGGCGACTACACCTACTACGACGACCCCGATGGACCCGACAAATTCGCCGAGCGATGCGTGCTGCATCACTACCCGTTCATCGGCGACCGGCTGATCATCGGCAAGTTCTGCGCCATCGCCGAGGGCGCGCGCTTCATCATGAACGGCGCCAATCATGCGATGTCCGGTTTTTCGACCTATCCGTTCAACATCTTCGGCCATGGCTGGGAGGACGGTTTCGACCCGAAGAGCTGGTCGAAGGAATTGCGCGGCGACACGGTGCTCGGCAATGATGTATGGATCGGCATGGAAGCGGTTATCCTGCCCGGCGTGACAATCGGCGACGGCGCCATCATAGCTGCAAAATCGGTGGTGACGCATGACGTGCCGGCCTATGCGATCGTCGCCGGCAATGCGGCCAAGGTGGTGAAGATGCGCTTCGACGACAGGACGATCCGGCGGCTTTTGGCAGTGGCCTGGTGGGACTGGCCGGTGGAAAAGGTCAGCCGCAACCTCAATGCCATTCGTGGCGCCGACATTTCCCTTCTGGAGGCAGCGGTTTGAACGCGTTGAACAAGACTGTGATTGGCACCGAACTGTTTACCCGGGCCTGGATCTTCATCCGCGGCGTGCCGGCGATGAAGTTCCTGCCGCCGGAAGGGCCGCCGGAGATCGCCTTTGCCGGGCGCTCGAATGTCGGCAAGTCGTCGCTGATCAACGCGCTGGTCAATCAGAAAGGGCTGGCGCGCACCTCCAACACGCCGGGGCGCACGCAAGAGCTCAACTATTTCGTGCCGGATGGATTTTCGGGCGAAGGCGCCGACCTGCCGCCGATGGCGCTGGTCGACATGCCGGGCTACGGCTATGCCACCGCGCCCAAGGAGAAAGTCGACGAGTGGACCAAGCTGGTCTTCGACTATCTCAAGGGCCGGGTCACGCTGAAGCGCGTTTATGTGCTGATCGACGCCCGCCATGGCATCAAGGCCAAGGACGACGAGGTGCTGTCGCTACTCGACAAGGCGGCGGTGTCCTATCAGATCGTGCTGACCAAGACCGACAAGATCAAGGCGGCCGGCGTGCCGCGGCTGATCGAAGAGACGCTTTTGAAAATCAAGAAGCGGCCGGCCGCATTTCCGTTTGTGCTCGCCACCTCATCGGAAAAGAGCGAGGGCCTCGAGGAATTGAAGGCCGCGATCGTGCTCGCGGCCAATGGCGGCTAGGGCATACCTGCAGGCTCTAACCCCTTGCCTCCAGGGCAATCCTCTGGTGGCTTTCTTCCGTGGCAAGAGCTTCGGTGCCGTAGGCTTTCAGGAACATGCCGACGCCTGACCTGACGACGCTGTCGATTTCATCCTCGCCCGGGGCTTCCGTGCGGTAGGCGAAGATGCACTGGCGAAAAAGGCCGGCCAGGCACAGATCGGTGAACTGATAGGCGGCAAGGTCGACATCGTCGATCTTGAGCAGGCCGCGCTCGATGGCGGCATTGAGAAAGACCACGAACTTGTCATGGCCGCGCTTGGGGCCGCGTTCGTAAAAGCGCGCGCCCATGTCGGGTATCCTGTCGGACGCGCCGATCACCGTGCGCTGCGCCTGGATGACCTTGGCCGAGGTGATCTTGATGGACAGCACCTTGCCGAACTTCACCAGCGTCTCGCGCAAATCGTCGGCGCGGTCCAGCACATCGTACATGTTCTTGAAGATGGTGCCGCGCTCTTCCTCGATCAGCGCTTCGAACAGCTCTTCCTTGTTGGCGAAGTAGACATAGATCGTGCCCTTGGAGACACCGGCCTCGCGGGTGATGTCGTTCATCGACGCCGCTTCGAAGCCCTTGTCGATGAAGACACGACGGGCGCCGTCGATGATCTGGCTGCGTTTGAGCGGATCCTGTCCTGCTGCCGGGCGGCCACGACGCAGGCTGTCCAGCACATCGCACTGCTCCTCGCCGGCATCGGGTAATATTTCGACCATAAAAGTCACACCTCGCAAAATAATTCGAACCGATCGGTTCGATTGCCCTTGATATGGGCCTGTTTCCGCGCTAAGTCAATGTCCGCATCGAACCGAACGGTTCAGTATAACAGATTTTCCTCATATTAGACCTGCTGAGAGATACCATGTCCTCGAACGCGCCTGTCACCGCCGAAGTCCGTCCTTTTCCCAACGCCAAGGTCGCCCCCGCGACCGAAGCGCCGGGAGTCCCCGTCCAGCCCGCAGCCGCCACGCCCGTCGAAGCGCCGGCCAAGAAGAAGCGTTCTGTGCGCTCCTTTCTGCTGCCGATCATCGCAGCTGGCCTGCTCAGCGCCGGCGCCTGGTACGGCTACAATTACTGGACCGACGGCCGCTTCATGATCTCGACCGACGATGCCTATGTCCAGGCCGACATGGCGTTCATTTCGCCCAAGATTTCCGGTTATGTCGATCAGGTCAAGGTGATCGAGAACCAGCAGGTCAAGGCCGGCGACCCGCTGTTGGTCGTCGATGACGGCGACTACAGAATAGCCGTTGCCCAGGCCGAGGCGCAGATCGCCACCTTGAGCAAGACGCTCGACCGCATCGATGCCCAGACTGAAGCCGCGCGCGCCTCGTTCAGCCAGGCGCAGGCGCAGAAGACCGCCGACCAGGCCGCGGCCGACAACGCCGCCCGTGCGCAGTCGCGCGCCGCGCAATTGCTGAAGACCCATGTCGGCACGCAGGCGCAGCTGGACGATGCCCAGACCGCGGTCGATCAGGCCAATGCAGCCCTTGTCGGCGCCGACGCGCAGATCGCCGCGGCGCAGGCCAATATCGGCGTGCTGCAGGCGCAGCGCGCGGAATCGGCAAGCACGCTGGCCTCGCTGCAGCTGAGCCGGGACAAGGCCGTGCGCGACCTCTCCTTCACCGTGCTCAAGGCGCCTTATGACGGCGTCGTCGGCAACCGCTCGGTCGAGCAGGGCGACCTGATCAGCCCCGGACAGAAGCTCGCCGTCATCGTGCCCATGGACAAGCTCTATATCGTCGCCAATTTCAAGGAGACGCAGCTTGCCCGCCTGGTGCCCGGCGAGAAGGTCAGGATTTCGGTCGATGCGACCGACGGCCAGGATTTCGAGGGCACCGTGTCGTCGCTGGCGCCGGCTTCGGGTGCGGTGTTCTCGATGCTGCCGCCTGAAAACGCCACCGGCAACTTCACCAAGGTCGTGCAACGCGTTCCGGTTCGCATCGACGTTCCGGCTGACGTGCTGAAGACCGGCAGGCTGCGCGCGGGCTTGAGCGTCGTCGTCGCCGTCGACAGCCGTACGGCACCTTCGGCGTCGAAGTAAGCGCAAACCGGGAGCTAGGGTCATGGCGACCGCAACCCTGACAGCAGGATCGGCGCCGGCAATGCCGGCCATGCCAACCACCATTTCGACGCGGCGCGTCATCGCCTTCCTGGCGATGGTGTTCGGCATGTTCATGGCCATCCTCGACATCCAGATCGTCTCGGCCTCGCTGGCCGAGATCCAGGCCGGCCTGAGCGCCAGTTCCGACGAAATCCCGTGGGTGCAGACCGCCTATCTGATCGCCGAGGTGATCATGATTCCGCTGTCGGGCTTCCTCAGCCGGATGCTGTCGACACGCGTGCTGTTCACGATTTCGGCGGCAGGCTTCACGGCGGCGAGCGCGCTGGCCGCAACCGCCACCAACATCGACCAGATGATCGTCTACCGCGCCATCCAGGGTTTTATCGGCGGCGGCATGATCCCGAGCGTCTTTGCCGCTGCCTTCACCATCTTCCCGCCGTCGCGCCGGGCCGTGGTGTCGCCGATGATCGGCCTGGTGGCGACGCTGGCGCCGACCATCGGTCCGACCGTCGGCGGCTATATAAGCCATGCCATGTCCTGGCACTGGCTGTTCCTGGTCAACGTCGTGCCCGGCATCATGGTGACGGTGGCCGCCTGGTCGCTGATCGACTTCGACAAGCCAAACCTCAAACTGTTCAGCAAGTTCGACTGGTGGGGGCTTGCCGGCATGGCAGCCTTCCTCGGCTGCATGGAATATGTGCTCGAGGAAGGTCCCAACAATGACTGGCTGCAGGACCAGGCGGTGCTGATCTGCGCCATCATCATGACCGTTGGCGGGGTGCTGTTCTTCTGGCGTGTGTTCACCGCCGAGGAGCCGATCGTCGACCTGAGGGCGTTCAGCAATGTCAATTTCGCCTTCGGCTCGCTGTTCTCCTTCGTCATCGGCATCGGCCTCTACGGCTTGACCTATCTCTACCCGGTGTTCCTCGGACGCATCCGCGGCTACGATTCGATGATGATCGGCGAGGCGCTGTTCGTCAGCGGCCTGGCGATGTTCTTCACCGCGCCGATTTCCGGCATCCTGTCGGGCAAGATAGACCCGCGGCTGATGATGATGATCGGCTTCTTCGGTTTTGCCACGGGCACCTGGTGGATGACGCATCTCACCGCTGACTGGGATTTCTATGAGCTGCTCATCCCGCAGATCCTGCGCGGCTGTTCGATGATGCTGTGCATGGTGCCGATCAACAACATTGCGCTCGGCACATTGCCGCCTGATCGGCTGAAGAACGCGTCCGGCCTGTTCAACCTGACCCGCAACCTCGGCGGCGCCGTCGGCCTTGCCGTCATCAACACCGTGCTGATCGACCGCAATGCCTTCCACTACGCAAGGCTCTCCGAGCATGTGGAATGGGGCAGTGCAGCGGCACAGCAGAAGCTGCAGAACATGACGCTCAACTTCGAGCAGACTGCAGGCCTCGACGCCACAAGTGCTGCGATCTCCAAGCTGTCCGCCATGGTCCACCAGCAGGCGGCGCTGCTGTCCTTCATGGATGTGTTCTTCATGCTGACGGTGCTGTTTGCGACGCTGGGACTGTTCACCATGGTGATCCGCAAACCTGTCGCAGCCGGCGGTGGCGGCGGAGGCCATTGAGACGCGCCGGAACCCCCCCTGGCGCCCTCACGCATGACCCCGGAAATTGGAAACGATTTCCGGGGTCATGTTTTGTCAAGCCGCGACCATCCGTCATGACCGAAAAGGCGATGCCGGCTATGCCAAGGCAGGCGGTCCGAACCACCTGGTCAGCGCGTCGGCCAACCCCGCCGTTTCAGGGTCGCCGACCCAGGCGACGTAGCCGTCGGGCCGGACCAGCACGGCGGCGGGTGCCGTGACCGCGCCCAGCACCGGAAGCTCCCAGGCGCCATCGTATCTGGCGTCGACCGACCGAACCCGATCCGCCCAAGGGCCGATGTCGAATGCGCCAGACTGACGGAGGTTGAGCAACAGCGGGCGCGCGTCGTGCAGCAGGGTGAAGACCCGCAGCGGGTCGTCAGCGGTGACGAGGTCGAGGTCCGGCATGCGGCGGCCAAGCAGCGGATGGCCCTCACCGAAATCATAGTGGATGTCCAGGCCGGACAACATGCCGGCAAAGCGCTTGCGTGGCTCCGCCATGGCGAGAAGTTCGGACATCGTGTCTCGCAGCGCCTTGGTTCGCTCGTCTTCGCGACGGAGCGCGACCGACGCCATGGTGCTTTTCAACACACGCGCGGCAACCGGATGGCGCTCGGCCTGGTAGGTATCGAGCAGGCTTTCCGGCGATGTTTTCCGGACCACCTGGGCAAGCTTCCAGCCGAGATTGACGGCGTCCTGCACGCCGGTCTGCAGACCCTGTCCGCCGTCCGGCGGATGCACGTGCGCGGCGTCGCCGGCGAGCAGCACCCGCCCCTTGCGGTATGACGCCGCTTGCCTTGTCATATCGGTGAAGCGGGCCAGCGACGTCGGATTGTGAACGCCATAATCGGTGCCGTAGACGGCCATCAGCGCCTCGCTGAGTTCATGCAGCGTAGGCTCGCCGCCAGCCCCGACCTCGCGCTCGGTCACCAGCACCCGCACCGTCCCGTCATCCAGCTTGCCAAAGCCGTGAATGCCGATCGCATCGCGGTGGATGACACCCCATTGCGGCTCTCCCGATAGTTCGACCTCGGCGATCAAATTGCTGACGGTCGGCTCCGAGCCCGGGAACTCTATCCCGGTTGCCTTGCGCACGAGACTTCTGCCGCCGTCGCAGCCGACGAGATAGTCGGCACGAAACGACCCGCCGTCGCTGAGCGCGACATCGACGCCACTGTCATCTTGCACGAAGCCCGTCACCTCGCGGCCACGGTAGACAGTGACGCCGCGCTCATCGACCCAATCGGCAAGGATGCGCTCTATGTGCTTTTGCCAGAGCGCCAGCCCGTAATTGTGGCGGGTGGGAAAGTCGCTGATATCAAGCGTAACGCCGGCGAAGGATGCGACCTGGGCGGTCTTGCCTTGTGACAGGAACCGATCGGCGATGCCGCGCTGGTCGAAGACCTCGATGGTGCGTGCGTGCAGACCGCCCGCACGCGTGCCCGTGATTGCCTGGCTGTCGCGCCGTTCGACGACGGCGACATCGATGCCGGCCAATGAAAGCTCGCCGGCCAGCATCAGCCCCGTCGGGCCGCCTCCGGCGATCACCACTTGATGGGAGATCTGTGGCCGGTCGGCATCAACGCGGCCGGTCGACTTACGCCCGCCTTGGCGAGCGCGTTCTTCGGTTCTTTGCATAGGTTCTGGCCCTCTCGATCAGGGCTGCGGAATCTACGCATAAAAAGCTGTTTGCCAATTCTTGAACTTGACTGTTTCCGCCCCATTTTACGTGTAGGGCGGTGGTCAGGCCGTAGCCGAAATTCGCGATACGCCGATAACTTCAGTTTGCAGGCTCATAAGCTCCGAGCCGGAGGCGTATTGACGCTGATCGTATCATGGCGAAGAAATTATCGCCCAAGCCGCCGGAAACGACCCCTATTCCGCCGTTCAACCGTAGATCGGGCTCGCCTGTATGCCGTTGCTGGCAGGCAGCTGTTGATCCATGCCAAATCGCAAGATCGGTCGAGCGCAGCATATCCGGAATGGCGTAGCTGGTGTCGCCACGAAGGAAGAGACGATGAAGGCGGCATCTGAAAACTACCAAGCCCGAATGCAGCGGGTGCTGGATCACATAGACCAGCACCTGGACGACGATCTGGGCCTGGAAGCGTTGAGCGGCGTCGCGGCGTTCTCGAAATACCATTTCCACCGGCAGTTCACGTCAACCTTCGGCGTGTCGGTGCATCGCTATGTCCAGCTCGCCCGCATGAAGCGCGCTTCGTACAGGCTTGCCGAGAGCGACGCCCAAAGCGTCACCGACATAGCGATGGATGCCGGTTACGCACCGGATGCCTTCGCCCGCGCCTTTCGGCAACGGTTCGGACAATCGCCTTCGTCGTTCCGCAAGTCTCCCGACTGGGGGCCGTGGCTCATGGCATTCGGGCCTCTCGACAAAGCAAGGAACAAGCTCATGCAGATAATCTTCGAATCCGACGATGTGACGATCCGCGAGTGCCGCCGACGCCGGTGGCGATCATGGAGCATCGCGGAGACCGGGCGACGCTCCAGGATACCATCCAGCGGTTCATCGCCTGGCGCAAAGCTGCCGGCCTGTCGCCCGAGACAAGCCCGACCTTCAACGTCTTCCGTTCCGAAAGGGAGCCGGCGGTCCCGGCCGACTACAGCATGGACCTGTGTGCCGGGACCGACCAGCCGATCGAGGCGAATGACGCGCAGATGAAGGCTGGCGTGATCCCCGGCGGACGTTGCGCGGTGCTGCGCTATCCCGGCAACACCAACAATCTCGAGCCCGCCGCGCTATTCCTTTATCGTGAATGGCTTCCGGCCAGCGGCGAGGAAGCACGTGATTTTCCGAAATACTGCCAGCGACACTTTTCGTTCTCCCCGAACGTACAGGTGCATGAAGTGGTCCTTGAACTGTTTCTGCCTCTTAAATAGGACCGCTGGACGGCGCCGTCAGGCCGTCGCCGGCTTGAAGGTCAAGGCGACGCCGTTGATGCAATGGCGCAAGCCGGTCGGGGCCGGACCATCGTCGAAGACATGGCCGAGATGGCCGCCGCAACGGCGGCAGTGGACCTCGGTGCGGGTCATGCCGAGCGACCGGTCCGTGGTCTTGCCGATGCCATTGGCGATCTCCTGCCAGAAGCTCGGCCAGCCGGTGCCCGAGTCGAACTTGGTCTCCGAGGGATAGACCGGCAGGCCGCAGCCGGCGCAAGCAAAAATGCCCTTGCGATGCTCGTTGAGCAGCGGGCTGGTGCCTGGATATTCGGTGCCTTCCTTGCGCAGCACGTTGAAAGCTTCATCGGACAGGATGGCGTGCCACTCGGCGTCGGTTTTGGTGACCTCGAATTTTTCCGCTGCCCGCGCGTCCTGCGCTCCGCCCATGCGCAGCATGGTTGCCGTGCCCGCCAGCAATGCCACGGCAGCGGCACCGCTCCAAAGAAAGTCGCGACGGTTCATGACCATTCCTCCTGCTGTCCTTTGCCAAACTCAACCGTCACAAGGAAATCAAAACCCGGTGACGATCAGAGCTCTTTGTTTGGGCATGATCTTTTCCGAAAACCGGCTTCCACTTTTCGGGATCATGCCCCCTGAAAACGGACACTCCGCAACGGCTCCACGCTTAGGGCGGACGGTGCGGAGTGTACGCTTGTCGATTGCGCGGGTCACGAGGGGACGGTAGCCGCGCAATCTACTTGGAGCCTTGGCTATAGCTTCGCCGGCGGCGAAGCTTTTGTTACATCTTCGGCAGAAGAACCTTGTCGATGACGTGGATGACGCCGTTCGACTGCTCGACATCGGCGATCGTCACATTGGCGACGTTGCCGTTCTCGTCGGTCACGGTGACCTTGCCGCCGTCAGCCTTGAGCGACAGTTCGCAGCCGCCGACGGTCTTGACCTTGTGCGCGCCGCCATCGGCCTTGGCCATCGCGGCGACGTCCGCGCCCAGCGCCTTGGCGCCGATGACGTGGCAGGTGAGGATCTTGGTGAGCTTGTCCTTGTTCTCAGGCTTGAGCAGCGTCTCGACGGTGCCGGCCGGAAGGGCTGCAAAAGCCTCGTTGGTCGGTGCGAAGACGGTGAACGGACCGGCGCTCTGCAGCGTCTCGACCAGGCCGGCCGCCTGGACGGCGGCGACCAGCGTCGTGTGGTCCTTCGAATTGACGGCGTTTTCGACGATGTTCTTGGTGGCAAACATGGCGGCGCCGCCGACCATTGGGTTTTCAGCATAGGCGGCGGTGGCAAGCGCAGAAACAGCGATCGTACCGGCAAGCAAAAGGGTGGCGAATTTACGCATGATTTTGAACTCCTCGGGGTTATCGTTTCCCATATTTGGGACGCGAGGGAGTTACGGAATAGAAATGCGTTAGTTTCATCAAATCAGGAGATTTTTATTTTTTGCATGTCTGTGCGCAGTTTTTTCTGCATTGCCTTTGCCTGCTCATATGCTTTTTCGCATACGCGCACGACCAAGCAGTGATCCATAATATACTTTTTGCGGAAAACTGACGCCGGGAGCCTGTCAGATGCTCTTCAGATCGCCCGCCGCGACCACCGGTCCGGTTGGCTGACCGGTCGGAGAACCGCCGGTGGGCTCGACGCTGACCGCCAGCACGGCGCCTTGCGCAAGCTTTTCCTGCACGGCCGGCGTGATGGTCAGGTGCGTGGTCGTACCGGCCGGGATGACGCCCATCGAGACCGGATTGTTCTTGCCTTCGATCATCCACAGCTCGAAGTCCTTGCCGGCGGCGCGTTCGCCGGAGACATGGGACAGGCTGACATCGTGGTGGGCGGCGTCATAGACGACCAGATATTTCACGTCGCTGCCATCGGCACCCAGCGAGGCGACGAGGCGCGTCTGCGGCTGCTCGACCGGCGGGTTGATGTAGGGCACGGCAATGTAGATCGCCAGCGCCGCGACAGCCGCGGTGGCAAGGCCGCGCCAGAAGGCAAGGCTGGCCCAGAGGCCGGCGCTGGATTGCGTGGTCGTGGTGGAGCTTGTTGCGGTGGACGAGAACAGCCGGCGGTCGACCGCGACCTTGACGGTCGCCGGAGGCGCTACTTCCGGATAGGCGGACGCCAGCGGCGAAAAGTGCACTTCCCAGCCGTCGACAAGACGGGCGAAGCCGGTTTCCGCGTCGATACGGCTGGAGGCAATCTGGCGTTCGTCCGCTGCCAGCACGCCGAGAACGTATTCGGCGGCGAGCAGGTCGTCGCCTCCACGTTCCGGTCCGTTGTCTTGTGCCAGCGTCATCTTTCCAGACATTCTCTAAGTTTCAGCAGACTGCGCCGTAGCCAGGTCCGCATCGTGTTCAACGGAACGCTGTGGCGCTCCGCCAATTCGGCATAACTTTCGCCATTGAGATAGGCGCCCCGGACAGCCGCTGCCCGGTCCTTTTCCAACTCATCGAGACATTGATAGATGCGTTCGGATTCACCACCCGCCACAACCATAGCCTCAGGTCCCGGAGCCGGATCGGCCACGTCGAGCGCGGCATCGATATCGGCGGCAGGCTTGCGCCTCGCCCTGATGCGATCGATCGCGTGATTGCGCGCGATTGCCACCAGCCAGGAGATCGGACTCAGATCGGAAACAGCGAAACGGTCTGCCTTCGTCCATACTTTGACAAAGACCTCTTGCAGCGCTTCTTCCGCATCTCCCCGGTCATGCAATACACGAAGGCAGACACCGAAAAGTTTCGCACTGGTCTGCCGGTAGAGCAGATCGAACGCGGCCCGATCCTTCATCGAAGTCCGGACAATCAGGGTGGAGATGTCCTGCGGCGTCATGCCGATAAATTAGGCGATTGCCGTGTATTTGCAACGGTGGAAACGTTATTGTCCACGCAAACCGTTGTTGCGCCCGGCTCGCCAGTATTCGACCGCATCGATTGCCAAAGAAATCGCCGGCCGCTAGCCTTCCTGGAGGTGGAGGACTTCAGACATGTCGGCTGAACGGGTTCTGTGGGAACAAGATGCAACCGGCCTCGCCGCTCTCGTGCACAAGGCAGAGATCTCGCCACAGGAGCTTGTCGACGCCGCGATTGCGCGCGCCGAGGCGACCCGTCCCGACATCAACGCCATCGCCGAGCCACTCTACGACGCGGCGCGGACGCGCGCCAAAACCATCGACCGCAAGCTGCCGCTGGCCGGCGTGCCGTTTGCGCTGAAGGATCTCGGCATCGCCATCAAGGGCGTGCCGACGCATTCCGGCAGCCGCATTCCGGCTTTCACCGCCGATTTCAACTCGGTGATGACCGAGCGCTACCTCGCCGCCGGACTCGTTCCTATCGCCACCAGCACCTCGCCCGAACAAGGGCTGAGGCTGATGACCGAATCAGCTGCCTTCGGCGTCACCCGCAATCCATGGAATACGGCCCATACCAGCGGCGGTTCTTCCGGTGGCGCAGCCGCCCTCGTTGCTGCCGGCGTGGTGCCGGCGGCGCATGCCGCGGATGGCGGCGGCTCGATCAGGGTGCCGTCCGCCTGTAGCGGGCTGGTCGGCCTGAAAACCTCGCGCGGCCGCGTGCCGCAGACCCCGCAGATCAGCGAAGCCTGGTACGGCATGGTCGTTGATCATGCCGTCACCCGGTCGGTCCGCGATACGGCCCTGCTGCTCGACCTGACGCACGGCCCCGATCCGCTGGCGCCCTATGCCGCGCCAGCGCCGAAAGGCAGTTTCGTCGCCGCGGCAGGGCGCGATCCAGGCAAGCTCAAGCTCGCCGTCTACCGGGGATCGCCGCTTGGCCTGCCGATATCGGCAGAGACGCTTGTTGCGCTGGATACGGCGGTAGCACTGGCGCGCGAGGGCGGCCACACGGTCGAGGAGATCGACCTGCCCTATGTCGATCGCGATTTCATGGCCGATTTCGCCAGGTCGGTCGCGTCGGCGGTGGCCGGCACGATGCGCAGCGAGGCCTTGCGCGTCGGCCGCCCGGTCCTGGGCGACATCGAACGCGCCACGCGGATCATCGCGCGCTTCGGCGAAATCGTCTCGGCCGGCGACATCTATGCCGGCCTGCAGCGGCTCAATGCGACATCGCGCCGGCTGATCGCCGAGACCGCCCGGTATGACGCCGTGCTGATGCCGATCATTGCGCACCCGCCGCTCGCCTGCGGCGCCATGGATCCGAAGGGGGCCGACGAGCTGATTGAGAACGTGCTCGACAAACTGCACCTCACCCGGCTCTTGAGGCTCAAGCCATTGTTCGGGCAATTGATGGACAAGAGCCTGTGGTTCACCCACTGGCCGGCGATCCAGAACGTCACCGGCCAGCCATCGATCGCGCTGCCTGTGCATGTCACCGATGCCGGCCTGCCGCTCGGCATCCAGGCCGTCGGCCGGCCAGGCGATGAAGAGACGCTTTTGTCGCTGGCCGCGCAGATGGAAAAGATTTCGGGGTGGTTGGCGCGGCGGGCGCCGTTCAAGGTACCGGCTTAAACCGTGATCCCGAACTTGAGGCCGGATCTGGTCGAATGACGCGATAGGGCTGGCTTCATCAATTTGTGACAGCAAAGCCGTTTGCGGCTTGCCCCAATTCCCGCTAAGACGCCGCCGTCCTTTCCAGCAATCCGGGAACATACCGATGACGGAGATCACCGCCACCGCCGAAATGCAGGCCGCGCTGCTTTCGCGCGCGCTGCCCTACATGCAGCGCTACGAGAACAAGACGGTGGTGGTGAAGTATGGCGGCCACGCCATGGGCGACATCGAGCTCGGCAAGGCTTTTGCCCGCGACATCGCGCTGCTCAAACAGTCGGGCGTCAATCCGATCGTCGTGCATGGCGGCGGGCCGCAGATTGGCGCCATGCTGGCCAAGATGGGCATCGAATCGAAGTTCGAGGGCGGCCTGCGCGTCACCGACCAGAAGACGGTCGAGATCGTCGAGATGGTGCTGGCCGGCTCGATCAACAAGGAGATCGTGGCGCTGATCAACGCCGAGGGCGAATGGGCGATCGGCCTGTGCGGCAAGGACGGCAACATGGTTTTTGCCGAAAAGGCGCGCAAGACCATGATCGACCCGGACTCCAACATCGAGCGGGTGCTCGATCTCGGCTTCGTCGGCGAGCCGGTCGAGGTCGACCGCACGCTGCTCGACCTGCTGGCGCGTTCCGAAATGATCCCGGTGCTGGCGCCGGTGGCGCCCGGCCGCGACGGCCATACCTACAACATCAATGCCGACACCTTCGCCGGCGCCATTGCCGGCGCCTGCCAGGCGACACGGCTTTTGTTCCTGACCGACGTGCCCGGCGTGCTCGACAAGAACAAGAAGCTGATCGACGAGCTGACCGTGGCCGAGGCCAAGGCGCTGATCAAGGACGGCACGGTGTCGGGCGGCATGATCCCCAAGGTCGAGACCTGCATCGAGGCGATCGAGCGCGGCGTCGAAGGCGTCGTCATCCTCAACGGCAAGACGCCGCATGCAGTGCTGCTCGAGCTGTTCACCGAGCATGGCGCCGGCACGCTGATCGTGCCCTGAGCCGCGAAGGCCGAGCGCGCGCCTCAGGCGCTCGGCGAAATCCCGATAGCGGGCGCGGCCGGCTTGCGGGCCGGGCGCGCGAACACCATCGATTCCTCCTCCTGGTCCTGCGGCGCGCCCCAGAATTCGGCCAGCGTCGGGCCGTCTTTCACCCTGATGTCGCGCACCAGAAAACCCCAGACTTCGCGGAACCAGACGCGGCGACCCATTTGCGTGTACCAGCGCATCGAATGGCGCTGCTCCGGGTCCCTATGGAACAGGATGCGCGCCAGCGCCTTCGGCCGCGCTTGCACCGCCACCTCGATCAGCTTGACGCTGAAGAACAGCATCCACGGTTTCAACCGCGTCATCTGCAGCACCTGGTGCTTGTAGTCCCACAGGCGGGCGTCCTGCTGGATCACCTTGCGGTCGCGGGCGATGCGGAAGAACGGCGTCCAGCGATGCGGCGTGACATAGAGCGCCTGGATCTGGTCGGGGTCATAGGCGAGCAGCTGGCGGAAGCCGCGCCAGAGGTCGCGAAGGGTCTCGTCCTCAAACCCGGCCACCCAGGTCGCCATCGACAGGATGCCGTGCAGGCGCAGCAGCCGGATCGCCTCGCGATCGGATGAGGTGCTGCCGCCCTTGCGGATCAATGCAAGCGTCTGCTCGTCGGTGTTTTCCATGCCGAGCAGCCAGCGGATGACACCGGCCTTGCGGTAGAGGTGCAGAATGTCGGCATCGCGCACGATGTCGTCGGCGCGGGTGGAGCCGACGATAAGCACCGGCACGTTCTCGGCGATCAGCGCATCGAGGAAGGCACGCCAGGCCTTTTTCGAAACGGTCGGGTTTTCGTCGGCGAGATTGATCAGTTCGACGCTGTGCTCGCGGTGCAGCCAGGCAATCTCCCTGGCGAATTTGACGGGATCGCGATGGCGCCAGCGGGTCCAGAAACCGCGCTGGCCGCAATAATTGCACAGATGCGGGCAGCCGCGCGAAAACTGCATGACCACGGCGCGCTTGCCACCCCAATAGCTGTAGCGCCTGTGATCGATCAGTTCCCAGCCGACACGATAGTCATCGAGGGTGGCTATGGTGCCGGCCGGCCGCGTGGCGAAGGGACGGCGCAAATCGTCGCGAAAGGCGATGCCGGCGACTTCCGCCAGAGGCTGGCGTCTCGCCAGCGCCTCGACCAATGCGACGCTGGTCGCCTCGCCTTCGCCGCGGACGATGAAATCGAAGACATCCGTGGCGCAAAGAATGTCGCGCCAGTGATAGGTCGGAAACACGCCGCCATAGATCACCATCGTTGCCGGTTCACGCGCCTTGACCATCTGTGCGATCTGCAAGGCGGTCGGATGCGCCGAGGTCGAGCCGGAGTGGCCGATCAGGATGCAGTCGGGCTGGTCGCTCAAGGCGTCGCGGACAAGCGTGGCGAGCGGCATCGGCCCGAATTCGGCATCGACGAGCCGCACATCATGGCCGGCATCGATCAGCGGGCCGCCGAGCGCCAGCAGGCCGAGCGGCGGCAGATGGTCGTCGGGCACGCGGCTGCCAATGGCGGTGTGCGGCGGATTGATCAGGACGATTTTCATGACGGACCCTTCGCAATGGCGATCCGCATGTCGTAGCCGGCGATTCAAACTTGGAATTGGGCTCGCTTGAGCAGTTTGTGTGCAGCTTTTCGGCAGAAATGCCTAGCGGCGGAGATGCCCGAGCGGCACGTGGCCCGGCCCCTTGATGTTCTGCAGCACGAGCTGGGTGTGGACGTCGCGCACGCCGTCGAGCCGCATCAGCCGGTGCATGACGAAGGCGTTGAGCTCGTCGACCGACGGCACCATCACATGCAGCAGGAAATCGTGGTCGCCGGTCATCGTCCAGCACGACGACACTTCGTCCATGCGCTGCACGGCGGCGATGAAGGCTTCGGGCGAGCCGTCGCTGTGGCTGGTGAGCCGCACCTCGATGAACACCTCGACCATCAGCCCGACGGCGCGGCGGCTGAGCACGGCGGCAAATCCCTTGATGATGCCGGTATCCTGCAGCGCCTCGAAACGCCGCGCGCAAGGTGTCGTCGACAGGCCGATCTCCTGCGCCAGCTCGGACACCGGCTTGCGCCCATCGCGCTGCAGGATGTCGAGCATCTTGATCTCGAACTCGTCAAACTGAGGCATTTTCACTCTCCAGTGGCGCGTGTTGAGTGAATATTATCTCGAATATCCCGTTTGAGCCATCATCAAAACCGATTTGCCTCGGCAAATCCGGTTAGCCTTGCGGCAGAATTCGCCATTGATGATTTGCGAGGAGAACAGCCATGACGATGAGTGTTGCCGACTACGCCCGCGATTGCGCGGCACAGGGCCTGCGCGGCGACTATTCGGTCTGCCGTGCCGATTTCACCGTGGCGCAAGGCTACGACTACTCTGCCAGCGAACAGGCGGTGTGGCGCACGCTTTGCGACCGCCAGACGAAGCTGACGCAGCAACTGGCGCACCATTCCTATCTCGACGGCGTTGCCGCCCTTGGCCTGCTCGACAAGATCCCGGATTTCGGCGCGGTCAGCGAAAAACTGCGCAAGCTCACCGGCTGGGAAATCGTCGCCGTGCCGGGGCTTATTCCCGCCGCCCCTTTTTTCGACCATCTCGCCAACCGCCGCTTCCCGGTCACCAACTGGCTGCGCACCGAACAGGAGCTCGACTACATTGTCGAGCCGGACATGTTCCATGACTTCTTCGGCCACGTGCCGATCCTGACGCAGCCGGTGTTTGCCGATTTCATGCAGATGTATGGGCAGAAGGCCGAGAACGTGATCGCGCTGGGCGGCGACGAGATGATCACCCGCCTCTACTGGTACACCGCCGAATACGGGCTGATGCAGGAGCCTGGTCAGCCCCTGAAGGCGTTCGGCGCCGGGCTGATGTCGTCCTTCACCGAATTGCAGTTCGCCGTCGCCAGCAAGGATGCCCACCACGTTCCCTTCGACCTCGAAACGGTGATGCGCACCAGCTACGAGATCGACAAGTTCCAGCGTGCCTATTTCGTGCTGCCGTCCTTCGACGTGCTGCGCGACGCCTTCCAGACCGCCGACATGGCTGACATCGTCGGCCGCCGCAAAGGCCAGCCGGCGCTCGACCCGGCCACTGTGTAAAGGGTCAGTCGGTCTCGGCCTTCAGCCGCGCCAGCTGGTCGCGCTGCAGGTCGAGGGCCGTGGTGACGAAACGCGATATGGTGGCGAGCTCAGCATCGCTGAAGGTGGCGATGACTTTTTCGCCTTCCCGCGCAATGGCGCCGTAGTAGCGCGCCGACAGGTCTCGCGTCGCCTCGGTTGCCTCGATCACCACCTTGCGTCTGTCCTCCAGACTGCGCGTGCGCGTGAGCAGGCCGCGCGCCTCCAGCCTGTCGATCAGCGCCGTCACCGCGGCCGGCGTCAGCCCGGTTGCCGTGGCGATCGCACCAGCCGATTGCGGGCCGCCATAGAGCAGCCCGATGCAATGGCGTTCCGCCATGTTCAGCCCGAGCCTCACCCCCACGGCTTCGTCATAGGCCTGCGTCGCGTCCTGCCATTGCATGATGGCCAGGCCGATAGCCGTGGTCATTTCGTTGCGATTTTCGCTTGACGAATTTAGTTCGATCATCTAACTATCAATCTGTCTAACATTTAGACCGTAATAACAATATGCGGCGGCGACCCGGACATAGCAAGGGCCAACCGCAAACAAGGAGTGAAAAATGAGCTTGATCCAACAGCGTGCGCCCCTCTCCCACGAGGAAGAGTTCAAATACGCCAAGCTGGCGATGGAATGGTACGGCTGGGGTTCCCCCATCGGCCTCGGCATCCTGCTGGTATCGCTGGCTGCCGCCGCCGTGCTGGTGCGTATCGCCGTCTACGGTCTTTAGAGGCTGTCCCATCCCGATGGACCCGGGATGAGGCCCTGTGTTCCCGAAAACCGGTTTCGGGATCATGCTCTAGGCCAGATCAGAATCCACCCAAAGGCGCGCCAGGGCGGTGCCGGCAGCAATCACTGCTGCCGGCGCCGCCGGCTTTTGGCGGTCAGACGGGTGATGACCTGCGTCACACCGCGATGATTTTGCTGAGATGATCGCCGAGCCGGCAGGCCAGGGCGGTGATGGTCGTCGTTGGATTGCACTCGCCCGAGGTGCAGAACACCGAGGAGCCGCCGACATAGAGGTTCTCCATGCCGTGCACCTTGGAGTTGGCGTCGACGACGCTCTTGG
This sequence comes from Mesorhizobium sp. P3_B5, assembly GCF_056402815.1. Classification (NCBI taxonomy): domain Bacteria; kingdom Pseudomonadati; phylum Pseudomonadota; class Alphaproteobacteria; order Hyphomicrobiales; family Phyllobacteriaceae; genus Mesorhizobium; species Mesorhizobium sp. P3_B5. The sequence goes on along the minus strand of NZ_JBFUGR010000002.1, from coordinate 29,539 downwards.
CCACGTCGGTGCCCATGCGGGTGCCGCCCATGTGATGGTGGCCGGCCAGTTCCTCATTGGTCGGATAGTCCTCGCCTTTGGTGAGCCAGTCGGCGATGCGCACCCGGCCGAGATCCTTCTGCACCAATGTCGTGCCGAACAGCCGCAGTCCCTCAAGGATGGTGCGGCGTTCCAGCTCCGATTTCTTCCAATGCAGTTCGATGCGCGGCACACCGGCGTGGTCGACGTCGGTCTTCGACAGTTCGATCTGGTTCGAGGCCAGCGGCGCCTGTTCCCAAGCGACATAGAGCTGGGCGGCGCAGCGCAGGTTCTGGCTGAGCTGGTAGGCGACCCATTCGGCCGCGTCGGGCGCCGTGCAGGCGAGGTCGGCGATCAGACCCTTGACGCCGGCATAGGGCGTTTCGATCAGCCGGATACCGAAATTCATGATCTGCAGGCGCTCCATCGCGGCAAGCGTCGGCGAGAAGAAAGCCTCGTTGACGGCGTCGACCTGGAACTCGCCATAGTCGGCCAGGATGGCATTGCCGCCCTCGAAGGTCGGGTGCTCCATCCAGTAGCGGCCGAGTGCCGTCGCATTCGGCACCACGCCGCCGTTCGAGCGCTGGTTCGACCACAAAAGCAGCCGTGAATTCTCCAACCCGCCGGTGCAGGCGATGAAATAATCGGCAGTAAAGGAGCCGGCATCCTGGCCGTTCGACCAGAGTTTGGCGCCGGTTACCTTTTTGCCGTCACCGGCAAGCTCGGTGGCATAGGTGTTGAGCACGACGGCGATGTTCTTGCTCTTGTCGAGCTCGTCGGCGAATTTTTCGCCAAAGCGCACCGCCGGGCTCTTGATCAGCTGCACCCAGCGAATGTCGTCCGAAATTGGCACATCCGGCTGGAAAGCCGGCAGTTCCAGAATATCGTGCACTTCCGGCAGATAGGGCTCGATATCGGCGCGGCTGATCGGCCAGCCGGTATCGGGCGCCCAGGCCTTGGGCTCGAAGTCCTGCTTGTCCAGCACGCGGCACCATCCCGCCCAATGGTTCGAGCTGCCGCCCATGAAGCGCAGCCGGGTGATGTCGAGATCGAAATAGGGATCGCCGACCGTGGTGCCGCGGTAGAAATCCTGCGAATCGTCGCTGAATTCCCGCGAGCCCGCCTCCAGCACGACAACCGGAATGCCGGCGGCGCCAAGTTTCCTGGCGATTGTGGTGCCGGCAGGTCCCGAGCCGAGGATGCAAACCTTGGCGTCAAAATTCGCGGCTTTGAACGCCTCGTAACTGTCGAAGATCATGCCAGATCGCTCCGCTTCAGGATCCAGCCATTGACCTCGACGATCTCATTTGGGTCGACGAAAGGGGGGTCGGTATCGGTATCGGGCAGGCGGCGCAGCAGCGACAGCGCCGGCAGTGCCATCAGCGCCTGGACGATCGTGCGGCGTGATATTCTCTTGACGAAGAAACTCATGACACGTCTCTCGATGGAACTTCGATCCCGCATGGCGTTCTCTGAACGGCACACGAGCCCCGGGAGATGCCAATCTCGTGCCAACCTAGCCGGAACCTGATTTCAGGCGGGTAAACGGCATGGTTGAGTGAGAACAAGGTTAGCAATTGCCTAACAAGCGCGGCGGGCTTAAGCGGGACTTCAGGCGGCTTCAGAAATGTCCCGGTCGAGGATCGACAGATTGCGGCCGCGATGCTTGGCCTCGTAGAGCCGCCGGTCGGCGGCACGCATCAGGTCCGACACATTGACGTCTTCTGCGCAGGTGACGCCGCCAATGCTGACAGTCAGCGGAACCGTTCGCTCGTCAACCGGACGAAAGCGGATCAGTTCGACTTCGCGGCGGATGCGCTCGGCGACGCGTTTGGCTTCCTGTTCGGTGGCGCCGACCAGGAAGGCGCCGAATTCCTCGCCGCCGATGCGGCCGAGCACGTCGCCGCTGCGCACGCCGCGTTCGATGGCGCTGGCGATCAAAAGCAGCGCGTCATCGCCGGTCAGGTGGCCGAAACTGTCGTTGATCGCCTTGAAATGGTCGGCATCGATGATCAGCAGCGCACCGCGATCGGCTTTGCGCCGGGAGCCGTCGAGCGCGGCAAAGAAGCTCTCGCGATTGAGCATGCCGGTCATGTCGTCGCGGCTCGCTTTTTCCGACAGCCGCCGGTGGGCAGCGGCGAGTTGAGCGTGGGCGCGAGCGAGTTCGCGATGCGCGCTTTTCAACCTGTCGCTCTGCCAGAAGGTGCTGGCGGTGGCGAGCCAGGCGAGGGCCAGCGGACAGACCGTCGAGCTCAACCAGATGGTGCGGCTGACCGGGAATCCCATCGCGGGAACGATGATCAGCGTCAACAGAAGCGAGGTTGCAACTGAGGCGAAAGCGACGGTGGCGGACTTTAGAAATATGCGGTTCATCGCTGGCTCCCACTGAACCGTCTCTGTGCCAGCAAGCCCTGAAGGTCACCTTTCGGCGATGCCTAAAATTTGAATCTTGGCACCACTTTCGTCACGTTCGACGCGTATAAGTTGTGGATAAATCCCCCTGTCAGGGAAATCGTTTCGTGCCATAAGACGGGTATGACCACGCTCCCTGATCCCGCCCGCTTCGCCCACGTCACCGACTGGGTGTTCGACCTCGACAACACTCTCTATCCGCATCACTCGAACCTGTTTTCGCAGATCGACGTCAAGATGACCGCCTATGTCGGCGAGCTGCTGACGCTGCCGCGCGACGAGGCGCGCAAGCTGCAGAAGGAGCTCTACCAGGAGTACGGCACGACGCTGAACGGGCTGATGACGCGCCATGGCATCGACCCCGACGACTTTCTCGAGAAGGTCCACGACATCGATTATTCATGGCTTGTGCCCGATCCCGTGCTCGGCACCGCGATCCGCCAGCTTCCCGGCCGCAAGTTCATCTTCACCAATGGCGATCGCCGGCATGCCGAACGCACCGCGCGCCAGCTCGGCATACTCGAGCATTTCGACGACATCTTCGACATCGTCGCCGCCGGGCTGAACCCCAAGCCGGCGCGGCAGACCTATGAGAAATTCGCCGAACTGCACGCCGTCACCGGCCACAATGCGGTGATGTTCGAAGATCTGGCCCGCAATCTGGCCGTGCCTAAATCACTCGGCATGACCACGGTGCTCATCGTGCCGCGCAATTTCGAGCCGACCTTCGCCGAAATCTGGGAACGCGACCCGGCCAATGAGGACGACGTGGATTTCGTCACCGACGACCTCGCGACGTTTCTCACGGCGATTGTGGAGGGGGTAGAGGAATTAAAGAACTGAAGAACTGGGGAATTGATCCGGAACGCAGAGACCGCGATGCCCCTCATTCTTCAATTCTTCAATTCCCCAGTTCCCCGCCCTACTCCCCTAACTTGTAGAAGCGCCTGATGATCCCCCAGGCTTCGTCGGCGGTGTCGACGAAATCGATGATGTCCTGATCGCCGGGCGTAATCGTGCCTTGCTCGGCGAGGAAATCGAGATCGATCGCCCTCTTCCAGAACGATTTGCCGAACAGGATCACCGGAACGCGCTCCATGCGGCCGGTCTGGATCAGGGTCAGCGTCTCGAAGAATTCGTCCATGGTGCCAAAACCGCCCGGAAACACCGCCACGGCCTTGGCGCGCATGACGAAATGCATCTTGCGGATGGCGAAATAGTGGAAGTTGAAACACAGTTCCGGCGTCACATAGGCGTTCGGCGCCTGCTCGTGCGGCAGCACGATGTTGAGGCCGATCGACGGGGCGCCGACATCGTCGGCGCCGCGGTTGCCGGCTTCCATGACGCCCGGCCCGCCGCCGGTCACCACGACGAATTCGCGGTAGTAGGAGGCGGCCGACTGCTGCGAGCAGAGGCGGGCGAATTTGCGCGCCTCCTCGTAATATTTGCTGTTTTCCTCGAGATTCTTCTTCTGCGTCTCGTTCTTGGCCGCCCAGGCTTCGCCGCCCGGTTCTGGAATGCGCGCGCCGCCGAACAGGATCACCGTCGAGCGGATGCCGCGTTCGGCGAGGATCATCTCTGGCTTCAAGAGTTCGAGCTGCAGCCGCACCGCACGCAATTCGCGCCGCGTCATGAATTCCGGATCGTTCCAGGCCAGACGATAGGTTTCGGCGCGCGTCTGCGGCGTGTCGGGTACGCTTTTCGACCGCTCCAGATCCTCGTCCGAATGCGGCAGCGGCGTCCATCCCGCCTTTTCCATAGGTGTCATATCAGTTTACCCGTCCAAATAATTCACTTGCGCCGTCCCGTGACGCAGCCGCGATTGACCCTCCCCATGCCTTCACATAAGCAGGTTCCGCAAAAGTGTCCTGCGGTTTTGCGACAAGAACCTGCTACATGCAAAGACCTGAGCAGACGAAGCATGCCCAAGGCCCGCGCGACTTTCAAAACAGGTTAAGGCGCTGCCCCTTAACAGCTTGGTAATGGAGCGAATTCATGTCGAAGCCCGATCTGGCGAGCCTCGAAAAGACCATCGAGAAGGCCTTCGAGGAGCGTGATACGATTTCGACCGCAACCCGCGGCGAGACGCGCGACGCCATTCATGCGGCGCTCGACCTGCTCGACCACGGGGCCGTGCGCGTCGCCGAGCGCCAGGCCGACGGCAACTGGCACGTCAACCAGTGGCTGAAGAAGGCCGTTCTTTTGTCCTTCCGGCTCAACCCGATGGAGATCATCAAGGGTGGTCCCGGCGAAGCCGTGTGGTGGGACAAGGTGCCGTCGAAGTTCGACGGCTGGAGCGCGGTCGATTTCGAGAAGGCAGGCTTTCGCGCCGTGCCGTCGTCGATCGTGCGCCGCTCCGCCTATGTCGCGCCAGGCGCCGTGCTGATGCCGTCCTTCGTCAATGTCGGCGCCTATGTCGATAGCGGCACGATGGTCGACACATGGGCCTCGGTCGGCTCCTGCGCCCAGATCGGCAAGAACGTGCATCTGTCGGGCGGCGTCGGTATTGGCGGCGTACTGGAGCCGATGCAGGCCGGGCCGACCATCATCGAGGACAATTGCTTTATCGGTGCGCGCTCCGAAGTGGTCGAAGGCTGCATCGTACGCGAAGGCTCGGTGCTCGGCATGGGCGTCTTCATCGGCCAATCGACCAAGATCGTCGACCGCGCCACCGGCGAGGTCTTCTATGGCGAAGTGCCGCCGAATTCCGTCGTCGTCGCCGGCTCGATGCCAGGCAAGGCTTTTCCAAACAACGAGCCAGGCCCAGGCCTCTATTGCGCCGTCATCGTCAAGCGCGTCGACGCCAAGACGCGGTCCAAGACCTCGATCAACGAATTGCTGCGCGATTGACCGACAAGCCGCAACTTCCCTGGCTCTTCTTCAGCCTCTCGGGCCGCGTCAGCCCGAGCGCATACGTGCTGGCGGGTCTGCTGCTGCTGGTCGCCCAGTTTTTCCCGCTCTACCAGTTCGCCAGACTGGAGCCTGGCACCCCTAACAGTCAGATCTGGGCGGTTGTGTTCTGGTCCGTGCTGCTGATTTCGACGTGGTCGAGCTTCGCCGTGACCGCAAAGCGCTTCCATGATTTCGGCAAGCCGACCTACTATGCGTTGATCTCCCTTGTCATTGGCCCCATTCTTCTCATCATCCTGGCGTGCTTTAGGAGCGATCCTGGGCCCAACCGCTACGGCAAACGCACCAATGCGCCGGGTGAACCATGAGCGCCGATCGGACCTCTTGTCATGCGCTACCGCACGCTTGATCCGAAACTGATCATCGACACCGCCGAGCGGCTGGAAAGCCGCGTCGCCGAGCGTTTTCCCGATGCCGGCCTGCGTGGCGTCGCCGCCGAACTGGTGTCGCTGTCGCGCGACCTGACCAAGGCGGCAAAGGCGCTCGAAGCGCCGATCTGGTGGCTGCGCGGCATCATCGTCGCGGCCGTGGTCGCCGGTGCCCTGATCTTCCTGTTCGTCGGCACCATCCTGCCGCTCATTCACATCTCCCAGGCCGACGATGCGGTGCAGTCGGTGCAGGGCATCGAAGCCACGATCAACATGATGATCCTGGCCGTGCTCGGCTTCCTGGCGTTGATCCGCACCGAGGAGCGTATCAAGCGCAAGCAGGTGTTTCGCCAGCTGCATGGCCTGCGCTCGCTGATCCATGTCATCGACATGCATCAGCTGACCAAGGATCCGGCGACGCTTTCGGCCAATTTCAAGCCAACCGCTCACTCGCCGGCCCGCATCACCAACGCCGCCGACCTGGCGCGCTACCTCGACTATTGCTCGGAAATGCTGTCGATCACCGGCAAGATCGCGGCGCTGTTCGCGCAGTCGGTCAATGACGATGTGGTCATCGACGGCGTCAACGACATCGAGAATTTGAGCTCCAACCTGTCGCGCAAAATCTGGCAGAAGATCACGCTGATCGAGAGCCATCCGGCGGCGAAACCTGCTCAGGCGTCAGGCCCGGCGCGCCAAGCTGTGCCGCCTCCGCCGCGCGCACCAAAGCGGTAACGCTGGTCAGCAATGGCGCTGGCGTGCCGGCTTTTTCGGCAAGGCGCAGCGCCGCTCCTTGCAATTCACCGATCTCGGTCGGCCGGCCGCGCTGCAGATCGTCCCACATTGACGAGCGTGCTTGCGGATCGATGGCAAGCATGCGCCGCGCCAGCCGCCTGAACAGCCAGTCCGGCAGCCTCAGTACCTTTGGCAGCAGTGCGGGCCGCAGGCCTGCGATGCGCGCCGGCTTGATATCCAGCGCCTTCATGGCCGCCAATGCCTCGTCGATCTGACCAGCCAGGATCAGCCGCCAGCGGCGGTCGGCAAGCTCCGTCGCCAGCGGCAGGCCGGACAGTGCGGCAAGCGCGTTGTTCAGGTTCATTAGCAGCTTGCCCCACAGCACCGCCGTCATGTCGGCATGCGTTTCGACTTCAAGCCCCTCGACATCGAGGCGCTCGGCAAGGCCTGATATGCCCGCCTCGATGATCACCTTGCCCTCGCTGGCGCGGTGCACGCGCAACGGCAAATACCCGTCGGGTGACTGGACAACGTTGAACGGCACCATGCCGGCAAGCACAAGCCGCTGGCCAAGCCCGGCCCGCAAAATGCCGGCATTGTCGACGCCGTTCTGCAGGCTGACCACCACCGCGTCCGGGCCGGCATGGGCGGCAATCAGCGCGGCCACCTCTTGCGTCGCGCCGCTCTTGACCGTCACCAGGATCAAATCGGCGTTGCGCAAGGCGGCCACCGGATCGGCTGTCACCGAAATCCCGTTCGGCTCGATCAAGCGGTCGCGGCCGTCGAGGTCGGTGATGCGCAATCCGCCTTGCCGCAAAGCCGCGTCGATGCGCGGCCGCGCCAGCAGAATCACCGGCCGGCCAGCCAGCGTCAGGCACCCACCAACGTAGCAACCGATGCTGCCGGCGCCGGCAATGGCGATTGTTTTGGTCCCGTTGGACATCCGATATTCCTGCTGTGGCCTCAACTATACGACATGAAAACCATAATGTCGGCGGCATGGCCGGTCTTCATGTCTGGCCGTGACAGGCCTTTCGCTTTCGACTATCGCTTTGCCCATGACGCTGCCGACCGACCCCGCCGCAAACCTCGCCGCCCTCATCCGCTGCGCTTCCGTAACTCCCGCCGAGGGCGGTGCGTTGAGCGCGCTGGAGACCATGCTGAAGCCGCTCGGCTTTTCCGTCGAGCGGCCGGTGTTTTCTGAAGGCGGCACGCCGGACATCGAAAACCTCTACGCACGGCGCTCCGGCAACGGTCCGCATCTGATGTTTGCCGGCCACACCGATGTGGTACCGGTCGGCGACGAAGCCTCCTGGACCCACCCGCCCTTTGCCGCCGAGATCGCCAAGGGCGAGATGTTTGGCCGCGGCGCCGTCGACATGAAGGGCGGCATCGCCTGTTTCATTGCCGCGGTGGCGCGCCATGTCGAGCAAAAGGGCGGCCCCAAGGGTTCGGTCTCGCTGCTGATCACCGGCGACGAGGAAGGCCCGGCCATCAACGGCACGACGAAGCTGCTCGAATGGGCGGCCGGCAAGGGCGAAAAGTGGGATGCCGCGATCGTCGGCGAGCCGACCAACCCGGACGCGCTCGGCGACATGATCAAGATCGGCCGCCGCGGCTCGCTGTCCGGCAGCATCACCGTCAACGGCCGCCAGGGCCACGTCGCCTATCCGCAGCTTGCCGACAACCCGGTGCGCGGGCTGATGAGCCTGGTCGACGCCTTGCTGCACCCGGTCTTCGACAAGGGGACAAAAGACTTCCAGCCGACCAATCTGGAGGTGACCTCGATCGATGTCGGCAATCCGGCCACCAATGTGATCGCGGCGAAGGCGACGGCCACCTTCAACATCCGCTTCAACGACACATGGACCGCCGAGACCGTGCAGACGGAAATCCACAACCGCCTCGACCATGCGTCCAGGCGCAAGAAGTACCGGACGGCCAAGACGCCGCTCGACTATGAGCTTGTCTGGCGCGACCGGCCGAGCCATGTCTTCCTGACGCGCGACGACAAGCTCATCGACACGCTGCGTGGCTCGATCAAGTCGGCGGTCGGCAAGGACCCCGCGCTGTCCACTTCCGGCGGCACCTCGGACGCGCGTTTCATCAAGGACTATTGCCCGGTGGTCGAGTTCGGGCTGGTCGGCAAGACCATGCACATGGTCGACGAACGCGTCGCGCTTGCCGACCTCGAGACGCTGACGCAGATCTACCTGCGCTTCATCGAAGACTGGTTCGAGCGAGGCGTGGCGTAATCATGCTTTCGGCGGATGAAACCTACGCATCTCTAATCGGCGCCTGGCGGCTGATGCTCGGCAAGGCCGACGGATTGCGGCTGCTCGATCTTTCGGCGGACGGTTTCTGGAATTCCTTTTTCGCCATTGTCGTGGCGGCGCCGGCGCTGATCGTTGGCTGGGTCGGCATCGCCAATGTGATCGCCGATCCCGAGGCCATAGCGGGGCGCTTCGGCATGCTCACGCGTCTTGCGACCGTCGAGATCGGCGGCTGGGTACTGCCGCTTGTCGGGCTTGCCTTGGTCGCACCGCGCGTCGGCATTGGCGGGCGCTTCGTCCATTATGTCGTCGCCTACAATTGGGCGATGGCAATTGCTGCCTGGGTGTCGCTGCCGTCAGCGTTGCTCAGCCTCTTTGTGCCCTTCACCGACCAATTCGTCCTGCTGATGATGCTGGCGCTGTTTGTGTTCTCGCAGGTGCTGATCTGGCGGATGACCAATGCGGTCATCGGCAAGGGCGCGGCAGTTGGCAGCGCCGTCTTTTTGGGCATGTTTGTCGCGTCGCAGCTTGTGTCCTACGCGCTTCAGATGCTGCTCGGCATTTCCATGCCGGATGTGTCCGTCTCCGGATAATCGACACCGATGAGAAAAAGCCCGTCGGGCGGCGCCACCTGGCCGCAAGCGGCGCGATCGTGCGCTTCGAGCGCAGCCTTGAGATCGGCAATGGTCCAGCCCCCTTCGCCGACGCGTTTCAGCGAGCCGACCATCGAGCGCACCTGATTGTGCAGGAACGAGCGCGCGGAGGCCCTGACTTCGATCACGTCGTCGACCCGGCTGACATCCAGGCGGTCGAGTGTGCGGATCGGGCTGTCGGCCTGGCACTGGGTCGAACGGAAGGTGGTGAAATCATGCCGTCCGAGCAGCAGCTTTGCCGCTTCGTGCATGGCAGCGGCGTCGAGGCGCTTCGGTACCCACCACACCTTGCCCTTGTCGAGCGCCGCCGGCGCGCGGCGATTGACGATGCGGTAGAGATAGTGGCGAGCGACGGCCGAGAACCGTGCGTCGAAACCATCCGGCACGGCGGCTGCCCTGAGGATGGCAATGCGGGCACCGGCCATCTGCAGATGGGCGTTGAGGGCGTCGCGCACCTTGTCGTTCGGCCACGCCTTGACGAGGTCGACATGCGCCACCTGGCCGGTGGCGTGGACGCCGGCATCGGTGCGGCCGGCGCCGCGCAACGAGACCTGCTCGCCGCAGAAGCTCTCTATCGCCTGCTCTATCGCCTGCTGCACCGTGGGCTGGTCGGCCTGGCGCTGCCAGCCGGCAAAAAGACTGCCGTCATATTCGACGTCGAGGCGAAAACGCGGCATGCCCTGCGGTTGCTCTCGCCTAGGCGGCGAGAGCGGAGCTGAAGGCCGAGGCGTAGACCAGCCTGCCGGCCTCGGGCGCCTCGCCCCAGGTCAACGCCTGCAGCGCTTCGCCCTGATACTCGCTGTCGAACTTTTCGGCGCGCGCATGGGTGTAGCCGAAGCGGCCATAATAGGCGGGGTCGCCGAGCACCACGGCCAGCGTCTCGCCGGCATCCTTGAGGCGGATATGCGCCTCGCGGATCAGCGCGCCGCCAATGCCCGAGCCATGGAAAGACGGCTCGACCGCCAAAGGCGCCAGCGCCACGGCTGCAAACTGCTTGCCACCGTTCTGGACGAACAGCCTGGAAAACAGGATGTGGCCGACCACCTGGCCGTCTTCTTCCGCCACCAGTTCAACGACGGCATCGCCGCCGGTGACCAGCGCGTCGACCAGCCCGGCCTCCGCCTGCTGGCCGAATGCGTGTTCCTCGACGAGGCGGATCGCCTCGCGATCCCGCGGCATCGCCGCGCGTATCGACATCATGCTCATGAGAATTTCATTCCTTTTTCGAGCTTGGCTCCGCGCAGAAACTCCTGCACGGCAATGGGCCTTCCGCCCGCGCGTTGAACTTCGACCAACCTGATGGCGCCTGTCCCGCAGGCGACCGTCAGCCGGTCATCGAGAATTCCTCCCGACTCGCCCAAATCCCCAGAAAGCGACAGGCCATCCGAAAGCGTCGAGCGAAGCAGTTTCAGCCGTTCTGTGCGGCCACCAATTTCAGTTTCGCACCATGCGCCGGGAAAGGGCGACAGGCCGCGAATGTGATTGTGGACTTCGCCCGCAGGCCGCGTCCAGTCTATGCGCGTCTCCGATTTATCTATTTTTCGGGCGTAGGTCACCCCCACAGTCGCCTGTAGGGTAAATGTCAGACAATTTGTCGCCAACTGCGCCAGCGCTTCTACCATCAGCGCGGCGCCAATGCTCATCAAACTGTCGTGCAGCTCGCCGGCCGTCATATCGGGTTCGATGGCGCACTTTTCAACCATTGCCACCGGACCGGTGTCCAGACCCGCTTCCATTCGCATCACCATCATGCCGGTCTCGGTGTCGCCAGCCATGATGGCGCGCTGGATGGGGGCGGCACCCCGCCAGCGCGGCAACAGCGAGGCGTGGCCGTTCAGGCAAGCGAGCCGTGGCGCTTCGAGAATGGCGTTGGGCAACAGCAATCCATAGGCGACGACCACGGCGACATCAGCCTGCAAGGTGCTGAAGGCCTGCTGCTCAGCCTCGCCTTTCAGCGACACCGGCGTCCGCACCTCGATATCAAGCCGTTCCGCCTCGCGCTGCACCGGCGATGGTGTCAGCTCCAGCCCTCGGCGACCAGCGGCACGCGGCGGCTGGGTGTAGACGGCAACGATCGCGTGCCCGGCCTCGGCAATCGCCCGCAGCGTCGGCACGGAGAATTCAGGCGTACCCATGAAGACGACGCGAAGGGGCATTTTTCTTCCGGGACCTTGCTTTGTGCCTGCGCTGTTAAGTCGGCTCAGGCTTCAAACGGGTTTACCAGCTTCAGGTCAAGTCCGTCGAAGTCGCGAACATTGCGCGTGGCAAGCGTGGCGTCATGCACCATGCAGATTGCGGCGATCATGGCGTCCTTGGTTTCAACAGGTCTGCCAGCCAGCCGTCTTGCGGCGGTAATGCGGCCATACTGTTCCGCAGGGACATCCCCGAAAGGCAGAATTCGGCCAGAGAATTCGCCCCTGATCCTGGATATGCTCTGCAGAAGGCCATCCCGGCGTACGGCCTCCTGGACGAGGTACGCTCCGAAATAGAGCTCTGCAAAAACAATGGTGGAAAGAAAAAGTGTCGCCGGTTCTTGGTCATTCAACCAGGCGAGAACGTTTTGGCTTCGCTGCCGGGCCAGCACGTCCGAGATGACGTTTGTGTCCAGTACGATCATTCCGGTCAACGGAAATCAGGCGGTCCACGGTCGGCCTCGCTTCGCGACTTCGTTATCTCCTGAATTTCGTCGTCGGTGAAACTATCATCGCCAACGAGGGAATAGAGGCGATCCCCGGCTTTTTCAGTGCCGGCACGCTGTGTTGCAAAACCCTTCTGGATCAAAACGACCGCTTCCTCGGAAAGGCTGCGCCTGTTCAGCCGCGCACTTTCCTCAAGTCGCCGTTTCAATTCCGGATTGATCCCACGGATCAGCATGTCACCCATTGGCATCTCTCTGTTTGATATCATTGATATCACGGCAGGCCGACATTTTCAATCGAAGGTTTGTAGACCAGAGCAGCTGAGGCTGACGGCTAGTCGGCACACGGGCAAAGCCCTATCCCACCAGCTTGCCTGGCACCTTGTCCCTGGCGAGCTTCTTGAACTTCTTCACCACCATGTCGCGCTTCAGCTTCGAGATGTGGTCGATGAACAGCACGCCATTGAGGTGGTCGATCTCATGCTGCAGGCAGGTCGCCATCAGCCCTTCGGCTTCGAGTTCCTGCGACTTGCCGTCGCGGTCGAAATATTTCACCCGCACGGCCGCCGGCCGCTCGACCTCGGCATAATAGTCCGGGATCGACAGACAGCCTTCCTCATAGACCGAGCGCTGGTCGGCGCTTTCGAGGATTTCGGGATTGATGAAGACATGCGGCGCCGGTGTCTCGTCTTCCTTGGCAAGGTCGATCACCAGCATGCGCAGCGGTTCGCCGATCTGGATTGCCGCAAGGCCGATGCCGGGCGCGTCATACATGGTGTCCAGCATGTCGCCGGCCAGTTTGCGCAAGGCGCCGTCGACGCGCTCGACCGGCTTGGAAAGCTGGCGCAGGACGGGATCGGGAAGGATGATAAGCGGCTTGATCGACATGCTTTCTCACCTAAGACCTCGCGCGAAAAGCGTCAACCGGGGCGCTTGCGGTGTCGTTCACGTTTTGATCTGTGCCGGCGGGCCGAATCATCTATGCTGCCCAAATGAATGATCTGACATCAATCCTTTCCGAGCCTGTTGCCCGGCTCGGCGCCACGACGATCACGCTCGGTCATGCGCTGGCGTTCGGGGCGATGCTGTTTCTAGGCCTGTTTCTGGCACTGGTCGTTGCGCTGTGGCGGTCGGCCAAGGCGCGGACCATCGCCGCCGCGGAGGCAGCCGACCATGCCCGCGACGCCGAGGCGCGGATGGCCGGCATCCTGCAAAGCCAGAACGAGATGCAGGGCCGCATGGGCGCCATCGCCGACGTGTTCGGGGCAAGACAGGCCGAGCTCAACCAGTCGATCGGACAGCGCCTCGACGCGATGACCGGCCGCCTCGGCCAGACCATGACCGAGCAGACGAAATCGACGCATGAGAGCCTGGCCAAACTGCAGGAGCGGCTGGCGGTGATCGACACCGCGCAAGGCAACATCCAGTCGCTCGCCGGCCAGGTCGTGCAGTTGCAGGCGATCTTGTCCAACAAGCAGACGCGCGGCGCCTTCGGCCAGTCGCGCATGGAGGCGATCGTCGCCGACGGCCTGCCGATGGGCGCCTACGAGTTCCAGGCGACGCTGTCGAATGGCAGCCGGCCCGACTGCCTGGTGAAGATGCCGAACGGCGCGCCGTCGCTGGCCATCGACGCAAAATTTCCGCTGGAGGCCTGGAACGCCATCCGCGCCGCCGATGGCGCCGATCTACAGAAGGTGGCCGCGCAGGCCTTCCGCCGCGACATCGAGATCCATGTCCGCGATATCTCGGAAAAATACCTGATCCAGGGCGAGACGCAGGACACCGCCTTCATGTTCGTGCCGTCGGAATCGGTGTTCGCCGAAATCCACGAGAATTTCGATGCGCTTATCCAGAAGGCGCACCGCGCCCGCGTCATCATCGTTTCGCCGTCGCTTTTGATGCTGTCGATCCAGGTCATCCAGGCGATCCTCAAGGATGCCCGCATGCGCGAGCAGGCGCATCTGATCCAGGGCGAGGTGATCCGGCTGATGGAGGATGTCGCGCGCGTCGACGAGCGGGTGCGCCGGCTGCAGACGCATTTCACCCAGTCGGCCAAGGACATCGACGACATTCTGGTGTCGACGTCGAAGGTGACCAAGCGCGGCCAGAAGATCGAGGCGCTGGAGTTCGGCGTGCAGCCTGGCGAAGGTGATGCAGGCACGGCCCAGATTGCACGGCCGGCGGTAGCGAAAGCCGAAACGCGCGTCGCCGATTCCAAGACCGGGCAGCTCAGGCTACGGGTCGTCGAAGGCGACGACTGAGAAGATGCCGCGCGGGACTACTGCTCCTCCACGACGCTGATCCCCTCGAATTCCGGAAGCCAGTGCAGCGCCGACCGGTGCCACTTCTGTTGTGTCGGGACCAGATCCTCGCGCTGCCGCGCGGTCCCCGCTCTGATCCCATACACCTTCGGCCCGTCGCCAACCGACGTCGCGTAGAGATGCGAACCGCAGTCGCCGCAAAAGCCCTGCGCGCGCTTGGCGCCGCTCGACCCCGTCTTGATATAGACCTTGGGCGTGCCCCTGGTAATCCGGTACCGGCTCTCAGGCGCGGGAACGGTGACGCGAAAGGCCGTGCCGGTCAGTTGCTGGCAATCCGTGCAATGACAGATAGAGGTCTTTTGCGGGTCGACCTCCGCCTCATAAGTGATGGCGCCGCAATGGCAACCGCCGTCGATCTTCATCCTGGTTTCCTCCCGAAATCCGTCCTGTAATCTTAGCGCGGCGGGGTCGTCAGGCAATGGCCGGCGGCTAGTCCAGAGCCTCTCCGGCCGCTGCCTCAACCGCCTTGCGCCGCCGCTCCCAGGTTCCGGTCGTCTGCGGCTTGACGAACAGCCGGGTTATCTCGGGCATTTCCTTTTTCAGCCGGGCTTCGATGCGCTCGACGCAGGCCTCGATCTCGGGCGCCGCCAAATGATCCTCGAACTCGATGCTCAGGCCGGCGACGATTTCCCGGGGACCCATATGCAACGTCAGCACGCCGTTCGCCCGCTGCACCGCCGGGTCTTGCTGGGCGATGGCCAGCACTTGTTTCTGCACCTCGGGCGACGCCGGTTCGCCCAACAGCAGGCTCTTGCTTTCACGCGCCAGGAAGATCGCGGTGGCGCCGAGGATCAGAGCGATGCCGATCGAGGCCGCGCCGTCGAGTTGCGGCATCCCCAGCAGCTCCGCCGCCAGTATGCCGGCAAAAGCGACGATCAGGCCGAGAAGGGCCGCACTGTCCTCGAACAGCACGGTGTAGACGCTGGGGTCCTTGCTCGATTGCACCGCTCGCAGCCAGCCCTGCCTGCCCTTCTGCTTGCGGAACTCCTTCAGCGCCACCCACCAGGAACTGCCTTCGAAAAGGAACGACAGGCCAAGCACGATGTAGTTCACCATGGCATTGGCGACCGGCTCGGGCGCCAGCATGTGGATCACGCCTTCGTAGAACGACACGCCGGCGCCGAGCGCGAAGACCAGCAGTGCAACAATGAAACTCCAGAAGTAGAGCTCGCGACCATGACCGAGCGGATGCGTGCGGTCCGGCGGACGCGCGGCGCGGTGCATGCCGTAGAGCAGCAGGCCGCCATTGCCGGTGTCGACCAGCGAGTGCACGCCTTCCGACAGCATCGCCGAACTGCCGGTGAAGAAGGCGGCGGCGAATTTGGTCAGCGCGATCGCGAGATTGCCGGCGAGCGCCGCGTAGATGACCTTTTTCGACCCGCCATGCGCCGCCATGGTGTGTACTGTCCTGGTTGATGTCTTGAGCTTAGCGGAGCACCCGCCCAAGCTCCACAGCCATTCACAAGGCGGGCTTGCAGATGCGCCTACTCGACGATTTCGTCGGTCCACACCTTGAAGCCGGTGAGCAGGCCCGGGCCGAAAATATGGGTCAGCGGCACGTCGGCTGCGTCGCGGCCGGAGGCGATCAGGATGCGGCCGATGCGCGGTGCGTTGTTGCGCGGATCGAAGACATGCCAGCGACCGCCGAGATAGACCTCCATCCAGGCGGCGAAGTCCATACTCGCCCAGGGTTTGGGCAGGCCGATGTCGCTGATGTAGCCGGTGCAGTAGCGCGTCGGGATGTTGAGCGCGCGGCAGAAAGTGACGGCAAGATGCGCGAAGTCGCGGCAGACGCCGCTTTGCTCGCGATAGGCTTCGGCGGCGGTGCGCGTCGGCCGCGCATTGCCGTAACTGAAGACGATGTGGTTGTGGACGAAATCGCAGACCGCCTGCACGCGTGCAATGCCGAGCGGTGTGTGACCGAACAGCCGCCAGGCTTCGCTGGCCAGCAGGTCGCTCTCGCAAAAGCGGCTGGGCAACAGGAACAAAAGCGTGTCCGACGGCAGGTCGCGCACCTCATGCTGCCAGGCCATCAGGTCGCCCATTTCGAACGTGCCGGGGTCGCGGATCACCGCATCGGTGCCGAAGGTGAAGCGGCCGGGCGGGGCGACAAAACGGTTGCACCAATTGCCGAAACTGTCGCGGTAGCTCTGGATCGGCACCGGCGGATTGGAGGTCAGGAAATCCGGGCGCTCGAGATCGGATGCTCTGCTATAGTGGACGTTGAGCATCGCGATCAGCGGCGTTTCCTGCGGAAAGTCGAAGCTCATCTCGCAGCCGATGTGGATTCGCATCTTTGTCCTGACCGGCCTGCCTGATCATCACCCGGCGAAGGCACGGGCCGATGCTGCAGTGCGAAGACAACCATGACACGGACCGACATGGTTTACGAGCAAATTAGAAACCGGTTGAAAGCGGCCGGCTGGCGGTGGCGACAGGGGCTAGCCTCTTGCAGTCGGGCGTTTCTCTTGTTTCACTTGCCTTCTCACAATTGGAGGAACGAATCATGGCTAAAGGTGCGATGAAAGCGGGCAAGGAAGCCCGCAAGCCGAAGAAGGACGCCAAGAAGCCCGCCGCGGCCCCGGCCCTGAAGGCGCCGCCGGTCAAGGCGATGAAGCTGAAGGAGCGGTAGGCCTCGGCCATCCGTTTCGGTAAAGGTTTTACCGGCGGTGCTCAGGTGCCGCCGGCGCTGCTGTTGATTGACCCCACGCAAGTTTCTATATCCAGCCCGACGAAGACGACTTCGCGCTTTCCCCAAAACGGCCGGGACGACCCGCCAATCTTTGCTTGAGCATCGGATTTTCGGTTCCGATGCCCCGATGGAGCGCTCCGATGTCGTGGATACTTCTTTTCTTTGCCGGCCTGTTCGAGATCGGCTGGGCGATCGGCCTCAAATACACCGACGGATTCTCAAGACCGCTGCCGACCGTGCTGACCGTCGCCTCGATGATCGTCAGCCTGACCTTGCTCGGCCTGGCGCTGAAGACGCTGCCGGTCGGCACGGCCTATGCGGTGTGGACCGGCATCGGCACCGTCGGCACGGCGCTGCTCGGCATCTGGTTGCTGGGCGAGCCGGCGACGGCGATCAGGCTGGGCTGCATCGGGCTGATCGTCTGCGGCATCATGGGGCTGAAGCTGGCGGCCTGACCATACCGACAGACAAACACATTCAGGGCCGCTCAAAAGCGACCCCGATCCTCGAAGCAGATGCTTCGTTAGCCTTGAGGCTAGCGGGCGGAGAAGCCCGGAGGCGTCCTGCCGGTACGCTGCTTGCGCGCCGCATAACGCGCGTCGCGCTTGGCCTTGCGTTCGGCCTCGTCGGCGAGCAGGCGAGCAATACGCTCGTTCTCGTCGGCTTCCCGGATCTTTGCTTCCGCCTGTGCCGCTTCTTCGGCGGCGATACGCGCCGCTTCGGCTGCTGCCTCGCGCTCGGCCTTCTCGACCGCCTCGCGTGCCAGCTTTTCCTGCTTCAGCCGGGCCTTTTCAGCCTCGCGGATTTCGCGGGCCTCGAGGATCGCCTTGCGTTCGGCCTGTCGCGCCAGCACCGCTGGATCGTCTGCCGCCGGCTTTGACTTGAAGCGCTCCAGAAGCGCCTTCTTTGCCTCGTTTGCGGCGTTGCGCCGCTCGAAAACGTCTTTTTCCCTGTAAATAGCCAAGTCCACTTCCCTGAAGTCAATTCGCGACGCTTACATACGCGCGAAAACCGAGAGTTCAAGCGCCAAAACGGCATGGCAGCCATGAAATTGCTGGCTGTTGCAGCCGGGAGACGCCTTTTCGAGGCGAAACCGACATGCACTGTTCACCGTCCGCCCCTCTGGCGGCGAGGCGGACGCATCGCTACCTCTAGGGCAACAATCAAAACATTGGATGACACGTCATGGAACTCGGTCTCTATACTTTTGCCGACGTCAGCCCCGAACCCGGTCCCGGCGCCATTGGACCGCACCCGCGGCTGCGCAATCTGATAGAGGAGATCGAGCTCGCCGACGAGGTCGGGCTCGATGTGTTCGGACTGGGCGAGCATCACCGCCCCGACTATGCGGCCTCGGCGCCGGTCGTGGCGCTGGCCGCGGCGGCCGAGCGCACAAAGCGCATCAAGCTGACCAGCGCCGTCACCGTGCTGTCGTCCGACGATCCGGTGCGCGTGTTTCAGCAGTTTGCGACACTCGACCTGTTGTCGGGCGGGCGGGCCGAGATCATGGCCGGGCGCGGCTCGTTCATCGAATCCTTCCCGCTGTTCGGCTACAATCTCGAAGACTATGACGAGCTCTTTGCCGAAAAGCTCGATCTGCTGCTCGCCATTCGCGACAGCGTCAAGGTGAGCTGGTCCGGCAATCTGCGGGCAGCGATCAACGATCGCGGCGTCTATCCGCGTCCCTTCCAGGACAAATTGCCGATCTGGATCGCCATTGGCGGCACGCCGCAATCGGCGGCACGAGCCGGCGTGCTCGGCCTGCCGCTGGCGCTAGCCATCATCGGCGGCGAGCCGGCGCGGTTCGCGCCGCTGTTCGATATCTACCGCGACGCCGCCAAACGGGCTGGCACCGACCCGGCCAATCTCGCCACCAGCATCAACGTCCACGGCTTCATTGCCGAGACCACTGAGCAGGCGGCCGACGATTTCTACGGACCGCAGGCCGAAGTGATGAACCGCATCGGCCGCGAACGTGGCTGGGGTCCGACATCGCGGGCGCATTTCGACCACGCGCGGGGTCCAAGTGGTGCCTTGTTCGTCGGCAATCCCGAGCAGGTGGCCGAGAAGATCGTCGCCCAGCACCGGATCTTCAACAATGACCGCTTCCTGCTGCAGATGGCGATCGGCACCATGCCGCACGCCAAGATCATGAAGGCGATCGAACTCTACGGCACCAAAGTTGCGCCGATCGTGCGCAAGGAAACGGCGAAGGCCGTTCCCGTCATCGCGGCATCGGTCGCCTGATCCACGGTAGAGGCTTCCTGGACAAGGCCCACACGAGCCTTGTCGCTGCCGGCTAAAGGAACTTTGAGGCGGCACCGGCGTTTTCGCCGATCGGCTGCACCAATTGCGGTGCGCGATCGAGGGAACCAGAATGAAAGTCGAACCCGTCGCTTTGGGCGCAGCCGAAAGCCCGGATCCGCGCGTCGAGGCGCGCGCGGACACACGGCTGATGCGCTCGCTGCTCATCGGCATCTTCATCCTGATGGCCATCTACGCGCTGTATTTCGCCCGCGCCTTCTTCATGCCGGTCATCCTCGCCTTCCTGCTGACCCTGACGTTGACGCCGATCGTGCGCTATTTGCGCAAGCATGGCGTGCCCGACGTGGTGTCGGCGACGCTGCTGGTGCTGTTGTCGGTCTGCCTGTTTGCCAGCGCCGGCTACCTGCTCAGCGGCCCGGTCATCGACCTCGTCAACAACAGCTCGTCGATCGGTCAGCAATTGACCGAGCGCCTGGCGCAATTGCGTCGCCCTTTCGAAAAGATCATGCAGATCTCGCATGAGTTGGAAGGGCTGACCAACACCGGCCAGGAGCCCGGCATACAGAAGGTCGTGGTGTCGCAGTCCGGTATCCTGTCGCAGGCCGCCGGCAACATACTGTCCGCGGGAACCAGCCTGACCATCATCTTCGTGCTGTCGCTGTTCCTGCTGGCGTCAGGCACGATGTTTTATGAAAAGATAATCCAGTCATTTGCCAGCCTCAGCGAAAAGAAGCGGGCATTGCGCGTCGTCTACGACGTCGAGAGCGAAATCTCGCACTATCTGCTCACCGTCGCCCTCATCAACGCCGGCCTCGGCACGGTGATCGCGCTCGGCCTGTGGGGGCTCGGCGTGCCCAACCCGCTGGTCTGGGGCGCAGCGGCGGCACTGCTCAACTTCCTGCCCTATGTCGGGGCGTTCATGACCATCCTGCTGGTCAGCGTTATCGCGCTGATCAGCTTCGATAGCATCTCGTATGCGCTGCTGGCGCCGGCCTTCGTGCTTTTGTGCGACATCGTCGAAGGCCAGTTCGTGACGCCGATGGTGGTTGGCCGCCGGCTCGAGATCAACGCGGTGGCGATCTTCATCGCCATCGCTTTCTGGTCCTGGCTGTGGGGTTTCGTCGGCGCGCTGATGGCGGTGCCGCTGCTGGTCGTCATCAAGGTGTTCTGCGATCATTTCGACGGCCTCAGCCATGTCGGCAATTTTCTCGCCGCGCAACAGACCGTTGTCGTCGAGGAAGAACCCGTCGAGACTGTTGACAAGGCGTCGGCATAGATCGGCGCACAGTTTGCGGCTTCCGATCGGAGTGCCTATATCGAGCCGGTCAAGCCGGACTTCCTTTCCATGACCGATGCCTCATTCGATCTCGATGCCTATTTCGCCCGCATCGGCTACAGCGGTGCGAGGGAAGCTTCGCTCAAAACGCTGAAGGCATTGCATCTCAAGCACCCGCAAGCGATCGCGTTTGAAAATCTCGATACGCTGCTGGGCACTCCCGTTCGCCTCGATCTTGCCTCGCTGCAGGACAAGATCGTCGCCCGGGATCGCGGCGGCTACTGCTTCGAGCACAATCTGCTCCTCATGCAGGCGCTGAAGGCGCTGGGCTTTGCCGTCAGCGGCCTTGCCGCGCGGGTTCTGTGGGGCCAGGCAGAAAACGCCATCACCGCGCGCAGCCATATGCTGTTGCGTGTAGAACTCGACGGCCGAACCTACATCGCCGATGTCGGCTTTGGTGGCCTGACGCTGACGGCGCCGCTGCTGCTCGAGCCCGGTCTCGAACAAACGACCCCGCATGAAAGTTTCCGCATCGTTGAAACCGGCGACCACTTCCGCATGCAAGCCAATCTCGGCGGCGACTGGCGCACACTCCACCGCTTCGACATGCAGGAGGCCTACGAGATCGACTATGCGGTCGCCAACCATTTCGTGTCGACCCACCCGACCTCGCATTTCCTCTATTCCGTCATTGCCGCCCGCGCCTTGCCGGACCGGCGCTACGCGCTGCGCAACAACAGGTTGTCGATCCATCATCAGGGAGGCCGCACCGAGCAGCGCGAGATAGCGACAGCCACCGAGCTCGCCGACGTGCTGGAAGGCGTGCTCGACATCACCATTCCCGACCGTGCCGCCTTCGAGGCCAAGGTGCGGCAGAAGAATATCGTAGGAAGCTGACCATGACCGCTCTGTCCGTTCTCGACCTGTCGCCGATCATCGAAGGCAGCAATGCTTCGCAGTCGCTGGCCAATTCGCTCGACCTTGCCCGCCATGCCGAGCGACTCGGCTACAAGCGCTATTGGCTGGCCGAGCATCACAACATGCCGGGCATCGCCAGTGCGGCCACCGCGGTCGTCATCGCCCATGTCGCCGGCGGCACCAAGACGATCCGCGTCGGCGCCGGCGGCATCATGCTGCCCAACCATGCACCGCTGGTCATTGCCGAGCAGTTCGGCACGCTGGCGGCGCTGCACCCCGGCCGCATCGACCTCGGCCTCGGCCGCGCACCCGGCACTGACATGGGTACGGCACGGGCGCTGCGCCGCAATCTCGAGGCCTCAGACAATTTCCCGCAGGATGTCGTCGAGCTGATGGGCTATTTCCAGCCGGCCGAGGACGGCCAGCGCATTCGCGCCGTGCCCGGCGAGGGCCAGCAGGTGCCGGTGTGGATTCTCGGTTCCAGCCTCTATGGCGCGCAGCTTGCCGCCATGCTTGGCCTGCCCTACGCCTTTGCCTCGCATTTCGCGCCGGCCGAACTCGACCACGCGCTGGAGATCTATCGCTCGCGCTTCCAGCCGTCGGAACAGCTGGACAAGCCTTATGTCATGCTCGGCCTCAACGTCTTTGCGGCGCCCACCGACGCCGAGGCGCGGCTGCTGTTCACCTCGCTGCAACAGGCGTTCGTCAATCTGCGCTCCGGCCGGCCCGGCCGGTTGCCGGCTCCAGTCGAGAATTATGAGCGCGACCTCGACCCGATGGCCAGAACCATGCTGAGCCAGGCGCTGTCCTGCGCCGTCGTCGGCTCGCCGGAAACGGTGCGGCAGGGCGTCGACGCGTTCCTTAGCCGCACCGGCGCCGACGAATTGATGGTCACCGCGCAGATGTACGATCATGCGGCTCGGGTGCGGTCGTTCGAGATCCTGGCCGAGGCGCACAAATCGCTGTCGCAAGCCGCTTGAGGGTTGGCTTTTGCCTGACATGTGCGTCTGCTAAGGGCAGGCGCATTCCTCAGCCAAGAGCCCTCCCGTGACCCATGATCTCGACCAGCACGTGCGCTTTGCCATCGACCTGGCGCGCCGCGCCGGCGACCTCGGGCTGAAATACTTCCGCGACCTCGACAGCCTGACCATCGAGAGCAAGGGGCATCAGGACCTGGTCTCGGAAGCAGACCGCGAGGTGGAGTTGTTCATCCGCGCGGCTATCGCCGCCGCCTATCCGCAAGACGGCATCGTCGGCGAGGAACATGCCTCGGTGGCCGGGACGACCGGATATGTCTGGGTGATCGACCCTATCGACGGCACGGCGAATTTCGTCCACGGCATTCCGGCCTGGTGCGTGGTGATCGCTTGCGCCAGGGACGGGGAGACCGTCGTTGGCGTCATCCACGAGCCATCGACCGGCGAGACCTTTCATGGCCGGCGCGGCGGCGGCGCCTTCCTCAACCGCAAGCCGATCAGGACCAGTGCCGCTGCCAGCCTGGAGGAGGGCTCGGTCGGAACCGGACTTTCAAACCGCGCCAGAACCGAAAATGTCGCCGTGCTGGTCGGCCTCATCCTGGCGGAAGGCGGCGTGTTCTTTCGCAATGCATCAGGCGCCCTGATGCTGGCCTATGTCGCCGCCGGCCGGCTGCTTGGCTATGTCGAAGAGCACATGAACGCCTGGGACTGCCTGGCCGGCATGCTTCTGGTGGAAGAAGCTGGCGGCAGGATCGTGAAACCCGACCCGAAGACCGTGCTGCGGGACGGGACGCTGGTGATCGCGGCCGGAAAGGCTATTTTTCCTGAATTGCACACGCTTTGTTCAAAAGCGTTCAGGTTCTGATCCGGCGCGTGACAACTGGTCCGTTCCCTACCGACCGGCAAGGCGGTGGACGCCTTGCGTAGAATGCTTGCGCGTCGAGCAGCCTGTTCTTATATACGCGCCAAGCCGTTCGGTGCCGGAATGCCGGTTGCCGGAGCGGAATTTCTTGTGAACAGGGGCTTTCGTCGGAACGCCTGTAACGGGTCCTGAGAGCCTGCTTAGCGGAGAGACTAGAAAAATGGCAAAAGTAATCGGTATCGATCTGGGAACCACCAACTCCTGTATCGCCATCATGGATGGCAAGGAGCCGAAGGTTATCGAGAATGCGGAAGGCGCGCGCACGACCCCTTCCATTGTCGCCATCTCGGGCGACGGCGAGCGCCTCGTCGGCCAGCCGGCCAAGCGTCAGGCGGTCACCAATCCTGAAAACACCATCTTCGCGGTCAAGCGCCTGATCGGCCGCCGCTATGACGATCCGGTGACGGAGAAGGACAAGAAGCTTGTCCCCTACAAGATCGTCAAGGGCGACAATGGCGATGCCTGGGTCGAGGCCGGCGGCAAGAAGCAGTCGCCCAGCCAGATCTCGGCGATGATCCTGCAGAAGATGAAGGAAACGGCCGAAGCCTATCTCGGCGAGAAGGTCGAGAAGGCGGTCATCACCGTTCCGGCCTATTTCAACGACGCCCAGCGCCAGGCGACCAAGGATGCCGGCAAGATCGCCGGTCTGGAAGTGCTCCGCATCATCAACGAGCCGACCGCGGCAGCGCTTGCCTACGGCCTCGACAAGAAGGAAGGCAAGACCATTGCCGTCTATGACCTTGGCGGCGGCACGTTCGACATTTCGGTGCTCGAAATCGGCGACGGCGTGTTCGAGGTCAAGTCGACCAACGGCGACACCTTCCTCGGCGGCGAGGATTTCGACATGCGCCTGGTCGAATATCTGGCGGCCGAGTTCAAGAAGGAACAGGGCATCGACCTGAAGAACGACAAGCTGGCCCTGCAGCGTCTGAAAGAGGCGGCTGAAAAGGCCAAGATCGAGCTGTCGTCGACGACGCAGACCGAAATCAACCTGCCCTTCATCACCGCCGACGCGACCGGCCCGAAGCACCTGACGCTGAAGCTCACGCGCGCCAAGTTCGAGCAGTTGGTCGACGACCTCGTCCAGCGCACCATCGACCCTTGCAAGGCGGCGCTCAAGGATGCCGGCCTGAAGGCTGGCGAGATCGACGAAGTGGTCCTGGTCGGCGGCATGACCCGCATGCCCAAGATCCAGGAGATCGTGAAGCAGTTCTTCGGCAAGGAGCCGCACAAGGGCGTCAACCCCGATGAGGTCGTCGCGCTGGGCGCTGCCATCCAGGCCGGCGTGCTGCAGGGCGACGTCAAGGACGTTCTGCTGCTCGACGTGACACCGCTGTCGCTCGGCATCGAGACGCTGGGTGGCGTGTTCACCCGCCTGATCGAACGCAACACGACGATCCCGACCAAGAAGAGCCAGGTGTTCTCGACGGCCGAAGACAGCCAGTCGGCGGTGACCATCCGCGTCTTCCAGGGCGAGCGTGAAATGGCCGCCGACAACAAGGCGCTTGGCCAGTTCGACCTGGTCGGCATTCCGCCGGCGCCGCGTGGTGTGCCGCAGATCGAGGTCACTTTCGACATCGACGCCAACGGCATCGTCAACGTCTCGGCCAAGGACAAGGGCACCGGCAAGGAGCACCAGATCCGCATCCAGGCCTCGGGTGGCCTTTCGGACGCCGACATCGAGAAGATGGTCAAGGACGCCGAGGCCAATGCCGAGAGCGACAAGAAGCGGCGTGCCGTGGTCGAGGCCCGCAACCAGGCCGAAGCGCTGGTGCATTCGTCCGAGAAGTCGCTGAAGGAATATGGCGACAAGGTCTCGGAAGCCGAGCGCACGGCGATTTCCGATGCGATCGCGGCCCTGAAGACGGCTGCCGAGGGGGACGACGCGGCCGACATCGAGGCCAAGAGCCAGGTGCTCGCCGAAGCTTCGATGAAGCTTGGCCAGGCCATGTACGAAGCTTCGCAGAAGGAAGCCGCGGAAGCCGATGCCAAGGCGGACGCCGCCAAGGACTCTGACGTGGTCGATGCCGATTTCGAGGAAATCGACGAGGACGACGACAAGAAGAAGTCGGCCTGACCGTCTGACGGCAGAATAAGCGAAAAGCCCGGCGCAAAGCCGGGCTTTTTTGCAACCCTTGGCCAAAAAAAGTGCGAGCCTGGCCGAAAAAACACGGACAAACCGGCGTCGACACTGGCATCCCGGCCCCATCGCACCTAAATCGACACAACGTGCCGGCAAGCGACGCACAAAGCTTTAAGACGTTGAGCATCCGGACTGCGGGAAAAGATGAAAGCTGATTTCTACGAAACGCTGGGCGTGCAAAAGGGCGCCGACGAGAAGGAGCTCAAGAGCGCTTTCCGCAAGCTCGCCATGCAGTTCCATCCTGACCGCAACCCCGGCGATCATTCCTGCGAGCACAAGTTCAAGGAAATCAACGAAGCCTACGAGACGCTGAAGGACCCGCAGAAGCGCGCGGCCTATGACCGTTTCGGCCACGCCGCCTTCGAGCAGGGCGGCATGAATGGCGGCGCGCAAGGCTTTGGCGGCGGTGGCTTCGCCGATATCTTCGAGGACATTTTCGGCGACATGATGGGCGGGCGCCAGCGCCGCTCCTCGGGCGGCCGCGAGCGCGGCGCCGATCTGCGCTACAATATGGAAATCTCGCTGGAGGAAGCGTTTTCCGGCAAG
Organism: Mesorhizobium sp. P3_B5; assembly: GCF_056402815.1. Taxonomy (NCBI): domain Bacteria; kingdom Pseudomonadati; phylum Pseudomonadota; class Alphaproteobacteria; order Hyphomicrobiales; family Phyllobacteriaceae; genus Mesorhizobium; species Mesorhizobium sp. P3_B5. Next base: position 3,472 of record NZ_JBFUGR010000002.1, on the reverse strand, counting down.
ACCGCGCAGATCCGCGTGCCGGCCTCGATCTCTTGCACGGAATGCTCCGGCAGCGGCGCCAAGCCGGGCACCCAGCCCGTCACCTGCGCGATGTGCAACGGCCACGGCAAGGTGCGGGCCACGCAAGGTTTCTTCTCGATCGAGCGCACCTGCCCGCAGTGCCAGGGCCGCGGCCAGACGATCAAGGATCCGTGCCCGAAATGCGCTGGCCAAGGCCGCGTCATCGAGGAGCGCTCGCTGTCGGTCAATATTCCGGCCGGTATCGAGGACGGCACTCGCATCCGGCTTGCCAATGAAGGCGAGGCCGGTCTACGCGGTGGCCCGTCGGGCGATCTCTATATTTTCCTGGCGGTCAAGCCACACGAATTCTTCCAGCGCGACGGCGCCGATCTCTACTGCAAGGTGCCGATCTCGATGACGACGGCAGCCCTTGGCGGCTCGTTCGAGGTGGCGACGCTGGACGGCACCCAGACCAAGGTGAAGGTGCCGGAAGGCACCCAGAACGGCCGCCAGTTCCGCCTCAAGGGCAAGGGTATGCCGGTGCTGCGCCAGCCCAATGTCGGCGACCTCTATATCCAGACCGCGGTCGAGACGCCGCAAAGCCTGTCGCGCCGCCAGCGCGAATTGCTGGAAGAGTTCGAGCAGCTGTCGTCACAAGACAATTCGCCCCAGTCGAGCGGCTTTTTCGCCCGCATGAAGGATTTTTTCGAGTCCTTCGGCGAGCATTGACGGCCTTGCACGCTTTTGAGCGACATGCATGGCGAGCAGCTTCCCAAACGTCATCAACATCTTATCCCGGGCTTTCGCCTTGCCTTGAACCTCGTAGCTGCTAAGTAGCTTCGGGGAGCGCTGAGGAGAACTTGCATGGCACGTGGTCCGGGATTGCGGAAAGCACTGGCGGAAAAGTTCGACGACGAGCTGAAGTTCTTCAAGGGCTGGATCGACAAGCCGAAGACGGTGGGATCGATCGTCCCGACCAGCTCCATCACCGCCCGCAAGATGGCCTCGATCGTCAATCCCAAGTCCGGCCTGCCGGTGCTCGAAGTCGGGCCTGGCACCGGTGTCATTACCCGCGCCATCCTTGCGCTCGGCGTGAAGCCTGAAAATCTCTACGCGGTCGAATATTCCACCGACTTCGTCCGCCATCTGCGCCGCATCTACCCGGGCGTCCATGTAATCGAGGGCGACGCCTTCAATCTCAACGCCACGCTCGGCGACAAGAGCGAGATGGTCTTCGATTCGGTGGTGTCGGGCGTGCCGTTGCTCAACTTCCCGGTGGCACAGCGCATCGCCTATATCGAAAGCCTGCTCGACCGCATCCCTGAGGGACGGCCGATCGTGCAGCTGACCTACGGTCCGCTGTCGCCGATCCCGCCCGGCCGCGGCGACTACACGGTCGAGCATTTCCACTTCGTCATCCGCAACATCCCGCCCACACAGCTGTGGATCTACCGCCGCAAGGCGCATTAGGGTATGCCGATATTCAGGTGAGGCCGGCCTGCAAATGGCAGCTTCCTGCGCTTCCGGTGCTCACGTACTTCAAGTACGCTCCGCTCCGGTTCTCGGAACCCACCATTTCGACTCGGCCTGACCTGAATCTCAACACACCCCGAAGCAGTCCGCTTCCTCCGGATGCCAATGGCAGTAACTCCGAAAATCCTCGTCTTCGCCGGCTCGATCCGCACCGGCGCCTTCAGCGGCAGGACCGCCGATGTGGCGCAGAAGGAGCTGGCCATGCAGGGCGCCGAGGTGACCCGCATCTCGCTCGCCGACTATCCGCTGCCGATCCTCGACGAGGACCTTGAAAAGGAAAAGGGCGTCCCCGACAACGCCGTCAGACTCGCCCGGCTGATCGCTGCCCATGACGGGCTGCTGATCGCCACCCCCGAATATAACGGCTCCATCCCGCCGCTGCTCAAGAACAGCATCGACTGGGCAAGCCGGGTGCGCAAGGATGGCGGCCGCTCGCTCCGGCCGCTTGCCGGCAAGGTCGCCGGCCTCTGTTCGTCTTCCAATGGACATTTCGCCGGGATACGCTGCATCAACCATCTGCGCGCGGTGCTGGTGCGCTGCCAAATGGTGGTGGTGACGCCGGAGTGCTCGGTGCCGGAGGGCGGCGACGCCTTCGACGAGGGCGGCAATTTCAGGGACGAAAGACTGCATAAATCGATGGAGCATCTATGCCGCACGCTGATCGAAACCTCGCGCATGCTGTCGACCCGGATCGAGACATGATCCGGGCGCAAGAGACGATGCGCGACAGGCTGATCGTCGGCCTCGACGTGCCGACGCTGAAGCAGGCCGAGGAAGCGGTGCGCGAGCTCGAAGGCGTCGTCTCCTTCTACAAGATCGGCTATCAGCTGGCCTTCGCCGGCGGGTTGGACTTCGCCAGAGAATTGGCCAGCGGCGGCATAAAAGTCTTTCTCGACATGAAGCTGCTCGACATCGACCACACGGTGGCCAAGGGCGTCGAAAACATCGTCAAGATGGGCGTCAGCATGCTGACCATCCACGCCTATCCCAAGGCGATGCGGGCGGCGGTGGAAGCCGCCAGGGGCAGCGAGCTGTGCCTGCTTGCCGTCAGTGTGCTGACCTCGATGGACGAACAGGACATGATCGATGTCGGCTATGAGTATGACCCGCACACGCTGGTGTTGCGGCGCTCGGAACAGGCGCTGCATGCCGGCATGGGCGGCATCGTCTGCTCGGCCGAGGAAGCGGAGGCGGTGCGCCGCATCGTCGGACCGAACATGGCCGTGGTAACGCCGGGCATCCGGCCCAAGGGCAGCGACCATGGCGACCAGAAACGTGTGGTGACGCCGGCGCAAGCGATCCGCAACGGCTCCAGCCACCTCGTCGTCGCCCGCCCCATCGTCGCGGCAAGCGACCGGCGCGCGGCGGCGGAAGCCATTCTCGACGAGATGCGCTCGGCATAACCCAGCAACAATTTCCGGAGAAAAAGAATGCCCAAGGGATACTGGATTGCCCGCGTCGAAGTGCGCGACACCGAAGGCTACAAGGAGTATGTCGCCGCCGCCAAACTGGCCTTCGACAAATTCGACATGAAATTCCTGGCGCGCGGCGGACCCTACGAATTCGCCGAGGGCGCCGGCCGCGCCCGCAACGTCATCATCGAGTTTCCGTCGCTTGCCGCGGCGCATGAGTGCTACCACTCGCCGGAGTATCAGCGCGCCGCCGCCATTCGCCAGAAGGTGGCCGACGGCGAAATCGTGCTGGTCGAGGGGGTCTGAGATTTCTCGGAGCTAGAGCGGGATGAATCTAGGTTGGCGCATAGCCTGCCTCTGTGAAGTAATTTCTGCATTCGGTTGAAGAGACGGTGCCGAGGATTTGGCCGATGGCGTCACAGACGGTTTCGACGGTACGCTTGGCAGCCTTACGGAGCCAATGCTTTAGCTTTGCAAAGAGCTTCTCGATGGGGTTCAGGTCAGGCGGATGGGGTTCAGGTCAGGCG